>NZ_JNWQ01000014.1 GCF_000716875.1 Streptomyces novaecaesareae | reverse complement strand
AGAAGACGGCATACGAGATTTCTGCCTGTCTCGTGGGCGCGGAGATGTGTATAAGAGACAGCCCCGGGGGCCCCCGCCGCCCAGGCCCCGGCGCGCCCCCTGCTCGCGGGGCGCGCCGCGGTGGTCGTCGTCTACACGGCCGCGATGTGCATGAACGGCCTGGACTCGACCATCGTCAACCCGGCGCTGTTCAGCATCGCCGAGGACTTCGGCCGTCCCGTCTCGGCCGCCAACGCCGTGGAGACCGCCTTCCTGGTCGGTCTCGCCCTCGGCCTGCCGGTGGCCGGCAGGCTCGGCGACCGGTACGGCGTGAAGCGGGTCTTCCTCGGCGCGCTGAGCGCCTTCACCCTCGCCTCCGCCCTGTGCGCCGCCGCCCCCAGCCTCGGCTCGCTGGCGGCGGCGCGCGCCGTCCAGGGGGTGGCGGGCGGACTGCTCACCCCGGTCGGGATGACGCTGCTGTTCCGGGCCTTCGCCCCGCACGAGCGGGCGGGCCTGGGCCGGATCCTGATCGTCCCGACCGCGCTGATGCCCGCCCTCGGGCCGCCGCTCGGCGGGTTCCTCACCGAACACCTCTCCTGGCACTGGCTGTTCCTGGTCAACGTGCCGATCGGGGTGGCCGCCGTCGCCCTCGGGCTGTTCGGCCTGCGCGGCGCAGAGGAGCCCCCGGCCGGCCGCTTCGACACCACCGGCTTCCTGCTCGCCACCCCGGGCCTCGGCCTGCTGACCTACGCCCTCGGCTTCGGCCCGGCCCACGGCTGGTCCTCGCCGGGCGTGGCGTTCAGTGCGGCGGGAGGCCTCGCCCTGCTGGGCGCGGCCGTCCGGCACCAACTCCGCTCCGACGAACCGCTGGTGGACCTGCGGCTGCTCGCCGACCGGACCTTCGGCGCGGCGAGTTGGCTGGCCCTGTTGACCTCGGCCGGGCTGATGGGCGCCCTGTTCGCGCTGCCGCTGCTCTATCAGGCGGCGCTCGGCGCCTCGGCGCTCGACGCCGGGCTGAGCGTCTTCCCCGAGGCGATCGGGCTGATGGCCGCCTCCCAGGTGGTGGACCGCCTGCTGCCCCGGCTCGGGCCGCGTCGGCTGGCCCTGCCGGGGCTGCTGCTGGCCGCGGCCGTCCTCGCCGCGCTCGGCTTCGCCGAGAACCCGTGGGCCGTCCGGGCCCTGATGTTCGGCGTCGGCCTGATCCTGGGCACCGCCGTCCTCACCGTCCAGATCGCCGGCTTCGCCGACGTCCCCGGGCCCGCCATGGGCCGGGCGATGGGCCTGTTCACCATCCTGCGCACCCTCGGCGGCGCCCTCGGCATCGCCGCCACCGCCGCCCTGATCGGCGCCCTCCCCGCCGACTCGGGCACCACCCCCTACCGCCTCGCCCTCCTCCTCACCGCCGCCCTGGTCGCCGCCGGCGCCCTCCTCGCCACCCGCCTGCCCACCGCCCCCCCGGGCCCACCCCCGGAAGACTGACGGCGGGGCGGGAGCGGACTCCCCGTCGGCTCCGGCTGCCGTACGGTGGCCGGAGCACCGGAGGAGAGCGCATGGACCCCGACCGCTATCGGCTGCTCGAAGACGTACGCCGTAGCCTCCCGGACGGCTACAAGGTCGAGCTGTCCGGCGACATCATCGTCATGCAGGCGTCACCGTCGCTGATCCACCAGCTGAACCTGGCGATCGTGCAGCGCCAGTTCGAGGCGCACTGCCCGTCCGGGTACTTCCCGACCGGGAACAGCGACCTCTCCTCGCCCGAGGTCGGTTCCGTCCGCAACCCCGACCTCGCCTACCTGCCCGAGGACGTCATCGAGCTGGGCCGCGAGATCCCGGCGGAGCTGGCGCTGATCGCCGTCGAGATCGTCTCGCCGTCCAATCCCGAGAACGACTGGACCGGCAAGGTCCGCGACTACCCGCGGATGGGCTTCCCGCTCTACCTGATCGTGGACCCGCGGCAGAAGACCGTGACGCTGTTCTCCGAGCCGAACCGCGACCGTTACCACACCCGGACGGAGCGGGAGTTCGGCGAGACCATCCGCATCCCCGAGCCGTTCGGCTTCGAGCTGGACCTGTCGCGGCTGGTGCCCTACCGGGACTGACCGGCCTCGGGGCTGCTGTCGTGGGCGAAGCCGATGAAGTCGGTCCAGGCCTCGGCTGTGAAGGCGAGCTGAGGGCCGGTCCGGTCTTTGGAGTCGCGGACATGGACGGTGCCCGGAGTGAGGGCGACCTCGACGCAAGCGCCACCCTCGCTCCCGCTATGACTGGACTTGAACCAGACCAACTCGCGATTCACTGATCCTCCACCAGCTTGTTGATAAATTCGGCCGACTTCTCCGGAGTGAGAGCCTGTCGGAGGATCCTTTCATGGCGTTGGCTGAGGAGCTGTACCTTGTCGACGTCCGAGTACAGCCGCCCACCAGCCTGGCCCTCTTCATAGGCGATCCGCTGGTGTGAGGGCAAGTCGAGGAGGATGAGCTGTCCTTCCAGGCCAGGGTGGAAACCCTTCGAGGGAACGACCTGGATGACGACGTTGCGTTGCTTGCCGACCGTGAGGAGGTGCCGCAGCTGCTCGGCGTGGGCTTCCTCCGTGCTGAGGCGGCGGCGCAGGACGGCTTCTTCGATCACAAAGTTGAACGCCTTGGTCTGAATGCTCAGCAACCCCCGACGTTCGAGACGAGCGGCCACCCGCGCCGCGACGGTCTCGTCGTCCAGTGGGGGCCAACGACCATCGATGATGGTTCTGGCCGTCGCTTCGGTCTGGAGTAGGCCGGGAACGAGCTGGTTCTCATACCAGTTGATGACCATCGCCTCTTCCTCGTTCCGGATGTACTCCTCCGCGAACTGCGGAAACTTCTCCGGCACCAGGAACTGCGCTCCCGCCAGCAGAATCCCCTTCGCGTCGCAGAGATCGTCCGCGACCTGCAACAAGTGCTGCGACGGCCTCCGCCGCCCCGCCTCCATCGACCGCAGGCTCTCGTAGCTGTACCCGGCCTCTTCGGCCAGGTCCTCGCGGCTGACGCCGGCTCGGGTCCGCCACAGCTTGATCTGGTTGCCGCAGTACCGCCACGACATCGGCGGCGGCGCGGCGGGCGAGGACGCGTTCATTGGGACCCCCAGGCCAATCGGTGTGGAGCCCGACGCTAGACGCCCGATGGCCTGGAGGTATGCGAATCAGCCCGAAACCATCCCACCGGGTGATCCGAGCAGGTGCGCGAGCCCGTCGGCCAGGCCGCCGCGCCAGCAGGCGTAGTCGTGGCCTCCGTTGAACTCGCGGTACTCGACCTCGTAGCCACGTGCCACGAGCACGTCGCACAGGTGGCGGTTCTGGGTGAGCAACATCCATTCCTGGAGGCCGACTTCGACGTAGAAGCGGGCCTCGCGCCGCTGCTCGGCTGCGAACTGCCGGGTCAGCCATTCGCTGCCGCCGTCGAACTCCGTTCCATCCGGCCACCAGAAGGAGCCGGACTGGGAGAGGGCGTTGCCGAAGCGCTCGGGGCGTCGGAAGGCGGCGTACGCGGCGGTGAGGCCGCCCGCGCTCTGGCCGGCGATCACGGTTCGGCGCGGGTCGTCGGTGGTGCTGAACTCCCGTGTGGCCCACGGGAGGAGGCGGTCGGCGAGGAGGTCGACGAAGGCCGGGTTGCAGCTCAGGTCCTCGGGGCGGGTCGGCCCCATGGTGTGCACCAGCAGCGCGACGGTGGGCGGGATGGCGCCGTCGGCCGTCAGGTTGTCGAGGGTGTCGCCGACGGTCAGCACCTCGCCCCACATCTCGCCGTCGAGCAGCAGCGCCACCGGGTACGGGCCCGCGCCGTGCCCGGCCGGGAAGTGGACGTCCACCCGGCGGTCGGCCACCGTATGGGAGAGCGTCCGCCCGCGCGGCACGCCCGCCCGCCGCCGGACGTACGGCTGCGCGGGCGCCTCGGGCAGGCTGAGCACCGAGGAGGGGTGGCGGCCGTCGCGGGCGGGCAGCCGGGGTTCGGTGTCGTGCGGGTCGGGGCGGGCGTGGTCGAGGACGCGCAGCCAGCCGGGGCGGGTCGTGCCGGGGGCTTGGCCGCGGTACGGGTACAGCTGGTAGGAGGCCCGGTGGTCGGCGCGCAGCCGGTAGGTGATCGACCACGTGTCATCGTTCTGACGCTTCATCAGATGTGGTGTCAGGTCCCCGGCGTGGCGGTCCTTGTCGGTCACGGTGTGCAGCAGTGCGAGGACGCCATCGCACTCCTCGTCCCGGTGGGCGAAGGTGACCAAGCGGTACGCGGGGTCGTCGGGGTCGGTCGTGACGAGGGGAGGGGTTTCCACGGAAATGACTCCAAGAGGCTTAGGCGGTGCTGCCCTTGCGGCCGAGCAGCACCAAGAGCAGGAAGGGCCCGCCGAGGACGGTGGTGACGATGCCGACGGGGATCTCCACCCCGCCGATCAGCACTCGGCCGAGGGTGTCCGCGAGCGCGACGAGCAGGGCGCCGGTCAGCGCCGAGCCGAGGACCGGCACGCGTGCGGGCCCCGCCAGTCGGGCGGCGATCACGGGTGCGGCGAGCGCCACGAAGCCGACCGGCCCGCAGACGCCGACCGCCAGCCCGGCGAGTGCGACCGCCAGCAGCAGACAGACGAGCCGGACCCGGCCGGGGTCGACGCCCAGTGCGGAGGCGACGCTGTCGTCGAAGCGCAGCACCGCCAGCCGCCGGGCCACCACCAGGGCGATCGGCACGAGCACGGCCAGCCCGACCAGGACGGGCGTGGCGATGGCGTAGTCCCGGCCGTTGAGGCTGCCGGAGGTCCAGACGTACAGCGAGCCCGCCGAGTTGAGCGAGCGGCGGGCCAGCGCGACCTGGATCACCGCCGAGGCGAGCGCGGACATCGCGAGCCCGACGACCAGGACCCGGTAGCCGCGCGCGCCGAGCCCGCCGGAGACGAGGATGACGACCAGGACGGCGGCGAGCGCGCCGAGCGGCCCGGCCCACCAGGCGCCGAAGGTGCCGGAGGCGGTGGCGGAGATCAGGACGGCGGCGGTGGCGCCGTCGTTGACGCCGAGGAGCTCGGGGGTGGCCAGGCGGTTGCGGGCGAGGGTCTGGGTCAGGCAGCCGGCCAGGCCGAGCGCGGCCCCGGCGGCGAGTCCGGCGACGATCCGGCCGAGCCGGAACTTCTGTACCAGCAGCACGTCGAGGCGCTCGCCGTAGCCGAACACGGCCCGGAAGGTGCAGCCGAGGCCGAGTTCGCTCTGCCCGGCGTGTGCGGAGACCACGACGGCGGCGAGCAGCGCGGCGGCCAGTCCGAGTGAGGCGAGCAGCGCCCGGCGGGGGAGCAGCAGCGACCAGGCGCCGTGCCGCAGGAGCAAGTCCGTTTTGGGGGCGGGTGGTTCGGCCCGTCGTACGGGCGGTGCGGTCTCGGCCGGGTCGGTCAGGGCGAGGGCGGCGGAGCGCCGGGAGCGGACGATCGCGATCAGTGCGGGGGCGCCGACCAGGGCGACGATCACCGACACCGGTGCCTCGAACGGCCGGGCCACCACGCGGGCCAGCACATCGGCGCCGGTCAGGACGGCGGCGCCGAACAGGCCTGCGAGCAGGGTGAGTCGGCCGATCCTGGGGCCGGCCGCGGCCCGGGCGAGGAAGCCCGCGAGCAGGCCGAGGAAGGAGACCGGCCCGGCGAGTGCGACCGCGGAGGCGGTGAGCAGGGTGACGGCGAAGGCGACCGTCGCCCGGGTGGCGCCGGGTCGATGGCCGAGGCCGCGGGCGAGGTCGTCGCCGAGGGCGAGTGCGGTGAGCGGCCGGGTGGTGAGCAGGGCGAGCAGGAGGCCGGCGCCGAGGGCGGGGGCGAGCTGGCGCAGCGTCGTCCAGCCCTCCACCCCGGCGAGCGAGCCGAGCACCCAGACCCGGTAGCGGTCGTACGCCTCGGGGGAGTTGACGATCAGGACGCCGGTGAGCCCGCCGGAGGTCGCGCCGACCGCGGAGCCGCCGAGGACCAGCCGCATCGGTGAGCCGCCGCCCCGGCTGCCCGCGATCAGTAGCACCAGGGTGCTGGCGAGCACGGCGCCGCCGAAGGCGAGGGCGAGGTAGCCGTAGGAGGTCTGCACGCCGAGCACGGCGATGCCGAGCACGACGCCGAGCGAGGCGCCGGCGTTGACGCCGAGCAGGCCGGTCTCGGCGAGCGGGTTGCGGGTGACGGACTGCAACTGGGCGCCGGCGACGCCGAGTGCGGCGCCGACCAGCAGGGCGGTGACGGTGCGGGGCAGTCGGAGGTCGCCGACGACGAGGGCGAGCCGGCCGTCGGCGCGGGCGCCGCCGCGGTCGAGCAGGTAGTCCAGGACCCGTCCGGGGCCGACCTCGCCGGCGCCGACCGACAGCGAGAGCGCGGTCAGGGCGAGCAGGAGCGCCACCGTCCCGGCGGCGACCGGCCAGGTGCGGCGGCGGGTCTCCTCCCTCGGCGGCGGGGCTTCCGGCGCGGTGGCGGGGGACGCGTCGTGGACGCCCGCTTGCGACAATGTCATAAGGTAAGGCTAACCTAATGACCGAGCCGTCCCGCCGAGCACCGCAGCTGCCGCGCCGCCCGGACGCCGCTCAACTCCCGTACCACCGCTGCCCGGAGGCACCCATGCCGTTCGCCCGTCGCCCGCTCAGCCCCGTCCGCCGCCGCGCGGCCCAGGCGCTGGCCGTCACCGGGGCGGCCGCGCTCCTGCTCACCGGCTGCGGCTCCTCGGGCTCGTCCTCCGCGGGCTCCTCGTCGGCGTCCGCGGGCTCCTCCTCCGCGGCCTCCCCGGCGGCGGACGCCGGGGGCGGCGGTAACGGCGGCAAGCGGACCGTCAAGGACGCCACCGGCAAGGCCGTCGAGGTCCCCGCCGAGCCCAAGCGGATCGTCACCCTCACCCAGGAGGACCTGGACGCGGTGCTCGCCCTCGGCGCCAAGCCGGTCGGCATCACCAACGGCCAGGGGCTGGGCGAGCCCCCCGCGTACCTCAAGGACAGGGTCCAGGGCGTGCCGGTGGTCGGCAACCTGCTGCAGCCCGTGATGGACAAGGTGATCGCCGCCAAGCCCGACCTCATCCTGGCCGGCGACCTGCAGGACGAGCAGGTGCTCAAGCAGCTGCGCGAGATCACCCCCGCCACCCTGGTCACCATGGCGCCCACCGACGACTGGAAGCTCGCCTTCCGGGGCATCGGCAACGCCGTCAACAAGCTCGACCAGGCCAACAAGGTCATCGGCGACTACGAGGCCAAGGCCGCCAAGGCAGGCGGCGAACTCGGCAAGAACAAGGGCGCCGCCGTCTCCGTCGTCCGCTGGAACCCGACCGGGCCGAGCTGGATGGAGAAGAAGCAGTTCGCCTCCGGCGTCGCCCTCGACATGGGCCTCACCCGCCCGGCCGCGCAGGACAAGGACGGCAACGCGCACAGCCCGGCACTCAGCCTGGAGAAGCTCGCCGAGATCGACGGCGACTGGCTGTTCCTGTCCACCCTCACGGACGACGGCAAGGCCGCGCTCAAGGACGTCCAGTCCAAGCCCGCCTACCAGGAGCTGGACGCGGTCAGGAACAACCGCACCGTGACGGTGGACGGCTCGGTCTGGTCCACCCGGGGCGGCCCGCTCGCAGCCGACGCCGTCATCGGCGACATCACCAAGGCGCTCGGCGGCAGCTGAGCACGCGTCGGAGCGGAGGACCCGTCGGACCGGAGGACCTGGAGCTGCCATGGAGTTGACGATCGAGGGGCTCACCGCCGGCTACGGCCCGGGGCGCCCGGTGCTCGGCGGCGTGGACCTCGCCGTCCCGGCCGGGCAGGTGGTGGCGGTGGTCGGGCCGAACGGCTGCGGCAAGTCCACCCTGCTGCGGGCCGTCGCCCGGCTGCACCGGCCGGCCGGCGGGCGGGTCCTGGTCGGCGGCGAGGACGTCTGGCGGCTGCGCCCGCGCCAGGCCGCGCACCGGATCGCCCTGCTGCCGCAGAGCCCGCAGGCGCCGGAGGCGGTCACCGTCGCCGGGCTGGTCCGCTACGGCCGTCACCCGCACCAGGGCCTGTTCCGGCAGTGGTCGCCGGACGACGAACGGCTCACCGCCGAGGCCCTGCGCGCCACCGGCGTCGAGGAACTGGCCGACCGCCGGCTCGACCGGCTCTCCGGCGGGCAGCGCCAGCGCTGCTGGCTCGCCATGGTGCTCGCCCAGGACACCCCGGTCGTCCTGCTCGACGAGCCGACCAGCGCCCTCGACCTCGGGCACGCGGTGGAGGTGCTGGAGCTCGTCCGCCAGGTCGCGGCGGGCGGGCGGACGGTGGTCATGGTCCTGCACGACCTGGCGGCGGCCGCCCGCTACGCGGACCTGCTGGTCGCCCTGCGCGACGGCGCGGTCCTCGCCTGCGGGCCGCCGCGCGAGGTGGTGGACGCGCCGCTGGTGCGGGCGCTGTACGACATCGACAGCCATGTGCTCACGGCGCCGGGTGACGGCGCACCGGTCGTCGTGCCCCGGGCGCCGCTCGGCTGACACCGCGGAGGCCGGCCGCCGCGTCGCCGCTCCGCCTGCGTCGCCGCCCTGACCGCTCGATCACCCGTTCGAGCGGTTTCAACTCCCTGCGCCCCTTCCCGCCTCCACCCCGCCCGTCGCGTTGTCAGTGGGCCTCGCTACGTTCCTCGCATCGCTGGTCAGCAGGCCATTCGACAGGTGTTCCCAGGTGGGAGGAGTACGGCCGTGGCATGGGTGGAGACGGGCGCGGGAGGGTACCGCGTCGCACTCGACGGAGAGGGCAAGGTGGTCTGCCGGAACGCGGCGGGCCGCGCGCTCAAGTCCGTACCGGCGAAGCTCGGTGACGACCCGGTGGTCACCCAGCTCAGGCAGCTCGCCGAGTGGCTGGCCGCGCACGAGCGGCGCTGCCAGGACGACGTCGAGCGCTGGATGGTCCGCTCGCTGCCGGTGCCCGCCGCGGTGCTCACCGCCGTGTGGCCGGACGAGGCCTGGCAGTCCGTCCTGCGCGACCTGGTGGTCACCGGTGTGGACGGCTCGGTCGCCGGCTTCCTGCGCGGCGCGGACGCCGAGCGCGGCCTCGGCCTGGTCGACCTCGACGGCGACACCGTCCGCCTCACCGACGGCGAGGTCCTGATACCCCACCCCGTCCTGCTCCAGGACCTCGACGAGCTGCGCGAGTTCGCCGTCGAGCTCGGCGTCTCCCAGCGCGTCCAGCAGCTCTACCGCGAGGTCTGGCACCGGCCGGCGGAGCTGCCGGGCGGCACCGAGGTCACCACCTACTCAGGCGGCCGCTACCGCGAACTGCGCGAGCTGATCGGGCGCTGCACCCGGCTCGGCTGCCGGGTCCGCGGCGGCTCCGCCGTCCAGTCGATCACCGAGGGCGGGCGCACCGTCGAGGCCCGGGTCTGGGTCGGCGACTACTACGAGTACGACGCGTGCGAGACCGGCGCGCTCAGTTGGGCGGGCCCCGACGGCCGGGCCCTGCCGCTCACCGAGGTCGGACCGGTCGCCTGGTCCGAGGGCATGCGGATGGCCGCCGCCCTGTACGCCGGCCGCACGCTCGAAGGGGAGGACGCCGCATGACCACCACCGGCTCGAACACCACCACCGGCCCGAACACCACCGCCGCAGCGCACGAAGGACTGCCGGAGGCCCTGCTCGACGCCGGTGCCGTACTGCCGCCCGGCACCCTGCCCGGGGCCGGCCGCCCCGACAGCGCCGCCGACGTGCTCACCGCCCGCGGCTACACCCACCCCGCGCTCGACGGCCGCCGGATCGTCCGGCTGGTCCCCGGTGCGCTCGGGCGGGCCGAGGACCTCGCCGTCGAGTTCCTCGGCCTGGCGCCCGACGGCGAGCCCGCCGAGGTCGGCCAGGTCCGCCAGGAGGCGCTGGGCTTCCCGGCCTGGGCACTGGTCCACGACCCGGCCAACGGCCACCACGCGCTCGCCCTGGTCAAGGAGATGGAGCGGCTGGCCCGCCAGGCCACCTCCAAGCCCGGCGCCGCCAAGGACGGCTTCGACGAGCTCGCCGCCCGGCTCGGCCGCGCCGTCCCGCACTTCCTGCCCACCTTCTGCGAGGAGGTCGGCCGGATCTTCCTCGGCCACGGCAACCAGACCTACGCCGCCGCCTGGTTCGGCAAGGCCCGCGAGGCCGAGCGCACCCACGGCCTGACGGTGGACGAGGAGCGGCTGCGCGCCGTCTTCCTGGAGTTCGCCCTGGCCGGCGCGCTCACCGTCAAGTCCCTGCGCCAGTACGTCAAGGAGCTCGCCCAGCGGCTCGACCCGCTGACCGCCTGGCAGCGCTTCCGCCAGCTGTGCACCGAGCGCTCCGCGGCCGGCATGGCCCCGTACGCCGGGGTCGCCGAGGACGCCCGCGCGCTGATCCGGGCCGCCGGGCTGGACCGCACCGAGCACGAACGGGCGCTGCTCGCCGAGCTCCTGGACTCCCCGGCGGTCAACCGGGCACCCGCGGCCTTCTGGAAGTCCTGGCACGGCCCGCTGATCGAGCTGGGCAAGGCCGACGCCGCCGTCCGGGCCCGCCTGCTGGACCTGCTGCCCGACCCGGCCGCCTCCGACCCCGCCCCGCACGACACCGCCTGGTTGGAGGTCCTCGTCGCGACCGGCACCGAGGCGCTGCTCACCGGCCCCCGCACCGAGGGCGCCGAGCCCGCCGCGGCCTGGCTCCAGCGCTGGTGCCACCACCTCGGCCGCGGCTGGCGCAGCCGGCCCGGCTGCCCGGCCACCCTCGCCCTGGCCGGCCGGATGGTCGAGCGGCTGCGGGCCGACGCCGTCCCGGTGGACCTCTTCACCGGCATCCGCGCCAGCCACACCCGACTCGACCTGCTGAACCTCCTGCTGGCCGCGGGCGTCCCCGTGGCCGATCCGCCGGCCGGCCTCGGCTTCGACCTGCGCGACTGGGTCGAGCAGGCCGGCCCCGACGGCGCCGCACTCACGGCCGTCGCCGCCGACGCCCGCTTCCGGCCGCTGCTGTGCCGCGCCGCCCCGTCCGCCTGGGAGCCGGCCGTCAAGCGCAAGGCAGCCGTCCTGCCGCTGCTGAGCGAGCTGTTCGCGGAGTGGGCCGAGGCCCGCGCCGACGAGCTGACCGCCGCCCGCGGCCTGGCCGGCGCCGCCGACCTGACCCGCTCGCTGAGCCAGTACCGCACCACCACCCGCGAGGTCGCCCCGGCCGCCGCCGAGAAGATCGCCGCGCTCGACGTCACCGGCCTGCTCGCCCGGGCCCTCGGCGCCGGCATCCTCGACGAACTCGGCTGGCCCGCCCTGGAGGAGGCGCTCGCCGCGCTCGCCGACCCGCCCGCCGCCGACGCCCCGCCGGTCACCGCCCCCGGCCTGCGCGGCCGTGGCCTGAGCGGCCTGATCGTCGAGGACGCCTGGCCGTCCCTGATCCTCGCCCGCCTCGACCGGGCCGTCGTGGTCGGCCCGGAGGGCATCCTGCTGGAGCACACCCTGCGGGTGCCCGAGCTGAAGGAGAAGTGGAACCGGCCCCGGCTGCGCTTCGTCGACGGCGAACTGCTGGTCGTCTGGTGGGAGGACGGCAAGCAGCGGGCGTACTGGTCCGGCCGGCCGGAGGACACCTTCGAACTGGAGGGCCGCACCATCGCCGGCTACCACTACGGCGAGCGGTACCCGGAGAGCCCGTCCCTCCCGCTGCCCGGCGGCGGCCGCACCACCGGCGAGCGCCCGCTGCACCCCGGCGACACCCGGTTGCCCCACGAGCACTCCGTCCTCGGCGACGGCACCGGCCACTGGACGCTGCGGCACGGCGCGGACGGCCCCGCCCTGCGCGAACTCGACCCGCTCACCGGCACCCTGGGCCGCGCCGCCGAGCCGCCCGTGATCGCCGCCACCGCCTTCGCCGGCCGGCTCCTCGAAGGCAGCACCCGGCTGCTGCCGCTGCAGCCCGGCCTGGAGCACACCCCGCTCGGCACCGACGGCACCGTGCTGGGCAGCTGGATCCGCAGCGAGCCCGGCCGCGCCCTCACCACCTTCACCGCCGAGGGGCAGCGCATCGTCCTGCCGATGCCCGGCGCCCAGCCGGACACCGTCCCGGTCGGCCGGCTCGGCCTGCCCGGCGGGGGAAGCCCGATCGTCAGCCGCCCCGCCGAGCAGCACCTCTCCCTCAACCTGCCCGACCTCGCCGACCGCTCGGACCGCACCGCGGACCTGCGCGCCTGCCGCTCGGGCGACCTGTCCGCTGCCGGCACCGTGCTCGTCCCGCCGTACGAGCACTGGCACGCCCTGCGGCCCCGCGACGAGGCCGGCTCGCGGGTGCTGCGCGCCGTGAGCACCGAGCAGGCCGCCCGGCTGATCGACCTCGCCTGGCCCGTCGACACCGAGCCCGTCCCGGAGGACGAGCAGGGCTGGCTGACCGTCCAGGGCGTGCGCCGCCCGCTCGCGCAGCGCGGCGAGGCCCGCAACACCCTGCCCGTCGAGGCGGTCGGCGCCGCCCTGCCCGGGATCGCGCACCCGCTGCTGCTCGCCGGCGTCGCCGGGCTCGCCCGAGCCGCCGCCGACCTGCTGGACCGGATCGCCCGGTTCGTCCCGCAGCCGGAGGCCGAACGCCCCGGCAAGACGGGAGCCGCCGACTGGCAGCCCGACCACGGCCGGGACGACGAACTGCGCGACGCCGTCCGCGCCGTCCTGCCCGACATCGGCGGCTTCGGCAACAGCTGGGGCAACTCCGACCACTGCTGGACGCTCAACAACCTGCGCACCGTCAGCGCCGTGCTCGCCGCCCCGCCCGCCGCGAGCGCGGAGGGCTGGAGCACCCCGGCGAACGTCACCCTGCACGGCGGCGACGCCCACCACGGCTGGCTGCACCTGCTCGGCCGGATCGACGCCCTGGCCCACGCCGTGGCCGCCCCGCTCACCCGGCCCGCCCACCGCTCCTCGCTGGTCCTGCTGCTCGGCGAACTCACCAGGGGCCCGCTCGCCGACCGCGGGGCCACCCTGCGCGAGATCGTCCTCAGCGAGTCCGGCGACAGCACCAAGACCGCCGACACCACCCGCCCGGCCGGCCACCGCCAGGGCGAGGTGCTGCGCCACGGCCGCCGCACCGTCGTCATCCTCGGCCACCGGCGCCAGTTCCCCGACGGCACGGCGCACTGGCTCGCCGTCGACCACGACCCGAGCGGCGAGTTCGGCCCCGTCGCGCACTTCACCACCGTCGGGGAGCGCGGCACGGAGGAGCGGGTCGCCGCCGCCTGGGTGGCCAAGTTCTGGCGGGTCGCCGCCCTGCGCGGCAGCGTCCCGTGGGACGGGGCCCGGGCCGCCGCCTTCTCCGAACTCACCGGTATCGGCACCACCCGCGCCACCCTGCTGCTCAACCCGCCCTCCGGCCTCCTGTCCTGGGGCAACGTCGAGGTGCCCGACGACTACGGCTTCAAGCCCGCCGAGATCAGTGCCGCCCGGACATGGCTGCGCGGACACGACCACGCCGGCATCGCCGACGTCTGGGGCGCCCTGCTGACCGCCGACCCCAAGACGCTGTGGACCGAGGGCCCCGACCTCGCCGCCGGGGCCGAGGCGTGGATCCGGCACTTCGGACGCCTCGTCACCCTTCCCGAGGAGGCCCAAGCCACCGTCCAGGGCGCGTCCATCGCCACCATCGAGGCCGTGCTCAACCCGACCCACATTCCGTGGCTGACCGGCGCCACCACCTTCCGGCTCAGCAGCGAGGGCCCGACCGGGCCCCGGCTCGTCCCCGAGGACGCCACCGCGGTGCCCGACTCCGGCGCGCTGGACAGGACCCTCGACGGCCTGCGCTGGCTCGCCTACCACCTGCCCGCCGACAGCCCGCTGCGTCCGCTGCTGCCCCGGGCCGCCACCGCGCTGCGCGAGCGCCTGGCCGACCCGGAGCTGCTGCTCGACTTCGACCTCCTGCGCACCACCAAGGGCGCCCCGCTGTCCGCCGTGCTGCGCACCCACTTCGGCCTGCCCGCCGAGGGCGGAGCCGACCCGGACGGCCTGGTCCGCTGCGGCCCGGCGCTCGTCCTCAGCCCGGAGCACGAGCCGTACGAGCGCATCTGGCTTCGCCCGGCCGCCCTCACCGGCCCGGACGACCCGCTGCTCGAACTGCTCGACGGGCTCTCCGACAGCTACTGGTTCGCCCTGGAACGGCGCGCCATCCAAGCCGTCCTGCGCGGCGAAGCGGAACGGCTGGCCGCCTCCGTCGCCTCCGCCGCTGCGGTGACGGCCGACGGCGAAGGACCGGCCTGGCTGCAGAACCCTCAGCTGTCCGTCCCCGAGCTGGTCGCCGAGGTGTCCCGCACCCACGGCCTGGGCGAGGACGCGGCCGCGCTCTACCTCCAACTGCTCGCCCTGCCCGACCCCACCGACCGCAACGTCGCCCGCTGGACGGGCTGGAAGCCCGCCCGGCTGAAGCGGGCCCGCGCCGAACTCGCCGCCACCGCCCTGGTCCTGGAGGCCAAGCGGTCCCGGGCCGGCCGCGGCCTGTTCCTGCCCGGCGGCTGGCAGGAGGCCAAGTCCCCGGCCCTGCCGGCCGAGACCTGGAAGGCCGCCCTGTACGAACTGCCCACCCACCGGCCCGTGCTGGCGCCCCTGCCCGTCCCCGAGCTGTTCGCCCGGGCCTGGCAGCGCACCGTCGGCGGCGACGCCCCCGGATACGAAGAGCTCCAGACCGGCAAGCGCAGGAAGGCCCGCCGATGACCGCCACCCCGACCACCACCACCCCCGCCTCCGCTACCGCGGAGCGGCAGACCGTTCCGCCCGAGGAGAAGTACGCCGCCGAACTGGAGTTTCTGGCCGCGTCCGACGGCGGCCCGCGCCCGCCCGGCTGGCGCCTCACCCCGCGCGCCGTCGTCACCTTCGTGATGGGCAGCGACGGCGAGAAGCTCAAGGCCGGGCGCAGGAGCCTCGCCATCGAGCCGAAGTTCGTCGGCGAGCGCGCCCTGGTCGAGCGCTGCGTCGTCACCCTCGCCGGGGAGCGCGGCCTGCTGCTCGTCGGCGAGCCCGGCACGGCCAAGTCCATGCTCTCCGAACTGCTCGCCGCCGCCGTCTGCGGCACCAGCGCGCTCACCGTCCAGGGCACCGCCGGCACCACCGAGGACCAGCTCAAGTACGGGTGGAACTACGCCCTGCTGCTCGCCAAGGGGCCCAGCCGCGAGGCCCTCGTCCCCTCCCCGGTGCTCACCGCGATGACCACCGGGGCGGTCGCCCGGGTCGAGGAGGTGACCCGCTGCCTGCCCGAGGTGCAGGACGCCCTGGTCTCCCTGCTCTCCGAACGGCGCATCGCCGTCCCCGAGTTGGCGGGCAGCCCGGACGGGCAGCTGCACGCCGCCGCCGGCTTCACCCTGATCGCCACCGCCAACCTGCGGGACAAGGGCGTCAGCGAGATGTCCGCGGCCCTCAAGCGGCGGTTCAACTTCGAGACGGTCGGCCCGATCGGCAGCCTCGCCGCCGAGGTCGACCTGGTCCGGCGCCAGTCCACCGTCTCCGTCGCCCGGGCCGGCGCCGCCTACGCGGTGGACGACGCCGTGCTGGAGGCCCTGGTCACCGCCTTCCGCGACCTGCGCACCGGCCGCTCCACCGAGGGCTGGGACGTCGAGCGCCCGTCCACCGTGATGAGCACCGCCGAGGCGGTCTCCGTCGCCACCGCGCTCGGCGTCACCGCCGCCTACCTGCCCGACGGCGGCGACCTGCTCGGCCGCCTCCCCGGCCAACTCCTCGGCGTGGTCCGCAAGGACGACCCGGCCGACGCCGCCCGGCTGCTCGGCTACTGGGACGGCCCGGTCCGCCGCCGCGCCGAACAGGGCGCCGCCACCTGGCGCACCCTGTGGGACCTCCGTTCGGCACTGGAGGCCTGAGCCGATGAGCAGCGCGGTGACTCCCGTCCCGGACGACGCGGACCGGGCGGTACGGGCCGAGGCCGACCGACTGGCCGCCTCCGGCACCGACCGCCCCGGGCCCTACCTGATCGGCGTGCGCCACCACGCGCCGTCCCTGAGCGCGGTCGTCCCCGCGCTGCTCGACGCCGCCCGGCCGGAGGCGGTACTGGTCGAACTCCCCGCCGAGTTCCAGCCCTGGCTCGGCCTGCTCGCGGACGAGGCGACCGAAGCCCCGGTCGCCCTGGCCGCCGCCCCGGCCGGGCCCGAGGAGGCGGGCGGGCCCGCCTTCTACCCCTTCGCCGACTTCTCCCCGGAACTCGCCGCCCTGCGGTGGGCCCGGCGCAACGCAGTGGAGGCCATCGCCTGCGACCTCCCGCTCGCCCACCGCACCACCCGAGTCGGGCACGGGCGGCCGGGCGGTGACGAGACGTCCGGCGCGGCCGCGGCACCCGGCGTCGCCGACGCGCTGCGCCACCGCCTCACCGGCCGCGACTCCGACGAGGATCTGTGGGACCGGCTGGTCGAGACCGCCGCACCCGGCTCCACCCCGGAAGCCGTCCGGCGCGCCGCCCTGCTCGTCGGCTGGGCGCTGCGCCATGACGCCGAGGGCGGCCCCGGCGTCGACCCGTACGACCTGCGCCGGGAGGCCTGGATGCGCGCCCGCATCCGGGCCGCCTCGGCCGGCGGGCGCCGGGTCGCCGCCGTGGTCGGCGCCTTCCACGCCCCCGCCCTGCTGGACGCGGCGCCCCTCGCCGGCGATGAGCCGCCGCCCCCGCCCGGCCCCGGCCACGTCCTCTCCCTGATCCCGTACACCTACCCGCTGCTCGACGCCCGCTCCGGCTACCCGGCGGGCATCCGCGACCCGGAGTGGCAGCACGCCGTCCTCGACGCCGGCGGCGACCCGGAACGCCTCGCCGAGGCCCTCACCACCACCGCCGTCCGGATCTGCGCCGCCCTGCGCACCCAGGACCACCCCAGCGGCCCGGCCGACGCCCGCGAGATCGTCCGCCTGGCCGGCGACCTCGCCCGACTGCGCGGCCACGCCGCCCCCGGGCGCGGCGAACTGATCGAGGCGGTGCAGACCGTCCTCGCCCAGGGCGAACCGCTCGGCCGCGGCCGGGCCGTCGCCCGCGCCCTCGAACAGGTCCTGATCGGCACCCGCACCGGCCGCCCCACCCCCGCCGCCCCGCGCAGCGGACTCGCCCCCGCCGTCGAGACCCTGCTCGCCGACCTCGGCCTGCCCGGCCCCGCCGACCCCGGCCCCCGCGACCTGCGCCTCGACCCGCTGCGCAGCCCCCTCGACCGCCGCCGCGAGATCCTGCTCCACCGCCTCGCCGCCTGCGAGGTCCCCTACGCCGAGCCCGTCGCCACCACCGGCGCCGGCGGCACCGAAACCCTCGGCACCCGCTGGCGCCTCCACTGGACGCCCGCCACCGCCGCCATGCTCACCGTCGCCGGCACCCGCGGCGTCACCCCCGCCCAGGCCGCCGAAGGCGCCCTGCGCGCCCGCCTCACCGACCACCCCACCCCGCGCGAAACCATCGACGGCCTCACCGCCGCCGCCTCCTGCGCGCTCCCCGCCCTCACCGAGACCCGCCTCGCCCAACTCACCACCACCCTCCCCACCTCGGCCACCCTCCCCGAGCTCCTCGAAGCCCTCTCCCTCCTGGACCGCCTCACCGCCGGCCACTTCCCCGGCTACACCCCCACCGGGGAGCGCAAGGGCCACGGCGGCGCACAACAGCCGCCAACCCGGCCTGGGGACAGGGGAACTGCGGCACCCGCCCCGGACGCCCCGGACGCCCCGGCACCCGGTGGCGGCAGGTGCTCGGCCGGCTCCGCCGGGACCGCCGCGCAGGATGTTCCCGGCGGCCCCACAGCTCTCCCGGCCGCCGGTCCGGTCGACGCCGTGCCCTCCGTCGCACCGGCCCCTGCCCGCCCGGCCGGCGCCGTCCAGCCGCCCGTCGACGAGGCCGCACCACCGGGGTCGGCCGTGCCCGCGCCCGGCATGGCCGTCGTCGGCGCTGGCTCCGAGCCCGGCGTCGCCGATGCCCCGGCGGGGCCGTTGGCAGCGGCCGGGGAGGTTCTGACGGTCGCCGCGGTGCGGCAGTTGGAGGGGCTGGGCGGGTCGGACGATCCGCAGGACGCGCGGGCGTTGGTGGAGCTGGTACGGCGGACGGACCGGCTGGGCGGGGTGCGGCTGGCGTACGCCCTGGCCGGACTCGCCGAGCGGGGCAGCCCGTTGGTGCGGGGTGCGGCCGGTGCGGTGCGGGTGCTGCTCGGGCAGGAGCCGGCCGGGGAACTGGGCGGTCGGGCGGCCTCGTGGGTGGACGGCGCGACCGGCCCCGAGGCGCGGCATGCGCTCGGACGGGCGCTGGTCGGGTTGCTGACGGCGGCGGAAGGGCTGTTCGACTCCGCGCCGGAGGCGCTGGAACCGGTGCTGGAGCGGGTCACCTCGCTGCCGGACGGCGCCTTCCTGGACCGGCTGCCCGCACTGCGCGGCGGCTTCGACACGCTCAGCCCGGCCGCCCGCGACCGGCTGCTGACGCTGGTCGAGGAGCGCCTGGGCGCCCGGCTCACCGCGCTGCCCGAGGAGGCCGGCCCCGCCGTGGTCGCCGGCTGGGTACGGGCGGATCTCGCCGCCCGCGCGGCGCTGGCCCGTCGCGGCCTGCTGCCCACGGCACCCCCGCCCGCCGAGCCTTTCCCGCCCGCCGAGCCGGCCTCGATCGCGCGGCTCGCCCCCGAGGTCGCACGCCCGGCGGCCGGCCACACCCTCGCGCCCGCCGAACGCTGGCGGCTGCTCCTCGGCCGCCCCGGCAGCGGCGGCCTGAGCGGCCGCGGGGCCCGACTCGCCACCGCCTTGGACGAGTTGTACGGCAGCGGCCACGGCGAGGGCTCCGGCCCGGGCCTGGGGAGCCGGGGGAGCCGCGGCGGCCGCGAGGCGCCCTATCCCGGCGTGCGCGAGTGGGCGGAGGAGCTGGAGTCGCTGTTCGGGCCGGGCGTTCGGGAGGAGGTGCTGGCCGCCGCCGTCGCGCAGGGCCGCACCGACGTCCTGGAGGCGATCGACCCGTCCGCCGTCCGCCCGTCCGTCGACCTCCTGCGCTCCGTACTGGAGCACGCGGGCGGCCTGCCCGAGGCCAGGGTGGCCCGGCTGCGCCCGCTGGTGCGGCGCCTGGTGGAGGAGCTGACCCGTGAGCTGGCGTCCAGGCTGCGCCCGGCGCTGACCGGGATCTCCGTGCCGCGCCCGTCCCGCCGCCCGGGCGGTCGGCTGGACCTGGACCGGACGATCCGGGCCAACCTCGCCACCGCCCGTCCCTCGCCGGAGGGCGGCACGCTGATCGTGCCGGAGCGCCCGGTGTTCCGGACCAGGGCGCAGCAGGCCAACGACTGGCGGCTGATCCTGGTCGTGGACGTCTCCGGGTCGATGGAGGCCTCCACGATCTGGGCGGCGCTGACGGCCTCGATCCTGGCCGGGGTGCCCTCGTTGAGCACCCATTTCGTGGCGTTCTCCACTGAGGTCCTCGATCTGACGGAGCGGGTGGAGGATCCGCTGAGCCTGCTGCTGGAGGTCAGGGTCGGCGGTGGCACCAGCATCGCGAGCGGGCTGCGCTACGCGCGGGAGCTGGTGACGGTGCCGTCCCGCACGCTGGTCGTGGTGGTGAGCGACTTCGAGGAGGGCGGGCCCGTGGCCGGGCTGTTGGCCCAGACCCGGGCGCTGGTGGACTCGGGCGTGCACGTGCTCGGCTGCGCGGCGCTGGACGACACCGGGACGGCCCGCTATTCGAAGGCGGTCGCGAGCCGGCTGGTCGCGGCCGGCATGCCCGTGGCGGCGTTGAGCCCGCTGGAACTGGCCCGCTGGGTGGGGGAGAAGGTGCGATGAGCGTGACTGCGCGGACGAACGACTGGCCGGGTGTACGGCCGGAGGTGGTCGCCGAGGTGGTGGCCGGGCTGAGCGCCAGGCTGCAGAAGCGGTTGGACGGTGCGGCGGCGAAGCTGGCGGAGCGTCCGGTCTCGCGTGACGGTGACGAGTGGCGGGTGGAGGTGGACGAGGAGACGGTGCTCGTCCTGCGTGCCCCGGGCGGGGTGGTCGCCGACCCGGCGGACGTCCGCTGCGGCTGTCTGCTCGCCCCGGCCTGCGTGCACCGGGCCGCCGCCGTCACCCTCTGCCCGCTCGCCGAGGCGACGGACCTGACGGAGGCCCCCGCACCCCCTGCAGCCCCGGAAGGCCCGGCAGCCCCCGAAACGGCGGAGGCACCGCCGCCCGCCGCGCACACCGCTGCCGCGCTCACTGCTGCCGCACTCTCCGCCGCCGAGCTTGCCGCCGCCCGGCACCTGCACCGGGCCGCGGCCACCGTGCTGGCCGCCGGAGTGGGCGGCGCGGGCGCCGTCGTCCAGGCGGAGCTCCTGCGTGCCGCCCACCGGGCCCGGCTCGCGGGCCTGTACCGTCCGGCCGCGGCGGCCGTCGCCGTGGTGGTGCGGGTCCGGGCGGGGCGGTCCGGTGCCCCCGACCACCGGCTTGCGGACCTGGTGGCCGGCCTGCGCGAGCTGCTCGGCCTCACCGCCGCGCTGACCGGCGGCACTGGCACCGGCACCGATACCGGCACCGGTCCGGTCGCGGAGCTGCGCGGCACCGCGCGCCAGACCTACCGGGAGGAGGGCGGCCTGCGGCTCTACGGGCTGTTCGCCGAGCCGGTGCTGACGGCCACCCACGCGGGCGCGGTCAGCTGGGCGGTGGATGCCGACGGGCGGCTGAGCACGATCGCCGAGGTGATGCCGCACGAGGACGCGGCGGCGGCCGCGCCGCAGGCGGTCGGTGGCGGCAACCGGACGGTCCGGCTGGGCGACACCGCGCTCAGCCACCGAGAGTTCAGCCGCGCCGGGCTGGCCGTCCAGGGCGCGACCAGGTCCGCCACCGGCCGGTTGGGCGCCGGTGCCGCGGTCCGGGCGGTCCGCGCGGCGGGCGCGGCGTGGACGGCGGAGCCGGCGGCCCGACTCTGGTCCGTCCCGGCGTCCGCCCAGGTGGCGCGGGCGCTCGCGGCGCAGGACCTGCCGTACGAGAGCCGCCCGGCGGGGAGCGACCTGCTGTTCCTGGACGTCACGTTGCTGGGCCCCGCCCCGACCGGCCCGGGCGGGGCGCGGCAGCTGCTGGCGCGGTGCCGGGAGGGCGGCCCGGTGCTCGCCCTGCGCGCGGCGCACGAGCACCCCGAGCTGCCCTTCCGGGCGAACCTCGCACTGCTCGCCACCGCGCCCGGCCTGCGGCTGCGGGTGATCGGCCGGTTGGAGCGCGCGGACCGCCCGGAGCTGCGGCTGCTCGCGCTCGGCTCGCCCCCGGACGCCCCCGAGCCGCTCGCCCTCCCCGCCGACCGGGCGGGCCGGGTCAACCTCGGCCTCGAACGCCTCCAGACCGCCGACCTCCGCCCCGTCGACCTCCATACCGCCGACCTCCATACCGCCGACCTTCCGGCCCCCGAACCGGCCCCCGGCAGTCCGGGGCTCCCCGACAGCCCGGGGCTCCCCGACAGCCCGGGGCTCCCCGAACCGTACGGTCCGCCCGTCCACGTGCTGGGCCGCCGGGTGGAACAGACCGTCACCACCGGCCGGCACGCCCTCGCCCCGGGCGGGGCCGGGGCGGCGGCCGACCGCGTCCTGCTGCGCGCCGCCGGGCTGGCCACCGCCGCCGAACTGTTGGACGGCCTGCGGGCCGCCGCGGCGAACCAGCGGCGCGACGTGTTCGGTCGGATCGTCGCGGACGACCACGAGGCCTTCGCCGCCGCCTGGTTGGCGGCCGCCTGGTACACCGAGGAGCTGGCCACGGCGCTGTGCGCGGCGGCCTGGACCGGGGAGGGGTGAACCATAAGGCGAACTATTTGCAGGGTCTGGTAGTCCGCGCCGACTGGCATACTTGCGGGGAGGAAGACCCCGAACACGCAGTGCGGCGGAAGGGAAAGCGCGCCATGGGAATCCGCGACGACGCGGCCGAGGTCCGGGCCCGTGGCTGGCGCACGCTCGCCGCGCTGCACGGGATGATCGACACCGCGCTGGAGAAGGCGCTCCAGGCCGAACACAAGCTCTCGGTGGTCGAGTACACGGTGCTGGACGCGCTCTCGCGCCAGGACGGCTGGCACATGCGGATGCAGCAGCTGGCCCGTGCGGCGGCGCTGAGCAGCAGCGCGACCACCCGGCTGGTGAGCCGCCTGGAGGACCGGGGCCTGCTGAGCCGCTACCTCTGCGCGGACGACCGGCGCGGCATCTACACCGAGCTGACCCAGGAGGGCCGCGCCCTGTTGGCGGCCGCCCGCCCGGTGCACGACGCCGCCCTGGAGTCGACCCTGGCCCAGGCCACCGAGGTCCCCGAGCTGGCCCCGCTGGTCGGTTCGCTCGCGGTGCTCGACCCGGCGCACACCTGAGCGCTGAGCACCGAGCGCTGAGCACCGAGCGCTGAGCACCGAGCGCCGAGCGCTCAGCGCCGGCCGGCGGCCAGGGCGTCCCGGTGCACCCGGTCGAGCAGGGCGAGCAGCAGCTCCTTGCTGGACGCCCGGTCCCGGACGTCGCAGAGCACGACGGGGACCTCCGGGCCGAGGTCGAGGGCGCGCCGGACCTCCTCCGGGGTGGCATCGCGGCGGCCGTGGAAGCAGTTGACGCCGATCGCGAACGGGATGCCGCGCTGCTCGAAGAAGTCCACGGCGGCGAAGCTGGATTCCAGCCGCCGGGTGTCGGCGAGGATGATCGCCCCGAGGGCGCCGAGTGCGAGGTCGTCCCACATGAACCAGAACCGGAACTGCCCCGGGGTGCCGAAGAGGTAGAGCACCAGGTCCTCGCGGACGGTGATCCGCCCGAAGTCCATGGCCACCGTGGTGGTGGACTTGTCCTGGACGCCGTCGAGGCTGTCGACCCCGATGCTGGCGCGGGTCATCCGTTCCTCGGTCTGCAGCGGTTCGATCTCGCTGACCGAGCCGACCATGGTGGTCTTCCCGACGCCGAAGCCGCCGGCGACGAGGATCTTGACCGCGCCCGGCACCAGGCTCTGGGTCGTCAATTCGGGTCTCCTGGAAGGGGATCGGGGAGAACAGGGGGGCAGGGGGAGCAGGCAGGGCAGCGCGGGCGGGCCCGCCGGTCAGAGCCGGCGGACGCCCTCGATCACAGCCTGGATCAGCGAGATGTCCGGCGCCTCGGCCAGCTGGACCGGGGCGCGGGTGAGGATCAGCCGGGCCTCGGCCAGGTCGTCCAGCAGCACCTTGACCACGCTGACCGGGAGGTCGAGCGTGGCCGCGATCTCGGCCACGGCCAGCGGGCGTTCGCGGCACAGGTCGATGATCGCGGCCGGTTCGGGCGAGAGCCGGGTGGTGTCGGTGCGCGGGTCGGCGGTGACCACCAGGGTGATCAGCGCGAACCCGTCACGGATCGGGCCGGTGCGCCCGTTGGTGATCGCGTAGGGGCGGACCAGGTGGCCGGCGTCCTTGTCGTAGAACCAGCCCTCGTCGGCGTCGGCGGTGGTCACGCACCGCCACCCTCGCCGACCTGGCCGGCGTCGCTGCGCGGCGCCGCGGTGAGGTACTGGCCGACCTGCTTGACCAGCATGTTGATCTCGTAGGCCATCAGCCCGGCGTCCACCTGCTCGCTGGTGAGGACGGCGAGCCGGGCGCCCTGCCCGGCGGTGGTGACGAACAGGAACAGCTGGTCCATCTCGACCACGGTCTGCCGGACCCGACCGCCGTTGAAGCGGTGCCCGACGCCGCGGGCCAGGCTCTGCAGGCCGGAGGCGACGGCGGACAGGTGCTCGGCGTCGGCCCGGTCGAGGCCCTGGTCCATGCCGACCAGCAGGCCGTCCTCGGACAGGACGATGGCGTGCTGGGTCTCGGGTACCCGCGCGACCAGCTGGTCCAGCAGCCAGTTGAGGTCGCGCTGGGCTTCGGTGTGCTGCGTCATCACTGCTGTTCCTTGGCTTCCTGAGCGGCGGAGGCTTCCTGAGCGGCGGAAGGCACGGCCGGGGTGCGGGGGGCGGTGGGCGAGGTGGGGGCGCCCGGTTTGGTGCCGGCCGCGCGGGCGGTCCGGGTGCCGCGCTGGATGGCGGCCATGGTGGCGCGGGAGCGCTGCGGCGAGGGGTCCTCGGCGTCGGCGTCGGCGCCGCCGTACCGGGGCGCAGTCGGCGTGGCCGGTGCGGCGGGCACCGAGCCGGGCGCCGCCGTGGCGGGGTAGCCGGCGGACGGCGGCAGCATGGCGCCGGGCGCGTGGGCCTCGCGGAGCTGCTCGGCGAGGCTGGCGTTGCGGACCCGCTGCGGCAGGACCCGCGGGGTGCGCAGCTCGCCGTCCGGCCCGTGCTCCACGCGGTCCTCCTGCGGGCGTTCGTGGGTGGGGGCGGAGCGGTCGGCGGAGATCCCGTCGAAGGGCACCGCGGCCGGCTCGGCCGGGAGGTCGGCGCCGCGGCGGCCCGCCGTCGCAGTGTCGAGCGCACCACCGAGCGGAGCGCCGAGCGGACCGCTGCCCGGACCCTCCGCCGGGGCATCGCCCGGGAGGTCGTACGGGCGCGGCAGGCTGGGCCTGGGAACGACCACGGCACCGGGCAGTCCGGGGATCTGCGCACCGACCGGCAGGCCGCCGTTGGCGGGCGTGGCCGCTCCGCCCTCCGGGAAAGCACCCTCCGGGAAACCACCCTCGGCGAAACCGCCCTCCGGGAAACCAGCCCCCGCGAGCCCGCCGTCCGGCAGGAGACCGTCCGCGGGCGACAGGCCGAGCAGCTCGCCGGTGATCACCCCACCGTCGGCCGCACCCGCCCCGCCCGGCGCGGCAGCGCCCTCGCCCGGCGGCGTCTCCGGCCCGCCGGGCCCCGCCGGGCCGGAGCCCAGCAGCCCGCTGAGCACCCCGGCCAGCGCCCCCGACAGCTCCTCGTTCCCGTCCCCGAGGTCCCCGAGCTCCCCGGGGTCCCCGCCCTCCGCCGCCCGGGCCTCGGGCACCGGGGTCCGGGTGACGCGGGCGCCGGACGGCAGTCCGGGCACCGTGGCCGGCTGCTCGGGCTGCTCCAGCAGCACCGAGGGCACCAGCACCACGGCCCGGGTGCCGCCGTACGGCGAGGGCCGCAGGGTGACCTGGATGTCGTGCCGGGCGGCCAGTCGCGCGACGACGAACAGGCCGAGCCGCAGGTCGTCGCCGAGCGCGGAGACGTCCAGCTCGGGCGGGTTGGCCAGGTACTCGTTGAGCCGCTCGTACTCCTCCTGGTTCATGCCGAGGCCGCGGTCCTCGACCTCGACGGCCAGCCCCTTGGGCACCTCCTGCGCGGAGACCTGCACCTGGGTGTACGGCGGGGAGAAGGTGGTGCCGTTCTCGATCAGTTCGGCGATCAGGTGGATCACGTCGGCGACGGCCTGCCCGCTGAGCGAGGCGCGGGGCACGCCCTGGACGACGACGCGGGCGTAGTTCTCGGTCTCGGAGACGGCGCTGCGCAGCACGTTGACCACGGGGACGGCGTTGCGCCAGCGGCGGGCGGGCAGCGCGCCGCCGAGGATGACGAGGTTCTCGGCGTTGCGCCGCATCCGGGTGGCCAGGTGGTCGACGGCGAACAGCTCGCGCAGCAGCTCGGGTTCCTCGTGCTCGCGCTCCAGCGCGTCCAGCATGCTGATCTGCCGGTGGATCAGGATCTGGGTGCGGCGGGCGATGTTGAGGAAGACCTTCTTCGTCCCCTCGCGGCCCTGGGCCTGGTGGACGATGGCGGCGACGGCGGCCTGGCGGACGGCGGCGAGGCCGTCGGCGGTCTGCTGGACCTCGTCGCCGGGCCGGCGGGACGGCGCCCAGGCCGGCGGGGTGGGTACCGGTTCCCCGGCGCGCAGCCGCCCGACGACCTCGGGGATCTCCTGCTGGGCGAGCGAGAGGGTGTCGGCGCGCAGTCCGGACAGCCGGCCGGAGAGCGCCCGGGCGGCCCGGATGCCGCGGGTCAGGCTGACCAGTAGGACGAGGGCGACGACCGCGGTGCCGGCCACCAGCGCGGTGCGCTGTCCGGCGTCGCGCAGCAGGTAGGCGGCGTAGCCCCAGGCGGCGGCGAGGCCCAGGCTGGGGACCAGGACGAGGGCGAGGAGCGAGCTGCGGAGGGAGCCGGACCGGCCGGCGCGGTGGCCCGTGCGGGGGGCCGATATGCCTGGCATCTGATTCCTTGGTGCAGGGCCGAGTTGCAGGCCGGGTCTCGGTTCCGAACGGCGGGTCGGCCCGTGTGGCCCGGACGGGCTTCGGGCGCCGAGGCCGGGGTCGCCGGACGGGGTGACGCGGTGTCACCGTCCGGGCGGGTGCAGCCAGGGCCGCCGACGGCAGGAAACCTATCAGTCCCAGGTGCCCTCATTGCAACATCAACTGACGATATGTAAACGGCTGATGGCCTCGGACGGCCCTGCCGCCCGGAGCGTGCTCCGCCGCATCGCAGCAGCTCAGAGCCGTCGGCACGATGGACCGACGGCTCTCCGGGAGGCGGGTGCGCCTCCCGGAGAGCCGTCAGGAACAGGTCAAAACGCTGGTGTGCGGAAGGGCCGCCGGATCAGCTCGCCAGCGGTATCGGCACCACCCGCGCGGTCTTTTCCCCCCGGCGCCCGGTCTCCAGGTGGTTGAGCTCGGTCCACGCCCAGCTCGCCAGGTCGGACAGTTCGGCCGACCACTGCTTGCCGTAGGTGCCCGAGGCGACCTGGCCGAGCCGCAGCCGCTGGACGTCCGAGGTGCCGGCCGGGGCGTAGATGTGGGTGGCGTCGCGCAGGTAGCGGATGATGTTGAACTCCTCCTGCGTGCCGCGGGCGGCCAGGATCTCCATCGCGGTGCGCGCCGAGTCCATCGCGTACTCGGTGTTGACGAGCTTGGCGTTCATCAGCTCGGCGTCGCAGGGCTTGCCGTGGTCGAGCAGGTGCGACGCGTGGTACGCGGCGAGCTTGGCGGTCATCAGCTTGGACTGCATCTCGCCCAGCTTCAGCGCGACGCTGTTGAGTTGGTTGAGCGGCTTGCCGTACAGCACCCGCTCCTCGGCGTAGCGCACGACGTCCTCGACGATCGCGACGTGGATGCCGAGCGCGACGGCGCCCAGGTTGAGCCGGCCGTACAGGGTGGAGGAGGAGTAGGCGACGTCGAGCCCCTGCCCTTCCTTGGCCAGCCGGTTGGCGGCCGGTATGCGGCAGTCCTCGAAGACCAGCTCGCCGAAGCTGAAGCCGTGCAGGCCGCCCTGCGAGCCGAGTTCACCGGCCCGGAAGCCGGGGCGGTCGCTCTCCACCAGGAAGGCGGACAGGCCCTTGCTGCCCTTGCCGGTGCGGAAGACCACGCCGTGGACGTCGCCGATGTGGGAGTTGCCGACGAACCACTTGCGTCCGTTCAGCACGTACTCGTCGCCCTCGCGGCGGGCGGTGCCGGTCATGCCGAGCACGTGGCCGCCCGACTCCGGTTCGGTGACCGCGATGGTCGGCAGGGACTCGCCCGAGGCGAACTTCGGCAGCCATTGGCGACGCTGGGCGTTCGAGCCGAAGTGGAGGACCTTCGCGACGCCGAGCTGCGAGGCCTGGGCCATGGCGCCCATCGCGCCGCTGACCCGGGCCAGTTCCTCCACGATGATGGTCTTGCCGAGATGACCCAGTCCCAGGCCGCCGAACTCCTTGGGGATGGTCACACCGATCCATCCCCGGCGGGCGATCTCCCGCGAGAGTTCGAACTCGACCTTCCGGTCGGCCTCCATCCTGGCCACCTGAGGACGCACTTCCTTCTCCGCGAACTCACGGACCTCCGCCCGGAGGCTCTCGTGGCGCTCGTCGGTGAAGTAGTCCATCGCCATGCTGGGGTCCTCTCGTTGCAGTGGTGTCGTGCCTCCGTTCGCGCCGTCGATGCCGCTCCGCCCGCCCCCCTGAGGGATGGGTGGGGTGTGGAGGTGGCGGCCGATCGCCCCCGTGCAATCGGTGTATGCGGACCTTGGGACGGACCCCTCCCTGGGAAGGGGAATGCCGTCCCTGTCTTCGGCAGGGCTCATTGTCGTATGTGAATACCCCCAGCACGCCTAGCTGATCTTGGATTGGCGGGATTCGGCGCCCCCTGATCGCCCGCGGGTTTCGCCTGCGCACCGGGTGGGAAATGATCTTCCCCCGCTTCGTGACCCCGGTGAGCGGCCGCTCACATGCTGCTTTGGCTGTTCATCGGCAAGAGCGGTGGCCGGTGCCGGTAGCACCGAACGGCCCGGATGTCTGATTACATGTGCGCCATGACTGATGTGATGAGCACTCAAGGCCAGTTCCCGGGTGCCGCCGGGGAGTCCGAGCGGACTCGCAGGCTGCGCAGCCTGGGTCTCAACGAACCCTCCGCGGACGAGGCCTTCGACCGCTTCGCGCACCTGGCAGCCAGCATCACCCGCGCTCCCATCGCGATGGTCAACTTCATCAACGACGAGCGCCAGATGTTCCGGGGGCTCTACATTCCGCCAAACTCGACCGAGACCGCGGCCGAAGAAGGCGCCTCCTGGGCGGATCGGGGCATCGCCTTCGACCTCCCCACCCGGCAGATGCCGATGAGCCACGGCTTCTGCCCGCACGTGGTCGCCCAGCGCTCGCCCCTCGCCCTGGACGACATCCTCGCCTACCCCCGGTTCGCCGGTAACCCGGTCGTGGACGAACTCGGCGTCCGGGCCTACCTCGGCGCCCCCCTCGTCGACGACACCAACACCGTCATCGGCACCGTCTGCGTCCTCGACCGGGAACCCCGGCAGTGGGGGCGCGAGCGGCTGCGCGACATCCAGCACCTCGCCGAGGCGCTGCTCTCCGAGATCCGGCTGCGCGACAACCTGCTCGCCCAGCAGCAGGAGATGTTCGCCGCCTTCGACGGCTCCCCGTTCCCCATCATGCTGACCGACGGCCCCGGCCAGGAGATCCGCTACGCCAACGCCCAGCACGCCGAGACCTTCGGCGCCCCGGTGGCGTACGGCTCGATCGGCACGGCCTACCCGCAGCTCGGCGTGGCCGGCCTCCAGCAGGCCGTCTCCGAGGCGTACCGCACCGGCCGCGCCACCGTCCTCAACGACGTCCGGGTGCAGAACACCCGCCCCGACGCCCAGCGCATCCAGCAGATCTTCAGCTTCACCTGCACCCCGCTGCGGACCGCGCGCACCGGCCAGGTCAACGGTGTCCTCACCGTCGGCATGGACGTCACCGCCCAGTCCCGCACGGAGGAGGAGCTCGGCACGCTGGCCGCACTGCTGGTGGACCGGCTGCAGCAGAACGGCACCGCGACCGCGACCGGCCGCCCGGGCATCGCCGGCGGGTCCGGACTCGTCCTGCCGAGCTGAGCCGCCGACCCGCCGCCCGCACGCGGCACCGCGGACGCGGTCGCCGGCACCACCACCCGTACCGTCCACCACCGTGGCGGGGCGCCTCTCACCCCCGAGGAGAGGCTCCCCGCCACGCTGCCGTCCGGGGGCCCGGCGGTCGGGGCGGCGCCCGGGCCGCGTTCCGAAACCGTTCCGAAGACGTTCCGAAGAACTTCCGGAGGCGTTCGGATCACGTTCAGGCCGCGTTCGGGCTGCGTTCCGACGCCGGCCCGGCCGCGTTCCGGCCGTACGGCGCAGCGCAGTTCGGCCGGGCCGAGCGGGTGAACCGTCCGCCGACCGCGCTCCGGCCGGGCCCGCCCGCGGGGCCGCGGTGGTAGGCATGGGCGGCATGGACTGGTTCGCCGCCCCCGACTACTGGCTGAGCCGGCTGCTCGTCCAACGCCTGCTCGCCGTCATCTACCTGATCGGATTCCTCGACGCGGCCGCGCAGTTCCGCGCACTCATCGGCGAGGACGGCATGCTGCCGGTGCCCCGCTTCACCGCCCGCGTCACGTTCCGTCAGGCACCCGGCCTCTTCCACCTCCACTACAGCGACCGCTTCTTCGCCGCCGTCGCCTGGAGCGGCGCCGCCCTCGCCGCCGCCGTCGCGGCCGGGCTCGGCGACGCCGTCCCGCTCTGGGCGTCGATCCTGCTGTGGGCGGTGCTCTGGGTCCTCTACCTCTCCATCGTCAACGTCGGGCAGACCTGGTACTCCTTCGGCTGGGAGTCCCTGCTGCTCGAAGCGGGCTTCCTCGCCGCCTTCCTGGGCACCGCCGACACCGCACCGCCCACCGCGGTGCTGTGGCTGATGCGCTGGCTGGTGTTCCGGGTCGAGTTCGGCGCCGGGCTGATCAAACTGCGCGGCGACAGCTGCTGGCGCGACCTGACCTGCCTGCGCTACCACCACGAGACCCAGCCGATGCCCGGCCCGCTCAGCTGGTTCTTCCACCACCTGCCCGACCGGCTGCACCGGGTCGAGGTCGCGGCCAACCACTTCGTCCAACTCGTCGTACCGGTCTGCCTGCTGCTCCCGCAGCCCATCGCGAGCTACGCCGCCTGCGCCGTCATCGCCACCCAGCTGTGGCTCATCGCCTCCGGCAACTTCGCCTGGCTCAACTGGCTCACCGTCACCCTGGCACTCGCCGCCGTCCAGCCGGACCGCCTCGGCCTGCCCGTCCACGCCCGCGGCTACCCCGGCGCCCCGCTCTGGTACGAGGCGCTGGTCATCGCGCTGACCACGGCCGTCGTCGTCCTCAGCTACTGGCCGGTGCGGAACCTGGTCTCCCGCCACCAGGCCATGAACCGCTCCTTCAACCGGCTCCACCTCGTCAACACCTACGGCGCCTTCGGCAGCATCAACCGCCTCCGCCAGGAGGTCGTGGTCGAGGGCACCGACGAGGCCGTCCTCACCCCGCAGACGGTGTGGCGCGAGTACGGCTTCAAGGGCAAGCCCGGCGACGTGCGCCGCCTCCCGCGCCAGTACGCCCCCTACCACCTGCGGCTGGACTGGCTGATGTGGTTCGCCGGCATCTCGCCGGGCTACGCCCGACCCTGGTTCCTGCCCTTCGTCGCCCGCCTGCTGGCCGGCGACCGGGCCACCCTGCGCCTGCTGCGCCACAACCCCTTCCCGGACGCCCCGCCGACCCACGTCCGGGCGACCCTCTACCTCTACCGGTTCACCGATTGGCGCGAACTGCGGGAAACCGGCGCGTGGTGGCACCGCACGGCGCTGAACGAGTACCTCGCTCCGGTCGACCTGCACGCCCTCGGTCGGGCCGGGTACCGGCCGCCGCTCGGCCGACCGCGCCGCAGCGCCCGCGAAATCCCCCTGGAGCGCCTGCGGCCCCCCGGCCGCCGCCCGGGTCCGCCCGGCCGACGGAGGCCCGGCCACCCGTCCGGACCAGCACCGGACCACCCGGGCGGGCCTCCCGAGTAGCGGCCAGGCGGGCGGTATGGGATACGACATCGGCCCGTCGGGGCGGTGGGTGCGTGCAAGGCTCGAACGGGCACCCGTATTCTGGGCCTCCACAACCGGCAGCCCGAGCGCGCGCCCCCTCGCCCCGCCCCCGGGGCACCCCGCGCAACCGGTCCGCCGCCCCCTCGTCGCCAGCCCCGCCGTCGTCGCCCAGAACCGGACCTCACATGACAGTGCTTCACTCGCGCAACGCCGACGCAGCCGACCCGGTGGACGTCGCCGACGCCGCAGACGTCAAGGACTCCCAGGACGCCGCCGCGGAGCCCGACCTCCGCGAGGACCTCGGCCGCTACGCCGAACTCGGGGCCTTCACGCTCGACGCCGACACCCACGCCTGGTACGCGGCCGTCGACACCGTCGCCACCCCCGAGGACGCCCGCGCCGCCTCCACCGCGCTCGCCGAACTGCGCGGCCGCGACCTCCAGCAGACCTGGGAGGCCGTCACCGCCCTGGCCGCCGAGGTCAAGCTGGACGAACCGGACACCGTCGCCAAGGCCGCGCTCCTGGTCGAGATGCTCCACCGGGTGCACCGCACCTCCGCGACCCTCACCACCGCCGCCTACGACGCCGACCTCGGCGCCCTCGCCGCCGCCACCGCCGACAGCGCCTGGCGCCGCGAGAACGGCGTCAAGCTCTCGTGGCTGCGCGGCCGCTCGCTGCGCAAGCAGGCCACGGCCCTGGCCACCGACCGCCGCATCCGCCGCGAGGACCTGCACGAGGCTCTCACCTCCGCCGAGATCGAGCGCCGCGCCTGGGCCGCCCTCGCCCCGGCGGGCACCCTCCCGACGGTGCCCGCCGACGGCGCCCTGGTCGAGCACACCGCCCAGGCCTTCGAGGCGATCAACACCGGCCTGCGTGACCTCGCCCGCCTGCTGCCCGAGCACGACCTGGACGGGCTGTCCTTCGCCGAGCTGATCGACCTGGTCGAGCGGCTCGCCTCCGACGAGGGCACCCTTTACCGCCTGCCCACCATCCGCGGCCTGCGCGCCGCCCTGGAGGAGGCCGGCCTCGGCGACCTGCTCACCGAACTCGCCGCCGCCAAGGCCGACCGCCGTGCCGCCGAGGCCGCGTACACGGCCCGCCAGGCGCTGGCCGGCGGGCAGCGGGACGGGCTGGCGGAGAAGGCCCCCGCCGAGGAGACCCCCGCCGAGGAGGCGGCGGTCGACGAGGCCGAGGTCGGCGAGGCGCCGGTCGAGGACGTGGCCGGTGAGCAGCTGGCTGCGGAGGAGTCGGACGCGGTGGAGTCGAGCGCGGAGGTGCCGGGCTCGGAGGTGTCGGGCTCCGAGGCTTCGGACGCCGAGGCCGAGGCCGCGGCCCGTCAGGCGCTGGCCGGTGGGCAGCGGGACGGGCTCGTGGAGGAGGTCCCGGTCTCGGTGACGGCTCCGGTCGAGGACGCCATCGAGGCGGAGGCCGCCGTCGAGGCCGAGCCTGAGGCTGAGGCGGCGTCGGGTGTGGACGCGGAGGCCGTCGTCGCCGAGTCGGTCGCGGTGGAGGAGGAGCTGACGGAGGAGGACGCCCCGGCAGCGGTGGTCTCCCTCCCCGCGCCCTCCCCGGCCGCCGACGACCTGGTCGCGGCCGCGACCGCCGCCCTGGCCGAGGCCGCAGCGGCGGACGAGGTCGTGGCGGAGATGGTTGAAACCGCCGTCGAGGTCGAGGAGCCCGCTGCCGAGGCTGAGGTTTCGGAGGAGCTCGCCGTCGAGGTGGACGAGGTCGTCGCCGTGGCGGAGACGGCCGAGACCGTCGTCGAGGTCGAGGAGTCCGCTGCCGAGGCCGAGGTTTCGGAGGGGCTCGCCGTCGAGGTGGACGAGGTCGTCGCCGAGGCGGAGACGGGTGAGGCCGAGATCGTTGAGGCGGCCGTTGACGCCGAGCCGATGGTTGAGGCCGAGGCTGAGCCCGCCGTCGAGCCCGAGGCCGTAGTCGAGGAGCCGGTCGCCGAGGTGGCCGAACCGGCTGCCGACGTCGAGCCGGTGATCGAGGCCGAGCCCGCTGCCGTCGCCGAGGAGCCCGCCGAGGAGCCTGCCGTCGAGGTGGAGGCCCCGGCTGTCGAGGCCGAGGTCGCCGAGGAGCCGACCGCCGAGGCCGAGCCGGTGGCCGAGCCCGAGCCCGTCGTCGAGCCCGAGGCCGTTGCGGACGAGGCCCCCGCCGTGGAGCCCGAGCCTGCCGTCGAGCCCGAGGCCTCCGTCGAGCCCGAGGCCTCCGAGGAGGCTGCCGCCAGTCCCGCGAAGCCGGACTTCACGCCCGGCCGTCCGGTCACCGCCTACTCGGCCGATGAGCTGCTCGCCGTCGTGCGGTGGGTGGACGGCGACGGTGTCGAGCGGTCGGAGGAGGAACTGCTGCGGGCGGCCATGAAGGAGCTGGGCTTCGCCCGCCTCGGCCCGCGCATCAAGGAGGCGCTGGGCGCCGCCGTCTCCGCCGCGCGCGGCTGACGGGGGGACACCCGCCGGACGGACGGGGCCCGGGACGCGATCGCGTCCCGGGCCCCGTCGTGTTCCGGAGGCTTCGGTCAGCCTGCCTTGTTCCAGGGCTGGCCGGACATCAGCGCCTTGACGTTGGCGACGTACCCCGGGTTGGGGATGGAGAGGCTGCCGACGACCTCGCCCGTGGTCGGGTCGGTGACGGCGTTGTAGTGCACGTTGCCCGCGCCCGCGTTGTACGCGGAGATGACCAGGTCGAGCAGCGGCGTCTTGCCGGTGGCCGGGTCGGGGGAGAGGTCGTACTTCCCGCCGAAGGAGGAGTCGCCGTAGTAGGCGACGAGCCAGTCGAGCAGCTGGGTGCCGAGCTGGACGTTCCCGGCGAGGGTGTTGGCGTCCGAGGTGGTGCCGAACTTGCCGTTCATCCAGCCGATGGTGTTCGGCATGATCTGCATGGTGCCGATCCCGCCGTCGCAGGCGAGGATGCCGGACTGCCAGCCGCTCTCCTGCCAGGCGACGGCCTTGACCAGGTTGACGGGCAGCGGCGGGAGCTGGTCGGTGCCACCGCTGCTCAGCTTGAGCGTCCGGGACTGGCCGGCGGCCGTGGTGAGCGCTGTGCCGACGGCCTCCTTGGGGTCGTCCGGCCGGGGTTTGCTGGGCGTGCAGCCGCTCTGCAACGGCGGCACGTGCGGGGTCGGCGGCGCGGGCGGCGGCGGGGGTGCGACCGGGCCGGGCTTGGCGGTCGGCACCGGGGCCACCACGACGGGCTTGGCGACCGGAGGCTGGGTGGTCAGCCCGGCGGGCAGGTTGCCGCCGCCGGGCTTGGCGGCGGTGCCGGGCGGGGTGCTCGGCGCGGCGGGCTTGGCCGACCTGCCCGGGCCGGCGCTCGGGCTCTGCGAGGCACCGGGGCTTGCGCTCGTGCTCGTGCTCGCCGGGGCGGTCGGGCTCGGGGTGCTGCCGGCGGACGGGCTCGCGCTCGGCGAGTCGGTCGGCGCGGCGTCGACGGCCACCGGGCTGTTGCCCGCTCCCGCGTTCTGGTGCCTGTCGGCGTGTTCGGTGCCGCAGCCCGCCAGGACGGCGGTCGACACGGCGGCGGCGGACACCAGGACCAGTGTCCGCCGGGTGGTGCTCAGTCTCATCTGTGGGCCCCCCGCTTGTCACCGGCAGTCCCGGTGAGTGGCGGTCATCCTACGAGGTGCCGGTCCGGCCTTGTACGAACGGGTGACCGATCGCCTGCCGCAGGACGGCGGGGGCGGTGACGAGGGACGGTCCGTACCAGGTCAGGTGCCGTCCGCTGACCAGGGCGACGGGTGTGCCCGGGAACGCCTCGGGGCCGTCCTCGGCGGTGAAGTGGTACGGCTCGTCCGGTAGTACGACCAACTCCGGCCGGGTGGCCAGCAGTTCGGGCAGCGGCACGGCGGGGTAGCGCTCGGGGTGGTCGGCGTGGACGAGCCGCAGGCCCAGGCGGCGCAGCAGGTCTCCGGCGAAGGTGTCGCGGCCGAGGACCATCCACGGGCGGCGCCAGATCGGCACGACGGCCCGTGGGCCTGCCTGCGGACTCCGGTCGTCCGCCCGGCCGGCCTCGGTCGGGGCCCAGGCCGCCTCCGCCTCGTCCAGCCAGGCGGGGCGCGGGAGTCGGCAGGCGGTGGTCAGCAGCCGGTCCAGCGAGCGGAAGGCGTCGTCCAGGGTGCGGATGTCGGTGACCCACACCGGGACGCCGGCCGCCCGCAGCGCGTCGAGGTCGGGGCGCCGGTTCTCCTCGTCGTTGGCGAGGACGAGGTCCGGTTCGAGCGCGAGGACGCGCCGGACGTCGGGGTTCTTGGTGCCGCCGATCCGGGTGACGGCCAGGTCGGCGGGGTGGCTGCACCAGTCGGTGGCGCCGACCAGCAGCCCGGGCGCGGTCGCGGCGACCGCCTCGGTCAGTGAGGGCACCAGCGAGACCACCCGGCGGGGCGGGCGCGGCCCGAGCCGGACGGGCAGGTCGAGATCGTCGCGCGGGGACGTGCGATCGCGCGGGTCGGAGTCGTCGCGCGGGGCGGTGGGGTCGGCCATCCGCTCACCCTACGGCCGGAGCCGCGGGCCGTCCGGAAACCGGCCCCGGGTTCGCGAATCCGCGGGAACCCGCCGCCCGGGCCGTCCGACTACCTGGTCCGGGTCCGCAGCACGGGCCCCGAGCACGATCACCGACCAGGAGAGTTGTCATGCGCCCTCGCGTTGTCTGCGGAATCGCGGCCGCCGTCGCCCTGTTCGCCACGGCCTGCGGAAGCGGTGGCGGGGGTGGACAGGCTGCCACCGGCACCGGCACCGGCACCGGCACCGCCGGGGCCGCCCCGGCCGGCGCCTACCCGGTCAAGGTCGCCGACTGCATGGGCAAGGAGACCACCATCGCCAAGGCCCCCACGAAGATCGTCACCAGCAACGCGGCGAGCCTGGAGATGCTGCTGCGGCTCGGCGCCGGCGACCGGGTGATCGGCACCGGCTTCCCGCCCGGCAAGGGCACCCTGCCGGCGGACCTCGCCGAACAGGGCGGCAAGGTACCGGTGTTGGGGGAGAAGGTCATCCCCAAGGAGAAGCTGCTCGGCTCCGGCGCCGACCTCTACCTCGACACCTTCAGCGCGATGCCGATGATGGGCGGCGGCGCCACCGGGCCGAGCGAGGAGGAGTTCACAGCGGCCGGCATCCAGCACGTCTTCCTGCTCTCCACCGCCTGCTCCGGGACCCCGAAGGCCGCCAAGGCGCCGCGCACCGACCTCGCGGAGGTCGAGAACGACATCCGCCGCCTCGGAGCCGTCACCGGCACCGCCGCCCGGGCGGAGGAACTGGTCGCCGGGATGGAGAAGCAGGTCGGTGACGTCCGCACCGCGCTCGCCGGCGTCCCGGAGGGGCAGCGTCCCGGCTACTTCGTCTTCGACTTCGACGCCGGGACCAAGCAGCCGACGGCGGTCTGCGGCCGGCAGGTCGCCAACGCCGTCATCACCCTGGCCGGGGCCCGCAACGTGTTCGCCGACTGCGACGCCGACTTCAAGCCCGGCTCCTGGGAGGACGTCGTCGCGAAGAACCCGGACTGGATCCAGCTCGCCGTCCGCAACCGGGGCAGCGAGGAGGCCACCCGCAAGGCCTTCGACGACGCCGAGGCGTTCCTGCGGAGCTTCCCCGCGACCCAGGGCCTGAAGGCCGTCCAGGAAGGGCACTTCGTCCGGCTCGGCTCCGAGGTGACCACCATCGCGGGCGTGCGCAACGCCGACGCCGTCCGGCAGATCGCCGCGACCGTCCACCCCGACCTCGTCAAGAACGGGCAGTAGCACGTGACGTCGGCCGTCTCCGCCGAAGCCGAACCGTACGGCAAACCGCGCCCGGCCCGCACCCTGCGGGCCGGGCCGCTGGCCGCCGCACTCGCCGTGGCCCTGGTGCTCGCGCTGACCGCAGCCGTCTCCTTCGGCTCGGTGGACATCCCGCCCGGCGAGGTCTGGTCGGTGGTCGTCCACCACCTCACCGGCCGGGCCCCCGAACCCGGCACCCGCGACCTCATCGTCTGGCAACTGCGCGTCCCCCGCGCCCTGCTGGCGGCCGTGGTCGGAGCCGGGCTCGGCCTGGTCGGCACCGCGGTGCAGGCCCTGGTGCGCAACCCCCTCGCCGACCCGTACCTGCTCGGCATCTCCTCCGGTGCCTCCCTCGGGGCGGTCGCCACCATCGTCCTCGGCGCCACCCTCGGGCTCCAGCTCTCCTTCGGCAGCGCGCTCGGCCTCACCGTCTCCCTGGCGGCGTTCGCCGGCGCGCTCGCCGCGTTCTCGCTGGTCTGGCTGATGGCCCGGCGCGGCGGCGGCTTCTCCCCGCTGCGCCTGGTCCTCGCGGGCATCGGCATCGCCCAGTTCCTCGGCGGCGTCACCAGCTACCTCGTCCTGCAGACCAGCGACGAGCAGCAGACCCGGGGCGTGCTGTTCTGGCTCATGGGCAGCCTCGGCGGCGCCGTCTGGGCCCAACTCGCCATCCCCGCCGTGTCCGTGGCACTCGCGACGGCCCTGCTGCAGTCCCGCGCCCGGGGCCTCAACGCGATGCTGATGGGCGACGAGACCGCCGCCGGGCTGGGCGTGGACGTCGCCCGGCTGCGCCGCGAGGTGTTCGTCGTCACCAGCGTGCTCACCGGGGTGCTGGTCGCCGTCTCCGGCGCGATCGGCTTCGTCGGGCTGATGGTCCCGCACGTCTGCCGACTGCTCGTCGGCGGTGACCACCGGCGCCTGCTGCCGCTGTCCGCGCTCACCGGGGCGCTGCTGCTGGTCGTCGTCGACACCGTGGCCCGCACCGCCCTGGACGGCCAGGAACTGCCGATCGGCGTGGTCACCGCCGTCCTCGGCGCCCCCACCCTGCTCTACCTGCTGGACCGACGACTGGAGCGCAATTGAGGATCGCCGTCGAGGACCTGAGTGTCGCCCTGGCCGGAAGGACCGTGGTGGCCGGCGTCCACCTGGTCGCCGAGGAGGGGGAGATCGCCGGACTGGTCGGGCCCAACGGCAGCGGTAAGTCCAGCCTGCTGCGCACCGTCTACCGGCACCTGCGGCCGAGCGCCGGCCGGGTGCTGCTGGCCGGGCGGGACCTGGCGGAGCTGCGGCCCGCCCAGTCCGCCCGGCACATCGGCGCCCTGCCCCAGGAACGCGGCGGGGACTTCGAGTTGAGCGTCCGCGAGGTGGTCGCGATGGGGCGCACCCCGTACAAGCGCGCCTTCGCCTCCGACGACGCCGAGGACCACCGGGTCACCGCCGAGGCGCTGACCCGGGTCGGCATGGCGCACGCCGCCGACCGGCGGTTCGCCCGACTGTCCGGCGGCGAACGGCAACGGGTGCTGCTGGCCCGCGCGCTCGCACAGCAGCCGGACGTCCTGGTGCTGGACGAGCCGACCAACCACCTGGACGTCCGGCACCAGGTCGAACTCCTCGCCCTGCTCCGGGAACAGCGCCGCACCACCCTGGTCGCCCTGCACGACCTCAACGCCGCGGCCTCGGTCTGCGACCGGCTGCACGTGCTGCACCGCGGCGCCCTGGTGGCCTCCGGGGCGCCGCGCGAGGTGCTGACCTCGGAGCTGCTGGCGGAGGTCTTCGGGGTGCGGGCTGCGGTGGTCGAACACCCGCTCACCGGCGATCCGTTGATCGCCTTCGACCACCGCAGCCCGGCCGGCGTGGCTGCCGGCGCGGAGGCCGACGCTGAGGCCGCCGCCGTGGGGCGGTAGCCCGCCCGACGGCGGTCCTCTGCCCGGCCCTATGCCTGGGTCTCGGCGTGGTTTTCGCAGTGGCTTTCGCAGTGGCTTTCGTAGTGGCTCGGCCGGCCGTCGCGCAGCACCAGCCGGCCGAGTCTGCGCGCCTCCTCGCTGCGCAGCAACTCCCATTCGCCGTCCGGGCGGTGGAGCACCGAGGAGTGCCACGGCGTGGTCCAGACGTCGGCCGCCTCCAGCAGCCGGATGCCGAACTTGGGCACGCCGGCGGGCTGCGGGTGGATGGAGAGCCGTACGGCCCTCGGGTGCTGCTCGGCGATCAACTCGCCCCAGGCGCGGCTGCGCTGGATCACGCCGTACGCGCGGCGGCGGCACTCCCGCTGCAGGGCGGAGCGGGTGCCGGGGAAGCCGACGGTGTCCTCGGTGAGGAAGCGGGTGATCCCGCGGTAGAGCAGCAGGGTCTCCTCCTCGGTCAGCACCTGCTCGCGCAACTCCTCGACGGTGGGGGCGTACTGCTCGTGCACCCGGGCGCGCTTCTCGTCGTACGGGAGGTCGCCGAGGACGGCCCGCAGGTCGAAGGTGGCGAGGTGGTGGAGGCCCTCGCGGGCGATCATCGCGGTCAACTCGTCGGAGTAGGCGTCGATGTGGTCGTCCGGGACGTTGATCAGGTCGCCGAAGATGTGCCCGTCGGAGCAGATCAGGATCCGCGCCCCGGGCTCGTGGAGGCGGCCTATCTCGGCGCAGAGCCGGTCGAGGAAGGTGAGCGACAGCCGCTCGCCCTCGTCGGGCAGGTGGCCGAGCACCTTCGCCGGGTTGGGCGACTTGCACGGGAAGCCGGGCAGGGTGAACACGATCGGTTCACCGGCGGCGATGAACTCCGCCAACTGGGCGAGCTGGAGCGGGAAGTGCTCCGGCCGCGCGTCGAACTCCGGGTCGGAGGCGCGGCGGTGCGGCAGCAGCAGGCCGAGGATGCGGACGGCGAGCCGCTCGGCCGAGGGGCGGTCCTCGGTGCCGGTCCCCTCGCCGGTGCCGTCAGTGGTGGTGCCGGTAGCGGTGGCGGCGTGGGCCGGAGTGGTGACGGTGCCGACGGGCGGCATGGTGGGTCCTCCACGGAAGGTGGTGTCGTACGGGCTGCAGGCAGGCGGAGCCGGGCTGCCTCCCGGAGGGGCGGCGCCGCGGGCGCTTCCGGGGTCAGTGGCGCCGGTCGTAGGCGACCGGCAGCCGGTTGACCCCGCGTGCCAGGACGGCGGGGACCCAGACGAGGTCCGCCAGGCCGTCCCCGGGGGCCTCGGCCGGGCGCAGGCCGGGCAGGCGGGTGAGCAGGGTGCCGATGGCGATCCGGAGTTCGGCCCGGGCCAGTGCGGCGCCGGGGCAGTAGTGGATGCCGTGGCCGAAGGCGAGGTGGGCGTTCGGGGAGCGGTCGAGGTCGAGGCGGTCAGCCTCGGGGAACTGCTCCTCGTCGCGGTTGGCGGCGCAGAGCGAGACGATCACCGAGTCGCCGGCCGGAACGGTGGTGCCGAACAGGTCACTGTCCTCGGCGAAGAACCGCCAGGTGGTGAGCTCGAACGCGGCGTCGTGGCGCAGCAGTTCCTCCACCGCCCGGGAGAGCAGGCCGGGCTCGTCGATCCCGTCGCGCAGGCGGTCGAGCTGCTCGGGGTGGCGCAGCAGGGTGATCAGCATGGTGGTGATCTGGTTGGTGACCGGCTCCTGCCCGGCGACCAGCAGCTGGAACACCATCGAGTCGAGCTCCTCGCGGCTCAACTCGCCCGCGTCGTGGGCGGCGACGAGCCGGCCGAGCAGGTCCTCGGACTCCGACCAGCCGGGGGCCCGGCAGTCGGTGCGCTTGCGGGCGACGACGTCGGCGATGTACGTCTGCAGGCCGCGCAGCCGTGCCTCGTACGCCGGGCGGCCCGGGTCCTGCGGGCCGACGGGCTGGACCACCTTGCCCCAGTCGCGGTCGAACCGGGCCGCCAACTCGGGCGGCAGGCCGATGACTTCGGCGAGCACCCGGAAGGGGTAGTGGGCGGCGAAGCCGGCCACCAGGTCGGCGCCGCCGGTCTCGGGCAGCTCGTCCACCAGCGCGTCGGCGAGTTCTCTCAGCCGCGGACGCATGGACTCCACCCGGCGCGGGGCGAAGGCGTCCAGGACGAGCCGGCGCATCGAGGTGTGCTTGGGCGGGTCCTGGTGGAGCAGGTGGACCTGGAGCTGCGAGTGCTGCGGTTCGGGCATGATCGACGCGAGTCGGCGCCAATTGTCGTTGCCCAGCGTGTGGTTCTTGCCGAGGCGCGGGTCGTTGAGGGCCGCGTGGGCGGCCTGGTAGCCGGTGACCAGCCAGGCGTGGATGCCGCTCGGGAACTCCACCCGGTGCACCGGCCCGGCCTCGCGCATCCGCCGGTACAGCGGGTACGGGTCGCTCTTGTACGCCGGACCGTACAGCGGGACGGGGGAGGGGAGGCGGTCGTACCCGTACGGGCAGCGCGGGGTGTCGGTGGCGGCCGGGTCGGGCAGCGTGTCGGTCATCTGGGGTGGTCCTCCGGTGCGTGTGCGGGCGCGGTGTGGGTGTGACTGCGGGTGCGTGTGCGGGCGCGGTGTTGGTGCGGGCGGTCAGGTCCGGGGGCCGCGGTACAGGGCGAGCAGGGCGACGGCGGTCGCCGCGACCAGGGCGGCCAGGGCGATCCCGGCCCGGGTCCCGGTGGTGGCGCGGTCGCCGGCCAGCGCGGCGGCGGTGGCCAGGGCCGGGCCGAGGGCGAAGCCGAGACTGCGGGCGAGCTGGACGGCGGAACCGGCGGTGGCCAGCTTCCCGGGAGGGGAGGCGGTCATCACCAGGGCCTGGGTGGGGCCGCCGTTGAGGCCCATCCCGGCGCCGGCGAGGGCGAGCCGCGCGGCGATGTCCACGGCGGACCAGTCGGTGTCCAGCGGGACGAGCAGGGCCAGGCCGAGGGTGGTGACGGTAGCGCCGGTGAGTGCGGTCGGGCGGGCGCCCCAGCGGTCGGCCAGCCGCCCGCCGACCCGCCCGGCCAGCACCATGCCGAGCGGGAACGCCAGCATGGTCAGCGCGGTGGCCGTCGCGCTCTCGCCCCGGGGGCCGCGCAGGTGCTGGACGAGCAGGTACTGGCAGGCCGAGAAGCCGGCGGCGAGCGCCAGCACCGAGGCGTTGACCCCGGCGGTGCCGGCGGCCCGCAGCACCTCGGCCACCGGCCGCCCGCCGGGGCGGCGCAGCCACAGCAGCACCAGCGGGGCGGCGGGCAGCGCCAGCAGCAGCCACTGCGGCGCGTCGGGGGCCAGGGTGAGCCCCAGCAGGACGGCGGCCACGGCGCCGCCGATCAGCGTGGCGTCGCCGAGGGATCCCCGCTCGGGCACGCGCAGCCCGCCGCGCCGCGGGGCGTGCCGCCGCACGATCAGCACGGCGGCCAGGCAGACCGGCAGCTTGACCAGGAAGATCGCCCGCCAGCCGAGGTGGTCCAGCAGCAGGCCGCCGACGACCGGGCCGGTCACGGCGCCGAGCGGGCCGAGGGTGGCGGGCACGCTCATCGCCCGGCCGCGCAGCTCGGGCCGTACGGACGTCGCGGCGAGCACCGGCATCAGGACGAAGAGCACGGCCCCGAAGGCGCCCTGCAGCAGCCGGGCCGCGATCAGCCAGCCCGCCCAGGGGGCGGCGGCGGCCAGCACGCTGCAGCCGGCGAAGCAGCCGACCGCGAGCAGCAGGGCGGACCGGGTGCCGACCTGGTCCAGCCACCGCCCGGCGGGCAGGAGGAGGGCGACGAGGGGGAGTTGGTAGCCGAGGACGGCCCACTGGGCGACCCCGGGGGAGACGTGCAGGCCGCCCGCGATGTCGGTGAGCGCGAGGTTGACCACGTTCATGTCGAGCATCGCGACGAACGAGAGCAGGCCCGCGGCCACGACCAGGCTCCAGCGGTCGACCGCTTCCGGCTGACGGTCCGTCAGTGCCGCTTCGGCCGCAGGCTGTTGCGCTGCCATGGAGCCCCTCCGTTCCCGTGCTGCTGTACCGGACACCGCCTCGGCGGCGGCGTCCGGTACAGCAGTCGGAGGCGCGCGGGCTCCGGTTCCGAACACTTGGGGGATTTTTTCGGCCGCTCAGCAGGCGGTCGCGAGCTCCCCGGCCTCCGCCGCCCGCAGGCGCGCTATCAGCTCCTCCCGCGCCCGGGCGACGCGGGAGCGGACGGTGCCGACGGGGCAGCCGGCGACCTCGGCCGCCTCGGCGTAGCTCAGGCCGACCACCTGGGTCAGCACGAACGCCTCGCGCCGCTGGGCTGGCACCCGGTCGAGCAGGTCGTCGAGGGCGACACCGTCCTCGAACCCGGCCTCCGGTACGCGGCCCTGCCGCTCCGCCGCCTCCTGCCAGTCCGGCAGCGCCGCGCAGCGCGGCCGGGCGGCGGCCATCCGGTACCGGTCGATCACCGTGCGCCGGGCGATCGACAGCAGCCAGGTGCGGGCCGAGGAGCGTCCCGCGAACGCGGGCAGGCCGCGCAGTGCGCGCAGGAAGGTCTCCTGCGCCAGGTCGTCGGCGGACTGCACGTCGGTCAGGTGGGCGACGAAGCGCCAGACGTCCCGCTGGGTGGCCCGGACGAAGGCTTCGACGTCCGCTGCACGGCCCGAGCGGGCGGTCAGCGCGAGCGCGGTGAGCTGCTCGTCATCCACGGCGGCCTCCGACCCGGCCGGTCCCGCCGCGGTGGCTGTGCGAGACGATGGTCACATGAGATGCGCGCAGTTCCGGACCGCTCTGTCCGCCCGGCTCGACGGCGAACCCAGCGGTCTGCCGGACACCCGGCTGGACAAGCACGTCGCGCGCTGCACCGGCTGCCGGGAGTGGCTGGCCCGGGCGGAGCGGCTGAGCGGCCAGGTACGGGCGGCCGCCGCCGACGGGCCGTCGGCCGAGTGGTCGGCCCGACTGTTGACCGGGCTGTCGGCCCAGCCGTCGACCGGGCTGTCGACCGGGCTGGAGGGCCGCGGCCCGGAGGGCGGGCAGGAGGGCGGGTAGAAGGCCGGGCAGGAGGCCGGGCAGGAGGCCGGGCAGGAGGGCGGCCCGCAGGCCGCGCAGCGGTAGGACGATGGCGCCGGCCCGAGCCGGTGCGCCGTCGTGGTCAGGCATGGAAAGTCCCGAGGGGAAGGCGGGGGGACGTCACCGCGCAGGGCGGCGCCGTCGGCGTCCGTGGGCGGCCGCGCGGCTCGACGCACCTCCCGGGCAAACCGGGGAGGCGCGGCGGCGGACGCGGGCCCGCGCCCTGGCGGCACGGCGGCGCAACGCACGGCCGTACGGCAGGGCGACCTGCCCGTCGCGGGGGTTCCGGCGGCCGGTGGCGGCCGGGGAGGTGCGCGGCGGGCGCGTCAGCAGGCGAGGGCGAACGCCGGCGGTCCGCGCCGGACCACGGCATGCGTGAGCAGCACCGACCGGGGCGGCCGGGCCCGGCCGTCGGCGGGCCGCGGCGGGGTCGGGGCCCGGTAGCCGAAGGGGCGCGCGAAGAGCGCCAGGAGCGGGAGCAGCAGCGCCCCGGTGACGACGGTGCCGAGGGCGCCGAGCAGTTCGAAGAGCCGGACCAGCGCCGCGTCACCGCGCCAGAGCAGCAGGGCGCAGGCCAGCGCGGCCAGCACGTGGGCGGCGGCCATCCCCGGCGACATGCCGTGGGACATGCCATGCGACATGCCGCTCGACATGTCGTGAGCCATGCCCTGCGACATCCCGTCCGACATCCCGTCCGGCATCCCGTGCGACATGCCGGGCATCCCCGCCATCCCGGGCAGGCCCCCGTCCATGGCCATGCCGTCGGCGGAAGACGACATCCCCGCCGTGCCGTGGTGCATCCCGGTCATCGGGCGCAGGCCGGCGGCCGCCGGTGGGGCGTCCGGGTCGATGCCCGCCATCCGGGCCAGCTCGACCGGCGAGAGCCCGCCGGGCGCGCGGTCCGGGTTGCAGAGCAGCAGGGCCGTCCAGTCCGTGGTGGCGAGCCGGCCGAGGCCGCCGCCTCCCCGGGCGAGCGCCCCGGCCTGTTCGAACAGCAGGTGCAGCGCCGTCTGCGCCGCGACCATCCAGGTGGTGATCGCGCCGAGCCCGCGCCGCTTCCCGGCGAGCAGCCAGGTCAGTCCGAGGACCGCCCCGAACGCGCCGGCCAGCACCGTCGGCGAGACCCCGGGGCCGGCCATGGCGACGTGCGCCGTGGCGGCCAGCGCCACGCACAGCGCGGCGAAGACCACGGCGCGCAGCTGGCGGATCCGGTCGGTCATCACGATGGCACTCATCGTCGCATCCGCCCTGCCCGGCCCGTACCGCACCCTCCGGTATCGGCTGGTTCCGACCCGTGAGACCATGCCCGGCCGTTCGCCCGAAGGCCGGGCCGGCCGCTGCCTCCTCCGTGCGCCTCCCCGGGCGCCGCCCCGAACAGCTGCTCGTACGACCATCGGTGCGGCTTGACAAGCCGTCACCATCTGCTCACTGAATGTGGACACGCCGGTGCGTTCCGTACGTGCCGGGACGATGTCGTCCAGCAGCAGGTCCAATAGCAGGGAGGCCCGGCCTTGGAGACGCCGACGGAAACCACGCAGTCCCCGGTCGACTCCGCCGACCCCGCCGCCCCGGCAGGGCTCGCCGACCCGGTGGCGCCCGCCGACCTCGCCGACCCCGGCTTCTGGCGGCTGCCCGCCCCCGCCCGCGCCGCCGCCTTCGCCGAGCTGCGCCGCCGCCCCGGCCCGGTGTACTTCGGCGACCGCGCCACCGGAAGGGGCTTCCACGCCCTGGTCCGCCACGCCCACGTGGCCGAGGCCAGCCGAACCCCCGCCGTCTTCCTCAGCGGCCCCGGCGTCACCACCCCCGCCCCGGCCCGCTGGGTCCGGCTGGTCTTCGGCGACTCGATGGTGAACCTGGACGACCCCCGCCACGCCCAGCTGCGCCGGATCGTCTCGCGGGCCTTCACCCCGCGGCTGCTCGGCCGGGTCGAGGAGGACGTCCACCGGATCAGCGCCGCCCTGGTCGACCGGGTCGAGCGGGAGCGCCCGGAGGACTTCGTGGCCGCCGTCGCCGCCGAACTCCCGTTCCAGGTGATCTGCACCATGATGGGCATTCCCGAGCAGCCGCGCCGCGCCATCCTCGACCTGGTCAACCGCACGTCCGCGGACATCGGCGTGGCGCGCTCGCTGCGCGACCGGCTCCGGTCGCCCGGGCGCGGGCTGCGGGCGCTCGCCCGGATGCAGGGCATCGTGGCCGGGATCGGCCGGGAACGCCGCCGCCGGCCTGCGGAGGACCTGATCTCCGCGCTGGTCACCGCCGACGTCGACGGCCGTCGGCTCACCGGCCGCGAACTCGGCGCCTTCTTCACCCTGCTGCTGGTCGCCGGGGTCGAGACCACCCGCAACGCGCTCGCCCACGGCCTGCACCTGCTGACCGTCCACCCCGAGCAGCGCGCCCTGCTCCTCTCCGACCCGGACGGCCGGCTCGGCGGCGCGGTCGACGAGATCGTCCGCCACGCCACGCCGATCATCCAGTTCCACCGGACCCTCGCCGTCGACCACGAGCTCGGCGGCCCCGGCGGGCCGCTGCTGCGCGCGGGGGAGAAGGTCGCGCTGTTCTACGGTTCGGCCAACCGCGACGAGACGGTCTTCCCCGACCCGGACAACTTCGACATCACCCGCTCGTCCAACCCGCACCTCGGCTACGGCGGCGGAGGCCCGCACTACTGCCTCGGCGCGCACCTGGCGCGGCAGGAGATGACGGCGCTGTTCCGCGAGCTGTTCACCCGCCTGCCCGAGGCACGCTCGGTCGGCGAGCCGGAGCTCGTCCCGTCCAGCTTCGACCACCGGGTCCGCTCGCTGCGCTTCACCTTCTGAGCGCCCTGGGCCTCCTGAGTGCCGTGAGGCTCCTAGGGACGTGACCTACTCCGTGGGCTCCCACACCGCGTGGTCGTGCGCGAACAGCACCCGGCGCGGGCCGTACTCCGCGACCCGGTCGAGCCAGGCCCGGTAGCCGGGCAGCGGCGCCGCCACGCCCTCGCGTGCCGCCCGCCGGGCGAGCACCGCCTGCCCGTACTCGGAGGCGAAGTCGTACGCCTGACCGGCCAGCAGCACCGGGCCGCCGCTCGGACCGCTGCCCGGGCGGTCGACCAGCAGCGACTGGTGGCCCCCGGTGTGTCCGGGGGTCGGCAGCACCCGGACACCGGGCCAGACCTCCGTCTCGCCGTCGAGCTCGCGGTAGTGGGCGCCGGGGAAGTCGACCAGCGCGTCGATGGTGTAGCCGCCGCCCCGCGCGGTGGCCAGCTCGCCCGCCTGGACCAGGACGGGCGTGCCGGCGAACAGCGGGTTCCCGCCGCAGTGGTCGAAGTGCAGGTGGCAGTTGACCACCAGGTCGATGTCGGAGACGGAGACCCCGGCCGTGGCGAGTGCCTCCGGCAGCGGCCGGCGGACCGGCCGGTAGTGCGCCTCGGTCTCCGGCTCGCCGCCGCCGATGCCGGTGTCGAACAGCAGCAGCCCCTCCGGGCGCCGGACCAGGTACGCCAGCACCGGTTCCACGCGCGGCTCCGGGCCGCCCACCTCGGAGGCCGGCCGGACGAAGTACCCCAGGTCGAGCCGGCGGATCACGTGCATTCATCCCCCCGTGTCGTGGTGCGTCGCGCAGCCCCGTACGCGTGGCCTCAGCGGCCCCCCGGTTCGCACCCTACCCGCCGACCCGGCAGCCCCCGATCGGCCGTCACCCGCTCCATCGTCAGGACTGGCCGCCGCCCTGCGTGCCGTCCCCGCCGCCCTGCCCGTGCTGTGCCTCACCGGTGCTGGTGGCGGGCGTCACGGCGAGCGCCTGAGAAGGGGAGCACAATGCCGGGCATGACCGATCGTCCGCTGCCCGAAGGATCCGTCCGTCCCGTGAGCGCCGGGGGTGAACCCGCCGGGGGCGAACCCGCGACGGGTGTACCTGCCCGGGGTGAACCCGCCGACCGCGCCACCGCCGATGTCTGGGCGGCCCTCGGCGGGCCGGCCGACCTGCTGGAGCAGGTGAGCTTCCACGGCCCGCGCGACCTCCTGCCCTCCGGCCTGCCGGTGCGGCGCCTCGCCCGGGCCACCGTGGCCGTCTGCTCGCTCGCCGCCGCCGAGCTGGCCGCCCTGCGCACCGGTGGCCCCGTCCCCGCCGTCCGGGTGGACGAGGGCGCGGTCGCCACCGCCTTCGTCAGCGAGCGGCACCTGACGATCGACGGCCGTGCGCCCGTCAACTTCGCCCCGCACTCCGGCTTCTGGCGCACCGCCGACGGCTGGGTGCGCACCCACGCCAACTACCCGCACCACCGCACCCGGCTGCTCGCCGCCCTCGGCCTCGCCGCGGACGCCGGGCCCGAGCAGCTCGCCGAGACGCTCGGCATGCTGTCGGCCGAGCAGGTCCAGGAGCGCGCGTACGCGGCAGGGGCGCTCGCGGTGGCCGTCGCGCCGGTGCGTACGACCGTGCACCCCCTGGTGGAGCAGTGGGAGGTCGACGTCGTCGGCGGTGAGGCAGAGGGCTCCGCCGCCGATGCCGCCGATGCCGCCGATGCCGCCGCACGTCCGCTCGGTGCGGCCCCGGTGGACCGGCCCGCCGCCGGGGTCCGGGTCCTCGACCTCACCCGGGTCATCGCCGGCCCCGTCGCCACCCGCACCCTCGCCCTGCTCGGCGCCGACGTCCTGCGCATCGACTCGCCCAGGCTGCCCGAGGCCGAGGATTCCCACGCCGACACCGGCTTCGGCAAGCGCTCCACCCGCCTCGACCTCGCCGAGCCCGCCGACCGCGCCGTCTTCGAGGACCTGCTGGCCACCGCCGACGTCGTCGTCAGCGGCTACCGCCCCGGCGCCCTCGACGCCTACGGCCTCGCCCCCGACGCGCTGTTCGCCCGCCGCCCCGACCTGGTCGTGGCCCAGCTCTGCGCCTGGGGCTGGACCGGCCCGTGGGCCGGGCGACGCGGCTTCGACAGCCTGGTGCAGGCCGGCGTCGGCATCGCCGCCCACGAGACGGGCCCCGACGGCCGCCCCGGTGTCCTGCCCGCCCAGGCCCTCGACCACGGCACCGGCTACCTCGCCGCCGCCGCCGTCCTGCGCGCCCTCACCGACCAGCGCACCCGCCGCCCCGGCGGCCGCCACCTGCGCTTCTCCCTCGCCGGCACGGCCGCCTGGCTGCTGCACGGCATCGAACCGGAGAAGCCGGCCGAGGTCTCGTCCGAGGCCCACGAGCCGGTGCCCCACGAGCCGGTGCCCCACGAGCCGGTGCCCCACGACCCGTCGAGGTGGCTCGCCGGGACGGACTCCGCGTACGGGCGGCTGCGCCACGCCCTGCCGCCGGTCGGGTACGAGGGCGCGCCCGCCGACTGGTCGCGCCCGCCCGGGCGTTGGGGGACGGACGCGCCGGTCTGGCTCTGACCCCGGGCCGGGAGGGGGCGCGGGGACGGGAGGATGCCGACCCGACCTCGGTGCTGTCGGTGGGGTCCGGCATCATCGGGGCCATGACCACCGCACACGCCACCGACTACACCTGGTTCGAACAGCGCTACCCCGTCCTGGGTGAGGCCTACTGCCTCACCCAGGTCCAGGGGATCTCCGCCGAGGAGCTGCTGCGCCGCTTCGACGCCCTGCCCGGCCGCGAGGTCACCGGGCTGGTCGCGGTGGTCGAGGCCTGGGAGACCTTCGACGACGGTGAGGACGAGGAAGCCGAGGCCCTGCTCGGCGAGGACGACGACCGGCTGCTCGTCGCCGTCACCGAACTGGACGGCTGGGCCCTGGCGGTCGAGGCCTTCGGCTACCTCGGCAGCCTGCACGAGCTGATCCCCGGCCTCGCGGACGGCACCCGGCTGGTCTCGCACTACCGGGGCGCCATGGGCGAGGACCACTTCAACTGGTGGGAGCACAGCGACTGCCGGCTCCAGTTCGAGCCGCTCTTCGCCGACCAGCGACACGGTTCGGACGCCGAGGCCCCGGGCACCGTCGAGCTGATGGCGGCTTGCGGCTTCCAGCTCGACGGGGAGCGGTACGAGCTGCACACCGAGGCCGCGTTCGCACTGGCCGAGCGGCTGACCGAGGTCCGGCTCACCCCGGAGCGGCTGGAGGCCGCCACCTTCCGACTGGGCTACGCGCCGCGGCCGTGACGCCGGCGGCGGCCTCCGGCCGGAACCGCGGTCAGACCCCCGACGGGATCTGTTCGGCGCGACTTCGCACCTGGATCGCCGTCACGATCTCGACCAGGCCCAGGATCACCAGCCAGCAGCCGGCCAGTACGGTCAGCGCGGCGATCGACCCGACCGGCCAGACCAGGAGCAGCACACCGGCCAGCGTGTTGGCCACGCCCGCGAAGGCCTGCCAGCCGCGAGCCGGCATCAGGGGGTCGGAGATCGCGGCGGCGAGCTGGGTGATGCCGCGGAAGAGCCAGCCGATCCCGATCCAGAGCGCGAGCAGCACCAGCGACCGCACCGCGCTGCGGAAGCAGAGCAGCCCCAGCAGTACGCAGATCGCGCCGCTGATGAAGGCCAGCACCCGTAGCGCGGTGGTGGCGTGGGTGCCGAAGGCGGCGACCAGCTGCACGATGCCGATCACCAGCAGGTAGAGGCCGAACAGCACGCCCACCACCAGCAGCGTCTCCCGGGGCCAGACGAAGACCACGATCCCGAGGGCGAGCGAGGCGAGTCCGGCGACCAGCAGGATCTGCCAGGCGGCCTTGGCGAGCATGCCGAGCGGTCCCTGGACCGGGGAACCGTCGGGGGTGATGATCGGAGAGACCACGGTGGCGTACTCCTCGGGCTGTCGTGGGCGGGCTGTCGTCGGTGGGCTGTCGTGGGCGGGCTGTCGTGGGCGGTCAGGGAACGAGCCCCAGCCTCTCCGCGCCGTCGCCGGACCGCGTGCCGGATACCGCCGTTCGAGGGATTCGCCGCAGTCGCCGGAACGACATCCTCCGGACACTCGCCGTCGATATCATCCGGCGGTATGACTTCTGAAGGGTGGGGGACCCCTCCGGTCGAGCCGATCAGCCAGCACTACATCGTCTGCGGGGGCAACGCGCTGGCGCACCGACTGATCCTGGAACTCGTGGAGCACTACGAGGTCCCGGTCGTCGTCCTGGTCGCCGACCGGACCCGCGACCACGCGCCGCAGATCGAGCAACTCGCCGGTGTGGCGGCCGTCGTGGAGTACGCCAGCATCACCGACGAGGCCCTACGGGCGGTGTCCATCGGCACCGCCCGCGGCCTCGCCCTGGTCGAGGGCAGCGACCAGGAGAACATCCACGCCGCGCTCAGCGCCCAGAACCACAACCCCGACATCCGCATCGTCTTCCGGATGTTCAACCAGCGGCTCGGCGAGAACATCGAACGGCTGCTCAGGAACGGCGCCGCACTCTCCGGCTCCGCCACCGCCGCCCCGGCCTTCGCGGCCGCCGCGCTCGGGCGGCCGAACTCGGTCGAGGTCGACGGGCGTTACCTGCACATCGCCTTCGACGACGCGATCACCTCCGACCGGGTCTGTGTGGTCGCCGACCAGATCGACCGGCAGGACCTCAGCAAGATCCGGCTGCTGCCCGAGCAGCAGGGCGACTCGGCCGAATTCGTCCGGCTCGCCCGTGAGTTCGGCGACGACGGGCCGATCCGGCCCAGGGGCGCGCGGCGCGACTCCGAAGCCGCGGTCGAGCCCGAGCCCGAGCCCGAGCCCGAGCCCGAGCCCGAACCGGAACCGAAGCCGGAACCGGGCGGCACCGCCGCGCTGCAGGCGCTGCGGATCGAGCCGCGGGAGCCGATCGGCTGGCGGCGGCGGTTGCGTTGGCGGCTGCTCGACACCATGCGCTTCTTCACCAGCGCCCGGATGCGGATGGTGCTGCTCACCGCCCTCGCCGCCGTGCTGATGGCCTTCGGCGTGCTCTGGTACCTCAACCGGAACTTCGGCTGGACCGTCTACATCTCGCTGCTCGACCTCGCCGGGGCCGCCCAGCCGGACCAGCTCTCCGACATCGCCGCCGGGACGGGCACCGGCGGTCTCTGGCAGCGGGTCGCCCAGGTGGTGATCACCATCTGCGGGATCACCTTCGCGCCGGTCGCCACCGCCATCGCGGTCGAGGTACTGGCCTCGGGGCGGCGCGGGCAGCCGCGCAACCCCGGCGCGGGCACCCGGGACCACGTGATCGTCGTCGGGCTCGGCAACGTCGGCACCAGGGTCGCCACCCAACTGCACGACCTGGGCGTGCCGGTGGTCTGTATGGAGCGGGACCCGCAGGCGCGCGGCATCGCCGCCGTCCGGGCGCTCGGGATCCCGGTGGTGATGGGCGACGGCCCGTTCGAGGAGCAGCTGCGCCGGGCCCGGCTGAAGCACAGTCGGGCGCTGGTCGCGGTCAGCGGCGACGACGCCACCAACCTGGAGGCCGCGCTGGAGGCGCGGCACGGCAATCCCGAGGTCCGGGTGGTGGTGCGGTTGTTCGACGACGACTTCGCCGGGCACTTCTACAAGACGCTGGACAACGCGGCCTCGCGGTCGGTCTCCTACCTGGCCGCGCCCGCCTTCGCGGCGGCGCTGATGGGGCGGGAGGTGCGCGGGACGCTGTCGGTGTTCCGGCACGCGCTGCTGATCGCCGAGTTGCCGGTGGACGACGGCAGCGGGCTGATCGGCCTGAACCGGCACGACCTGGAGGACCCGGGCGGTGTCCGGGTCATCGCCGTCCGCTTCGCCCGCAGCGCGCAGTTGCAGTGGAACTTCCCCGACCGCACCCGGCGGCTCGCCCCGGGCGACCGGATCGTGGTCGCCGCCACCCGCAGCGGGCTGGCCCGGCTGAACACGGCGGCGGTGGAGGAGGAGTGAGCCGACGGGGCGAGGGTGGGAGCGGGGGGTGGGGCGGGTGACCGGTGACAAAAAACAGCTGACAGATTTCATCATCTGAAAGCTGTCAGCTGTCAGTTGTCATCCGTTGCCCGGTACGCGTTACTCCGGCGCTGGTGCCGGCGCCCGTTCGGGCCCGGCAGCGGTTCCCGTCAGCGGTTGGTGAAGGACGGCGGGCGCTTCTCGGCGAAGGCGGCCATGCCCTCCTTCTGGTCCGCCGTGGCGAAGGTCGCGTGGAAGAGGCGGCGCTCGAAGCGGACGCCCTCGGCCAGGGTGGTCTCGAAGGACCGGTTGACGCTCTCCTTGAGCGTGATCGCCGCCGGGGTGGACATCGCCGCGACGGTCTCGGCGGTGGCCAGGGCCTCCGCGAGCAGCTGGTCGGCGGGGACGATCCGGGAGACCAGGCCGGCCCGCTCGGCCTCCTCGGCGCCCATCATCCGGCCGGTCAGGCACAGCTCCATCGCCTTCGCCTTGCCGACCGCCCGGGTCAGCCGCTGCGAGCCGCCGATGCCGGGGATGACGCCGAGCTTGATCTCCGGCTGGCCGAACTTCGCGGTGTCCGCCGCCAGCAGGATGTCGCACATCATCGCCAGCTCGCAGCCGCCGCCCAGGGCGAACCCGGCGACCGCCGCCACCACCGGCTTGCGCAGCGCGCCGAACCGGTCCCACGGGCCCAGCCAGTCGTCCAGGTACACGTCCGGGAACCGGTTGCCCTGCATCTCCTTGATGTCGGCGCCGGCCGCGAAGGCCTTCTCCGAGCCGGTGACCACCAGACAGCCGATCTCCGGGTCCCGGTCGAAGGCGGTGGCGGCCGCGACCACCTCGTTCATCAGCTGGGTGTTCAGCGCGTTGAGCGCCTTGGGCCGGTTGAGCGTGATCAGCCCCACCCGGCCCTTGCGCTCGACCAGGATCGTCTCGTAGGTCTCGGTCTCGGTCATCGCCGTCGACTCCCATTCCGCTGCTCGGCGCCGCGCGGGCGCGCCCTGACCACCCAACGATCTACGACGCGCCCCGCCTCGCGCCAGTCTTGACATGCGAGACGCCGGTCACGAGGTCAGGCCGGGCCCGGCGCGTCGGCCAGCCCCAGCTCGTCGCCCTCGCGCGGAGCGAGGAAGCGGGCGACGTCCACCTCCGTCACCCCGGCGAGGGTGGCGGGCTCCCAGTGGGGGTCGCGGTCCTTGTCGATCACCTGGGCGCGGATGCCCTCGACCAGGTCATGGCCGTCCAGCGCGGCGCAGGAGACGCGGTACTCCTGGTCGAGCACGGCCTCCAGGGAGGGCAGCGTACGGGCCCGGCGCAGCGCGGCCAGGGTGGCCTTGACGGCGGTGGGGGAGTTCCCGAGGGTCAGCTCGGCCGCCTCCTTCGCCTCCGGGACACCGGAGTTCAGCAGGCGCTCCACGATCTCCTCGACGGTGTCGGCCGCGTAGCAGGCGTCGATCCAGGCGCGCTGCCCGGCCAGGGCGGCGGGCGGCGCGGGCTCGGCGTGCGCGGCGACGACGGCGCCGACGGTGTCGATGTCAGCGGTCGGGGTGGCGGCACGGGTGAGGGCGTCGAGCAGTTCCGGTATCCGCGCCGAGGGCACGTAGTGGTCCGCGAACCCGCACAGCAGCGCGTCGCCCGGGCCCATCGAGGCCGAGGTGAGGCCGAGGTGGAGGCCCAACTCGCCCGGGGCGTGGGCGAGCAGGCGGCTGCCGCCGACGTCCGGGACGAGGCCGATCCGGGTCTCCGGCATCGCGACGGTGGAGCGCTCGGTGACGATCCGGACCGCGCCGTGGGCGGACAGGCCGACGCCGCCGCCCATCGTGATGCCGTCCATCACCGCGACGTACGGCTTCGGGTAGCGGGCGATCAGCGCGTTCAGCCGGTACTCGTCGCGGAAGAACGCCCGGGTGCCGGCCCCGCCCGCCTTCGCGTCGTCGTGCATCGCGCGGATGTCGGCGCCCGCGCACAGGCCGCGCTCGCCCGCGCCGGTCAGCACGACGACACGCACCCGGTCGTCCGCGGCCCAGTCGTCCAGCGTCGTGCGCAGGGTGGTGATCATGCCGTGGGTCAGGGAGTTGAGCGCCCGCGGGCGGTTCAGCACGATCCGTCCGATGCCGCCGTCCAGGAACGCCTGGACCTCCGCCACCTCTGCGCTCATCGGGCCCGCTCCCGTCCCTCGGTGATGTCGACTCCTGCTGTGCACTTCCGCATCCCACCGTACCGGGGGCGGTGCGCAGTTGTGATCACCGGCCCGGCTCACGGCCAGGCGCGCAGGGCGAGTTCGGCGGTGCGGGGCAGGTCGGCGGCGGTGGCGCCGTCCCGGGCCTGCTGCGACATGCCCTGGATGACGGTGGCGAGGTAGCCGGCCAGCGCCTTCGGGTCCGCCTCGGGCGGCAGTTCGCCCTCCTCCACGGCCCGGCGCAGCCGCGCCTCGAAGACCCGCCGGTTCTCGTTGCGCAGCTCGCGCAGGTGGGCCCGGATCCCGGCGTCCTGCGCGGAGACGAAACGGACGACAGCTGACAGATGATGAAATCTGTCAGCTGTCGTCTGTCATCTGTCAGCTGTCCACGGCCAGCCCGGCCGACGCTACCCGTGCACCCGCCCGGTCACCTCGCCGAAGCCGACCACGGCCCCGTCCGGCCCGGGCGCGGTGGCGGTGATGGCGACCTCGTCGCCGTCCTCCAGGAAGGTCCGGGTCGTCCCGTCCGCGAGCTTCAGCGGCTCCTCGCCGTTCCAGGTCAGCTCGATCAGCGCGCCCCGGGTGTCCGGCTCCGGCCCGCTGACCGTCCCCGAGGCGAACAGGTCGCCGGTGCGCAGCGAGGCGCCGTTGACGGTCATGTGGGTCAGCTGCTGCTGCGCCGTCCAGTACATGGTGGCGAACGGCGGGCGGGACACCAGGTGCCCGTTCAGCCGGACCTCCATGGCCAGGTCCAGGCCCCACGGCTCGCCGCCCCGGTCGTCCAGGTACGGCAGCGGCTCGACGTCGCGCTCCGGCGGAGTGACCCGGGCGTGCTGCAGCGCGTCCAGCGGGACGATCCACGGCGAGATCGAGGTGGCGAAGGACTTGCCGAGGAACGGGCCGAGCGGCACGTACTCCCAGGCCTGGATGTCGCGCGCCGACCAGTCGTTGAGCAGGCAGACGCCGAACACGTGCTCGCGGAAGTCGTCCAGCACGACCGGCCGGCCCAGCTCGGACGGCGTGCCGACGACGAAGCCGACCTCGGCCTCGATGTCCAGCCGGCGGGTGGGTCCGAAGCCCGGCGTCGGGTCGGCGGGCGCCTTGCGCTGCCCGTACGGCCGCACCACCGGCGTGCCGGAGACCACGACCGTCCCGGCCCGCCCGTGGTAACCGATCGGCAGGTGCTTCCAGTTGGGCGTGAGCGGCTCCGAGCCCGGGCGGAAGATCCGGCCCAGGTTGGTGGCGTGGTGCTCGGAGGCGTAGAAGTCGACGTAGTCGGCGACCTCGAACGGGAGGTGCAGCTCGACCTCGTCCGCCGGCAGCAGCGCCGGCGACAGTGCCTCGCGGAAGGACTCGTCGGTGAGCCAGGTCGTCAGGTCCGCCCGCACCCGCGTCCAGACCGGACGCCCCGCCGCCATCAGCGGGTTGAGCGAGTCCGCGTCCAGCAGCGTGGACGGCGCGCCGGCCGCGCGGGCGGCCGCCCCGGCGTCCAGGACGAAGCCCCCGACGCGCACGCCGATCCGGCGCCGCCCGGGCTGGTCGGCGGCGGTGAAGACGCCGTACGGCAGGTTGTGCACGCCGAACGGCGAGTCCTGGGCGCTGGCGAGCCAGCTGCGGGGGCTTCCGGCGGTGGTCAACGGTCCTCCTGGTGCAGTGGACTGGGCGACGACAGCAGGCCGAGCGCGGCCAGGTCGCCCAGGGGTTCGGCGATGCTGCAGGTGCCGAACGCGGTGAACGAGTTGCGGATCACCGTAACCTGACGGTCCGTCAGTGCGAGCACCGCCTTGGCCAGCGTCTCGCCGTCGCGCTCCGCGAGCACCGCCGCGGCCGCGGCCGGGTCGGTCTCCTGCGCGGCCAGCAGGACGTTCAGGAAGCCGTGGTGCTCGAAGCCGGTCTCCCGGTCGGTGTGCCGGACGGCGTTGTGCAGCCCGGCGGTGCACTTGTACGGCAGTCCGCGCTGCGCGCAGCCGGTGAGGAAGGCGGCCAGCTCCTCCTCGTCCGGGAACGCCTCGGCGACCAGCCCGCCGGTGCGGAACTTCGCCCGGTACGCGCTGTCCACCAGGACGTCCAGGACGGCGTCCAGCCCGTCCCCACGCAGGAGTTCGCGCGGCAGCTCGACGGCGGCCGGGACGTCGGGCGGGAGCAGCCGGTCCAGTTCGGCGACCGCCTCGGCGGCGTCCCGGGTGGCCAGCTCGACGCCGGCCAGCTCGAACGGCGCGGCGGCGGCGAGCGCCTGGGCGAGTTCGGCACTGCCCCCCGGCAGTACGAGCCCGACCCTGAACGCCGCGTCGCCCGCCGTCGCCGTGCCGCCAGCGACCACCGCGGCCAACTCGCCCAGCCGGCCCACCCCGCACAGGAACGGGCCGACGGCTTCGGCGTACCAGGCCGCGCGGTGGGCGCGGTGCGCGGGCACCGCCTCGGCGACCGGCAGGTTCCCCGGCGGGAACACCGCCGCGTCGTCGAAGAGCCCGCGGAACAGTTCGGGGATCACGCCCCCGGCAACGGGGATCATGCCCCCGGCAGCGGGGGTCGCACCCCCGGTGGGCAGAGCGCTCATCGTCCGGGCCCCCGACCGGCCCAGGTCCAGGCGTAGTTGCCGTCCTCGCTCGCCCGGCCGCCCTCGCCGAGCTCCAGCGGGCGGAAGGTGTCCACCATGACGGCGAGTTCGTCGAAGAACTCCGCGCCGATGCTGCGCTCGTACGCGCCCGGCTGCGGCCCGTGGGTGTGCCCGCCGGGGTGCAGCGAGATCGAGCCCTGACCGATGCCCGAGCCCTTGCGGGCCGCGTAGTCGCCGCCGCAGTAGAACATGACCTCGTCGCTGTCCACGTTGGCGTGGTAGTACGGCACCGGGATCGACAGCGGGTGGTAGTCCACCTTGCGCGGGACGAAGTTGCAGATCACGAAGTTGTTGCCCTCGAAGACCTGGTGGGCCGGCGGCGGCTGGTGGATCCGCCCGGTGATCGGCTCGAAGTCCCGGATGTTGAAGGCGTACGGGTACAGGCAGCCGTCCCAGCCGACCACGTCGAAGGGGTGGTGCGGCACGGTGTAGCGGGTGCCCGAAACCCCGTGCGGGCCACGGTGCTTGACCAGCACGTCGACGTCGCCGGGAGCGTCGTCGACCAGCAGCGGGCCGACCGGTCCGCGGAAGTCCCGCTCGCAGTACGGCGCGTGCTCCAGCAGCTGCCCGTACTTGGACAGGTAGCGCTTGACCGGGGTGATGTGGCTGTTCGCCTCGATGCAGTACGCGCGCAGCGGCTCGTCGCCGGCCGGCACCCAGCGGTGGGTGGTGGCGCGCGGGATGATCACGTAGTCGCCCTGGCCGACCTCGATCGAGCCGAACACCGTCTCGACCGTGCCGGAGCCGGACTCCACGTACACGCACTCGTCGCCGAGCCCGTTGCGGTACAGCTCGCTCGGGGCCCCGGCGGCGACGTACGAGATCCGCACGTCGCCGTTGCCGAGGACCAGCCGGCGGCTATTCACGACGTCGGCGGACTTCCACTCCTGGCCCGCGAACAGCTCGTGCAGCTTGAGGTGGCGGGGCAGGAGCGGGTGGTTGGGCACGGTGGACTGGTCCGGCAGCTCCCAGGGCACCGCGTCGACCACGGCCGAGGGGATGCCCCGGTGGTAGAGCAGCGAGGAGTCCGAGGAGAACCCCTCCTCGCCCATCAACTCCTCGTAGTACAGCCCGCCTTCGGGGGTGCGGTGCTGGGTGTGCCGCTTGGGCGGGATGCTGCCCAGCTGCCGGTAGTACGCCATCTCCGTGGTCCTCCTCGACCGTTCGTCAGAGCTCTCCGACGATCACAGGTTGCCGCGTCGGTCCTGCTCGCGCTCGATCGACTCGAAGAGCGCCTTGAAGTTGCCCTTGCCGAAGCCGAGCGAACCGTGCCGCTCGATGAACTCGTAGAAGACGGTCGGGCGGTCGCCGATCGGCTTGGTGAAGATCTGCAGCAGGTAGCCGTCCTCGTCGCGGTCGACCAGGATGCCGCGCTTCTTCAGCTCCTCGATCGGGACGCGGACCTTGCCGATGCGCTCGCGCAGCTCCGGGTCGTCGTAGTACGCGTCGGGGGTGTTGAGGAACTCCACTCCGCGCGCCCGCAGCACGTCCACGGTGGTGAGGATGTCGTTGGTGGCGAGCGCCATGTGCTGGCAGCCGGGGCCGGTGTAGAACTCCAGGTACTCGTCGATCTGGGACTTCTTCTTGGCGATGGCCGGCTCGTTGAGCGGGAACTTCACCCGGTGGTTGCCGCTGGCGACGACCTTGGACATCAGCGCGGAGTACTCGGTGGCGATGTCGTCGCCGACGAACTCGGCCATGTTCACGAAGCCCATGACGCGGTTGTAGAACGACACCCACTCGTTCATGCGGCCCAGCTCGACGTTGCCGACGGCGTGGTCGAGGGCCTGGAACAGGCGCTTGGGCGAGCCCGCCGGGTGGGTCACCTTGCTCTCCGCGACGACGTAGCCCGGCAGGTAGGGGCCGTGGTAGCGGGAGCGGTCGATCAGGGTGTGGCGGGTCTCGCCGTAGGTGGCGATGGCCGCGCGGCGTACGGTGCCGTTCTCGTCCGAGACGTCGTTCGGCTCCTCCAGGATGGTGGCGCCGGACGCGCGGGCGTGCTCGATGCACTTGTCGACGTCCGGGACCTCCAGGGCGAGGTCGACGACGCCGTCGCCGTGGCGGCGGTGGTGGTCCAGCAGCGGGCTGCCCGGCTGGACACCGCCCTTGATCACGAAGCGGCAGGAGCCGGAGCGGAGCACGTACGCCTTGCGGTCGCGGCGGCCGGTCTCCGGGCCGGAGTAGGCGACCAGCTCCATGCCGAACACGACCTGGTAGAACTGGGCCGTCTGGGTGGCGTTGCCGACCACGAAGACGACCGCGTCCTGGGCCGTGACCGGGAACGGGTCGGCGGCGGCGTCGTGCTCGACCAGGCCGACGAGGCGGCGCAGCTGGTCGGCGTCAAGACCGGCCTCGCGCTCCTCGGGGGTCAACTCAAGGGCGTGGGACTGCGTGGTCATCGCTCGTTCCTCCACTTCGGGCCTCGGCTTTGAGGCTTCCGCTGGATCGCGACCGCACCGCGGATGGGTGGGCGGTGCGGTTGCGGAGAGCTTGCTCCTGTCGGGGTGGTTGGGCAACAGGTCGGTTTTTCACTGCTCAATGTGTACAAGCTGGCCAGGAATTCCCGCGTCGCGCTGCGCAAATTGCGCTTCCTGACGGCGGTGACGCGCGAACTCTGCGCAATCACGGTTCACGGGGTTCACGGGGTTCACGGGGTTCACCGGCTCCCGGACGCGGGCCCGGGCTCGGACGCGGGCCCGGGCTCGGGGAGGTGGCGCAGGAACCAGCGCCGGGCCAGCTCAGCGACCTCGTCGAGGGCTCCGGGTTCCTCGAACAGGTGGGTCGCGTGCGGCACCACCGCCAGTTCACGCTCGCAGCGCAGTCGGCGCCCGGCCTGCCGGTTGAGGTCGAGCACGGTGGTGTCCAGCGAGCCGACGACGAGCAGCGTCGGGGCGCTCACCCGGCCCAGTTCCTCGGGCCCGGCGAGGTCGGGACGGCCGCCCCGGGAGACCACGGCGCGCACGGCCGGGCCCAGCTCGGCGGCGGTGTGCAGCGCGGCGGCGGCGCCGGTGCTGGCGCCGAACAGGCCGAGCGGCAGGCCACGGGTCTCCGGCACGGCGGTGGCCTCAAGGGTGGTGCCGGTGCCCAGCTGCCGGGCGACGGCGGTCAGCCGGGAGGCCAGCAGCCCCACGTCGAACACGTTGCGTCGGTCCGATTCCTCGGCCTCGGTGAGCAGGTCGAACAGCAGCGTGGCCAGCCCGGCGCCGTTCAGGTGGTCGGCGACGTACCGGTTGCGCGGGCTGTGCCGGCTGCTGCCGCTGCCGTGCGCGAAGACCACGACGCCGCGCGCGTCGGCCGGGACGGTCAGCCGACCCGCGAGCCGGACCCCGGCGGCGGGCAGGACCAGCTCGCGGTCGACCGCGACGGCGGTCGGGGGTGGGTCGCCCCCGTCCCGGTCCCGCTCCCGGGCTTCGGCGAGCAGTCGCAGCACCTCCTCGTCCTCGGTCTGTGAGAAGTCGGCGTAGAACTCGCCGATCGCGAAGAACGGGGACGGCGTGTTCACGCAGACCAGCTCGTCGGCGACCTCGTCGAGGCGGTCGGTCCAGTCCCGGGGCGCCACCGGCACGGCCAGCACCACCCGGGCCGCGCCCCGCTCCCGGACGATCCGGCAGGCTGCCCGGGCGGTGGAACCGGTGGCGATGCCGTCGTCCACCACGATCACGACCCGGCCGCGCACGTCCGCGGGCGGGCGGTCGCCCCGGTAGCGGCGGGCCCGGCGCTCCAGCTCGGCGCGCTCGCGTCGCTCCACCTCGGCCAGCTGGTCGTCGGTGACCGAGGCGAGCCGGATGACCTGCTCGTTCAGCACCCGGACGCCGCCCTCGCCGATCGCGCCCATGCCCAACTCCGGCTGGTACGGCACGCCGAGCTTGCGGATGACGCAGATGTCCAGTGGAGCCCCCAGAGTCGCCGCCACCTCGGCGGCCACCGGCACCCCGCCCCTCGGCAGCGCCACGACCACGGTGTCGGCGCCGCTTAGGTGTCCGAGCCGGGCGGCCAGCCTCCGGCCCGCGTCGGTGCGGTCGGCGAAGGGGGTGAAGTGTGTTCCGGTGACGTGCATGACACGGCCTCCGGTTCCACCGTACGTCCTCGTGCGCGGGGTCGTTCGCCCGGCTGCCCGCGGTGGTACGGGCGGGCTCCCCGGGCGGGGCCGGGGCCGGGGCCGGAGGTGGTACGGGGCGCCGGGAGCCGGCCCGGGACGGAGCCGGGATCGCGCGTGGGGTCGGCTCGGGATCGGCTCGGGATCGGCCGGGACCAGGCCAGGATGCGACCAGGATCCGGACGGGACGGGCCCCCCGTGTGGACGGGACAACGGGCGGCGCACGGTTGGTCACAGAGGCGGACCGCAGGGCCCGCCGACGACCGGAAGGAGCGCCCGACATGCCGGGCACCGTCATCACCGACCTGCGCCGACGAGGCGCCGTCGACCCTGGTCGTCTGCTCGCCGGCCCGCTGCGCGGTGTCGGACTCCAGCGGCTCGAACCGGGCCACAGCACCGAGGTGGCCGCCGACGGCGTCGAACACGCGCTCTACGTCACCGCCGGCTCCGGCCTCGCCGAACTGCCCGAGAACACGGTCCGGCGGGACGCCTCATCGGACTCCGATTCGTACGACTCCGATTCGTACGACGCCGAGCCGCGCGACGCCGGCATCCCCCTCGTCGAGGGCACCGCCGTCGTCCTCCCGCTCGGCACCCGGACCGTCCTCACCGCCGGCACCGCCGGGATGGAGTACTTCCACGCCGTCCTGACCGTCCCCGCCGGCCGCCCCACCGCTTCGAGCGGAGATGAACCCGCATGATCGTCACCACCGACACCGGCGCCGCCATGGTCGTCCTCGGCCCGAACGGCGAACGCGTACGGATCCGCTCCCTGGCCCGGCGCGCGATGCTCACCAGCGCCTGCGAGGCCTTCGACCACCTGCGGCTGAGCCCGGGAGCCCACCACGTCCTCACCGGCCGGCCCGACGCCGAGACCGTCCTGCACGTGCTGCGCGGCGCCGCCGTCGTCGGCCGACTCTCCGACGAGCCGGACCACCTGGCCTCCGAAGGCGACCTGCTGCTGGCCCGCCGCGGCCGGACGTTGCACCTCGAAGCCGGGCCGCTCGGCGCCGAACTGCTCTGCCTCACCCTCGCCGTCCCCCGGCACAACGCCGGCACCCGGGCCGCCCTGGCCAGGCGCCGCGCCGCCCGTCGCGACCGGCCCTGACCCCTCCTGGTCCTAGTCCTGTTCCTGTTCCTGTTCCTGTTCCTGTTCCCGCTCCTGCCCATCCCGGACCGATCGTCCCCACCCGTCCGAGGAGGTCTCTCGTGATCGTCGTTCCTGCCGCCGTCCCCCGCACCGCGCCCGTCTTCCGGCGGCTGATCGACCCGGAGCAGCGGCCCACCGTCCGCGCCGGACTCACCGTCGAGACCCTGCCGCCCGGCGTCCGGGTCGAGCAACTCCCGTACGAATCGGCGGAGTCGGTGACCGTGGTGCTCTCCGGCCGGCTGTTCGCGGCCGGCCGGGTCCTCTCCCCGGGCGAGGCGCTGCACCACCGACCCGGCAGCACCTGCCGGCTCACCGCAGTCCGGGGTGCGCCGACCGCCGTGCTCACCGTCCGTCCTGTCCCGTCCCGAGCCGACATCCCGGCCCAGCGATCGGGCCCCGAGGCCGCCCGGCCCTGGCGGCAGGTCGAGGTGGGCACCGTGGGACTCGAACCGGGCGGCCTCTGCGGGCCGTTCGAGGACCGGGCGGCCGACGTCTTCCTACTGGTCCTCTCCGAGCCCGGCGTCTTCCTCGGCGAGCTCGGCGAAGTGTCGCTGTATCCGGGCGACTTGGTCTACGCCAGGGCCAAGGAGCGGTACGGCCTCCGGGCCGGATCGCACCAGCCGGTGACTGCCGTGCTGGGCCGGATCGGAGCGCCCGGCGCCGATCCGGGACCGGAATGGGACATCAAGCCCATGCACTCGGGGCGTGCCCGTCCGCAGAGTTGAGAGTGACCGATCGACCTCGATCGGTCGCCCGAAAGAATCAGGAGTATCTCCTCATGGCAACCAACACCACGACCACGGCGATCTGCGCGGCCGGCGTGCTGGCGGGCCTGATCGCGGCGGCGATTTCGCTGCGCAACGCCTGTTCTGCCTCCACTCCGGAGTCTCGTCGCCGTCTCGCACCGTCCCTGGTGGTGACACCGGACGGCGGTGGCGGCGTCGGCTGCAAGCTCGGCAACTGCGGAGTGCCGCCCGTGCCTCCCGAGCCGACAGCCTGACCCCGGCCCGTCGCCAGGCCGATTCGGCCGGGGTGGCAGCCGACGGCTGACAGATGACAAACAACGGCGAACAGATGACAGATTTCGAAATCTGTCATCTGTTCGCCGTCATCTGTTCGCTGTCGCCCGCACCCCGTCGCCCGCCGCCTCGCCCCCCCTCGCCGGTCTCACCGGTCCACCGCCGCCGAGCGCGGCAGAACCGCCAACACCAGGGTGCCCCCGTTCGGAGGCAGCGCGCGGACGGTGCAGTGCCCGCCGATCTCCGCCGCCCGGTCCGCCATGGAGCGCAGCCCCACCCCACCGCCGTCGGCCGGAGGATCGCCGTCCGCCCGGTACCCCACCCCGTCGTCCTGCACGGTCAGCGTCAGCGCCTCCTCGTCCACCCACAGCGTGATCCGCGCCGTCCGGGCCCGGGCGTGCCGCAGCACGTTGTTGAGCGCCTCCGCCGTGATGCGGTACGCCGCGACCTCCACCGCCGCCGGCAGCTCCGGCAGCGGCTCCGGCGACAGCACCGCCGTCACGGTCAGCCCCGTCCCGCCGAAGGTGTCCGCCAACTGCCGGACCGCCCGTGCCAGCCCGAACTCGCCGAGCGGCGCCGGTCCGAGCCGGTCGGTGATCCGGCGGACCTCCTTGATCGTCATCCGCAGGCCGTCCGATACCCCGCGCAGCGTGTCCGCCAGCCCGGCGGCCGCCGCCGTGGCCGCGTTGTCCACCTGCAGCCGGAGGCCGGCCAGCGCGGGCCCGAGCCCGTCGTGGATGTCCCGCCGCAGCCATCGCCGCTCCTCCTCCCGGGCGGAGACGATCTGCTCCCGGCTGGCCTGCAGGTCCTCCTGGAGCCGAAGCGAGGCGACGGCCGGCGAGGCCTGGTCGGCGAGCGAGCGCAGGATGTCGATGTCGCTGGCATCCAGCCGTTCCTCACCCGCCCGCAGTCCGACGGTCAACTCGCCGATCGGCAGGCCGTTGTGGACCAGCGCGAAGTCCTGGCGGCGCCCGTCCAGCCGTCCGGCGGTGGCCAGCATGCGTCGCCCCGCCCGGGTGGTGACGGCGAGGGTGACCCCGGGCAGCCGCAGTTCCTCGGCGACCGTCACGCACAGCGCCTCCGGCAGCCGCGCCGGGTCGACCACCTGCCGCACGCGCCCCGCGAACGTCCGCAGCACCTGGTACGGCTGGGCGCGCTCGCCGTAGTACAGCCGGTCCACCAGGGCGACGACCCGCCGCGCCGCCCGTGGCAGGGTCGCGCCGAGTGCGTACACCAGGGCGATCAGCAGCAGCGCCGCTCCGCCGCGCCCGGGCAGCAGCCAGGTGGAGAGCACCGCGGCGGCCACGACGAACAGCCCGGTGACCCCGGTGCCCAGCAGCAGCCCGACCAGCGCGCTGCGGGCCGCCCGGTCGAGCCGCCAGCCGTGGTCCCGGATGACCAGGAAGGCCACCGCGACCGCCCACACCAGCCCTGCGGCGGCGAACAGCGAGTAGCTGAGCCAGTAGTGTTCGGCGAAGTTCCGCGAATACACGTCCTGCATCCCGGCCCAGAGCAGGTACGCGCCGAGCATCGCCGCCACCCGCAGTCGGTGCCGACGGACCTCGCCCTCGCCGCCCGCCCGGCGGCGTGGCCGGAGCAGGCGGGTCAGCAGGACGACGGTCACGATCCCGATCAGGCATTCGCTGACCAGCAGGTCGTGGCCGCCCAGGGCGTCGGTGGCGACACCGAAGAAGTGCGCCGGAGGGTTGCCGGCCAGCGGGTTGGGCCGTCCGAACTGCTTGGGGCGGTCGAGCCGCTGGGACATCTCCGGGACCACGAACAGCGCGACGGCGCCGATGTACCACCACCAGCGCCGCGTCGTCAGCCGCCCGTCCGGCAGCCAGAGCGGGAGCACGTAGAAGATCGTCACGTTCACCGAGCTGCAGAGCGCGGCGAAGGCGGCCACGGCGCCCACGATGCCCGGGTCGGCGACCTCGACCGAGACGGGCGCGGCGGCCGCGTCCGGCAGGATCTCGGTCAGCGCGTAGACCAGCAGCACCCAGCCGAGGGGGCTGCCGGGGCGGTGGGCGTGCAGCAGCATGCCCGCCCCGGCTGTCGGGAGGGCGTAGATCAGGTTGCCGAGTTCGTCGCGGGGTTGGTGCACGCCCGGATCGCCGAGGTGGACCAGCACGTAGCAGATCCACACCGTCGCGGCGACGAGGCAGACCGCCGTGACGACTGCCGCGGCGGTCAGCTGCCGCTCGGCCGGCGTACGGCGCCGGGCGGAGGTCACCGTGGTCATGGCACCACCTCGCAGACGGGCTGGGCCGGTGGGGCGGACTCCGGTGGTGCGAACCCCCCGGCGGTACGGACTCGCGGTCGGCGGGAAGGCCGGCGGCGTGGACCAGGCCGGGTTCCAGTCAAGACGGCCCGGTGTCCCGGGCACCTGAGGCAGCGGTCTCGGATCCTGTCCCCGGCCGCCGGCCCCAGCGCCGAATCAACCCCGGGGAGCGGTGTCCCGCCCCGCCCGCCACGCGGACGACTTCCGAGCATGTCACGGAAAGTAGCCGGTTCGGCGCTGGTAGTGTCGGCCGGGTGGATGAAGAACGGCCGCAGGCGCCATCGGAGTCGGGCGACAACCAGCCCGTCCGTGTACTGATCGTCGACGATCACCCCCTCTTCCGGGAGGGGCTCAAGGCGGCGCTGGAGAGCGCCGAGGGCGTCCTCGTGGTTGCCGAGGCCGAGCGGGTCGCCGACGTGCCGGAGGCGGTCGACCGGCACCGGCCGAGGGTGGTGATCATGGACCTCTCGCTGCCCGACGGCTCCGGGCTGGAGGCCGTCCGCCGGCTCGCCACCCAGGAGGCGCCGCCGCCGGTGCTGATGCTGACCATGTCGGACGACGACGGCAACCTGCTCGCCGCCCTCCAGGCGGGCGCACGCGGCTACCTGGTCAAGGGCGCCGGGCGGGAGGAGGTGCTGCACGCCGTGCGCACGGTCGCGGCGGGCGGCGCGGTGTTCGGCGGCGAGGTGGCCGGGCGGATCACCGCCCTGCTGGCCGGGGCCAGGATGCGCGAGGCGGGGCAGCTGTTCCCCGACCTCACCGCCCGCGAGGCCGAGGTGCTGGACCTGGTCGCGCGCGGGCTGGACAACCGGCGGATCGCCCGGGAGCTGGTGGTCGCGGAGAAGACCGTCCGCAACCACATCACCCACATCTTCGAGAAGCTGCACGTCGCCACCCGCGCCGAGGCGGTCGCCCGGGCCCGCGACATGGGCCTCGGTGACGGCTGACGCGACGGTCGGGCGTCCCCCGGTGGATGTGAAACCGGGGGTGCCGGTCCGCCGACCGGCACCCCCGGGGTCCTTCCGCTACTGCCGCCGTCGTTACGGCTGCATCTCGTACGCGCCCGAGAGTGCCTCGACCCGGCCCCAGACCCGCTCGGCCCGCGCCGCGTCCGACACCGGGCGGCGCACGTTCGCCAGCGCCCAGGCGGCCTGCTCCTCGGTGGTGGAGGCCTTGCCGTGCAGCTCGGTGGCGTGCGCGGAGAAGTCGCGGACCAGGGCGTCGAAGACCTGGTCCAGCACGTCGCGGCCCTCGTCGGTGGCGTCCAGGCCGGTCAACTCGGCCTGCTCCAGCACCAGCTGGCCGTAGACGATCAGCGCGAACAGCTGGCCGATCTCCAGCAGGAAGTCCAGGTCCGCCTGCTGCTCCTTGCTCGGCGCGTGGCTGAGCAGCAACTCGCAGAAGCTGTCGGCCTGTTCGCGGAAGCGGGCGACGTTGGGCAGCTGCGCCTGGCGGTCGTAGGCGGTGCGCCAGTCGTGGAAGCGGATCGCGCCGAGGCCGCGGGCCGGGCCCTGGCGGAACAGGAAGGCGTCGTCGGCGGCGTCCAGCCGGCTGGGCACCGGGGCGTAATCGGCCGGGGCGAACAGGTAGTTGCCCATGAACTTGAGGATCAGCGCCAGGTTGACGTGGACGGTGCCCTCCAGCTTCGGCAGGCCGCGGATGTCCTTCGCGGCCTTGTCGAAGTAGGTGTCCGCCTCGAAGCCCTTGGCCGCGATGACGTCCCACATCAGGTCGATGACCTTCTCGCCCTCGGTGGTGACCTTCATCTTGGTCATCGGGTTGAACAGCAGGTACCGGCGGTCCTCGGGGGAGGCGGTGCGGAAGTAGTCCACGGCCCGGGCGCTGAACAGCTTCATCGCCACCAGGCGGACGTACGCGTCGGTCAACTCCCGCTTGACGTGCGGGAAGTCGGTGACCGGCTTGCCGTACAGCACCCGGTTGTGGGCGTGCGTGACGGCCTCGTACATCGCGTGCTCGCAGATGCCGATCGAGGCGGTGCAGAGGTTGAACTTGCCGACGTTGACGGTGTTCAGCGCGGCGTCGAAGGCGGCCTGCCCGGTGTGTAGCACGTCCTCGGCGCGCACCGGGTAGTCCTCCAGGCGGAACTCGCTGACGTACATCTGGGCGTTCACCACGTTCTTGACCAGGTGGTACGCCTCGTGGCGGCTGTCGGCGGCGAAGAAGACGTAGCCCTCGGGGCCCTCGACGTCCGAGCGGCGGCCGAACACCGAGACCAGGCCGGCCACGTTGCCGTTGCCGATGTAGTACTTGGAGCCGGTCGCGGTGAAGCCGCCCTCGCCGTCCGGGGTGAGGATCATGTCGGTGGAGTAGATGTCGGCGCCGTGGGTGCGCTCGGAGAGGCCGAAGGCCATGACGTGGCCCTCCGCGAGCAGCTTGGCGGCGCGGGCCCGGACGGCCTCGTTCCCGCTCTGCCAGACCGGGCCGAGGCCCAGGATGGTGACCTGCCAGGTGTACCAGTAACCGAGGCCGTAGAAGCCGAGGATCTCGTTCAGCTCGGCGATCCGCGCGGTGTCCCAGCGCTTGTCGGGGTCGGCCGCCGAGGGGGTCAGGAACTCCGCGAACAGGCCTTCCTTCGCGGCGAATTCGAGGAAGTCGGCGTACCAGCTGCGGTCGATGTAGGTGTCGATCAGCGCCTTCTTGCCGCGGGACTCGAACCAGTCCACGGTCGCGCGCAGCAGCCGGCGGGTCGGCTCGTCGAACTGTGCGGGGTCGTAGGTGCGCGGGTTGAAGAGCATCGAGGGCTCCTGGGAGTCGAGTGGGTGAGGGTGTCGAGGGTGTCGAGGGGGGCGCGACGGTGTGGGCCGTCAGGACGGCCGGTCTGCGGCGAGCCGGCGCAGGGTGGCGAGCACGTCGTCGAGCCAGGCGAGGGTCATCCGCTCGTACTCGATGCCGCCGCGCAGCACCACGTGCTGCAGCTCCTGGCACGTGTCGAGCGCGGTGAGGTCGGGGAAGTCCCGTTGCTCGCCGTGCAGATAGCGGGCGAGCAGGGCGGCGTGGCCGTCGCGGTGCCGCTCGACCTCGGAGATCAGTGCGGCCGGATCGTCGAAGGCGGCGGCCCGGATCTTGACCGCGAGCTCGTGCCGGACGGTCTCCGGTTCGACCGGTTCCCGCAGCCAGTCGGCCAGTGCGGACCGTCCGGCCGCGGCCGCCGAGTACACCTTCTTGTCCGGGCGCCCGTCCTGGGCGACCTCCTGGGCCGCGACCCAGCCGTCCGCCTCCATGCGCCGCAGCACCCGGTAGATCTGCTGGTGGGTGGCGGTCCAGAAGCGGCCGATGGAGCGGTCGAAGCGCCGGGCCAGTTCGTAGCCGGAGCCGGGCCGTTCCAGCAGCGAGACGAGGATCGCGTGCTCCAGTGCCATGCCCCGCATCCTGCTATGCAACGAGTTGCATAGGCAATGGCGCCCCGCGGTGTTGAGACGCAGGTCACCGGCGTGATCGGATGGTTATCGATCATTCCGGACTATCAGGTGCAAAACGTTAGAGAAGGGCCAGAATGGGTACGGGGCCAAGCGCCTTTGCGAGGCAAGCCCTTCACGGGTGCCTCGCGGGGCGAGTGCCTCCCACGTTCCGGACCACAGGAGGTGGTATCGGTGGCAACCCATATCCCGACGGGCATGGAGCACCATCCGGACATCGTCGAACTGCGCGAACACTACGAGCGGGTCACCTCGACCCCCCGCGCCCAGGGCATCGAAGCCCTGGCCGTACTGGCCGGCCTCTTCCTGGCGGCATCGCCATGGATCGTCGGCTTCACCGCGTTCAGCACCCTGACCGTGACCTGCCTGATCGTCGGTCTGGCCTACACGCTGCTGATGGCCGGCTACGGCACGGCCTACGAACGCACCCACGCGAGGGCCTGGGCGGCCACCGCGCTCGGAGCCTGGACGATCATCTCCCCCTGGGCCGTCTCCGGTTCCGTCGCGCACGGCAAGAACATCGTCACCTGCATCATCGTCGGTGCCGTGATGTTCCTGCTCGGCCTCGCGGCGATCTCGATGGCCACCATGACGTCGAACGGAGCGGCAATGCGGCGCGGCCGGGCCGGCCGTGCCAGGGGCTGATCTTCCCCGCAGCCCGTGTCCGGGGCGCGGAGGGCTCGACCGCCCACCGCGCCCCGGCGCACGTTCGGGGGCCGCACCGGCGCCTGTCCGGTGACCGGCCCGGGGACTGCCCCCCGGTCCGGGGACCGCCCGGGCGGTTACGGGCGCGTCATCCGCAGCACGTCCAGCGCCTCGTCCAACTGCGCCTCGGTGAGCCGGCCCTGCTCGACGTAGCCGCGCTCCAACACCACCTGACGGATCGTCTTGCGTTCGGCCAGCGACTGCTTGGCGACCTTCGCCGCCTCCTCGTACCCGATGTAGCGGTTCAGCGGGGTCACCACCGACGGCGAGGACTCCGCGTACTCCCGGGCCCGTTCGACGTTGGCGGTGATGCCGTCCACCGTCCGGTCGGCCAGCAGCCGGGCGCTGTTGGCGAGCAGCCGCACCGACTCCAGCACATTGCGGGCGATCACCGGGAGCATCACGTTCAGCTCGAAGTTGCCGCTCGCGCCGGCCAGCGTCACCGTCGCGTCGTTGCCGACCACCTGGGCCGCGACCATCAGCACCACCTCGGGCAGCACCGGATTCACCTTGCCCGGCATGATCGACGAACCCGGCTGCAGATCCGGCAGGTTGATCTCGCCGAGCCCGGTGCGCGGACCGGAGCCCATCCACCGCAGATCGTTCGCGATCTTCGTGAACCCGACCGCCACCGTCCGCAGTTGGCCGCTCAACTCGACCAGGGCGTCCCGCGCGCCCTGCGCCTCGAAGTGGTCCCGGGCCTCGGTCAGCGGCAGGTCGGTGGCGCGGGCCACCTCCGCGATGACCGCCGCCGGGAAACCGGGCGGGGTGTTGATGCCGGTGCCCACCGCCGTACCGCCGAGCGGGAGTTCGGCGACCCGGGGGAGCGTGGCCAGCAGCCGCTCCCGGCCGTGCCGCACCTGCGCCGCGTACCCGCCGAACTCCTGGCCGAGCGTGACGGGCGTGGCGTCCATCAGGTGCGTGCGGCCCGACTTGACCACCTCGGCGAACTCGACGGCCTTGCGCTCCAGCGCCTCCGCCAGGTGCTCCAGCGCCGGGATCAGGTCGTGGGTGACGGCGGCGGTGGCGGCGATGTGGATCGAGGACGGGAAGACGTCGTTGGACGACTGGCTGGCGTTGACGTGGTCGTTCGGGTGGACCGCGCGCCCGAGACGCTCCCCGGCCAGGGTGGCGATCACCTCGTTGGTGTTCATGTTGGACGAGGTGCCCGAGCCGGTCTGGAACACGTCCACCGGGAACTGGTCGTCCCAGCGCCCCTCCGCGACCTCCTCGGCCGCCGACACGATCGCCTCCGCCGTCTCCTCGTCCAGCACCCCGAGGCGGGCGTTCACCCGCGCCGCGGCGGCCTTCACCCGGGCCAGCGCGGCGATGTGCGCACGCTCCAGCCGCTGGCCCGACACCGGGAAGTTCTCCACCGCCCGCTGCGTCTGCGCCTGCCACTTCGCGGCGGCCGGCACCCGGACCTCGCCCATCGAGTCGTGCTCGATCCGGTACTCCTGCGACTGTTCCTGCTCGTCACCCATCGCGCGCTGCACCTCCTGTACGGGCCGGTTCGGCCCGGAACGGATCTCCGATCACCACAGCGGCGCGCGGGCCCCGGGTATTTCCGCCGTCGGGTGGTGTTACGGCCGGGCCGGCTCGGTGCGGCTCAGTTCGGCGCGGACGACCTCGCCCCGGGCGAAGCGGTCGCACTCGGCGCCGTGCAGCCGCATCTTGCGGTAGGCCACGGTGGCGCCCTCGCCGGTGACGGCCAGGGTGGCGATGGACTCGCTCCCGTCGGCCTCCGCGACCGGCGCGCCGACCAGGGCGAGGGCGCCGGTGGCGGCGCAGGCCTCGACCAGCGGCGCGAGCCGCGGGTCCGCCGGGTCGAGGGCGGGGGCGGCCAGGTCGTAGCCGGTCAACGACAGCTCGCGGAACACCACCAGACGGGCCCCGGCCTCCCGGACGGCCTCGGCATGCCGCTCGACGTTGACGGACACGGTGTCCGGGCAACCGGGCTCGGCGCAGATGGGCTGCGCGACGGCGACGGCGACCGTGACTGTGTCCGTGACGGCGACGGAGACGGAGACGGTCGGCGGGGCGGACGAGGGCATGGCGGGGCCTCCGGTCGGGTGAGGTCGGTGGTCAAGATCAACCTACGCGGGCGGCCGAGAACGCCCGCAACGGCCCGGCTTCCGAGGTCCCGGCCCCCCGGCGTCCCGACGTCCCGACGTCCCGGCTTCCGACGGCGGAAGTGGCGTCCATCCCACGCCGACGGCTTCCGGGGGCGCAATCCGGCCACGATCACTCGAAGGAGTGAGGCGACGGGCGGACCGCTTCAAACCGCCGTACGTGCTTCGTACGCTCCTCCCGGGCCGGGCGGACACCGGCCGTACCCGGAGCGCCGCGGTTCGGCCCGGGGTGACCAGCACGAGGGGCAGACGGACGGATGACCACAGGACGCGGTGTGGCCGGTACGGCCGGTAGGACCGGTACGGCTGGCGGGGCAGGTACGGCCGGAGGAGCCGCCGGGGCACCGCATCGGGGGAGCGGCCTCACCCGACGGCAACTGCTCGGCGCGTCGGCTGCCCTCGGCGGCGCGGCCTGGGTGCTGCGCGGCACCGTCGGCCCGGACAGCGCCGAGGCCTCCGCGCCCGCGCCGCCCGCCCTGCCCGCCGGCACCGAGCTCTACCAGCGGGTCTTCCAGAACTGGTCCGGCGAGATCCGCACCGACCAGCTGTGGACCTGTGCGCCCCGCACTCCCGAGGAGGTCCCGCTCCTCGCCGACTGGGCGCACGCCAACGGCTGGCGCCTGCGCGCCTCCGGCTACCGGCACACCTGGGCGCCGCTCACCGTCGCCGACCGGACCCCGGAGAACGCCCGGGTCCTGCTCGTGGACACCAGCCGCCACCTCACCGCCATCACCGCCGACTCGCCCACCACCGTCCGGGTCCAGACCGGCGCCACCATGGAGGCCCTGCTCGCACACCTCGCCGACCGGGGCCTCGGCCTGACCGCCTGCCCGGCCCCCGGCGAGATCACCGTCGGCGGCGTGCTCGCCATCGGCGGCCACGGCACCGCCGTCCCCGCCGCGGGGGAGGTACGGCCGGACGGGCACGGGTACGGCTCGGTCAGCAACCAGGTCGTCCGGCTCACCGCCGTCGTCCTCGACCCCGCCACCGGCCATTACGCGCTGCGCACCTTCGACCGCGCCGAGGCCGACAGCGCCGCCTTCCTGGTGCACCTGGGCCGGGCCTTCCTCACCGAGGTCGTCCTGCGGGCCGGCGCCGACCGGCCGCTGCGCTGCGTCAGCCGACTCGACATCCCGGCCGCCGAGCTGTTCGCCCGCCCGGGTTCGGGTTCGGGGTCTGCTTCGGGTCCGGGGTCAGAGGGTGGCGGCGGGCTGCTCGGCGGAGTGCTCGGCGGGCTGCTGGGCGGTGGCGGTGGCGGTGGCGGTCCGCGGACCTTCGCCGACTTCGTGGAGCGGGACGGCCGGGTCGAGGCGATCTGGTTCGCCTACACCGACCATCCCTGGCTCAAGACCTGGAGCGTCACCCCGACCAAGCCGCTCGGCTCCCTCACCGTCGACCACCCCTACAACTACCCCTTCTCGGATAGCGTTCCGGAGCCGGTGGCCCGGCTCGCCGGCGAGATCGTCGCCGGTGCTTGGGGATCGGCCCCGCTGTTCGGCCAACTCCAGTACCTGGTCGCGAAGGTGGGGCTCACCGGAGACCTCACGGACGTCCTCCTCTCCGGCGGGCTGCTCCGCAATCTGCTCAGCGGTGAGGCGCTCACCCACCTGCTCGCGGGCGGTCTGCGCTCCGACCTCTGGGGCCCCTCGCGCAGCCTGCTCCAGTACGTCCGCCCGACCACCCTGCGGGTCACCGCCAACGGCTACGCGATCCTCACCCGGCGCGCCGACCTGCAGTGCGTGGTCAGTGAATTCGCCGCCTACTACCAGGAGTTGCTCGCGGCCTACCAGGCCCGGGGCGAGTTCCCGGTGAACGGCGCGGTGGAGATCCGGGTCACCGGCCTGGACGACCCGGCCCACTCCGGCGTCGCCGGCGCCCGACCTCCGCTGCTGTCCGCGCTGCGCCCGCGCGCTGACCGTCCGGAGTGGGACACGGCGGTCTGGCTCGACGTCCTGGCTTTCCCCGGGACCCCGGGGCTGGAACGCTTCGCCCGGGACCTGGAGCAGTGGCTGCTGCGCACCTTCGACGGCACCCGGGCGGGCCTGCGCGTCGAATGGTCCAAGGGCTGGGCCTACACCGCCGACGCGGCCTGGGCCGACCCGGACCTGCTCGGCCGGGCCATCCCCGAGAGCCTGCGGGCCGGCGGTGGGCCCGGCTGGGACGAGGCGGTCGCCGTCCTGGACCGTCACGACCCGCACCGGGTGTTCGGAAACCCCTTCCTGGACGGGCTGTTGAGGTAGGGGTGACTGTCGGGGCGGCTTCGCTGAATTGACGGACCATCAGATGGCTGTCAGATGTGCTCCATGACGATCACCGCCAGGGTGTCCGGGGCGAGCGCCCGGAACACGTGCGGGGCGTCGCCCGGGTAGCTCACGTAGTCGCCCGGGCCCAGCTCGACCGGCGCCTCCGTCGGCCCGGCCAGCGCGCGCCCGGCGCCGATCATCACGTGCTCGACGGTGCCGGGCATGTGCGGGTCGGAGGCCCTGGTCTCGCCCGGCTGCGCCTCGATCCGGTAGATGTCGCGCCGGGCGTTGGGCGGGCAGGAGGACAGCACGGTGGCGGCGTAGTCGGCGCGCTCGGAGTGGGTCACCGGGCCCTCGCCGGCCCGGATCACCTTGACCACCGGGCGCGGCGGGTCGACCAGCCGGCTGAACGGCACGTTCAGTGCCACTCCGAGCGCCCAGAGCGTCTCCACGCTGGGGTTGCCCGCACCCGACTCCAGCTGGGAGAGCGTGGACTTGGCGATGCCGGCCCGCCGGGCCAGCTCGGCCATCGACAGCCCGCCGCGCTCGCGCTCGCGCCGGATGGAGGCGGCGATCTGGCCGATCAGCTCGGCTCCGGAGCCGCCGGTGGCCGCGGTCGGGGTGGTCTGGTCATCCATGCTCGCCACTCACGCTTTCCTCTGGCTCCTTCTTCGGCTTCTCGGGCTGTTCGGGCCTTCGGCTCTGATGCCGGCTGGTCGGTGCCGTTCATGCTGCCACGGCTGCCCCGGCCTGCGGGGGTGTCCGGACCGATCGCCGTTCGGTCTGTCGGTCTTCTCGTTCGCCTTGACGAACCTGCGCGGGCGAGTTCATTCTAGTGGACATGCGTTCGCTACTCCGAACACTGGAGCGCGCCACCCTGCGCGACATCGCTCTGGTCTGCCTGGCCGACGCCCTCGTCGGCGCCTCCTTCGGCGCGATCAGCGCCTCCGGTGGTCTGCCCCTCTGGGTGCCGATCGCGCTCTCCGTCCTCGTCTTCGCGGGCGGCTCCCAGTTCGCGGCGGTCGGCGTGGTGCTGTCCGGCGGCGGGGCACTCGCGGCCGTCGTCACCGGACTGGTGCTCAACGCCCGGCTGCTGCCCTTCGGCTTCACCGTCGCCGACGTCCTCGACGGCCCCTGGTGGCGGCGGCTGATCGGCGCCCAGCTGATCACCGACGAGACCGCCGCGTTCGCCCTCCAGCAGGGGGAGCCGCGGCGGCGCAAGGCGGCGTTCTGGCTCTGCGGGATCGCGCTGTACGTGGTCTGGAACGTCTCCGTGCTGCTCGGCGCCGTAGCGGGCGGGCTGATCGGCGACACGGACGCGCTCGGTCTGGACGCCGCCTTCCCCGCCGTGCTGCTCGCGCTCGTGCTGCCCTCGCTCGCCGACCGGCGCACCCGTACGGCGGCTCTGGTGGGTGCTGTGGTGGCGGTGGCCGTCACACCGCTCGTGCCGGCCGGGCTGCCGGTGCTGCTCGCCCTGGTCGGACTGCTGTTCGCCGGGCGTCCGGTGGTGGGGGCGGCGGAGGCGGCGTCAGACGAGGTGGAGCCGGTCGAGCCGGTGCGGGCAGAGGAGAAGGAGGCGGTCCGATGATGCCGCTGTATGCCGTGTTGCTGCTGGCGGTCGGGACGTACGCCTTCCGGCTGGCGGGGCCGCTGTTCGGCGGTCGGCTCGCCCTCTCGGAGCGGCTGCGGCACCTGCTCGCGGTCGCGGCCACGGTGCTGCTGGTCGCCCTGGTGGCGACCGGAGCGCTGACCCAGGGGCACGGCTTCGCAGGGTGGGCCCGTCCGGCCGGTGTGCTGGTCGCGGGGGTGCTCGCGCTGCGTCGGGCACCGTTCCCGGCGGTGGTCGTCGCGGGTGCGGCGACGACGGCGGTGCTCCGCCTCTGCGGGGTGGGCTGAGCGGCTGACAGACGACAGATGACAGGTGACAGATGACAGCGAACAGATTTCGAAATCTGTCAGCTGTTGTCTGTCATCTGTTCGCTGTCACCTGTCACCTGTCACCCGCTCAGCGCCTTGAAGAAGATCGTCGTCGGATGCGGAACCCCCGTCGGGTCCGTCGCGTAGTCCGGCACCGAGCCGACCCGGGTCCAGCCTGCCGCCTCGTACATCCGCTCCGCCGGGCTGTCCGTCTCGGTGTCCAGCACCAGCAGTCGCAGCCCCAGCACGCTCGCCCGCTCCTCCAACGTCGCCAGCAGCCGACCGGCCAGCCGGTGCCCGCGGTCCGCCGGATGCACCATCAGCTTGGCCACCTCGCCCCGGTGCCGGCCGTTCGCGGTCGCCGCCGGGCGCAGCTGCACCGTCCCGGCCAGCCGCCCGTCCACCCGCGCCCGGACCGTCCACAGCAGCAGCCGTCCGTCCGCGAGGTCCGGGCCGAGTGCCCGCCACCACGCGGTGGCCTCGCCGTGGTCCAGCGGCGCGAGGAAGCCCAGCGAGGCGCCGCCGTGGACGGTGTCCACCAGCAGCGCCGCCAGTTCCTCCGCCGCGCCGGGCAGCTCCTGCGCCGTCACCAGGCCGACGGCATACCGGCCCCCGTCCCCGTCCCCGTCCCCGTTGCCGCCCCCGCTCCCGTTCTCGTTCCCGCCCCCGGCCACGAAGCCGCCCATGTCGCTTTCCTCACTCGCTCGCACCCACCCGCCACCCGGCCGCGTGCGGAATACTCGCCGGTACTCCGCCGACTCCAACGACTCCGCCGAGACCGGTAGTCGATCCGGCAGTCGCGACCGGTACCCCGCCGAGACTACAAGGAGCTTCGATGACGAAGCCGACCCGGATCGACCCGTCCGACCTGCTCGCCGTCGGCGACCTCCTCTCCGACGAGGAGCGGCTGATCCGCGACACCGTCCGCCGGTTCACCGAGGAGCGGATCCGCCCGCACATCGGCGAGTGGTTCGAGCGCGGGGTCTTCCCGGCCCGCGAACTCGCCCCGGAGCTCGGCGCCCTCGGTGTGCTCGGCATGCACCTCGACGGCTACGGCTGCGCGGGCGCCGACGCGGTGGCGTACGGGGTGGCCTGTATGGAGCTGGAGGCGGCGGACTCCGGGCTGCGCAGCTTCGTCTCCGTCCAGGGCTCGCTCGCCATGCGCTCGATCCACGCCTTCGGCTCCGAGGAGCAGAAGCAGCGCTGGCTGCCCGGCATGGCGGCCGGCGAGCTGATCGGCTGCTTCGGCCTCACCGAGCCGGACTTCGGCTCGGACCCGGCCAACATGCGGACCCGCGCGGTCCGCAAGGGCGGCGAGGGCGGCGACTGGGTGCTGTCCGGCAGCAAGATGTGGATCACCAACGGCAGCATCGCCGACGTCGCGGTCGTCTGGGCGCAGACCGAGGAGGGCGTGCGCGGCTTCCTGGTCGAGCGCGGCACCCGCGGTCTGACCGCCACCGACGTGCACGGCAAGCTGTCCCTGCGGGCGTCCGTCACCAGCGAGCTGGCCTTCGACGAGGTGGTCCTGCCCGCCGACGCCGTGCTCCCCGGGGTGGTCGGCCTGCGCGGTCCGCTCTCCTCCCTCAACGAGGCCCGCTACGGCATCCTCTGGGGCACCGTCGGCGCCGCCCGTGACTGCTACACCGCCGCCCTGGACTACGCCAAGAGCCGGATCCAGTTCGACCGTCCGATCGCCGGCTTCCAGCTGACCCAGCAGAAGCTGGTCGAGATGATGCTGGAGGTCGAGAAGGCCTACCTGGTGGCGCTGCGGATCGGCCGTCTCAAGGAGGAGGGCGCGGCCCGTCCGCCGCACGTCAGCTTCGGCAAGCTCAACAACGTCCGCACCGCGCTGGAGATCGCCCGCAGCGCCCGGACCGTCCTCGGGGCCAACGGCATCACCACCGAGTACCCGGTGCTGCGGCACGCCAACAACCTGGAGTCGGTGCTCACCTACGAGGGCACCAGCGAGATCCACACCCTGGTCCTCGGCGAGGCCATCACCGGCGAGTCCGCGTACCGCTGACGGGCCGTCCACCCCTGGTGGGCAGGGAAAATCCGGTGGCCGGGCCGCTCGTGGCCCGGCTACCGTCCCGGCCATGACCAGTACGCCCGTCCGCACGCCCCCGACCACCACCCTCTGGCGCCCCACCGGCCCCGAGGAGCTGGCCCTGGTCGAGGCCGCCGACTGGCGTGCCTGGCCGCCCCGCCTGCCCGACCAGCCGATCTTCTACCCCGTCCTCAACGAGGACTACGCGATCCGGATCGCCCGGGACTGGAATGTGCCCGCCTCCGGCGTCGGCTACGTCACGCGCTTCAAGGTCGAGGCCGACTTCCTCGCCCGCTACCCGGTACGGCAGGCCGGCGGCCGGACGATCCTTGAGCTCTGGGTGCCCGCCGAGGAACTGGACGAGTTCAACCGGCACATCGTCGGCCGCATCGAGGTCGTCCGCGAGTTCCGGCCCTAGCCGTGGCCGTGGCCGTGGCCCGCCCGTCCTGCGGACGGGAGGCGCCGTCCGCCGCTGCCCGCCGCCGTCCGCCCGACACCCGCCGTCCGTCCGACACCCGCCGGACACCCGGCGTTCGGCGGTGCGATGCCGGGCGGTACGGCGGCCGGTGAAGCATGACGCGGTCGGCGGTGCCCTCGGAGGGTGCGGGCCGATCGTGCGCACGACCGAAAGGAACCACCGCCATGTCCGCTGCCCAGTGGCCCCGACCCCGCGTGCTCGTCGTCGGGATCGACGGCGTCCGCCACGACTACCTGGCGCAGGTGCCGATGCCGCGCCTGCAGGAGGTCGCCGAGGCCGGGTTCCTGGTGCCGGTGACCGTGGCGGACACGACGCCGACCATGTCCGGGCCCTGCTGGGCCACCATCGTGACCGGCGTCGAGCCCGCCAAGCACGGCGTCTGGGGCAATCACCTGGGCGGCAACCGGCTCGACGTGTTCCCCGACTTCGCCACCCGGCTCAACCGCGGCGACCGCCGCCGCACCTTCGTCGCGGCCGGCTGGGACCCGCTGATGATCAACGAGTCCGGCGGCCCGCTCTTCCGCGCCCCCGGCCGGCTCTCCTACATCGCCCCGGCCGAGGACACCCCCGAGGCCTGGGAGGCCGTGGACGAGGAGGTCACCCGGGAGGCCGTCCACGTCCTCGGCACCGCCGACCCCGAGGCCTCCTTCGTCTACCTCGGCGCCGTCGACGAGACCGCCCACTTCCTCGGCTGCGGCGACGAGTACCGCGCCGCCATGCGCACCGCCGACGAGCGCCTCGGCCGCCTCCTGGACGCCGTTCGCGGCCGGGCCGCGTACGCCGAGGAGCAGTGGACCGTCATCGTCGTCACCGACCACGGCCACGTCGACGCGGGCGGCCACGGCGGCCGTACGGTCGAGGAGCGGACGGCCTGGGTCGCCTGCGCCGGGCACGACATCCCGGCCGGGCCGCCCACCGGCGAGATCCGCCACCCGGACGTCGCCGCCCAGGTGTACGCCTCCCTGCTGCGCCCGATCGACCCGCACTGGACCCTCGACGGGCGCCCCTTCCCGGTCGCCCGCCCGGTGCCCGTGACGGTCTGACCCGCCCGGGCACGCGGGCCCCACGGCCGCCCGATGCCCCCCGGGTGCAGCAGGCCGGGCTGCGGCGGAGCCGGGCTTGAGCGACGCTCGATCGGGGCCCGAGCGGCGCCCGGGCAGCGTTCGCCCCCTCCGGTGTTCCGGTGTTCCGGTGCTCCGGGTGTCCGGGCCGGCGGAGTTCAGGGCTCTGCCGAAGGACATACGCCTGAAGGTGGAGACGGTACCCCGTGGGTTGGAGACAAGGTCGCGACCTGGTGGTGACGCTCCGCCGGGGCGGCACGAGCCACGATGGTTACACCGGACGGCGTACCGCGTCGCCCGGGCCGGCAGCGGGGACACCGACGGCCGCCGGCAGCGGACAAGGGGCAACGGCCACGGCCGGGCGCGCCGACCGGCCTCACCGGTCGGGCGCACCGGCCACGGACAGGGAGAGGGAAGCCGGGCATGAAGGGCATCGTGAGCAAGGTCGCGCTGGGAGTTGCGGGCACCGGCATGGCCGTCGCCGTGGCGGCCGTGGCAATCGGCCCGCGGGTGTCCGACTGGTACAGCGAGCGCCATCAGGAGCAGGCCGCGTACGAGACCGGCACCCAGGCCAAGGCCGACCGCCGCTCGATGCCGACCTGGCTCCCCGACAACGCCTCCGGCGTCAAGTACCTGATGTCCACCACGGGCGACGACCGCCTGCTGCGCGCCACCCTCCCGGAAGGGCGGCTGCCCGTCGGCTGCACCGCCGGGCTGCCGGGCAAGTCCGCGCACCCGGTGCCGGTGTCGCTCAAGGCCGGGTGGTTCCCGGAGAACGTCGTGGCCAAGGCCACCGGCACCTGCGGGCACTACAACGTGGCGCTGACCGGCAACCAGCTCTACGCGTGGCAGGACGGCGCGGCGGTGCAGGCGGCGCTGCGCGCCGGACAGGTCGCCCAGCGCTGAGCAGGCCGGCCGTGGCAATCGGCCACCCCGGCCGGGGCCCGGCCGTTCCGACTGCGGAGCGGCCGGGCCCCTGTCGTACCCGGGCTGCGGAGGTGACACGACGTACCCCCGCTGTCGGAACCGGGCCCGGCTGCGATAGGACGGAGCGCGAACGAAGCCCTCGTCACCCCGTCCGTTAGGAGCGCCATGCCCGGCCCGCCCGTCGGCCCCACCGACGACACGTCGACCGCTGCCGCCGCGACACCCGCCACCACAGCCACCGACACACCCGCCACCGACACACCCGCCACCGACACACCCGCCGTCGGCCAACCCGCCGCCGGCCACACCGGCACCGGCCTGGCCACGATCGCCGTTCTCGGCGGCCTCACCGCGCTCGGTCCGCTCACCACCGACCTCTACCTGCCGGGCCTGCCCGCGATCGCGGACGACCTTGCCGCCGAGCCGGCCGCCGTCCAACTCACCCTCACCTTCTCGATGTTCGGCGTCGCGGCCGGGCAACTGCTCTTCGGACCGCTCAGCGACCGCTTCGGGCGCCGCCCGCCACTGCTCGTGGGGCTCGTCGCCTACACCCTGTCCAGCGTGGTGTGCGTGCTCGCGCCGAACCTGTCGGTGCTGATCGCCGCCCGCTTCGTGCAGGGCGCGGCGGGCTCCGCGGGGCTGGTGATCGGGCGCGCCATCGCCCGGGACCGCTTCCAGGGCGTCGCCCTGCTGCGCTTCCTGGCCTCGATCGCCCTGATATCCGGCCTGGCGCCGATCCTCGCCCCGATCATCGGCGCGCAGCTGATGCGGTTCACCTCCTGGCGCGGCACCTTCGGCGCGCTGACGGCGCTCGGACTGCTGCTCACCCTCGTCGCGTTCGGCGTGCTGCGCGAGACACTGCCGCCGGAGACCCGGGACGGCGGCGGGCTGGGGGCGACCCTGCGGACGATGGGGCGGCTGCTGCGCAACCTGCCGTTCCTCGGGCTGGCGCTGACCAGCTCCCTCGCGTTCGGGGCGCTGTTCGGCTACATCAGCGGGTCGTCGACGGTGCTCCAGCACGTGTACCAGGTCTCGCCGCAGACCTACAGCCTGCTGTTCGGGCTGAACTCGGTGGCGATCGTGGTGATGACGCAGGTGAACGGGCGGCTGCTGGCGCCGCGCTTCACACCGCGGTCACTGATGCTGGGCGCGCTCGCGGTGGCGGTCGCCTCGGGAGTGGCGCTGGTGCTGCTGACGACGGTGTGGGACTTGGGGCTGGCAGGGTTCTGCGCGCCGCTGTTCGTGATGATGGGCAGCCTGGGGGTGCTCCTGCCGAACACGGCCGCACAGGCCCTCGGTCTGGTCGAACCTCAGGTGGCGGGTACGGCCTCGGCCCTGCTCGGGACGGGCAACTTCCTGGTCGGAGCGGTGGTGGCCCCGCTCAGCAGCCTCGGCGGGCAGCCGTCCGCGGTACTGCTGGCGCTGGTGGTCCTGGTCAGCGGGGTGCTGGCGACGGTGGCGTACCTGGCGCTGTGCCGGCCGAGGCGGTTGGCGGTGACCGACAGCTAACAGATGACAGCTGACAGATGTTGAAATCTGTCAGCTGTCATCTGTCATTCGTTACCTGTTACCTGCAACCTGTTACCTGCTATCTGTTACCCGCCGCATTGGTGCCCGTCACCGCCCCCGTCTCGCCCGCACTCAGGCGATCGAGAAGTCGTCCCCGTACACGTCGCCCTGGCCGTACCAGCCGTGCAGGTACACGGTGACGGTGCCCGAGGCGCCGGTGGTGAAGGGTACGGACAGCTTCGTCCAGCCGGAGGAGGTGGCCCAGGTGCTGGCGGTGGCGCCGCCGCTGACGCCGACGTACGCGTAGTTGCCCTGCACCCAGCCGCTCAGCGTGTAGCTGGTGTTGGGCTTCAGCGTGACGGTCTGCGAGCACTCGCCGGTCTGGCTCGCGGTGGCCGCGGCCTGCAGCGCGTGCGAGCCGGAGTGGGCCGGGGCGGAGACCACGGCGCCGCCGCTCTGGCAGGTCCACGGGGCCAGGCTGCCGGTCTCCAGGTCGCCGTTGACCAGGCCGGTCGTCGGGCCCGTCCCGGTGACGGTCAGCGTGAAGACGCCGGTGTGGCTGCCGGAGGCCGCCGTGCCGGTCACCGTGATCGGGTAACTCCCGGGCGCCACCGACGCGGTGGTGGTGATGTTGAGGGTGGCGCTGCTGCCGGCGGTGACGCTCCCGGGGGTGACGGTGGCGGTGACGCCGGCCGGGGCGCCGCTGACCGTGAGGTTGACGTTCTGCGCCGAGCCCGCCGTGACGGCCGTCCCGATGGTCGCCGAGGTGGACGAACCGGCCGTGACCGTACCGGAGTTCGGGCTGGCGCTGACCGCGAAGTCGTTGCCCACCGTCGAGCCGCTGGTGAACGGCGCGAAGACGTGGCTGAAGTCCCAGGTGTTCTGGTTGATCCCGGAACAGGCGTCGGCCCCGCCCTTGCCCGGGCAGCCGCCGTTGTCGCGCTGGAGCGCCCAGAAGGACAGCGTGTTGATGCCCTTGGACACCGCCCAGTTGTACACGGTGGTGGCGTTGGCCAGGGTGAAGGTCTCGGCTGCGCCGTAGTCGTCGATGCCGAGCATCTCGGTGATCCCGATCGAACCCCACAGCTGGGCGGGGGTCTTGGACGGGTAGAGCTTGGCGAGCTGGTTGTAGAGGCCCTGCGCGGAGGTCTGGGTGTCGGCCGCCATGTCGTGGGTGGCGCCGTCGTAGTAGTCGAAGGTCATCATGTTGACGACGTCGATCCGCGCGTTGTTGCCGACCGCGTTCCTCAGCACCGCGAGGCCGCTGTCGGCCAGCCCGCCGGTGGTGGTCGGCAGCGTGTAGGAGAACTGGATGGTCCGCCCCTTGGTGGCGGCCCAGTCCTGCACGAGCTTGATCGCCTTGTTGCGGCGGTCGATCCCGGCGGTGTTGGTCAGCGAGTTGTCCTCGACGTCGAGGTCGATCCGGCTGATGTCGTAGGTTGTGATGACGTTCTCGAAGGCGGCCGCGATCTGGTTGACGTCGGTGCAGCTGTCGGCCAGCTCGGTGCCGGTGTTGTCGGCGGTGTACCCGCCGAAGGAGGGGATCACGTCCCCGCCGTTGGCACGGATGGTGGCGATGTCGGCGCCGAAGGTCGAGGAGGCGACCGGCATGGAGGAGTCGCCGTTCCAGTACGGGGTGCACGAGCCCTTGGTGGCGGCCTGCAGGAACGCCATGGTCAGGTGCTTGGCGCCGGACTGCGCGGCCAGCGCGGCCGGGCTCTGGCCGGTCCAGGCCTCGAAGTAGGGGGCGAAGACCCGACTGGGGAGCGGGGTGGCGGCCTGGGCGGAGCTCGTCCCGGCGGCGACGAGGCCGGCCGAGGCGGCCAGCGTGGCGCAGGCCGTGAGTGCGGCCTGGATTGTTCTGCGAAGACGCATGGATTCTCCAACAGACGTGGTGGGGCAGGACGTTGGGGAGGTGCGAACGGGTCGGGCGCGGCGGCCGTGTGGGGTCGGCCGGGCGGTCCCTGACCCGGGAAGTCGGGATCGGACGGAGCGCGGTGGAGCGCGCGGCGGAGATCGGGGTGTGCGGGCGTGCGGGCGTGCGGGCGTGCGGAACCCCACCGACTCGCGTGGACGCGGGCGGCGGTGCGAGTGCGCGCGCCGTTGTACGGAGCGGGGGTGGAGCGGAACAGGGCAGGGCAGTGCCTCAGCCGCCGGTGGTCACACCCCCACAGTGCATCCCGGTCGGATCGACATGCCTATGTTTGGACTAGACCACTGGTCTGTCAAGAGACCTGACAGTTCGTCAACACACCGTCCGGGCGCGTGAGGGGGGCCGATTGGGCGCCGGGATGGGAGGGTCGCCCGGCAAAAAAAGAAGACCGTGGCCGCACCCCCGTTGGACGGGGTGCGGCCACGGCCGCCCGGCGCTCAGGACGCCGGGTGTTCAGGGTGGTGCGGTCTGGATCAGCGTGACGCCGGGCAGAGCGTGGTCCGCAGCGCGTCGTTGATCTTGGCGGCGGTGTCCGGTCCGAAGCCCTGCGGGTGGTCGGTCGAGGTGAAGCGCTGGTTGGCCAGCTCGACCAGCTTCCCCTTGTCCTTGGGGAACTGGTAGAGCGACTGGCACTGGTTGCGGGCCCGGTCCACGGCCTGGTCGGGCTTGCCGCCGACGATCGCCGGGTCGATCGCGTCCAGCGCGGCGACCAGCTTGGCGGTGAGGTCGGAGTCCGGCTTGGCGGGCAGTCCGGCGTCGGTGGGCGGGGCGGGCTTGGCAGGTGCGGGGGCTCCGGGGGCCGTGCCGTCGGGGGTGGGCGCGCCCGTGGCGCCGTCGGGCGTTGGGGCGGCCGTGTCGGGCGCGGGGGCCGACGGCGTCGCGGCGGCGTCGGAGGGGGCGGCGGTCGAGGCAGCGGTGGCGGCGGTGGCGGTGGGGGAGCCGGCCGCGGAGGTGGCCTTGCCCGAGCTCGATCCGGAGCTGGAGCAGGCAGCGAGGCTCACCGCGGCGAGTGCCGTGAGGGTGGCGGCGAGGAGTCGAGTGCGCATGGCGCCCACACTGTCATGTTCGCGGCGCAGAAGGGAAGGTCCCTCGGGAGAGCGGCCGGGCCCGTGCGGACAGGCCTCGGATGCGGCGAACGGCGGCCCGGGGAGATGCCTTCCCGGGCCGCCGCGCGCCGTGTGCCGACCGTCAGCCGTGACGCCCGTACGAGCCGGTCGTCAGCCCAGGCTGTTGGACTTCAGCCAGTCCTTGGCCACCGCCGACGGATCCTCCTTGTCCACCGCGACGCGCTTCATCAGCGCCGTCAGCCCCGCGGTGTCGAGCTTGGCCGACACCGCGTTGAGCGCCGCCGTCGCCGTGGCGTCCACGCCCGCCTTGTTGACCAGCGGGGTGACGTTCTGCGCGCCGAAGACGTTCTTCGGGTCGCTCAGCGGGACGAGCTTGTACTGGACGATCTTGGGGTCGGTGGTGAACACGTTGCCGACCTGGATGCTGCCGTCCTTGAGCGCGTTCGCGGTGGTGTCGGCGGTGGGCTTCCACTCCTTGAAGGTCAGCCCGTAGACGTCCTTGAACTGCGGCTCGCGCCGGGACTTGAACTCCGGCGGGCCGCCGATGGTGAACTCGCCGGCCTTGGCGGCCAGGTCGGAGATGCTCTTGAGGTTGTACTTGTCGGCGGTCTCCTGGGTGACGCTGAGCGAGTCCTTGTCCTCGGCGGGGGAGGAGTCGAGGATCCCCAGGGTGGCGGGCAGCGTCTTGGCGAGCGCCGCGTTCACGTCCTGCGTGGTGACGGCGGTGGTCTTCGGGTCCAGGTAGGCGAGCAGCGCGCCGTTGTACTCGGGCAGGACGGTCAGGTTGCCGCTCTGCAGCTGCCCGTAGAGCACCTCGCGGCTGCCGATGTTGAACTTCTCCTCGACCTTGACGCCCTTGGCCTTGAGCGCCTGCGAGTAGATCGAGCCGAGCAGCACGTTCTCCGGGAAGTTCGCGGAGCCGATGACCACCGTCGAGCCGGAGCCGCCGCCCGAGCCGCCCGAGCCGCCCGAGCCGCCGGAACCGCTGGATGACGCGGAGGCGGAGGCGCTCGAACCCCCGGCGAGCGGGTCGCCGCCGGAGGAGCCGCAGGCGGTGGCGCCGAGGGCGAGCACGGCGAGCGTGCCGAGGACGACCGCGCGCCGGCTTCGCTTCATTGTCGACATGGTGAGATATGTCCTTCCGAGGAGGATGGGAGAGGAGGTTCAGCGGGCCCGGCGCTGGGCGCGCATCCCGGGCGGGAGCGCGAACCGGGCGAGCAGGGCGAAGAACAGCTGGGCGGCGACGGCGAGCAGCACCACCAGCAGCGCACCGCCCACCGTCACGGCGTACTTGCGGGTCGCCAGCCCGTCGATGACGTAGCGGCCGAGCCCGCCCAGCCCGACGTAGGCGGCCACCGTGGCGGTCGCGATCACCTGGACGGTCGCGGTGCGGAAGCCCGCCAGCAGGGTCGGCGCGGCCGAGGGCAGGCAGACCTGCCGCAGCACCTGCGGGTGGGTCAGCCCGATGCCGCGCGCGGCGTCCCGGACGTCCGGGTCGGTGCCGCGCACCCCCTCGACGGCGGCCACCAGCAGTGGTGGCGCGGCGAGTGCGACCAGCGGGACCAGGACGGCGGTGTCGCCGACCCCGGCGAGCAGCACCGCCAAGGTCACCAGGCCGAGGGTGGGCAGGGCGCGGGCGGCGCCGGCGAACGCGGTCACCACGGTGACGCCGCGCCCGGTGTAGCCGATCAGCAGCCCGAGCGGGACGGCGAGCAGCGCCGCGTACAGCAGGGCCTCGCCGGAGAGCAGCAGGTGCTCGGAGACCCGGTGCAGGATCGAGTCCGGGCCGCTGCGGTGGTCCGGGGCGGTGAAGAAGTCGCTCAGCCAGTTCAGCCAGTTCACGAGCCCGCCCCCTTCTCCCGGACGGCCCACGGCGCGAGCAGCCGCCGGGCGGCCACCAGCACCAGGTCGACGGCCAGCGCGAGGACGGCGATCAGTGCGATGCCGGCCACGATCGGGGTCGGGAAGGTGCGTTGGAAGCCGTCGATGAACAGGTAGCCGAGCCCCCCGCGCCCCACCAGCGCGCCGACGCTGGCCAGCGAGATGCTGGACACCGCGGCGACCCGCAGGCCGGCGATCAGGTACGGGACGGCGGCGGGCAGTTCGACCGAGGTCAACCGGTGCCACGGCCCGTACCCCATCGCCGTGGCGGCCTGCCGGACGGACTCCGGGACGGCGCGCAGCCCGTCCACGGTGGTCGGCAGCAGGACGGCGAGGGCGTAGAAGGTGAGCGGGATCATGACGGTCGCCTGGGTGGCGAGCCCGGTGTACGGGATCAGCACCACGAACACGGCCAGCGAGGGCAGCGCGTAGACGATGTTGAAGACGGCGGACAGCGGCTGGTAGAGCCGGGGGAAGCGGGCGCAGGCCAGGCCGAGCGGGATCGCCAGCAGCAGTCCGATGAGCACGGGGACGAGGGCGATCACGGCGTGGTCGGCGAGCAGGTGGCCGAGGTAGCCGAGGTGGTCGCCAATCCAGTACCAGCGGACGATCGGTTCATCATCCACCGTCGGCCCCGTCCGCCTGGCTAGCCCGGTCCGGCTCGTCGGCGCTGTCTGCCTCGCCCGAGTCCGCTACGTCTGAGTCCGCTGCGCCGCCCGTCCGGTCGGCCTCGGGCCGCAGCGCGGCCAGGACGGCCTCGCGGCTCGCGGTGCCGGTGGCCCGGCCGTCGGCGTCCAGCGCGACCGCCACCCCGGAGGCGGAGAGGACGGCGGCGTCCAGCGCGGTGCGCAGGGTGTCGGTGTCCGGCCGGAAGCCGGCGGCGGCGTGCAGCTCGGCGGTGACGGCGTCGCGGTCGATCCAGCCGATCGGTCGGCGCTCGTCGTCCAGGGCCAACTCCCAGCCCCCGTACGTGAGTCCGTCGCTCACCGGGCGCAGCTCGACGGCCCGCGCGGGGCGCAGGCCGAGGCCGCGCAGGCCCCGGTCGCGGCCGAGGAAGGCGGCCACGCCGTCGTCGGCGGGGGTGGTGAGCAGCGTGTGCGGGTCGGCGAGCTGGGCGATCCGGCCGTGCTCGCGCAGTACCACCACCTGGTCGCCGAGTCGGACGGCCTCCTCGATGTCGTGGGTGACGAACAGCACCGTCTTGTGCAGCTCGGACTGCAGCCGCAGCAGTTCCTCCTGGAGCCCGGCACGCACCACCGGGTCGACGGCGCTGAACGGCTCGTCCATCAGCAGCACCGGCGGGTCGGCGGCCAGGGCGCGCGCCACGCCGACGCGCTGCTGCTGGCCGCCGGACAGCTGGAACGGGTACCGCTTGGCGGTCTCGGGCGCGAGCCCGACGAGTTCGAGCAGTTCGGCGGCCCGGGCGCGGGCCTTCTTGCGGTCCCAGCCGAGCAGGTAGGGGACGGTGGCGATGTTGTCGATCACCTTGCGGTGCGGAAAGAGTCCGGCCTGCTGGATGACGTAGCCGATGCCGCGCCGCAGCTTGGCGGGCTCCAGCTTCGCGACGTCCGTGCCGTCCAGCAGTACTCGGCCCGAGGTGGGCTCGACCATCCGGTTGACCATGCGCAGCAGGGTGGTCTTGCCGCAGCCGGACGGTCCGACCAGGACGGTTATCCGACCGGTCGGGACCTCAAGGTCCAGGCCCTCGACGGCGACGGTCCCGTCGGGGTGGCGCTTTCCGGCGCCCTCGAATCTGATCACGGGGTGTTTCCTCGTCAGGGCGCCCCGGGGAGGCGGCGCCTGTGTCGGTCGTTCGGTCGGGTCGTTCGGTGGCGGCGGTTTCAAGCGCCCGGGCGTACTTCCGCCCGCGTGGCTGCCCAGCTTTGGACCGGCGGAAACTCTGATCAGACTATGACCTGCATCATCTCCTGTCCCTGATTTACCGTCCGGCACGCGACTCAGCCCGGTGCTCAGCGGCTCAGTCCCGTGCTCAGCGGCTCAGTCCCGTGCTCGGCGGTGCGGCCCGGGTGCTCAGCCGCCCTGACGGGTCGGCAGTCCGGCGGCCGCCCAGCCGACGAACCCGCCGTCCAGGTCGGTCGCCCGGTGCAGGCCCAGCTCCCGGAGCGAGGCGGCGGCCAGGCTGGAGGCGTAGCCCTCGGAGCAGACCACGATCACCTCGATGTCGTAGCCCGAGGCTTCGGGGATCCGGTGGCTGCCCGTCGGGTCGAGCCGCCACTCCAGCACGTTGCGCTCGATGATCAGCGTGCCCGGGATCTCTCCCTCGGCCGCCCGCTGCGCCGCCGGGCGGATGTCCACCAGCAACGCGCCGTCCAGCTGGGCCTGGTACGCCTCGCGGGCGCGTGGGCGGTGGACGCCCTCGCGGGCCCGCTCCACCAGGTCGTCGATCGTCGTCACCACTGCTCCGGTCCTTCCTCCGAGGTGCGGACGAGCCCTTCGGCCCGTAGGTCGTAATGTGCCATCGAGTCCAGCGGCGGCGAGTAGGCGTGCAGGGTGACGGCGGGGCCGGAAGCGGTGTTCCGCACGTCGTGCACGTACTCGGGGCCGAAGGCCCGGGCGGTGCCGGCCTGGAGCCGGCGGATCAGCAGACCCTGCTCGGGGCCGCCGAGGGACAGCTCCTCCAACTCGCCGAGGGCGACGGCGAACGCGCCGCGCGAGCCGCCGTGGTCGTGGAAGCCGGTGGACTGCCCGGGCAGCCAGCTGATCAGCCACACCTCGTGATCGTCCTCGGCCACCAGCCGCCGGTACCAGCGCTCCTCGGTGGAGAGGCGGACGTGGTGGATCCACCGGTCGGGCTGCTCGGCCAGCTCGCGGATGATGCTCCGCAGGGTGCTGGGGGTGAGCGGGGCGCGCTCCTGCGCGGAAGGGACGGGCGTCGGGGTGTCGGTGACGGGGTCCAGGCTCGTGTTCGGGCTCATCAAGGCGTCCTCGGGTGCGGCGGGAACGTCGGCAGGGGTGCCCGGCGTCGGCGGCGGTGGACGGGCACGGGCCGACGGGGCGGCCCGTGCCCGCACGGGTGCGCCGGGGCTGGGGCGGGAGGTCAGAACTGCGGGTGCGCGGCGCGGGCCCTGGCAGGCGTCACAGGGTGGGAGCGGCGGGGGAGAGCAAGGTCAACAGGCACAGATGGAACTCGCCTGGCGTCGCAGATCGACGTGCAGGCGGCAGACCAGAGTGGTGCCGGAGTCCATGCGCCGGATCCTTCCCGAGCGAACCGGACGAAGTCAAGCCGGTTCGGCGGCCCGTCGGGGTCCGTCGACAATGAGTAAGGAGGACACGTACGGGGTAAATGAGCTTTTCATCCCACCCGGGCCCGTCCGCGTGTCCGCGTAACAAGATCGCCCCAGACGCGTTACCGCCAACGTATTGTCAGGCCACCGAGGCCCGGCCTACGGTCTACAAATCGCCTTCTACGCACGTAGACCCCGGCGGATCCCCGAGCGGATCCGCTGGTGAGACCCGCCCCGTCAACCCTCAGACCGCAGGCCCGACCGCACGGCCGGGCCGCGGAGTTGCGGAGGTTCCCATGTCGCAGATCGTCCGTGCCGCGCTCGTCCAGACCCGCTGGACCGGCGACCAGGAGAGCATGATCGCGCTCCACGAGCGGTACGCCCGCGAGGCCGCCGCCCAGGGAGCGAAGATCATCGGCTTCCAGGAGGTCTTCAACTCCCCGTACTTCTGTCAGGTCCAGGAGCCCGAGCACTACCGCTGGGCCGAGGCCGTCCCCGACGGCCCGACCGTACGCCGGATGCAGGACCTCGCCCGCGAACTCGGGCTGGTCGTCGTCGTCCCGGTCTACGAGGAGGAGCAGCCCGGCGTCTACTACAACACCGCCGCCGTCATCGACGCCGACGGCAGCTACCTCGGCAAGTACCGCAAGCACCACATCCCGCAGGTCAAGGGCTTCTGGGAGAAGTACTACTTCAAGCCCGGCAACCTCGGCTGGCCCGTCTTCGACACCGCCGTCGGCAAGGTCGGCGTCTACATCTGCTACGACCGCCACTTCCCCGAGGGCTGGCGCGCCCTGGGCCTGGCCGGCGCGCAGATCGTCTACAACCCCTCCGCCACCAGCCGCGGCCTGTCCGCCTACCTCTGGCAGCTCGAACAGCCCGCCGCCGCCGTCGCCAACGAGTACTTCGTCGCCGCCATCAACCGGGTCGGCACCGAGGAGTACGGCGACAACGACTTCTACGGCACCTCCTACTTCGTGGACCCGCGCGGCCAGTTCGTCGGCGACGTCGCCTCCGACAAGGAGGAGGAACTCGTCGTCCGGGACCTCGACCTCGGCCTGATCGAACAGGTCCGCCAGCAGTGGGCGTTCTACCGCGACCGCCGGCCCGACGCCTACGGACCGCTCGCCGAGGCCTGAGGAGCAGCGCGATGACCACCCGCGACCCGCAGCAGCGCACGATCGTCCGCGGCGGCCTCGTCATCACGGCCACCGAGGAACTCCACGCCGACGTCCTGATCGAGGGCGAGCGCATCGCCGCCCTCGCCGCCACCGGCAGCTCCGCCGCCCAGGCCTGGACCGCCGACACCGTCATCGACGCCACCGGCCACTACGTCATCCCGGGCGGCGTCGACGCCCACACCCACATGGAGCTGCCGTTCGGCGGCACCGCGGCCTCCGACACCTTCGAGACCGGCACCCGGGCCGCCGCCTGGGGCGGCACCACCACCATCGTCGACTTCGCCGTCCAGCCCGTCGGCGGCTCGCTGCGCGAGGGCCTGGACGCCTGGCACGCCAAGGCGGACGGCAACTGCGCCGTCGACTACGCCTTCCACACCATCGTCTCCGACGTCAACGACGGCGTCCTCAAGGAGATGGACGCGCTCGTCGACTCCGGCGAGTCCACCTCCTTCAAGCTCTTCATGGCCTACCCCGGCGTCTTCTACAGCGACGACGGCCGCATCCTGCGCGCCATGCAGCGCGGCGCCGCCAACGGCGGGCTGATCATGATGCACGCCGAGAACGGCATCGCCATCGACGTCCTGGTCGAACAGGCGCTCGCCGCGGGGAGGACCGCCCCCCGCTACCACGGCGAGGTCCGCCGCGAACTGCTGGAGGCCGAGGCCACCCACCGGGCGATCAAGCTCGCCCAGGTGGCGGGCAGCCCGCTCTACGTCGTGCACGTCTCCGCCGCCGCGGCCCTCGCCGAACTCGCGCAGGCCCGCGACGCCGGGCTCAACGTCTTCGGCGAGACCTGCCCGCAGTACCTCTTCCTCTCCACCGACAACCTCGCCGAGGAGGGCGCCGACGGCTTCGAGGGCGCCAAGTACGTGTGCAGCACGCCGCTGCGGCCGCGCGAGCACCAGGAGGCGCTCTGGCGCGGGCTGCGCACCAACGACCTCCAGGTGGTCTCCACCGACCACTGCCCGTTCTGCTTCACCGGGCAGAAGGAGCTCGGGCGCGGCGACTTCTCGAAGATCCCCAACGGCCTTCCGGGCGTGGAGAACCGGATGGACCTGCTCCACCAGGCCGTCGTGGACGGGCACATCAGCCGGCGGCGCTGGATCGAGATCGCCTGCACCACGCCCGCCCGGATGTTCGGGCTGCACCCGCGCAAGGGCACCCTCGCTCCGGGCGCCGACGCCGACCTCGTCGTCTACGACCCCACCGCGGTGCAGACCGTCTCCGCCGCGACCCACCACATGAACGTGGACTACTCCGCGTACGAGGGCCGCCGACTCACCGGCCGGGCCCGGACGGTGCTCTCCCGCGGCACCGTGGTGCTCGACGACGGCACCTGGCACGGCCGGGCCGGCCACGGCACCTTCCTGCGCCGCGACACCTGCCAGTACCTGACCTGAACCTTCCCCCCTCCTCCCCCTCCCGCCCGGGGCCTGTCTCTTATACACATCTCCGAGCCCACGAGACAGGCAGAAATCTCGTATG
>NZ_JNWQ01000013.1 GCF_000716875.1 Streptomyces novaecaesareae | reverse complement strand
TCGGATACCTCACCCCACTCGAAACCCGGGCCAGGCTGCAGCGCGACTTCACCCCCGCAGCGTAAGCAACAGCTGTCCAAGGTCAGGGGGGAACTTCACTGCCCGATCGCCCGCCCTCAGTCAGGCGGCGGCGGTGCGGTCGGAGACAAGGCCTGCGACGGCGAGGTAGGTGGCCGGGAGGGTGTCGCGGCGGTGGGTCCAGCGCGCCAGACCCTTCCAGCGTTTGTGGTCGGCGAGGGCGTGCTCCACGGGGATGCGCTGAGACGAGTGCTCGTGGCGGGCCTGCTCCCGGGCCTCGTGAACCTCCGGTGCGGCGATCTTGTTCGGCTTCCTCGGTGGTGTGACCGCCTGGCCGGGATGGTCCCTCCGCAGACCCAAGTAGCCGTCATCGAGAAGAACTTGGACTTTGGGGAACTGTCGGAAGAGGTCGTCGATACCCTCTCCGCGTATCGCGGTGGTGTCGTGCATGCGGCCGGGGCGGAGGTTGCCGGCCCAAAGGGTGCGGCCCTTCGCGTCGGCGATGACGGTGGCCTTAATCGTGTTCTGCTTCTTCTTGCCGGAGACGAAGGCCCGCCGTCCGCCTTGGTGCGAGGCCGGGCGGCGGACCTGGACCTCGGTGGCGTCCAGTCGCAGCACGACGCCCTCGGCCTGGGCGTAAGCGAGGACGTCTGCCAGGGTCCGCAGCCGGACCTCGGGACGGTCGGGCACCGCGAAGCCACGGGCGGCGAGCAGGCCCCTGACCTCGCCGATTGCCCGGGTACGGTGGAGCGGTCGACTCCGAAGAGCAGGGCCAGGACGGCATGGGGCAGGTCGTGGCGCAGGTGGATGAGTGTGGCGGTCACCCGGTCGACGAACACCAGCCGATGCCTGGCACCCGCGCCGGCCGCCCGTTGACGCGCTCCACCACGGGAAGCGCCGCGTCGGCCCTCGACCACGGCCTGCCACGGAGTAGCCAGTTCGACGACCAGATCCACCAGGTGCCGCCGCGAGACGCCGGTCAGCACCCGATGGCCAAGGACCGCGCGCTTCACCTTGATCGTCACACCGTCAAATCATGCCGCCCACAACACCACTGGTCACATCGCCATCGCAATCACGCACCAGGTCGTTACTCGAAGGTGATGGGCAGAAAGTGTAACTTCCGTCTCGTGTCCGCATCGGCTTCGCTATGCTCCACATCTCATCGTTTGGGAGTGGGCAGGAGGGTCCCTTGGCGGCCCAAGTAACAATCAACGAAGGTGTGTTGTGGGTAGGTGGCGATGCCTATCCGCTGCGCAACATCTCCCATGTCGGCCAGAGACGACTGACCGTCGACAAGGGTGCCGCGTGGAAGAAGTTCATCCTCCAGAGCATCGGCTGGTTCATCCTGGGCGGCATATTCGCCACTTTCGCCGACACCGTGGGCACGATCGTCCTCCTCGCCGTCGAGGCACTTCTGGTCTGGAGGTTGGTCTCGGCCCTGCAGAAGCCCCCGGTGTACGGCCTGGTCCTCAATACCTCCGGCACCCAGCGTGAGGCCATCTGGTCCACGCAGCAGGAGGAGATCCAGCAGTTGATCTACGAGATCACCAAGGCGATCGGCAACCCCGACATCGCACAGACGGTCATCAACGTGGCCCACGCGGTGCAGGGTGACGTCATCCACCAGTACGGCGAGGGCAGCATCGGCAAGGCCCAGCACAGCGGCAGCGGGAACATCGGGGGATCATGAGCGGCGACCACATTCAGCAGTACGGCTCGGGCAGCATCGGCAAGGCCGAGCACACCGGTTCCGGTGACATCGTGGCTGGCGGCAAGACCGTCGGCGCGACCGCAGGAGGGCCTGCGGTGGAGGCCCTCCTGCGGGAGATCGAGAAGCTTCGCCCGCACCTGGACGAGAACGACCAGGCAGAGGTGGACGCGGCGGCCGACTCGATCGCCGAGGAGACGTCTGCGGAGCGCCGGCGTGGCCTGGTGCAGCGCATCTCCGGAATCGCGGCGCTGGTCGGCGAGGTGGGCGTGCCGGTGATCGCGGCCGCGAAGGCGCTGCTGGCGGGCTGAGGCGGCCGATCGGCGTGAAGCAATGGGCGTGTCCCGGGTGTGCCTGGGACACGCCTTGGCCGTGCTTGGGGCAGGCACAGGCGTAATGGGCGAGGTGACCAGATGAGCACTGCACGTGCGTTGGAGCATGACACCGCCGGAGGTGGGTTCACGCTCCGTTTCGGCGGTGCTGGAGGCCACGAGCGGGTTGTTCCGTTGGGTCAGTGTCACGGGCTGGCGTGGGAGGAGGCAACTCCGGTACGGACGTTCCGCTGGTCGCGCGGACTCGGGCATTACCCAGGCTGGTGGTGGGCCGCATCGACTGGACGTCATGTCGGGTTCGAGTCGTGGTTGGAGCAGGACCGGCTGATCCTCTTGGACTTCGATCCGGATGTTGTGGGGATCGCTTCGCAGCCGTTCTGGCTGCACTGGCATGACGGGAGAGAGAAGCGGCGCCATGCCCCGGACTATTTCGTACGGCTTGCCGACGGCCGTGCTCGCGTGGTCGATGTCCGTGCCAAGGACCAGGTCGACGAACGGAGCGCCGAAGCGTTCGAAGCCACTGTGCGGGCCTGTTCGGCGGTCGGCTGGGAGTTCAGGCACGTCGGTATCCCGGACCCTGCGTTGATGACGAATCTGGTGGCTGGCCCGTTACCGGCATCCGCGCGGCGCCGGCAGGCCCGAGACCGCAGCCCGGCTGCAGAAGGCATTCGCAGCGCCGACACCGTTGCTGATGGGTGCCGACGGGGTTGGGGATCGGCTGGCGGTGTTGCCCGCACTGTTTCATCTGATGTGGAGGCAGGAACTGGTGGCCGATCTCGCGAATGAGCGGCTGGGTCCCGCCATGCTGGTGCGGGCCGCTGGACCAGCGGGGGGCGTGGTGAACGAAGGACGTCGGCCGCGGCGGCCTGTCGGGGTGTCGATCGGTGACCGAGTTCGAGTGGCCGGTGTCCTGCACACGGTGATCGCTGTGTCCGGCACGGCCGTGCGTCTGGCTGACACGGACGGTGTGGTCACCGACGTCGGCTTGATCGATTTGTCGGCGGCCGAGGACTTCGAGGTGGTACGCGCGTCGTCGCGGGCACCGGTTCCGCCGGTGACGCCGTTGGAGGGGCTGCCGGAGGCAGTGGCGGCGGAGGCGTTGTGGTGGGAACAGCACATCGTGGAGGTTTTGCGCGGGGTTCCGCCGCAGGCACCTGCCGGCACGAAGCCGAGGCCGGAGTACGACCCGGCGGTGGTGTCACTGACCCGCCGGGAGCAGGCCAAGGCAACGGAACTGACGGCTGCGGGGCGACCGGTGACGGCAAGTGCGATTACCAAGCGTCGCCGCCGCTATGAGGCCCGCGGAGTGGCGTCCCATAAGGTGTTTGAGAGCGGGTGCTCGGTGCTTTCGCGCTCGAGTGCGGGTGGGTCGTGGTGAGGAACTGATGAAGTTTCGTGGTTCTTGCGATGGCCTGTGGCTACCAGCGGCGGGGGATCTGCCCGTTGAGTCGGAGTTGCTCGACGAGGTGGCGGGTGAGGGCTTCGCCGGCTTTGGCGAGTTCGCGGATGTCCGGGTGGAAGCAGGGCTGGGTGGTGGTGATCTCCTTGTGGCCGGCGACCTGTTGAGGATGTGGAGTGGGATTCCGGCGCCGGCCATCCACGTCAGGCCGGTGTGGTGCAGGTCGTGGCCGCGCAGGTGTTCGTGGCCGAGGTCGTGGGTGACGTCGTCCCAGTGGGTGGCGTCGCACGGGTGGCGTGGTGGGGCAGGTCGTGTAGGAGTTCGGGACGGTGGAGGCGTTTCGGATCGGGATGTCGGAGAAGGTGCAGGGGGTAAGCGGATGAGTGGCTGATCCGGCTGCGGGGGCCTCAGTCGGGGACGGTTGCCGCCTTGGTGCGGAGGGCGTCGGCGTCGGGGTGGCCGAGGGTCGTGAGCAGGTCGGCGGCGCGGTGCCAGGTGGCGCGGGCCTCAGTGTGGTGGCCGAGGGCAAGGTGGGTGTCGGCGAGGTGGTCGAGGACCTCGGTCTGGTTGTACTCGTCGGCGGCGTCACGGTAGCCGTCGAGGGCGTGCTCGTAGCATTCCAGGGCCTGCCGGTACCGGCCCAGGTGGTGATGGGCGTAGCCGATGCTGTCCCAAGTGGCGGCTTCGCCGCGGCGGTTGCCGTTGGCCCGGAGGATGGGCAGGGCCTGTTCGCAGTGCCGGATCGCCTCCTCGTGCTCGCCGAGCAGGGCGTGGTACCAGCCGACCGCGTTGAGTTCCCGGGCGATGTTGTTCTCGTCGCTGCCGAGGGCGCGGTAGGCGGCCAGGGCCTGTCTGGAGTGCTGGAGGGCCTCGCGGTGGCGGCCCTGGCGGCCGCGGACCCAGCCGATGCTGCGCTGGGCATCCGCTCGCAGCTTGGTCGGGAGGGCGGGCAACTCGTCGAGGAGTGGCAGGAGTTGGGCGTCAGCGTGAGCGTGGTGGCCACTCTGGGCGTACACCCGGGCCAGAGCGAGGCGGGCCCGGAGGACTTCGTGGGGCGGGCTGACGCGGGCTGGTGCGCCGAGGGCGATGCGCAGGATCTCGATCTCGTCCTGGGCCCAGCCCTGCTGGGAGGTGTAGAGGCGGCTGGTGTCGGCGACGCGCCAGATCCGGCGCAGCTGGTCCTCGTCGGCGACCGAGCGGAGCAGGGTGAGGATGGTGCGGTACTCGGCCGCGTACCAGGCCATGCCGGCGGCCCGGTCGTCGAAGGCGAGCACCACGACGCCCGGCAGGGCCGGCTCCAGGGCGACGTGTTCGCGGCGGGTGGAGATCTCGTCGTTCGCCGCGGCCGCCGAGTGCGCGTAGTGGTCCAGCAGTCGGCCGAGGGCGGCCGGGCGGTCGTCGACGGCGTCGGCGGGCAGGTCGACGGCGTAGGCGTGCAGCAGGTCGTGCAGGGCGTAGCGGTCCCGGGCGTGCTCGGTGAGCATGTTGGCCTCGCACAGGTCCCGGGCCAGCGCTCGGGTCCGCTCGACGGACAGGCCGGCGGTGCTGGCGGCCGAGGCGAGCGAGATCTCCGGGCCGGGGTGGAGGGCGAGGAGGCGGAAGAGCCGGGCGGCGTCCGGGCTCAGCGCCTGGTAGGACCAGGCGAAGACGGAGCGCAGGTCGGTGTCCGGGGCGTCGTCGAGTCCGAGGGCGGCCAGTTGGTCGCCGCCGGGGGCGAGTTCGGCGGCGATGGCGGCCAGCGTGAGCCCGGGGCTGAGGACCACCCGGGCGGCGGCTATCGACAGGGCGAGGGGCAGCCCGCCGCACGCCGCCAGGACGGTGTCGACCGCCGCGGGCTCGGCCGCGAGCCGCTCCGGGCCGAGTCGGGTGGCCAGTAGTTCACGGGCCTGTGCCGGGGTCAGCCGGTCGACCGGTACGGCAAGGGCGCCGTCGCGCACCACGAGTGAGCTCAGCCGGTTGCGGCTGGTGACGAGGACCAGGCAGCCGGGGGTGCCCGGGAGCAGCCAGCGCACCTGGTCGGCGTCCCGGGCGTTGTCGAGCACGAGCAGGAGGCGGCGTCCGGCGACCGACGCGCGGAAGCGGGCGGCCCGCAGCGGCAGGTCCTCGTCGGTGTTCTCGGTGGGTTCGCCCAGCGCGACCAGCAGCATGGTCAGTGCCTCGGCCGGGTCCACGGGTGGGCTGCCCGGCTCGAAGCCGCGCAGGTTCAGGTAGAGGCGCCCGTCGGGGAACCGCTCGGCCACCTGGTGCGCCCAGTGCACGGCCAGCGCGGTCTTGCCGACGCCGCCCATGCCGGACATGGCCGTGATCACCACCGTCGCGGCCGGGCCGGCGACCCGGCCCAGCGCGTTCGCCAACGCGTCGGTGAGGTGCGGGCGTTCGGTGAAGCCGGCGACGGGCAGCGGCAGGTTGTCGGGCCCGGTGGGGAGCGGTGGCGTCGTCGGTACCGGTGCGGGGGGTGCGGTGACGTGAAGTTCGCGCAGCGCCTCCTGGTGGGCGGCCCGGAGGACGGTGGACGGGCCGACGCCCAGCTCCGCGGCGAGCCGCTGTCGGACCGTCTCGAAGAGGGACAGGGCCTCGGCCCGTCGGCCGACCGACGCGAGTGCGCGGACCATCGCGGCGTGCAGCGGCTCGTCGAAGGGCGCGCTCCGGGTGACCTCGTACACGGCGGCCAGCAGGGGTTCGGCGTCGCCGGCGGCGGTGGCGACCGTCATCGCCTCCGTCGCGGCGGCTATCCGGGCGCGCTCCAGGGCGGCGAAGTGCGGCCGGTCGAGTGTGGCCGGATCCAGTCCGGTCAGCAGGGGGCGCCGGACCAGCTCCGCCAGTTCGCGGCAGTGGGCGGGCGCGTCCGGGCCACCGGCACGGCTGCGCGCCAGCAGGTCGTCGAAGCGCGTGAGTTCGTTCTCGGTGGCGGTCGAGGTGTCGAGGCGGTAGCCGGACGGCGCGGAGTGCAGCCACGATCCGGCCGACCGCGGGGGCAGCTCGGGTTCCAGGAGCCGGCGCAGGTTGCCGACGTGCCGGTGCAGCTGGTTCACGGCGGTGGACGGCGGGTCGTCGCCCCAGACGAGGTCCACCAGCTCGGGCGTGGAGAGCACGCGGCCCTGGGCCACCAGCAGGGCCGCGAGCACGGTGTGGCGGTGCGGCGGCCCCACCTCCAGCACCGTGTCGTCGCGCCGGACCCGGAGCCCCCCGAAGACCTGGAACCGCATTGCCGTCCGCCTCTGCCCGTTCATTGGATCGCGGTCACCCGCCGACCTGGGCAACCCGCCGACCTGGGCACCCGCCGATCAAGGTAACCCGCAGGTCAAGCCGGTATCAAAAGTCGTCAGGAATGACGGTGGACAGGCGGGGGCGGGGCGGAGGAGTGGTCAGGCCGCGGTGGCGAGGAGGGCGGCGAGCTGGGTGCGGGAGGTGACGTTCAGCTTGGGGAACACCCGGTGCAGGTGCCAGCCGACGGTGCGCGGGGAGAGCAGCAGGCGTTCGCCGATCTCCCGGTTGGTCATGCCGGCGGCGGCCAGCTGGGCGATGGTCAGTTCCTGCGCGGAGAGCTGCTCGGCGAGCCGGCTGTCCGGCCGCCCCCGGTCGACCCCGGTGGCGCGCAGTTCGCGGCTGGTGATCTCCCGCCAGGCCGTCGCTCCCAGCACCTCGAAGGCGTGGCAGGCCTCGCGCAGCAGGGGCCGGGCCTGGCTCGGGCGGCGGGCGCGGCGCAGCCACATGCCGTACGCGAGCTCGGTCCGGGCACGCGGCCACGGCCACTGCCGGGGAGTGATCCGCAGGGCGTGCTCGAAGTGCCGTTCGGCGTCAGGGCCCTCGGCGAGCAGCGCCCTGGCCTGGGCGAGGTTGACGGCGGTGGAGAGCGGGAGCCCCCGGCCATCGCCGAATCCGGCGAGCAGCTGTCGCGCGTCCTCGGCCTGGCCGGCCCGGACGGCGGCCTCGGCGAGGTAGCAGAGGGTGCGGCGCTGGGCGGTGACGTGGTGGGAGGGCGAGCCGGGTTCGAAGAGGGGACGCAGAGTCTGGTAGGCGCCGCCGGGGTCGTCCGAGTCGAACAGGGCGACACTGCGGGCGAGGCGCAGCGTGGCGTGCAGCGCACCGACCTGGCGGCCGGCGGCGATGCGCTCGACGGCGGCGATGTCGGCGGCCGAGCCGACGAGGTCGCCGCGGAAGGCGAGCAGCACGGCGCGGGTGGCGCGGGCCCGGATCGACCAGAGCTGATGGCCGCCGGCTTCGGCGATGGCGAAGGCCTCCTCGTTCACGGTGTGGGCGAGGTCCCAGTCCCCGACGACGAGGGCGGCCTGCGCGTGCTTCGCCTGGACCTGAGCGAGCAGGCCGGTTCGGCCGTCGGTCCGCAGCAGCCGGGCGGCGTGGGCGAGCAGGTCGCCGGCCCGGCCGGGTTCGCCGGCGGTCAGGGCGGCGGTGCCGAGGAGCCTGAGCCGTTCGGCGTCGAGGTGGGCCGGCGGGCCGGCGCTGCTCAGGTCGGTGATCCGCTCGCTCGCCGCGTTCGGCGCGGCTGCCGCCTGGGCGAGGAGCCAGCGCGGATCGTCCTCGGCGTCGGCGAGTTCGGCGAGGCAGGCGGTCACCGCCCGGTGGGCCCGCGGGTCGGGGTCTGCCCAGGCGGCCGCCTCGACGGCGCAGGCCAGTACCTCCAGGGCGGCCTCGCGGTGGCCGGAGCGGGCCAGTCGGGACGCCAGTCGGCAGCGCTCGCTCATGACCGGGCCGCCGCGTTCGGGCCGGGCGGTGAACCGGGTGCGCGCGGTGTCGGCGAGGGCTTGTTGTTCCTCGTCGAGGCCGAGCCGGTCGGCGCGGGCGAGCAGCTGCTCGGCGAGACCGGGTCGACCGAGCTCGAAGGCGGTCCGGGCGGCGCGGACCAGTCGACGGGCCCGGTCCGCCGGGCGGGGCGAGAGTCGGGCGGCGAGCTCCAGCCGACGCAGCATCTGGACGGGCTCGCGGCGGCGCTCCGCCTCGGCGGCGGAGGCTTCGAGGGGCCCGGCCACCGGCTCGTGCTGATGGATCGCGCCCTGGGCGGCGTGCCAGCTCGCCCGGTACGGATCGGCAGTGGCCCGGGCGAGGGCGGCGTGCGCGGCGAGCAGCGCGGGCGCGCTCGCGTGCTGCTCGACGGCGGCGCGCGCCAGGACGGACCGGAATCGGATCCGCCCGTGGACGAGGCGCAGTAGCCCGTGGGCGACGGCCGGATCGAAGGTTTCGAGGCCGATCGGCCGTCCGGTCAGCGCCTGTGCAGCCGCCAGGACGTCGGCGACCCGATCGCCGAGCTGGACGGCGGCGAGCAGGACGACGGCTCCGGTGTCCGGCGGGAGCTCGCCCAGGCCCGGGGCGACCGAGCGGCTCAGCCGTTCGGTCAGCGGAGGGAAGCGACGGAGCAACTCCTCGCCGGGGGCCCCGGTGTCCCGCCAGGACAGCGGCAGTTCCCGAAGGGCCAGCGCGCTGCCGCCGGCGTCCTGGACGATCCGTCGACGCAGGTCGGCGTCGTGGACGCCCGCCTGCCGGAGCAGCCGTTCGGCCTGGGCCTCGTCCACGGGCGGCAGAACCAGCTCGGCGGCTCCGTCCAGGGCCTGCCCGCCGACCAGCAGCACCGCGGGTACGGCCGGCAGCTCGCGGGCGAGGGCGGACAGCGCACACCGGGACGGCCCGTCGAGATACCGCGCGTCGTCGACGGTCACCAGGACCGGCTGAGGGCTGCCGCCGATCAGCCGGGACAGCTCGGCGGCGGACACGGCGGAGGCGGCGGGAAAGGCGAAAGCGGGTGTGAAGGCCGGATGGACGGTTCGGAGCAGCCGGTCGCGCAGCGCCCGCACCATCGCGCCGGAGCTGTCCGCGTCGGTCGCGAGTGCGGTGGTCTCGATCACCAGGAACCCGCGCCGCCGGGCCGAGGCCGCCGCCTCGCGCAGTACGGTGCTGATCCCGGAACCCGGGTCGCCGGTGACGGTCAGGGCCCCGCCTGCCGTCCGGGCCGACTCCAGGAGCCCGTCGATGGTCTTCCACACCTGGTTCTCGTCCGCGATTGTTCGCACGGCCACCTCCCGCTTTCTCGCTTGCTCGGGAAGCGTAGGGGAGGGCCAGTGACTTCTGACTGACGGTCAGAAGCGGTGGCCGATGGAGAAGGATTTGCGCTGGTCAGGCGGCCTCCGCGAGCCCGGCGGCACCCTGTCGGGCAACCCGCCAGTCGCGCGGACTGACCCCGTAGGCGGCGCGGAAGACCCGGCTGAAATGCGCGGGGCTGACGAATCCCCACCGCTGTGCCACCGAGGACACGGTCGCGGCGGCGGCCGGCCGGCGGGCGAGCTCCCGTGCGCACATTTCCAGCCGCCGTCGCTGGATCCATTTGGCGACGGTGGTCTCCTCGTTCTGGAAGAGCTTGTGCAGGTAGCGCACCGACACATGGCTGGCAGCCGCGATCTGCTCGGGGGAGAGCGCCGGGTCGCCGAGGTGCCGGATGGCGTAGTCCTTGATCCGCGCGACTATCGCGCGGGCGGCCTCCGGTGCGGCCGGGCGCAGGCTGCCGCTGCGCTCCTGGATGAGGAGGGCGAGCAGGTCGACGGCGGTGTCGGCGAGTCGGCTGCCCGTGTACGGGTCGAGTCCGGCGGCGCCGCGGGCCAGCTTCCGCAGGTACGAGGCGACCAGAGCGACAGAGCCGGACTCGACGGTGAACGGAGTGGCGACAGCGGCCCGGAGATCGTCGTCCTGCACGTGCAGGGCGTCGCGCGGCAGGTGGTACGTCGTCAAGTCGAAGGGCTCCGGCAGTTCCTTGGTGAAGGGGCGGCTGGAGTCGGACAAGGTGAACTCGCCGGGGCCGACCACGACCTCCTTGCCGTCCTGGGTGAGCTTGCCGCGGCCCTGATGGTGGAGGGCGACGGTGATCCAGCCCTCGCCGCCGGCCGCGATCGTCCGCCGGGTGCGGCTGTTCACCTGCGGTCCGGCGGTCGCCCGGGTGATCTGGACGGCGCCCAACCGGTCGCTGCTGAGGCGGCCGGCGCGGGGTTCCGGTTCGAGGAGCCTGGTCTCCAACGGGATGAACGTCCGCGCGACGGCGTCGTGCCAGAACTCCGCACGCTCGGCAGGTGAGAGCGGCTCGGTGGAAATCGTCGTGGGCACAGGGCTCCCTTCGCTGTCGGCTGTGCTGGTGCTGCTCCGGCCCAGCCTCGCCGATCGGGTGACGCTGTCGCTCCTGCCAAATGACGGGCGGACCCCCCGGTCATGTGGATCCCCGCACGGTGACTGCGCGTACGGGCTCCAGGCGGTCCAGGTGGTCCAGGCGGTCTGCTGATTCGCCTGCCGGGCGCGAGAAGGGCGGGGAGTGACGGTGTTCGTCCCTCCCCGCCCTTCGTGCGTTCAGCGGGTTCGGTGCACCCGGCCGCGCGCCTTGAGCGGGGTGACGGGCAGCAGCGGGCCCGCGCTCACAGGCCGAACCGGGCGCGCTGGGACTGCGGCACGAGGTCGACGTAGTCGGGGTGCTTGCCGAGCCAGCCCCGGATGAACGGGCAGTACGGGAGGACGGCGAGGCCCTGCTCCCGGGCGTTGTCGAGGGCGGCGCGGGCCAGGGTGCCGCCGAGGCCTCGGCCGCCGAAGGCGGGGTCGATCTCGGTGTGGATGAACGCGATCTCGTTCTGGTGGCGGTGGTACTCGGCGAATCCGGCGGGGACGCCGTCCTCGGTGATCTCGAACCGGGACTTGTCGGGGTTGTCGGTCACAGTGGTCGTCATCGGAGCCTCCGTGGGTCGGGTCGCAGGGGTGGCCTGTGACGGAATTTAGTTTATCATTCAACTAGGCGGGATCGCGCGGCGGGTACGGAAGCAGGGAGTGGAGAGTGGGGGGACCGGGGGAGCGGTCGATCACTCGCCGATGAAGGCGAGCAGTTCCCTGTTGACCTCGGCGGCGTGCGTCCAGATGAGACCGTGCGGGGCGCCTTCGAGCACGACCAGGCGGGCGCCCACGATGGCCTTCGAGAGCGGGACGGCGGTCGAGCGCAGGGGCAGGGTGCGGTCGGCGTCGCCGTGGATGATCAGGACGGGGACGTCGATCCTCGGCAGGTCGGCGCGGAAGTCGGTGAGCCAGGTCGGGACGCAGTCCACGGTCGCCCTGGCGGAGGCCGAAACGCCGACGTTCCAGCTGTACTGGACGACCTGGTCGCTCACCCGATCGCCGCCGAGCACGTCCACGTTGTAGAAGTCGGCGAGGAAGCCGGCGATGAAGGCGGGACGGTCGGCGCGGATGGCGCCCTGGATCTCCTTGAAGACGATGCCGTCGACGCCGACCGGGTTGTCCTCGGTCTTCAGCAGGAACGGCGGCACCACGCCGAGCAGCACGGCCTTGGAGACGCGCGCCGAGCCGTAGGTGCCGAGGTAGCGGGTGACCTCACCGCTGCCCATGGAGAAGCCGACGAGCACCACGTCGCGCAGGTCGAGGTGGGTGAGCACGGCATCGAGGTCGGCCGCGAAGGTGTCGAAGTCGTAGCCGAAGGACGGCTTGCCGGAGGCGCCGAAGCCGCGGCGGTCGTACGTGATCACGCGGTGGCCGGCGGCCAGCAGCGCGGCCTCCTGCTTCTCCCAGGACGCACCGTTGAGCGGCCAGCCGTGGATGAGCACGACCGGCCGGCCGGTGCCGTGGTCCTCGTAGTACAGGTTGATGACGCTGGAGTTCTCCTCGTCGACGGGGATGAAAGGCATGGGTGCACTCCGTGCAGGTGTGGTCCTACCGGTGTTGGCCGCCGGCATGATGGGGACTCGGTACGGACGAATCTAGGGACCCGCGAGGTGGCGGCTTTCCTCTGCACGCACCGGCTCTGGTCCGTCCGGGCAGTGCCGGTGTCGGGTGCCGGCCGACTGGTCGGCGTTTCGGCGCGGGCCCGGGCGGTCCTTGAAGACTAGGAATCCGCATTCCTGATGCCGCTTGAGAGGATCTCCGTCAGAACCCTGTCGAGCTCGGCTTGCGCCTTGTCGTTCCAGCACTCCTGGGCGGACCGCGTCCTGGCCACCATGTCGCGCACATGGGTCGAAGCCATCCTGACGACACACCAGGACGGCCCCGAGATGAGTTCGACGTCCGTCTCGTCCTCACCGTGGGGCCGAACGCGTACATCGCCCTCGCCGGTCGGAAGGATGAGTCCGGTGGCGAGCAGATCCCGGCCGAACACCCACGTCGCGGCCGGCGGATCCGCCTCGGCTGCGAAGAGGTCCATCCGAACCGCCAGCGCATCGTCCGGCGAATGCCTCATGCGCACGGTCAGCTCATGCCATTCGTACTCCGCTGTCATCAGTTTCGCGCTGATCGTCTTCTCAAGGGGGAGCTGCATGATGGTTCCTTTCAGCTCCCCTGAAATTACCGGCGGCCCGGATATCGGTGAGCCGTCCCGCGCACGCATTCTTGACCTCCGGTGCACGCGATTCCGGAAAAGGAATGCGGCGCGGACGAACCGGGATTCGTCCGCGCCACACCCCTCACAGCCGATCACCAGGGTCGGCGCAGCGATCCGGGGAAGTACGCCGCGCCGGTTCGGTCATGCCGGGGTGGGGTCGGCGCCGGTGCGCAGAAAGCCGAGGTAGTGGTCGGCGAGCCAGTCGGCGTGGTCCCACAACAGGGTGTGGCGGCCGCCGGGGAGAACGTCAAGGTGGCCCTCGGGGAGGGCGGCGGCCAGTTCGCGGTGGAGCACCGCCGGGATGTAGTCCTTGGTGCCGGTGACGACGAGGGCGGGGACGCGGATGGTGGCCAGCCAGGGGCGGGCGTCGAAGTGGTAGGCGGCCTTCATCAGGGCCGAGATGTCGGGGGAGAGGGAGTTGTGCCGGACCGACTCGGCGAAGGCCTCGGCGAGTTGGGGCCGGGTCTTGCGGGCCGGGTTGACGACCATCGTCCGCATGTTGCGCTGGACGACGCGGGCCTGGAGCTTCCGGGGCAGCCGGAAGATCTGGCCCGCCATGGTCGAGGCGAGGCGCAGGCCCAGGTCGCGGACCGGCGACTGTGAGCGGAACGCGGCGAAGGTGTTGAGCAGGGCGAGGGAGCGGATTCTGTCCCCGGCCACCCGGGCCGTGTCCAGTACGACGGCGCCGCCGTAGGACCAGCCGGCGAAGTGGGCGCGCTCGACGGCCAACAGGTTCAGGAGTTCGACCATGTCCTGAGAGGTTCGCTCCACCGTCACCTCGGTGCCCGGGGCGAGCCGGCTGCCGTGGTGCCCGCGCAGGTACGGCCGGACGACCCGGAAGCCCTCCGCGGCCAGGCGGGAGGCGTGGTCCGACCAGTCCTCGGGCGAGCCGTAGCCGCCGTGCAGCAGGACGACCGTCTCGGGCCCGTCGCCGTCGAGGTGGTACGGGATCTCCGTCCCGTCCGAAGCGTGCATGACGGCGTGCGTGACGGTTCGTCGGCTGCCCGTGGTCATGGCGGTGAGTCCCTTCCGGCTATGGTGAAACGGTTCTCCTTCGAGTCAGTACAGGGCGAATCTTGATCGCCCACCGCTCACCTTTGCGCATTCCGCAGGCCCGCACGGTCGGCGGGCTCCGATCGGGTGCCCGGATGCTCAACTCTGAGCTGTATCGCGTGGACGGATATCTGACGCTTTGTACGAGGCGCCGGAAGCCGCGACTGTACGCTGAGCACCCATCCGATCCGTTGAGAGTGAGAGAGGAAGACACGTATGTCTGACGTCACCACCACCCCGCTGGCCACGCTGGCCGCGATCTCGCTGGACACCCCCGACCCCAAGACCCTCGCCGCCTTCTACCAGCAGGCGCTGGGCTGGGAGGAGATCTGGGCCGACGACAACGTCGTCTACCTGTCGGGTGGCGGCGTACGCCTCGGCTTCCAGAAGGTCGCCGAGTACAAGCGCCCGGAGTGGCCGACCCAGGACGTGCCGCAGCAGTTCCACCTGGACCTGAGCGTCTCCGACGTCCCGACTGCCGAGGCCAGGTTCATCGAGCTGGGCGCGACCCTCGCGGCCGAGCAGCCGGGTGGTGACCGCTGGCGCGTCCTGCTCGACCTCGACGGCCACCCGTTCTGCATCACCGCTCTGGTCTGACGCACCCTCGTCTCTTCCGGCCCCTCGCTCCGTAACCGTTCGACTGCGAGGGCATATGACCACGGGCATCCAGGCCATCAACGCCTACGTCGGCCGCACGTCTTTGGACGTCGGCCTGCTGTTCCGGACCAGAGATCTGGACATGGGGCGTTTCGGAAACCTCCTGATGGCCGAGAAATCGGTGAACCTTCCCTGCGAGGACGCGATCAGCAACGCGGTGAACGCCGCCAAGCCGCTGGTCGACGCACTGGGGCCGGAGGAGCGGGAGCAGATCGAGCTTCTGGTGGTCGGCACCGAGTCGGGTGTCGACTACGCCAAGCCGATCAGCACCTACGTCCACGAGTACCTCGGCCTGAGCCCCCGGTGCCGGTCCTTCGAGGTCAAGCACGCCTGCTACGGCGGAACCGCCGCCCTGCGGACCGCGCTCGGCATCATCGGCACTGCCGGCCACCCGGGCCGGCGTGCCCTGGTCATCGCCGCGGATGCCGCGGGCGTGGTCGACCGCAACACCTACTGGGAGCCCTCCCAAGGAGCCGGCGCGGTCGCGATGCTCGTCGGAGCGGGGCCGGGCGTCTTCGTTCCCGACCAGGGCGCCTACGGTCTGCACACCGCCGAGGTGATGGACACCTACCGTCCCGAGGCGTCCTTCGAGGCGGGCGACTCGGACCTGTCGCTGATGTCCTACCTGGAGGCACTGCAGAAGAGCTGGGCGATGTACGCGGACCGGGTCGAGGGCGCGGACATCCGGACGACCTTCGCCCACCTCGTCTTCCACAGCCCGTTCGCCGGGATGGTCAAGGGCGCGCACCGCACGCTGCTGCGCCGGCTCGCACGGTTGCCGGAGGACGAGATCACCGCCGACTTCGAGCGCCGGCTGGCGGACTCCCTCCGCTTCTGCAGCACGGTCGGCAACACCTACTCGGCCGCCCTCTACCTCGGGTTGTGCTCCCTGCTGGAGCACGGCGACTTCCGCTCCGCGCAGCGGATCGGCCTGTTCTCGTACGGATCGGGCTGCGCCTCGGAGTTCTACAGCGGGGTCGTCCCCGCCGGCGCCGGCGACCGGACGTTCGGCGTGCGCGACGCGATCGCCGCGCGGGTTCCGCTCACCATCCCCGAGTACGAGCTGGTCAGCGACCTCAGCGTGCGCCGGATGGGCGGGGTGAAGGACTGGGCGGACTCGACGGCCGAGTACGCGGACGTCTACGCGCGGGCGCTCGACGGCCGGGGCCTCCTCGTCCTCGACCGGATCGACGCCTACCACCGGAAGTACCGGTGGTCCTGATGCACACCCCGACGTACCGCACGCTGAACGTCGAGTTCCGGGGCCCGATGGTCACCGTGCGCCTCGACCGGCCCGAGGCGGGCAACGCCATCTCGGACGCGATGCTGGACGACCTGCACCGGGCGCTGGACGCTGCCGAGTCGGCGCCGGACTGCCGGATCGTCGTGCTCCGGGGCGAGTCCGGCGTCTTCTGTACCGGAATGGACCTGGTGGAGACCGCGGGCCAGGGGAGCGCGGGCCCGGACACCGCAGGCCCGGACACCGCAGGCCCGGACACCGCAGGCGGGGAGAGCGCGGACAGCGACTCGGCCCGCCGGTTCTTCGGCCTGATGAAACGCCTCACCACGACGCCGAGGATCGTGATCGCCGAGGTCGATGGCCGGGTCTCCGGAGGCGGTGTCGGCTTCGCCGCCGCCTCCGACTTCGTGGTGGCCACCGAGCGGTCGGTCTTCAGCCTGCCCGAGGCCCTCTGGGGGCTGCTGCCCTGCTGCGTCCTGCCGTTCCTGATCCGCCGGGTGGGCTTCCAGAAGGCCTACGCCATGACGCTGTCCACCCAGACGGTCACCGCCGCCCAGGCGCGCGAGTTCCATCTGGTCGACGAGCTGACGGCCGACCCCGCGCAGGTGATCCGACGGCTGGCCTTCCGGGCGTCGCGACTGACCGAGACCACCGTCCGGGACGCGAAGCGCTACTTCGGCGCCCTCCACGGCATCTCCACGGAGCACGAGGCCCTCGCGGTCGGCGAGCTCGGGCGCCTGCTCGGCACCGAGCACGTACGGCAGGCCATCGCCGGGTTCGCGGCACACGCCGAGTTCCCCTGGAACCGACAGCGTTAGGAGCTTCACGCATGCGAGTCTGGGCCTTCCCCGGTCAGGGGAGCCAGCGCAAGGGCATGGGCCGGGAGCTGTTCGCCCGCTTCCCCCGGGAGACCGCCGTGGCGGACCGGGTGCTCGGCTACTCGATCGCCGACCTGTGCCTGAACGACTCCGCAGGCCTGCTGCGCCGCACCGACCACGCCCAGCCGGCCCTGTTCGTCGTCAACGCCCTCACCTACCTGGCACACCGCGAGACCGATCCGGAGCCCGACTACCTGGCCGGTCACAGTCTGGGCGAGCTCAACGCGTTGTACGCGGCCGGCTGCTTCGACTTCGAGACGGGGCTGCGCATCGTCAAGCGCCGTGGCGAGCTCATGGCGGCCGCCTCGGGCGGCCAGATGGTCGCGGTGATCGGCCTTCCAGCCGCCCGGGTTGCCGAGGTCATCGCCGCGCACGGCGCCGTCGAGGTCGACCTGGCCAACCACAACTCGCCCACGCAGACCGTCCTGGCCGGACCCCCGGGACCGCTCGCCGAGATCAGCGCCGTGCTCCGGGCGATGCCCGGAGTGCGGTGCGTGGGGCTCAACGTGAGTGCGGCCTTCCACTCGCGGGCCATGGCTCCGGCCGCCGCCGAGTTCGCGGCCTTCCTCGCCGGACTTCCGATCGGGCCGCCGAGGATTCCGGTCCTGGCGAACGTCACCGGCTTCCCCCACCTGGCGGACACGGTGGCCGGGACGCTCGCCCGGCAGGTCGACAGCGCGGTGCGCTGGCAGTCCTGCATGGAGTTCCTCATGGCGCAGGGCGTCACCGAGTTGACGGAGCTGGGGCCCGGCCGGGTGCTCAGCGGCCTCTGGCGCGAGGCGGCGGCCGGGGCCGGCTCCGGCACAGCGCCGGTCCCGGTCGGCTCCGGTACGGCTCCGGCCGCTGTGCCGACGCCCGGGCGGGAGCAGGTGCCCGCGCCGGTGTCCGCCCGCGAGCAGCGCTCCGTGCCCGCCGAGCTTCCGGGCGAGCGCCTGGGCAGCGCGGACTTCCGGCGGGATTTCGGGGTGCGGCTGGCCTACCTGGCCGGCGCGATGTTCCGCGGTGTGGCCTCCGTCGAGCTGGTCCGCCGGCTCGGGGACCACGGGCTGCTCGGCTTCTTCGGCTCCGGCGGGCTGTCACCGGCGGAGATCGAGAAGGCGATCCTCGACCTGAAGGAGGGCCCGGGGCCGTGGGGCATGAACCTGCTGTGCCCGATGGACGAACCGGAGCTCGAAGCGGCCACCGTGGAGCTCTACCTGCGGCACCGGGTGCGCTTCGTCGAGGCGTCCGCCTACACGCGGATCACCGGGCCGCTGGTGCGGCTGCGGTTCAGCGGGGCGCACCGCAGCGCCGAGGGGCCGGTCGCGGGCTGCCGGATCGTCGCCAAGGTGTCGCGGCCCGAGGTGGCCGCGGCCTTCTTCGCACCCGCGCCGCCGGCGCTGGTCGCCGATCTGGTACGGCGCGGCGAACTGACCGCCGCGGAGGCCGAGATCGCCGCCCTGCTGCCGATGAGCGAGGACGTCTGCGTCGAGGCGGACTCCGGCGGCCACACCGACGGCGGGGTGGCGCTCACGCTCTTCCCCGCACTGGCCAGGCTGCGCGACGAGGTGGCCGCCGCGCACCGCTACCCCCGGCGGATCAGGTTGGGCGCGGCCGGTGGGCTCGGTGCGCCGGAGGCCGTCGCGGCCATGTTCCTGCTGGGCGCCGACTTCGTGGTGACCGGTTCGGTGAACCAGTGCACCCCGGAGGCGGGGACGTCCGAGGCGGTCAAGGAACTGCTCGCGGGAGTCGACGTGCAGGACACCGCCTACGCGCCGGCCGGCGACATGTTCGAACTGGGCGCCCGGGTCCAAGTGGTCCGCAAGGGCACCTTGTTCGCCGCCCGGGCCAACAAACTCTACGAGCTCTACCGCACGTACGAGAGCCTGGAGGCGATCCCGCCGGGAGTCCGGACGACGCTGGAGGAGTACTTCTTCCGCCGTCCGATCGCAGAGGTCTGGCAGGAGACCCAGGCGTACCACCGCCGGACCGGGGGCGAGGCGGAGCTCGAACGCGCGGCCCGCGACCCCCGGCACCGGATGGCGATGGTGTTCCGCTGGTACTTCGCCCGGTCGATCGCGCTCGCCGCGCAGGGTCGGGCGTCCGAGCGCGCCAACTTCCAGATCCAGTGCGGTCCGGCGATGGGAGCGTTCAACCGGGTCGTCGCCGGAACGCCGCTCGCCGACTGGCGGGAGCGGAACGTCGAGAAGGTCGCCGAGCTGCTGATGAACGGTGCCGCCCGGTATCTCGGAGATGCTCAGAAGTAGGCAGACCGCCCGGTCGGCAGCTGATTGGGTTCCAGGACACCGAGATTTCCGAAGGGAATTCAGCACATGTCCGAGGAACTGCATTCGGCGAATGCCGGAGTGATCGTGCACCGGACCGGCCAGCTCCGTGGCGGGCTGGCCGGACCGGCCCGGCAGGCCGCGCGTGACGCGGTGGAGTACCTCAACGCGAAGCACGCCGGAATCGCCACCGTCCAGATGTTCGAGGAGACCTTCGGCGTCCGGGACAAGCTCCACCTGTTCATGTACCTGCGCTCGCTCAGCGACTACGAGACGCTCACCCAGGCAGAGGGTGACATCTGCGGCGGCGTCTTCGGCAATCCGAAGCTGACCGACTGGGACCGCCTGTTCGTCGAGGGCACCGTCCAGGACACCGTCGCCCATCCGCACCGGTGGGGAATCCACGGCACCCTGACCGAGGCGATGGCCGCCGACCCGTCGGTCAACCCCAACGTCGACGGCCCGCACGGCCCGACGTTCGTGGTCACCCCCGCCGAGGCGCAGACCGCGCAGGAGCCCGGAGACATCGTGCACTCGGGCAACTGCGGCATTCTGATGCGCCGCACCGCGGAGTTCAACTACTCCTACCGCGACGAGGCCCGAGTCTTCGCCCGCACCATCGCGGAGAACGTGAACCTCTGCATGGCCGGGCACGCCTCGGTGTTCCTCTACGAGGAGGACTTCGGGCCGATGGACCGCGTGCACTGGTACATCCACATGAAGTCGATGGACGTCTACTACGCGCTGATGGGCCTGGACGCCCGGACCGACGAGAACGCGCCCCGGGCCTCGTACCTGCAGGACTGGATCTCCATGGACAAGGGCGGCGGCTCCTGGGACAAAATGCTGGTGCAGGGCAGCGTGCGGGACCTCGCGCTGACCCCGCGACGCTGACCCACCCGAAGAGGAGCACTGACGCCGTGACCGCAAAGCAGGACCTGCCCGTCATCGCCTTCCCCGACCAGGCCGCGTTCGAGAAGTGGCTGGAGGCCGAGCCCGAGGGGTCGGTGGGGCTCTGGCTGAAGATCGCCAAGAAGGAGTCCGGCATCCCCACGGTCTCCTACGCCGAAGCCCTCGACGCGGCGCTGTGTTTCGGCTGGATCGACGGGCAGAAGGACAAGTTCGACGACGAGTTCTGGCTGCAGCGGTTCACCCCGCGCAAGGCCAGGAGCAAGTGGTCGAAGGTGAACTGCGGCCGGGCCGAGGAGCTCATCACGGCAGGCGTCATGCGTCCGGCGGGTCTGGCCCAGATCGAGGCGGCCAAGGCCGACGGCCGCTGGGACGCCGCGTACGCGCCGCAGAAGACCGCCGCCGTCCCGGAGGACCTCCAGGCCGCGCTGGACGCGGTGCCGGCGGCGGCCGAGTTCTTCGCCACCCTCGACAGCAAGAACCGCTACGCGGTGCTGTACCGGGTGGGTGACGCCAAGAAGCCCGAGACGCGCCGGGCGCGGATCGAGAAGTTCGTCGCGATGCTGGCCGAGGGTAAGAAGATCTACCCCTGACGGACGGCCGACAATGGTGGAGGGGACCCGGTCTTCCGGGTCCCCTCCACCATGTCGGCTGCCGTCGGACGGTGCCGTCAGGAGTCGTCCTCGCCCCAGGTCCAGGGGGCCATCGGCGGGAACGCCGGCCGGGGTGCCTCGGCCACCTCCGGCTGGGAGAACTTCGCCGAGAACCGCGAGCCGGCCTCGATGTGCCGGGCGAACCGCTCGCGGAAGCCCGCGTCGTCCGGCAGGCCGGCCTCCCGCGCGGCCACCAGCAGCAGTTCGACGAACCGCTCCCGCTGCGCCTCGGTGATGCCCAGCCGCAGGTGCGCGTCGTAGAGCCCGCCGACGCCGCCGCGGTCCTCGGTGTACCGCGCCGGGCCGCCGAACATCTCGCCCATGAACTTGGCGAGGTTCCGGACGTGGGACTCGCCCGAGCCCGCGAACATCGGGCCGATCAGGTCGTCGGCGACGACCAGGGCGTGGAACAGCTCACACAGCTCGCGCACGACCGGCTCACCGCCGATCCTCTCGTACATCGTCGTCATCGGGACCGCCTCACCAGGTCACGGTGAGCTTGAGCGGACCACGCGACATCAGGCTCTTCTTCCAGGTGACCGCGTCGTCCCCGGCGAGGGCCAGCTCGGGGAAACGGCGCAGCAGCGCCTCCAGGGCCACCTGCAGCTCCAGCCGGGCGAGCTGGTTGCCGGGGCAGTGGTGCGCGCCGTAGCTGAAGGCCACGTGGCTGCTGCCGTTGGGCCGGTGGAAGTCGATGTCCTGCGGGTTCTCGAACACCTCGGGGTCGGTGTTGGCGGTGAACAGGGTCGGCATGACCCGCTCGCCCTGCCTGACCAGCTGCTCGCCGATCCGGACGTCCTCGGTGGCCATCCGGGAGAAGCCGGCCGTGGCGGTGACCGGGACGACCCGCAGCAACTCCTCGACCGCGCGCGGGACCAGGGTGGGGTCGGCGACCAGCTCCTCCCAGCGCTCCCGGTTGCTCAGCAGCGTGTAGACGAAGCCGGCGATCTGGTTGGCGGTCGTCTCGTGGCCGGCGACCAGGACCGACGAGGCCAGGCCGAGCATCTCGCCCTCGGTCAGCGAGCCGCCCTCGTCGTGCGCCTCGACCAGGACGCTCAGCAGGTCCGTGCCGGGCTCCTCCTGGTTGCGGCGCAGGGCGACCAGCTCGGACAGGTAGCCGAACATCTGCATCCGGGCGGCGTTGATCTCCTCCGGGGAGAGCCCGGAGTCGGCGGTGGCCAGCGTCGCCCCCGCCCAGCCGACGAACTTGTCGCGGTCCTCGTAGGGCACGCCCAGCAACTGGCAGATGACCAGGATCGGGACGGGCAGCGCGAACAGGTCGACCAGGTCGGCCGGCGAGCCGGCGGCCTCCAGGGCGTCGAGCCGGGCCTCCACGATCTCCCGGACGGTGGGGGCGAAGGCCTCCATCCGGCGCGCGGTGAACGCCGCGGTGAGTGCCTTGCGCAGGCGGGTGTGGCCGGGCGGGTCCATCGCGGTCAGCGAGTCGGGCCGGGGCACGAACGGGTGCAGCCGCGGCTCGTCCTCGCCGACCGACTCGGCCCGGCTGAACCGGGGGTCGTTCAGGACGGCGCGGACATCGGCGTGACGGACCGCCAGGTAGGTGGTGCCCCCGTAGGGGGGCTGGACGCACCGCATGCCCTCAAGCTCCATCAGCTCGCGGTACGCGGGGTCGATCTCCAGTCCCTGGGGTTCGGCGAACGGATAAGGGCAGACCGGTTCCTGGTCCTTGCTCATGCAGGGCCTCCGCAGTTCCTTCGGTGGTGAGCGGTCAGCAAAACACGGCCAGATCTGCGGAGATGCTCAATCATGAGCTAGCACGGAATCCGGAATTGCCTAGCATCCGTCGGGTACCCACCCGAAGGGAAGCAAGCGATGACCGTCGAACCGCCGGCCACCCTGGCCGAGTTCCCCGCCCCCCGCACCTGCCCGTTCCAGCCGCCGGAGGTGCACCGCGAACTCCGCGCCAAGCACGGGGTGTTCCCGGTGGCGCTGCCCAGCGGCAAGCACGCCTGGCTGGTGGCCGGGCACGAGGCCGTGCGCAAGCTGTTGGAGGACTCGCGGCTGAGCGCCGACCTGAAGCACGAGAACTTCCCCGTGCTGCGGGCACAGGCCGTCGAGTCGCCGCTCAAGGGCACGTTCATGCGCTCCGACGGCGAGGCCCACATGCGGATCAGGCGGATGCTCAACCGCGAGTTCACCGTCCGGCGGGCCGAGTCGATGCGCCCGATGATCGAGCAGATCGTGGACGCCCGCCTGGACGCCATGGAGGCCGCGGGCCACGGGGTCGACCTGGTCGAGGAGTACGCCTTCCCGGTGCCCTCGACGGTGGCGTGCCAGGTGCTCGGCGTGCCCTACGAGGACCACGAGTTCTTCCAGGTGCGCACCCGGACGATGATCAACACCACCAGCACCCCGGACGCCGTCCGCACCGCGGCCATGGAGCTGTACGGCTACCTGGGCAAGCTGGTCGCCCAGCGCGCCGAGCAGCCGGCGGACGACCTGGTCAGCCGCTTCCTGGCGGAGCAGGTCGAACCGGGCCACCTGGAGGCCGCGGAGCTGGTCTCCATCTCCATGCTGCTGCTCGCGGGGGCGCACGAGACCACCGCGTCGATGATCTCGCTGGGCACGCTCGTCCTGCTCCGGCACCCGGAGCAGCTGGCCCGGCTGCGGGCGGAGCCCGAGCTGATGCCCAGTGCCGTCGAGGAGCTGATGCGGTATCTGACGGTGGCCCAGGTCGGCACCTTCCGAGTGGCGACGGAGGACTTGGAGGTGGGTGGAGTGCGCATCCCCGCGGGCGACGGTGTCATCCTCGACCTGGCCTCGGCCAACTGGGACCCGGCCGCATTCCCGGAACCGGAGCGCTTCGACATCGGGCGTTACGCGCGCCGGCACGTCGCGTTCAGCCACGGCCCGCACAACTGCGTCGGGCAGTCGCTGGCCCGGCTCGAACTGGCGGTGGCGTTCGAGCGGCTGCTGGCCCGCTTCCCGGACCTGCGGCTCGCGGTGCCGGAGGAGGAGCTGGCGTTCCGCCCCCACACGCTCGGCCTGTCCGGCGTGGCGGCCTTGCCGATCGCGTGGTGAGGCTGACCGTCAGCGCGGACCGGGACCTGTGTTGCGCCTCCGGCAACTGCGTCCTGCTCGCGCCCGCGGTGTTCGACCAGTCCGAGGCGGACGGCCAGGTGGTGGTGCTCGATCCGCAGCCGCCCGTCGAGCTGTGGCCGGCGGTGCGCGAGGCGGTGGAGGTGTGCCCGGTCGTCGCCATCACGGTGCGGGAAGCCGCCAGGGTGCAGGAATAGCGATCGGGCGGAACCCTTGAGGGTGTTCCGCCCGATTCTCGGTGAAGCCCGTTCGCCCGGTGATGCCGGGTTCGGTGAGGCCGGGTCAGGCCAGCGAGCACTCGTCCATGTAGTGCTCGAGCCGCTCCGGGTGGACCATCAGCCGGTTCTTCGGCGTGGTCTCCACCGCGGAGAGCTCGCGGAAGCGCTTGAGGAAGAACCCGATCCTTGACCGGGTGGTGCCGACCATGGCCGCCAGTTCCTCGTGGGTGATCTTCTGATCGAACATCACCCAGTCGGACTCGGTGGCGACCTGACGTCTGGCCATCCGCAGCAGCGTCGCGGCGAGCCGCTGCTCGCTGTCGCAGGTCACCAGGTGGGTGATGTGCTCCTGCTGCTCGAACAGACGGGTCGTGAGGTACTGGAGGTACTCCTCGAAGAGCCCGTGCGTGGAGAGCGCCTCAAGGAACCAGCTGCGCGGGATCTTCCGGGCGACCACGGGCGTCATGGCGGTCGCGGTTTCCTGACGTACGGGTGAGAGCAGACAGGACTCCCCGAGGAGGTCGTATCTGGAATAGAAGGCGAGCAGACAGCCCTTCCCTCCGGGCGTCACCGTGACGGCCTTGATGTGGCCGCTGGTGATCAGGTAGACGGACTCGTCGCTGTCTCCGCAGACGTAGAGGTTCTCTTTCCTGCGCAGCTCGACCCTGGTCGAGTGCCGCCCGGAAGCATGCAGTCGCTCGTCGAGCATGCTGCCGAAGAAGTCGATGGAAAACATTTCAACCCCCACCTGGTGACGGCCTCTCCGCAACTGGAAAGGCTCAGAAGTTATTTCCGTCACAAAGCCCCCCGTGGGCTGTGATGTCTCGACCGCGCCGGCGCTTTCTCGTGCTGCCGTCTGGTCGGGTACCCGGTAATCCCGGGGCCGCCGCGCGATTGGGATGCGAGCGTACTTTACCGAATCTTGATGGTCGGCTCAAAATTGAGCACTATGCGCGGGTCGGTCTTGCCAGTGTGGTGTGAGCAGGCTCCGGTACCCCCGGTGAGGTGCGGAAACGTGTGGAGACCCCGGCCTGTCGGCGCTCGATCGAATGCGAAGTGTTCGGACCGCGACAACTTGTCGAAGTCGCGACAAGTGAAACGACTTTCTGCGGCTATATCACCCCCCCAAGGTTCTCTGACAAGGACGCAAAGATGGCCCTATCGGTTCTGATCGCCGGTTCCCACCTCGCCCTGGGCGCCCGGCTCGCGCTCGGCGAGCTGCGTCAGGGGGCCGAGGTGATCGTCGCCCTGACCCCGCCCGGCGCTGCCCGCGAGGCCTGCACCGAGCTCATCGCGGCCGAGCTCCCGGGAGCGTTCCCGCGGATCTCCTACCTGCCGCTCGCCGACGCCGTGCGGGGCGGCGCGGACCGCGTCTGGTGGCTGCCGGCCGGTGTCGCCGGCCCGGTGCGCCGCCGGGCCCTGCACGCCGAGGCGGCGGACCGGGCGCTGCTTGCCGACGCCCGCCCCGGACCGGTCGTCCAGGCACTGCCCCCGCACGTCCCCGTGGCGCGGGACCTCGGCGAGCGGGTGGTCCGGCTGCCGACCGTGGTGGACGCGGCGGGTGGCGAGTGGGACTGCTTCCTCGGCGCGGTGGCCGAGGCCGCCGCGCGGAGCGACCGGGTGCGGCTGCCGGCCCCGCGCGGCGAGGCGCTGGCGCTCACCACGGCGGAGGCCGCGGCCGCCGACCTGCTGGCCGGGGCCGAGGTGCGGGCCTCGGTGTTCACCGTGGCCGGGCTCTGCCGGATCCTCGCCGACGCGCTGCGCCTCGACGCCGAACCCGCCCTCCCCGGCGAGCTCGCACAGGAGGATATGAGCGGTTTCGGGCGGATGCTGGCCGGTGAGAGCGACGACACACCCGGGATAGTAGTGCCGGACGCCGTGAGCGCACAGGCTTGTGCGGCGGCTGAATCGGCCGCCCGTATCGCGGCCGGACGCCGGGCGCGCGCCGCGGCCGCCGAGCGGCTGGCCGAGCGCCGGACCACGGCGGGCGGCACGCCCTACCGTGCGATCGGGGCGGGAGACGTGCCGTTCGTGGTCGTCAACGCCCTCGGTCAGGGCACCGGCTACTGGTGGCGGCTCGCCGCGGAGCTCGCCCGCACGTCCCGCGTCCTGCTCTGGGACCAGCGCACGGATGGGCCGCTGGAGTCTCAGCTCGCGGACCTGGCGGACATCCTCGCGGCCGAGGGGGCGCAGCGCGCGCACCTGATCGCCTGGTGCACCGGGGTGAAGATCGCCACCGGCCACGCCCGTCGCGCCCCGGACGCGGTGGCGTCGATCACGATGCTGGGCGCGGACTTCAAGCACGACGGCCGGGATCCCGGTCTGGAGACGCCCTACGACCGCAACCTCGAACGGGTCTGCCGGACTCTGGCCGACCGCCCGCAGCTGGCGGAGCGGATGGCGGGGCTGTTCGACACCGTGGGTTCGGACGGTCCGGCCGGCCTCGCCCAGGAGATCCGGCGGCCGTTCTCCTCCGGCTCCGCGTTCGCCGCGTACGCCGCTCAGATGGTGGACTTCTGGGCACACGACGAGCTGCGGTGGTCCGAGGACGTCCGGTGCCCGGTGCTGTTCCTGCAGGGCGACCGCGACACGGTCGTGCTGCCCGAGGCGGTACGGGCCGCCGCGGGCCTCTTCCCCGACGCGCTGCGGGCCGAGGTCCGCGGCGGCAGCCACTACCTGATGTACGACCGCGCCGAGCTGGTCGCCGCGGTCGTCGGTGACTTCGTGCGCGATCCGGCGGCGTGCGCGGACCGCGCGGACGGTCTCAGCTGGACGGGCTGAGCTCCTGCTCGGGCTGGAAGGCCGCCCAGAGGCTGGCCGCCGTGGCGAAGGTCCCGGCGGCCAGCAGCGCGTCGGGCAGCCGCCGCCCGAAGTGCTGCTCCAGTTCGAGGACCAGCGCCACCGAGGCCATGGAGTCCAGGCCGAGCTCCCCCAGGGAGGCGTCCGGGGCGAGCTCCTGGCCGGGTCCGAGCAGGCACAGATGCGGACGGAGCAGGTCGATGAAGGACGGGGTCATGGTCACTCCTTGAACGGTTGGTGGAGAGGTTCCCGGTGCAGGGTCAGCCGGGAGGCGGAAACGAACCGGCCCCCGTCGACCACGACCTCGGCCGGGGCCGGGTGGCCGAGGAAGGCGAGCAGGCTCGCACTGAGCCCGTAGGCGCCGACGTTGGGAACCTGGAGCAGGTCGCCCGGCTGCAGTTCGGGCAGCGAGACCCCGCGCGACCAGGTGTCCAGCGGGGTGCAGAGCGGGCCCGCCACGGTGCAGCCGTCCACGACGCTCTCGCGGGGCGCCACCGGCAGCAGGTCGGGCACGATGCGGGGCACGCGCAGCAGGCCGGACATGCCGCCGAGGTGGTGGATGCCGGTGTCCAGGACGACGAACCGCTGCCCCTTGGACTCCTTGACATCCAGCACCCGGCACAGGAGCCGGCCCGCTGCGCCGGTGAGGTACCGGCCGGACTCGAAGGAGACCCGGGGCGAGCCGGCCCGCCACCCCGGCAGGGCGGCGTCCAGCAGGCCGGTGACGGTCCCGCGCAGGCCGGGGAAGTCCGGGCGGGCGCCCGCCCGGGCGTAGGGCATGGCGAAGCCGCCGCCGAGGTCCAGCTCCGCGAGGGGTTCGCCGAGCGCCGCCACCACCCTGGCCGCGACCTCGATGCTCGCGGCGAACTGGCGGGCGAGCACCGCGACGTCCTCGATGTTCGTGCCCATGTAGAGGTGCAGGCCGGTGAACCGGGCACCCGGGCGGCTACGGAACAGCTCGGGCCGCTCGCACACCCAGGACGCGTCGGCGCCGAAGGCCGAGGCCGTCCCGGTCATGGTGAGGCCCATCCCGGCGATCGGCTCGTCGGCGTTGACCCGTAGCAGGTACTCCACCTCGACACCGAGCCCGGTGGCGTGCTCGGCGACCCGGGCCAGGTCGGTCGGGGAGTCCACCGAGAACCGCCGGACGCCCTGCCGCAGCGCCTGCTCGACGGCCTCGGGGCTCTTGCCCGGGCCGTTCATCAGGATCGCCGACGGCGCGAACCCGGCGGCGAGCGCCGCGGCGATCTCGCCGGTCGAGCTCACCTCGGCCCGTAGTCCGAGCTCCGCGAGCTGGGCGCCGACCAGCGGGTGCGGGTTCGACTTGACCGAGAAGTACAGCTCGCTCCCCTCCGGGAGCACGGTCCGCAGATCGGCGGCGGCCGTCCGGACCTCGGCCAGGTCGTAGACGTACGCGGGCGTGCCGAACCGCTCCGCCAGCGCGGCGGCTCCGGACGGGGCGAGGAGCTCGGTGGTCATACCGCGGTCCGGCTGGGGGCGGAGGGTGACAGCGCTGCCAGCAGCAGCCGCTTGTTGATCTTGCCGTTGGAGTTGAGCTCGAACTGCTCGATCACATGGCACTCGCTCGGCACCTTGTGCCGTTCGAGCCGGTCGGTGAGTTCGGCCAGCACTTCGTGCGGTGCCACGTCGCCGGTGACCACCAGGACGGCCCCCCGGTCGCTGGTCGGCGGCAGCACCGCGGCCAGTCGCACCCCCGGAACGCTCTGCGCGGCGGCCTCCACCTCGGCCGCGCTCACCCGGAACCCGCTCTGCTTGTAGACCTCGTCGCGGCGGCCCACGAAGTAGAGGTTGCCCTCGGCGTCGATCCGGCACTGGTCGCCGGTGTACAGCGCCCGCCGGCCGTAGTTGTCGGTACGGAACCGGATCGACGTCCGCGACTCCTCGCCCCAGTACCCGGCCATCACGTGCGGGCCGCGCACCACGAGCTCGCCCACCTCGCCGGGCGGGAGCCGGTCGCCATTGCTGTCGACCACGAAGATCTCGGTGTCCGGCAGCGCCCGGCCGCAGGTCCCCGGGTGCAGCAGGTCGTCGTTGGGATCGGCGATGGTCACCCGTTTGCACTCGGTGAGACCGAACATCGACACCACGTCGAGGCCCGGGATGAGCCGGCGGAGCTGCTCGGCGAGCGAGTCGTGCAGCCGGGCACCCGTGTTGGTGACCATCCGCAGCGCGAGCGGCATCCGGCCCTGGCGGGCGACCAGCAGCGCCAGGGTGGTCGCCAGCGGAGCGACCAGTGGCAGCACGGTCGCCTCGTAGTGGTCGAGCATCCGGACCAGCGCCGGGCCGGCCTCGCTCTCGTCCGACAGGACCAGGCAGGAGCCGGCGAGCATGCTCAGGTAGACCTGGTAGAGGCCGTAGTCGAAGGACAGCGGCAGGCAGCAGAAGACCACGTCGGTGCTCCGGTAGCCGAGCCTGCTCTGGATCGCTTCGGCGGCGAACAGGACCTGGGCGTGGGTGGAGATGACGCCCTTGGGCAGGGCCGTGCTGCCCGAGGTGTAGAGCAGACCGACCGGGTCCACCGAGAGGGTGCCGGCCGGCGGCAGCGGCTCGGCCGGGCCGGCTTCGAGGGTGTCGAAGGCCAGGTTGGTGACGTCCTCGAAGGCGAGCTCCGGGGTGACCTCGGGGCTGACCAGGACCTTGGGCGTGCAGTCGAGGAGCACCTGGACCAGCTGCGCCCGGGGCGTCCGGTCGCTGGCGACCACGTAGATGGCGCCCAGCCGTGAGACGGCGAACACGGCCGCGGCGGTCTCCGGGGCGTGCGGGGCGACGATCACGACCCGGTCGCCGCGCCCGACGCCCGCCGCGGCCAGGGCGGCGGCGTACCGAAGGCTGCGCTGTCGCAGCTCGGCGAAGGTCCAGACGGTCTCCCGGCGGCGGATGGCAGCCGCGTCCGGGCTGCGGGCGCTTTGTCCGTCCAGCAAGTCGTGCAGGAGAGTGGGCACGGGGTGTCCTCCTTAATGGGCCAGACGAATTGAATCGAGAATGGCTTGGCGCAATAGGAATTGACGCTAGGTTCCGGCAAATATTCGGGCCGCTCAACATTGAGCAGATCGACCGAACCCCCGGCATCTATGGTCGGCCGGAAGGGTGAATAGCGTCGATCAGAGGAGGGGTAGTGGCGGAGTGTCGGACGGCGGACCGGCCCTGGCTTATCGGTCCCCGCGCGGACGCCTGGTTCGTATTCGGCCTCGGCGGCCTTTTCTCGCTGGTGCTCTACCTCTGCTGGCGCGCGGGTGACGGGTTCCTGGTGGTGGCCGCGGTGTTCGCGGTGCTCGTCGATTTCCCGCACGTGCTCTGGACGTCGCTGCGGGTGCTGCTCGACCCGGACGAGCGCGAACGGAACGGCCGGCACTACCTGGTGAGCCTGGCCGTCATCCTCGCGGCGGTCGGCGGGCTGACCGTGGCCGGGCGGTTCGATGTGGTGCTGACGGTGTTCGTCGGCTGGCAGGTGCTGCACGTCGTCAAGCAGCACATCGGCATGGTGTCGGTCTACGCGGCCCGGGCGCAGTCCCGGCGCGACCGGCGCCCCGCCAAGTACCTGCTGATCGCGGGCTGTTCGGCTCCGGTGCTCTACCGGCTGTCGGAGGGGCTGCACCTGGGCCACTACGTCATCGCCGGCCGGCCGTTGCCGTTCTCCGACGCGGAGGTCCTGTTGCCGCCGGTTCCGGTCGCGGTGGTCGTGCTCGGCTACGCGCTGTTCGGGGTGGCCCTGGTCCGCTTCGTCGTCGACGAGGTCCGCAGCGCCGAGCGGCTGCCGGGGATCGCGCTGGCCACCATCGGTGTCGCGCTCACCTTCTACAACCTCTCCTACGTGCTGGTCAGCGACCCGTACGCGCTGATCCTGATCGCGACCACCTTCCACGGCTTCCAGTACCACGTCATCTCGTGGGCCAGGAATCGTGGCCGGTTCGCCGGCACCGGCAGCCGGCTGCTGCTCGCCCGGCTGACCTGCCCGAAGTCCGTGTGGCCGCTGGGCCTGGCCCTCGCGGGCGTCGGCGGCGCGCTCTCGCAGGGCGAGTTCGTCCTGGGCGGCGTCATCCCGTTCACCATCGTCCTGCACCACTTCTACCTCGACGGGCGCCTGTGGAAGCCGGCCGGCAATCCCGGCCTGGCCCGGCATCTGGCCCTGGCCAGCCGGTAACGGGAGGAAACACGTGCTCACAGTTCAGCCGGTCCGCGGGCGCCGCATGGTCCGCGAGTTCCTCGCCATGGCCGGCCCCCTCTACCGGGACGACCCGCGCTGGGTGCCGCCCCTGACCCTCGCGGCCCGCCGCTTCATGTCCCCCCGGCACAACCCGTACCACCGAGAAGCGGAGACCGAGCACTTCCTGGCGGTGGACCGCGGCCGGGTACTCGGCCGGATCTCCACCACCCGGGACCCGGGGTACGTCGAGCGCTACGGCGACGTCGGCTTCTTCGGCTGGTTCGAGAGCACCGACGACCAGGAGGTCGCCACCGCGCTGCTGGAGACCGCCGAGGACTGGGCGCGCGAACGCGGGCTGACGAAGGTCGCCGGACCCTACTCCTACTGCAGCACCCAGGAGTTCGGGCTCCTGGTGGACGGCTTCGACACGGTGCCGGCCGCGTTCCAGCCGCACAATCCGCCGTACTACGCCGGACTCGTCGAGGGCGCCGGGTACACCGAGGCCTACCGCACCGACACCTTCAGCTGGGGCCCGGACGACGACCGGGCCATGATGGAGCGGGTCGTCGCCCGCGGTGAGCGGGTGCTGCGCTCCGGTGGCTTCCGGGTGCGCGACCTCGACAGCCGCCGGTGGGACGCCGAACTCGACCTGCTCTACGAGCTGTTCCGCGCGTCGTTCGCGGGCAACCACGAGGTCATCCCGATGAGCAGGCCGGTGTTCGACTACAACGCCTCCGAGCTCAAGGACTTCCTCGACCCGCGGCTGGTCCGGATCGTGGAGCGCGACGGAACCCCGGTTGCCTTCACCATGTTGCTGGCCGACCCGAACGAGGTGCTCGCCGCCGCCAACGGCAGGCTGAGCCCGGGCTTCCTGCTGCGCTACCGCAAACTCCTCCGGCAGATCACCGGCACCGTCGTGCTGATGATCGGCGCCCGCCCGGAGCTGGAGGGCGAGGGGATCGGGCGAATCCTCGCCGCCGAGCTGGCCAAGGTCGCGCTCGGCCGGGTCGGCGGCTACCGGCAGGTGCACACGACCTGGATCCACGAGGAGAACTGGCAGAGCCGCGCCCTCGTCGGCCGCACCGGCGCCCGCCCGCGCCGCCGGTACGTGGTGCTGGAGAAGGAGCTCGGGCCGGTCCCGGGACCGGCCCGAGGCCCGAGGGGCCCCCTGTGACCGGCCGAGTCCTCGTCACCGGCGGCACCGGCAGCCTGGGTTCGGCGCTCGCCCGCCGGCTCCTCGACGACGGTGCCGACGTCACCGTCCTCGTCGAGCAGGGCACCGGCCTGGGCGGGCTGAACGAACGCCGGGGCGCGTTCCGCGTCGTCCAGGGCGACCTGCGGGACGCCGCGAGCCTGGCCCGGGCCGTCCACGGGATCGACGAGGTGTACCACGTGGCGGGGGAGCCCACCCTGCTGAACCGACTGCACCGCCGGATGTGGGCGCTGAACGCCCGGGGCGCCGAGGCGATGGCGCACGCCGCCGCCGAGGCGGGCGTGCGCCGCTTCGTCCACACGTCCTCGGTGTCGGCGATCGGCTACCCCCCGAACGGCGAGATCGCGGACGAGACCTTCGACATCGCGCGCACCGCCACCCGGAACGCCTACCTGGTCACCAAGCGGGCAGGTGAGGACGCCGTGCTCGCGGTCGGCCGGACGACCGGGCTGCCGGTCGTGGTGGTCAACCCCGCGGGCGTCATCGCGCCCTACAGCGACCGGAAGTTCGGCTGGGCGGCGTTGGTCGACAGTGCCCGGCGCGGCCGCCTCCTCGGCTGGTTCCCCGGCGGGGCCGCCGTCTGCACGGCCGACGACCTGGTAGCCGGGCAGCTCGGCGCCATGCGGCACGGCCGCCCGGGCGAGCGCTACATCCTGTCCACCGCCAACCTCGGCTACCGGGAGCTGTTCTCCCTGGTCTGCGACACGATCGGGGCCCGGCGGCCGCGGGTGGCCGTGCCCGGCGCGATGCTTCGCGCGGCGGCCCGAGTCGGCGGGCTGTACGGGGGGCTTGTCCGGGACCCGTTCTGCTCGCCGCTGCTCGTCCCGGAGAACGCCGCGCTGGCCGTCCGGCGGATCTACTACGACCCGGCCAAGGCCCGCCGCGAACTCGCCCTGCCCACCGGAGACCTGGTGACGTCGATCCGTGCCGTCGCCGACTGGCTCGACAAGGAGGACCACGATGTCATGGCCGCACGCTGAGCCGCCCGCGCTCTCCCACGCGCTGGCGGCCCGGGCGCAGGAGCGGCCCGACGGGCTCGCGCTGCGTGCCCTGACCGGCACCGGCACCTGGACCGAGCTGACGGCCGGCGAGCTGTACGCGGCCGCGGCCGGGCTCGCCGAACGGTTCCGCCCGCTACGCGAGGGCCGGCACGGCGGGCGGTTCGTGCTGATCGCCCTGCCCTCCGGCACCGGGTACGCCACCGCCTTCTACGCCTGCCTGCTCGCCGGGGTGACGGCGGTGCCGTTCTTCCCGCCGGGGCTGGTCACGACCCGCGCGGCGGCCGCCTACGAGAGGCGGCTGCGCGACATCCTCGCCGACTGCGACCCGTCCGCGATCGTCGGCACCCCGGACATCCTGGCCGGGCTGCCGACGGCGGACGGCCGACTGCTGGTCGACGGGACGGTCCCGCCCGAGCCCGGCCGGACGAGCCCCGCCGACGTGGCACCCGACGCGCTCGCGCTGCTGCAGTACACCTCGGGATCGACCGCCGCCCCCAAGGGGGTGATGGTCAGTCAGGCCAACCTGGCCGCCAACGTCAGCGGCATCGCCGCCACGCTCGGCTCCGAGCCGGGGGAGGCGGCGACGTCCTGGCTGCCGCTCTTCCACGACATGGGCCTCATCGGGATGCTCGCGCACCCGGTCTGGGCCGGGATGGCCGTCCACCTCATGCCGCCCTCGGCCTTCCTGCGCCGACCGCTGAGCTGGCTGGAGACGATCTCCCGGTCCCGCTCCGCGATGACCATGGCGCCGGACTTCGCCTACGCGCTGGCCGCGCGCCGGGTGCGGCCCGAGGAGGCGGCCGCGCTCGACCTGTCGGGCCTGCGCCACGCGGTCACCGCGGCGGAGCCGATCCGCGCCCGGACGGTGGAGGCCTTCCGGAGCGTGTTCGCCCCGGCCGGCCTGCGCCCCGAGGCGGTCACCCCCGGCTACGGCCTGGCCGAGAACACCCTGAGCGTCTCCTGGGCGGACCCGAGCGCCGAACCGCTGCTGGTGACGCTCCCGGAGACCGGGCGGCAGGTCGTCCCCTGCGGCAGCGAGCCCGTGGTCGGCAACACCCTGGCCATCGTCGACCCCGGGACGCTGCGTCGGTGCCCGCCCGGCGAGACCGGCGAGATCTGGGTGACCGGGTCGAGCGTCACGCTCGGATACTGGCGCCGACCCGAGGAGACCGCGCAGGCCTTCCGGCCGGGCCCGGACGGCGAACCCGGCACCTGGCTGCGCACCGGCGACCTCGGGGTGCTGGCCGACGGCGCGCTCTGCGTGGTCGGCCGTCTCAAGGACACCGTCAAGCACAAGGGGGTGACCCTCCATCTGCACGACCTCGAACAGACCGCGCTCGACTGCACGCCCTCGCTCGGCGACGGCTCCGCCGCGGCCTTCGCCGTCCCCGGCGGCGAGGACGGGCCGCCCCTGGTCGTGCTCGTCCACGAGGTCGCCCGGCCCCCCGCGGACCCGCAGGCCCTGCTGGGCCGGATCCGGGCCGCGATCGCCGAGGAACACGGCCTCGCGCTCGGCGCCGTGGCACTCGTGCGGCGCGGCGCCGTCCCCCGTACCACCAGCGGCAAGGTCCAGCGCCGCCGGTGCGCGGACCGCTGGCTCAGCGGGGAGCTGAAGCCGATCGCCAGCTGGACCAAGACCTCAGGGAGCAAGTGATGACCGTGCCCGCTGTCTCCGAGCGGGAGATCCTCCGCATCCTCCTCGACGCCCTGGCCACCGAGCTTGAGGTGGCCGGGCCGCTCGACCCCGACGAGGTCTTCACCGACCTCGGTCTCGACTCCGCCGGACTGGTCGTCGTCGCCGGGCAGTTGGAGGAGGGCCTCGGCATCGAGGTGCCGCAGGAGCTGCTGTTCGACCACCCGACGCCGCGTCGGCTCGCCGCGTGGCTGGCCAGGCATGGCTGAGGAGAAGGTCGCGGTCATCGGCCTGTCCTGCCGGGTGCCGGGCGCGGAGTCGCCGGACGAGCTCTGGGAGCTGGTCATGGCCGGCCGGGACGCGGTCACCGAGATCCCCGCGGAGCGGACCGCACTCCGGGCCGGCCTGGGGCAGACCCCTGCCTGGGGTGGCTTCCTGGCCGATGTGGCCGGCTTCGACGCCGAGTTCTTCGGCCTGTCCCAGCGCGAGGCGGCGGCCATGGACCCGCAGCAGCGGCTGTTCCTGGAGGTCGCCTGGCGGGCTCTGGAACACGCCGGGCGGCCGGCGCCGCAGCTGGCCGGCAGCCGTACCGGCGTCTACGTGGGGCAGACCGCGCACGACTTCGCGATCCTCTCGGGCACCGGTGAGGCCGATCCGTTCCGCAACACCGGGATGTGTCACGCCGTCACCGCCAACCGCCTGTCCTACCTGTGGGACCTGCGGGGGCCGAGCATGTCCGTGGACACTGCCTGCTCGGCCTCCCTGGTGGCGGTCCACCTGGCCGTCCGGGCCCTGCGGGCGGGTGACTGCGACCTCGCCCTGGCCGGCGGGGTCAACGTCCTGCTGGCCCCCGGACCGCAGCTGGGCGCCCTCGGCCTCACCGCGCTGGCCCCCGACGGGCGCTGCCGGCCGTTCGACGCGGCCGCCTCCGGCTACGTGCGCGCGGAGGGCGCCGGGGCGGTCGTCCTGAAGCGGCTGAGCGAGGCACTGGCCGACGGCGACCCGATCCACGCCGTGGTCGCGGGCACCGCGGTCGGCCAGGACGGCCGGACCAACGGCCTCACCGCACCCAGCGGCCGCGGCCAGCGCGAGGTGATCACGGCGGCCCTGGCCGACGCCGGGCTGACCGGCGCCGACCTCGGCTACGTCGAGACCCACGGCACCGGCACCAGGCTCGGCGACCCGATCGAGGCCCGGGCGCTGGCCGCCGCGCTCGGCGGGCGCCCCGCGCCGCTGCCGATCGGCTCGGTGAAGGCCAACCTGGGGCACCTTGAGGCGGCGGCCGGCATCGTCGGTCTGATCAAGGCCGTCCTGACGCTCACTCACCGGCGCATCACGCCGCTGGTCCACTTCCGCACGCCCAACCCCCGGATCGACCTGGCGGCCCTCGGCCTGCAGGCCCCGACCGAGCCGCTCGACTTGTCGGGCCGGGCCGCCGGGGTCAGTTCCTTCGGCTTCGGCGGCACCAGCGCCCACGTGGTGCTGCTCGGTCCGCCGGCCGTTCCGGGGAGTGCCGAGGAGGGCGGCCGGCTGGTGCTGCCGCTCTCGGCCGGGCACGACGAGGGCGTGGCCCGGGCCGCCGAGCACTACGCGCGGCTTGCCCGGAGCAGCGGCTGGGCGGAGCTGCGGGCGACCGCCGCCGCGGCGGCGGCGCTCCGGACGCACGCCCGGCGGCGCACCGCCGTGGTCGCGGACGACCCCGGGCAGCTGGCCGAGCGCCTCGACGCGGTCGCCCGCGGGCAGGTGCGGCCGGCGGCCGCCGACCGCCGGGCGGTGCGGCTGGCCTTCGTGTACTCGGGCCACGGGACGCAGGCCGAGACCACCGCCCGCCGACTGATGGCGGCCGATCCGGTCTTCGCGGCCGAGGCCGCCCGGTGCGCGTCCATCCTGGGCGTCCCGCTGGACGCGGCGCTGGCCGGCGACGCCGCGCCGGACACCGGCGACCTGGCGGTCGCCCAGGGGCTGATCGTGGCGACCCAGTTGGCGCTCACCGCGGCGCTGGGCGCGGCGGGCATCGTCCCGGACGTCGTCGCCGGGCACAGCGTCGGGGAGGTCAGCGCGGCGGTCGCTGCGGGCAAGCTCGACCTCGCCACCGGCCTGCGGGTGCTGCGCGCCCGCAACGACGCCGTCGCCGGGGCGCTCGGCGGCGGCTCGATGGCCGCGGTGGACGGCGTGGCGGAGGAGGTCGCCGCGCTGCTGCCCGAAGGGGTGGGCGTCGCGGCGGTCAACAGCCCGCGGTCGGTGGTGGTCTCGGGGGACACCCAGGCCCTGGCGCAGGCGATCGGCCGCCTGACCGGGGCCGGCCACCACGTGCGGCCGCTCGACGTGGACTACCCCTCGCACGGCCCGGCCATGGCCGGACCCGCGGCCCGGCTCGCGGCCGCGCTGGGCGACGTCCCGCAGGGCGCCCCGCACCGCGAGTTCTTCTCGACCGTGCTCGCCGGGGACGCGACCCGGGCCCCACTCGACGCGCGGTACTGGGCGGCCAACCTGCGCTCGCCCGTGCGCTTCGCGGACACCGTGGCGGCACTGCTCGCCGACGGGGTCACCCATGTGCTGGAGATCGGGGCGCACCCCGTGCTGTCGAACGCGCTCGCCGAGTGCGGCGCGAGGGCGGTGGCCACCCTGCGCCGGGGGCTGGACCGCGAGGTGCCGGACATCCTCGCCGACCTCTACGAGGCGGGCGTGGTGCCCGCGTTCCCGCTGCCGGCTGGCGCCCGGCGGCTGGCGGCGCGGCTGCCGGTCAGCGCGTTCGACCGCCGGCCCGTGCCCACACCGGGCATCGCGGCCGACCGGCCGGCGCAGGAGCCGGAGACCGTGCCGGCACCGGAGCCGGAACCCGGCGCGGAGCGGCTGCGGGAGCTGCTCGCCGGGCGGACCGGGGCGGAGGCCACCGGGGTGCTCGTCGGCGAGCTCGTCCGGCTGCTCGCCGAGGTGCTCCCCGAGGTGCCGGCCCCCGACGCCGTCTTCGCCGACCTCGGGCTCGACTCGCTGCGCGCCGTCGCGGTGCGCAACCGGCTGGAGCACGAGCTCGGCACCCGGGTGCCGGTTGCCCTGTTCTGGGCGCACCCGACGGCGGAGCGGCTGGCCGCGGCCCTGGCGGCGGAGCTGTGCGCCGAACCGGACGATCCGCTGGCGGAACTGCTCGCGGTCCTGGGAGATCGAGCGGAGGCGGGGAAGTGAACGACGAGACCGCGCAGGCGCTGCGCTCGGCAGCCGCCGAGATCCGCGCGCTGCGGGCCAGGGTGAAGGCGCTGGAGGCGGGCGCGGGCGGCCCGGAGCCGCTCGCGGTGGTCGGCATGGCCTGCCGCTTCCCCGGCGGCTGCGACACCCCGGAGAAGTACTGGGAGTTCCTGGCGGCGGGCGGCGATGCGATCCGCCCGCTGCCGGTGGACCGGTGGAAGGGCGAGCTGCCCGCCGGGGGAGCGGCTTGGGCGGGGACGGTCGACGGGGTCGCCGAGTTCGACGCGGCCTTCTTCGGCATCCCCGAACCCGAGGCGCGGCTGATGGACCCGCAGCAGCGGCTGGTGCTCGAATGCGCGTGGGAGGCGCTGGAGCGGGCCGGGCTGGAACGGCCCGGCCGGACCGGCGTCTTCCTCGGCGTCGCGCACCAGGACTACCTGTTCACCGCCCTCGCCGCCGGCATCCCGCTCAGTGCCTACCTCGGGCTGGGCAACGCCAGGTCGATCATCGCCAACCGGGTCTCACACACCCTCGGCCTGACCGGACCGAGCATCGCCGTCGACACCGCCTGCTCGTCCTCGCTGGCCGCGCTCCACCTGGCGGCGCAGAGCCTGCGGACCGGGGAGTGCGACGTGGCGCTGGCCGGCGGGGTGAGCCTGATCCTCGCCGGGATCAGCACCGAGGTCACCGGCGCCACCCTGCCGCTGGCACCCGACGGGGTGCTCAAGGCACTCGGGGCCGGCGCGGACGGCATGGTCCGCGGCGAGGGCGCCGGCCTCGTGGTGCTCAAACGCCTCCGGGACGCGCAGGCCGACGGCGACGAGGTGCTCGCGGTCGTCCACGCCACGGCCTGCAACTCCGACGGCGCGAGCAACGGGCTGACCGCCCCCAACCCGGTGGCGCAGCGCCGACTGCTGACCGACGCGCTCACCCGCTCCGGTCTGACCCCGGCCGACGTGGCCCTGGTCGAGATGCACGCCACCGGCACCGCGCTCGGCGACCCGATCGAGTTCGCCGCGATCGCCGAGGCCTACGGTGACGCGCCCGACCCGTGCCTGCTCTCCTCGGCGAAGGCCGCGATCGGCCACCTGGAGGCCGCTGCGGGCATCGCCTCGTTCATCAAGGCCGTGGAGTGCGTGCGCCGGGGCGAGGTACCGCCCCAGCCGCAGCTGCGCGAGTTGAACCCGCACCTGGCGCTGGACGGCACCCGGTTCGCCGTCACCGACCGGCGCATCCCTTGGCCGGCAGGCCGCCGTCGGGTCGCCGGTGTCAGCTCGTTCGGGTTCGGCGGCACCAACGTCCACGTGCTGGTCGAGGCGGCGGCCCCGGTGTCGCGGGCACCCCGGCCGGAGACCGGCCTCCCGCTGATCCTGCCGCTGTCGGCCCGCTCCCCGCAGGCGCTGGCGGACCTCGCCGCCCGGTACGCGGACCTGCTCGCGCAGGTACGACCCGAGGACGTGCCGGAGCTGGTGGCCGCCGCGGCCCGCTGCCGCCCGGCGCACCGCCACCGGCACTGCGTGACCGGCCCCACCGCCGACGCGCTGCGCCGCGCCCTGGCCGCTGCGCCGCCGGGCCACGAGCCCCAGCCGGTGGTCTTCCGGTACGGCGCCACGCTGCCGCCGCGGCTGCCGGACCCGGCCGCCGGGCTGGGGCCGGTGGCAGCCGAGGCGGCGCGGGCCGAGGCCGCCTGCTGGGCCGCGCACCCGGCCGAGGAGGGACCGGCCACCGAACTCCTGGTCTGGCAGGCCGCCGCCACCGCCGCCTGGCGGGCCCTCGGGGTGCGCCCGGACGCCTGCACCGGCAGCGGCTCCGGTGCCCGTACCGCGGCCTGGGCAGGCGGTCGGCTCAGCAGGGCCGAAGCCGTCGCGGAGCAGGACGGCCCGTCGGTGGTGCCGGCGGCCCCGCCGGGCCTGGTCGTCGACCTCGGCCCCGGGCCGGCCGGCGCGAACGGGCTCGACGCCACCGAGCCCGCCGCCCGGGCCGCGGTGCTGGCCCGGCTCTGGTGCGCCGGAGCCGAGGTCGACTGGCGCGCGGTGTACCCGGGTGCCAAGCCCACCGCGGCCGTCCCCGGCCACCCGTGGCACCGGCGGACCCACTGGATCGAGCAGCCGCCCCGGCACACCGGAGAGCGGGCGCGGGCCGCAGCAGCGGCCGCCGAGCCCGCCCGGGCCCTCGGCCTGCTGGCCGAACGGGTGGCCGAGCTGCTCGGCGTCACGGCACAGGACCTGGACCTGGATGTGCCTGCCCGGGAGCTGGACCTGGACTCGGTGGCCTTCGTGGACCTGAAAGCACGGATCGAGGAGGAGTGCGGCGTGGTCATACCGATCACGGACCTGATCGACGGGGCCAGCCTGCGGGAGATCGCCGGCCGGCTGCGGGCGGGTGCGGCATGAACCCGCACGTCGAACGGCTGCTGACCGGGCTCGGCCTGGACGTCGCCTACGTCCGGGGCCGGGGCACCCGGCTCCACGACGCCGACGGCCGCGCCTACCTGGACTTCGCCGGCGCCTACGGGGCGCTCCCGTTCGGGCACGACCCCGAGGTCGTGTGGACAGCCCTGGACGGCATGCGGCGGGCGGGCGAACCGAGCCTGACCCAGCCGTCGCTCCCGGTCGCGGCGCGCGAGCTGGCCGACCGGCTGGCGGCCCGGACCGGGCTGCCGCACGCGTTCTTCACCAACAGCGGCGCCGAGTCCGTCGAGGCGGCGATCAAGGTGGTGCGCGCGGCGACCGGGCGCCTCCTTGTCGTCTCCGCCGAGGACTCCTTCCACGGCAAGACCCTCGGCGCGCTCTCCGCGACCGGCCGCGCCACCTACCAGCGCCCCTTCGGGGCACCCGCGGACGGCTTCGTCACGGTGCCGTTCGGGGACGTCGGGGCACTGCGGGCGCTCTTCGCCGAGCGTGGCGGGGAGATCGCCGGGCTGCTGCTCGAACCGGTCCAGGGCGAGGGCGGCGTCCGCCCGGCACCCCCCGGCTACCTGGCCGAGGCGCGCAGGTTGTGCTCGGCCCACGGCGCCCGGCTGGTCTTCGACGAGGTGCAGACCGGGCTCGGCCGGACCGGGCGGATGTTCGCCTACGAGCACGCCGGGGTCGTGCCGGACGTCCTGGCCCTGGCCAAGGCGCTCGGCGGCGGCGTGGTGCCGATCGGGGCCGTCCTCTACTCCGACGACTGCCTCACCGAGGACTTCGCACTGCGGCACACCTCCACCTTCGGCGGCAACACGCTCTGCGCCCGGGTCGGTATCGCCGCCTTCGACCTGCTCACCGCCGACGGCGAGCGGATCGTCGCGGAGAGTGCGCGCAAGGGCGCCCGGCTGCGCGCCGGGCTGCGCAAGCTCGCCGAGGCCCACCCCGGCCTGGTCACCGACGTCCGGGGTGAGGGCCTGCTGCTGGGGCTCGAACTCACCGACGATCCCCGGGAGTTCGGGCAGCAGGGCCTGCTCCGCTCGCTCGCGCACGCGCAGGGCCTGGCGGCGGTCCTCTGCGGCCACCTGCTGCGGGCCGAAGGCATCCGGGTCGCGCCCGCCTACTTCGCCGCCCGGGTGATCCGGGTGGAGCCGCCGCTCACCGTCACCGACGAGGAGTGCGACGAGTTCCTCGCAGCCCTCGACCGCGCCCTCGGGCGGATCGCGGCGGGCGACTCCGCCGCCCTGTTCGCCCACCTCACCGGGGGCGGCCCGGCCGGTGCAGGCGCGCCCGCCCGGCCCCGGCCCCGGCCTCGCCCGGTACCGCGCCGGGACGAGCCCCGCTGGGCGTTCATCGGCCACCCGACCGACGACGAGTCCTACGAGAGCTTCGACCCGGCCCTGGGCCTGCCCGGCCACGGGGTGAAGCGGCTCTTCGACCGGCTCGAACTCACCCGCTCCGCCGACACGCCCGCCGGCATGCTGGTCGGCGCCAGCCGGCTGACCTCGGACGACGGGCGGAGTTCCTACGGTGAGCTGTTCGCGCTCCCCTACGACGCCCGCGCCCTGCTCGACCTGCCGACCGCCCGGGCGGCCGCGCTGATCGGCCGGGCCGTGGCGGAGGCCGCCGAACGCGGCGCGCGGATCGTCGGCCTCGGCGCCTACACCTCCGTCGTCACCGCGGGCGGCACCCTCCTCGGCGCCACCCCCGTTCCGGTGACCACCGGGAACGCGTACACCGCGGCGTCCGCCCTCGACGGCATCGCCCGCACCGCCCGGGACCGGGGCCTGGACCTGCGCGGCGCCCGCTGCGTGGTGCTGGGCGCCGCCGGCTCGGTCGGCCGGGCGATGACGCTGCTGCTCGCCGAGGAGGTCGGCAGCCTGGTGCTGGTCGGCAATCCCCGCAGCGGGCGCGCCGGCCTGGCCCGCCTCGACGCGGTCGCCGCCGAGATCCGCGGCGACCTGGTGCCGGAGACGACCACCGCCGCCGCCGAGGCGATCGCGGGCGCGGACCTCGTCGTCGCCGCCACGTCCAGCCCGGGGCTGCTCATCGACCCCGCCACCCCCAAGCCGGGCGCGATCATCTGCGACGTCTCGCAGCCCGCCAACGCCGGTCCCGAACTCGCCGAGCAGCGGCCGGACCTGGCGGTCTTCGCGGGTGGCCTGGTCGAGCTGCCCGGCCGTCAGGACTTCGGCCTCGACGTGGCCCTGCCGCCCGGCGTGATCTGGGCCTGCACCGCCGAGACGGTGATCCTCTCCCAACTCGACGGTGAGCTCCCGCTCAGCCGGCGCGGCGACCGCCTGGACATCGCCACGGTCGCCCGGCTCCGCACCGAGGGTGCGCGGCTCGGCTTCCGCCTCCACCTCCCGACCCCGCCCACCAGGAGCCACCCATGAACCCGCGACCTGAGGCGCTGCGCGCCGACGTGTGCGTGATCGGCGCCGGCCTCGTCGGCCTGTACAACGCACTCCAGTACGCCAAGCGCGGCATGTCCGTCGTGCTCGTCGACGAGCTGACCGACAGCAAGCGCGCCGACTACAAGGTCGGCGAGTCCCTGCTCGTCTTCTCCAACGCCTTCCTGCGGACGGTCGGAGAGCTGGACGAGGTGCTCTCCAACTCCTTCGTCAAGCAGGGCTTCTGGATGGCCTACGGGCTGGAGGGCAAGGAGGCCTTCGACGACTCCACGTACGAGTGGGGCTTCCTGGCCCAGCTTCCGGACCGCTGGCGCGCCCACGTGACGAGCGAGCCCATGGTCAAGGCGATGGCGGGTGACGTCCAGATCGTCCGGCCCGAGGTCGAGGCCGCGCTGCGGGACGTCGTCGGGAAGACCCCCGAGATCACCTTCTGCGACCGGGGCCTGGTCCGCGACGTCGAACTGGCCGAGGGCGACGGCGACCACCTGGTCACCTGGCGCTCCCGGGACGGCAGGTCGTCGGGGACGGTCGAGGCCCGCTGGGTCATCGACTGCGCCGGCCGCGGCCGGTTGCTGGCCAGGAAGTTCGGCCACGACGTCCCGCTCGACGACGGCTTCACCACCTCTGCGGCCTGGGGCCAGTTCCAGGGCTGCACCGACGAGATCTTCGACGAGCGCTGGGAGTACACCTTCCCCGAGGGCCGGGTGATCCGCCGCGACCTCGACACCGTCCACCTGTGGGGCGACGGCTACTGGATCTGGATCATCCGGCTGACCGAAGGCCGGGTGAGTGTCGGCATCACCCTCGACCGGGCCCGCTTCGGCGAGCCGGCCAACCTGCGCGACACCTTCTGGGAGGTGGTGCGGCGCTACCCGCTGCTGGACTTCCTCAAGCCGGAGGACCTGCTGCAGTTCCACGCCTACAAGGACGTCCAGTACCTCACCGACACCTACGTGTCCGAGCGGCGCTACGCCCTGGCCGGTGACTCGGCCTCGATCATCGACGCCTTCTACAGCCAGGGACTCTCGCTGTCGCTGGCCGGCTCCTGGCACACCGCCAACATCGTGCAGGACGACCTTCGGGAGGGGAAGCTCGACACCGAGTACATCGCCCACGTCAACCGGGCCATGCTCGCCGACTGGCGGCTGCTGCGGACGATGGTCCGCGGCAAGTACTCGGAGGCGCTGCGCGACAGCCGGTTCTTCATCCTCGACCACCTGCTCGACTACCTGATCCTCTCGGCCGTCCTGCTGCCGCGCTACCAGGTGGCCCGCTGGCTCACCGAGACCGGGGCGCGGCCCGAGCTGGAGAACGGCGACCACGTCAAGCTCCGCCGCAAGCTGCGGCGCAGCCTCTTCCTCACCCAGTGCCCGCCGTGGCACGTGCTCGACCCCGCCCGGGTGGCCCGGATCGCGGAGCGCTGGCACGCCGGCCTGGCCCGGCGGGCCCGCTGGCGGCTGGCCAACGGCGTGCGGCTGCGGCCGACCCGGGCGGTGCTGCGCGCGGACGCCGCCGTGCCGAACCTGTGGAAGCTGCCGTTCCTGCGCTGGGTCCGCCGGGGCGAGCTGACCCCGCGGATCCTGCGCGAGCCCGCCTTCGTCCGGGTGAAGGGCACCGAGATCAGCCCCGTGCTGCTGGTGGTGGCCGGGTTCCTGATGGTCACGGTCAACCTGGTGGCGCTCGGCTACGACGTGGCCGACACCGCGGTGCGCCGGCTGTGGCACGCGCTGCGCCGTCCGTTTTCGGGACGGCGACCTGCTCAATTCTGAACGGAAGTCAATTCCCTGAGTTTTTAGATTTGGGCCCAAGCCCGTACTCAGGAGGATTGGATGCGTCGGTCGGCAGGGGAAGTACTCGAATTCGTCACCCGGCTTCTCCACGAGCTCGTTCCCGGCGTATTCGACCCGGCCGTGCCGTTGCGCGAGCAGGGCATGGACTCCATTCTGGCCGCCCGGCTCTGGCTGGAGTCGAGCCTGGAGTTCGACGCCGAACTGCCGGCCGGCCCGTTCGACGACCGGCTGACCGCGGGAGGGCTCGCCGTCAAGGTCGCCGCCGCGCTGGCCGCCGCCGATGCGTCCGGCGCGTTCGGCGCGGCCGGTGTGGTCGAGCACGGCGTGGAGCAGCGGTTCGAGCCGTTCCCGCTCACGCCGATGCAGGAGTCCTACCTGTTGGCGAAGGAGTTGGGCCCGGACGGCTCCGGCTGCCACCAGTACCTGGAGTTCGAGGTCGACGGCCTGGACGTCGGGCGGTTGGAGCTGGCCTGGCGCCAGGTCGTGGAGCGGCACGACATGCTGCGGGCCGCCGTCACCACGCAGGGACAGCAGGTTCGGCCGGACGCGGGGGAGTGGACCTTCCCGGTGCACCGGGACCGCGACCCCGCCGAGGCCCGGGCGCGGCTGGAGAGCCGTGCCTACCCGGCGGGCACCTGGCCGCCCGCGACGATCGAGGTGACGCTCCGTCATGACATGCCTGGTGTCGTCCACTTCAGCCTGGACCTGAGCGTCACCGACGGGCACGGGCTGGCCCTGGTGCTCGCCGAGTGGTCCGAGGTCTACCGGACCGGGACCCTGCGGCCGGCGGCGGGCGGCCCGTCGGCCCGGGACTGCGTCCTCGCGCTGCACGGCCGGCGCGGCGGTGAGCGCCACCGGGCCGACCTGGCGTACTGGACCGACCGGCTGGCCGACTGCCCGGCCGGGCCGTTCGCCGAGCTCACGGACCGCCCCGAGGGGCGGCGCCGCGCCCTCGACGGCACCTTGGCCCCGCAGCTGTGGGCGGCCGCCCGCGACCGCGCCCGGAGCCTCGGCGTCACCCCCAACGCGTTGCTCGTCACGCTCTTCGGCGAGGCCCTGGTCACCGGCGGCGCGGCCCCCGCGCACACCCTGGTCGTCACCACCACCGACCGGCTCCGACTGCCGGCCTCCGCCGCGGCCCTGGTCGGGCCGTTCACCTCCTCCGCCGTGGTCGAGGTGAGCGGCGCGCCGTTCGAGGCGGCCGTCCGCGAGCTCGACGGGCAGCTCGGTGCCGCCGTCGAGCACTGCTCGGTGGGCACCGTCGAAGCGCTGCGCGCGCTGCGGGCCAAGGGCGGCACCCCGCCGGTCCTGCCGGTGGTGTTCACCAGCCTGCTCGGCACCGGCCCGGCCGAGCCCGGCTTCGGCCGGAACGTCACCGCCGCGGTCAGCCAGACCTCGGGTGTGCTGCTGGAGGCGCAGGTCTGGGAGGAGGACGGTGCGCTCCGCTACCGCTGGGACGTCGCCGACGCCCTGCCCGACGAGCACGCCGCACCGGCCTTCGCCGCCTTCGCCAACGCGCTCACCATGGCGGGGCGCGTCCCGGAGCCGTCCGGTGCCGTACTGAACCCGCTCCAGCAGGCCTACTACGTGGCCGAGCGCGGCGGCGACGGCGAACCCTGGCACGGCGCCCGGATGAGCCTGTCGTTCGAGGTCCCGGAGCTGGTCCCGGAGCGGCTCGAAGCCGCGCTGACCGAGATGGTCGACGCGTACGAGGCGATGCGAACCGTCATCCGGCAGGACGGCTCGTTGTGGACGATCCCGCGCGGCGAGGGCACCTGGCGGATCCCGGTGCTGGCCGACGAGGCTGCCTGGACCGAGCTGCTGACGGGCGAGGGCCTGCCGTTCGGCCGGTGGCCCCGGTTCGACGTCCGGGTGAGCGGCTCGACCGTGCACTGCACCTTCGACCTGGCGGTGTTCGACGCGCACAGCATCCACCGGCTCAGCCGCGAGCTCGTCGCCCGGCACTGCGGGTGGACCGCTCCGGCTCCCGTGCCCGTCCGGGCGGTGCCGCAGCCCGCTCCGTGGGACGGCCAGTTGGCAGACCTGCCGACCGGCCCCCGGCTGCCCGCGCCGGACGGCACGGGCGCCCGCGACCGCGCCCGGTGGTCCCGTACGCTCCGCTGGACCTCGGCCGACTCGCCCGACCTGCTGCTGCTCGCGGCCTTCACCGAGGTGCTGGGCCGGCACGCCGCCGACGCCGAGTTCGGGCTCCCGGTGGTGCAGTGGACCGAGGCTCGGCATGCCCGGCCGGGCGAGCACACCGTCCTCGGCTGGGTCCGCTCGGTCACCGGCAGCGACCGTGAGGCGGCGTACGGCCGCCAGCTCGCCGCGCTCCCCACCGGCCGCTCCAGCAGCGGCCTGGGCGAACTGCGCCGCCGCGTCCTGCGCGGGCAGGGGGCGGTCGGCTACCCGGTTGTCTACACCTGCGCGGTCGACGCCCGTGCCCTGCCCGAGGTGCCCGCCACCGGGCGGTGGCTGAGCAGCACCCCGGGCGTGAGCCTGGACTGCATCAGCCTGATCGAGCCGGACGGCACGCTGTTCCTCTGCTGGGACGCCGTCCCCGGTGACTTTGCCGAGGGCTTCCTTGCCGAGGCGTTCGCCGAGTTCACCGCGCTGGTCGAGGAGCGGATCGCCGCAGTGGTGCCGGGCGCCGCGCCCGAGCGCGAGCCGGCCGCGCCGAGGATGCCGGAGGCGGCGGCGCCGCAGGAGCCGATGCCGCGGGAGGAACGCCACCGGATCCTCCACGAATGGAACGACACGGCCCGCTGGTTCAGCACCGAGCGCCTCTGCCACGAGCTGGTCGCCGACCACGCCCTCCGGACCCCGGACGCCGTGGCGCTGCGCAGCAGCCGCGGCACGATGACCTTCGCCGAGCTGGACGCCCTGGCCAACCGGATCGCCTGGCGGCTGATCGAGCACCGGGTCGGCGCCGGGACGATCGTCGGTGTGCGGATGTCCCGGGGCCCGGAGATGGTCGCCGCCGTCCTCGGCATCCTCAAGGCGGGCGGCGCCTACCTGCCCGTCGAGCCGAGCCTTCCGGCGGCCCGTACCGCCCGGATGCTGGAGCTGACCGGCGCCTCGATCGTTCTCACCACGGCCCGCACCCCCGGCACCGCGCTGCCCGATCCGGTCACCGAACTGGCGCTGGAGGACCTTCGCCCGGAGGAGTGGACGCCCCAGCCGCCCCCGCGCTCCACGGCGGACTCCCTCGCCTACGTGATCTTCACCTCGGGCAGCACCGGTACGCCCAAGGGCGTCGCCGTCACCCACCGGCCGGTGCTCAACCTCATCGCCTGGTGCCGCCGGACCTACGACTTCGGCGAGCACGACCTCGGCCTGTCCGTGACCTCGCTGGGCTTCGACCTGTCGGTGTTCGACATCTTCGGCGTGCTCGGCTGCGGCGGCGCCCTCTACCTCGCCGACGAGGAGCAGCAGCGCGACCCGGCCCTGCTGCTGGACGTGCTGCTCGACGAGCCCATCACCTTCTGGAACTCCGCGCCGACGACGCTCGCCCAGGTCGCCCCGCTGCTGCCGACGGCCCGTCAGGGCGGTCGGGACGCGCTGCGGCTGGTCTTCCTGAGCGGTGACTACACCCCGCTGACGCTGCCCGACGAGGTGCGGGCGGCGTTCCCGGGCGCCCGGATCGTCAGCCTGGGCGGCGCCACCGAGGCCACCGTCTGGTCCAACTGCTTCGACGTCGACGAGATCGATCCGCAGTGGCGGAGCATCCCGTACGGGCGTCCGATCGACAACGCCCGCTACCACGTGCTGGACGAGGCCATGCAGCCCTGCCCGGTGGGGGTCGAGGGCGACCTCTTCATCGGCGGCGTCTGCCTGAGCAGCGGCTACCACGGGATGGCCGAGCTCACCGCGGAGCGCTTCGTCGACGATCCGTTCGCGGGCCCCGGGGAGCGGCTCTACCGCACCGGCGACCGGGCCGCGTACCTCCCGGACGGGAACCTGACCTTCCTCGGCCGCCAGGACACCCAGGTCAAGCTGCGCGGCTTCCGGGTCGAACTCGGTGAGGTGGAGCACCGGTTGCGCGAGCACCCGGCGGTCAAGGAGGCGGTGGCCTTGGCGGACGCCGACCGGCTGCACGGCTTCGTGATCGCGTCCGCCCCGGTGACCGGCGCGGAGCTCCGGGCCTTCGTCGCCGAGACCCTGCCGGCGCACATGGTGCCGAACGTGGTCCGGTTCTGCGAGGTCTTCCCCGCCACCTCCAACGGGAAGCTGGACCGTGCCGCACTGCTGAACGGCGGCGGCACCGCCGCACCCGAGTTCGGGGCGGGTGGGAGCCGGGGCACGGAGGGCCTGGCCGAACCGAGCCCGGCCGCACCGGGCCCGGCCGAGCGGGGCATGACCGAGGAGCGCCTGGCGGAGGAGATCGCCGCGGTCTTCGCGGCCCAGCTGGGTCTGGACGGGATCGCCGCCGACGCCGACCTGTGGAACGAGGGCGCCACCTCGTTCACCGTGGTCCAGGTCTCCAACGTGCTGGAGCAGCGGTACGGCAAGCGCATCCCGGTGTCCGCGGTGCTCTCCGAGCCGACCTGCCGGGGCATCGCCAAGGCGCTCGGGGCGGCCGGGGCCGCCGAGAAGCCCGGGGCCGCCGAGAAGCCCGAGACGGCCGAACAGCCGACGGCCGAGAAGCCCGAGACGGCCGAACAGCCGACGGCCGAGGGGCCCGCGCCGGTGGACTTCTTCGCGGCGGACCAGCGCGCCGAGTTCAAGGCGCGCCGACTGCACCTGCGGCAGGACGGCGAGTCGGTCGAGACCGTCCGGCTCGCCTCCGAGCCGCCGACCGCCGAGTACTTCGCCTGGCGGGCGAGCCGACGGGACTTCAAGCCCGGCCCGGTGCCGGCGCACGACCTCGCCCGGCTGCTCGGGCTGCTGCGCAAGGTCACCGTCGACGGCCGGGACCGGCACCTCTACCCGTCCGCCGGCGACACCTACGCGGTGCAGGTCTACCTCCAGGTCGGGGCCGCCGCCGTCGAGGGCCTCGGCGCGGGCAGCTACTACTACCACCCCGAGACCCACGCGCTGCAGCGGGTGAGCGACGCGGGCCCGGAGACCGGTGGGCACTTCTACTACAACCGGCCGATCGCCGACCGGGCACGGTTCACCCTCCACCTGGTCGGCCAGTCGGACGCGATCGAGCCCGTCTACGGCACCGCCGCGGACCGCTTCCTCGCGATCGAGTCCGGCCACATCGCCCAGCTGCTGATGATGGGCCAGGCCGCGTGCGGCCTCGGCCTCTGCCCGATCGGCGAGGTCTCCGAGGCCGGGCTGCGCCAGGCGCTCGACCTCCGGGACGGCCACCGGCTGCTGCTGTCGTTCGTCGGCGGCGGTGCGGACCACCCGGCGGTGGCGGCAACCGGCGAGCTCCCCCCGTTCGCGGCCCCGGCGCCGCGCCCGGACAGCGGGATCGCGGTGATCGGCATGGCCGGCCGGTACCCGGGCGCCGAGGACCTGGACGCCTTGTGGGACACCCTGGTGGCCGGCCGCTCCGCGGTCGGCGCGCCGCCCCCGGGCCGCCCCGGGCTCACCGCCGGCGTCCACGGCTCGTACCTCGACGACGTGGCCTCCTTCGACGCGTTGGCCTTCCGGCTCGCCCCGGTCGAGGCCAAGGCCCTGGACCCGCAGCTGCGGCTGGTGCTCCGGGCGGTCTGGCACTGCCTCAACGACGCGGGGCACAGTCCGGCCTCGCTCGCCTCCACCGCGCCCCGGGTCGGCGTCTTCGTCGGGGCGATGTGGCAGGACTACCAGCAGGTCGGCGCGGACTCCTGGCGGCGCGACGGCGCCGCCCAGGTCACCGCCGTCGCCTCGGAGATCCCCGCCCGGGTGTCCCAGTTCTTCGGCTTCGACGGCCCGAGCCTCGCGGTCGACACCGCCTGCTCCTCGTCCGCGACGGCACTCCACCTGGCGGTGAAGAGCCTGCGGGACGGCGAGTGCGACGCCGCGATCGTCGCCGCGGCCAACGTGGTCGCGCACCCGTACCGCCGCGCCGTCCTGCGGGACGCCGGCCTGCTCGCCGAGAGCGTCCCGACCGGAGCGCTCGACGCCGGGCGGCCGGGTTGGCTGCTCGGCGAGGGCGGCGGCGCGCTGCTGCTGCGCCGGGCGTCCGACGCGGCGGGCGACGTCGTCCACGCCGTGCTGGACGGCAGCTGGATCGGACACGTCGGTGCCGTCGACCGCTACGGGATGCCGGACCAGGCGGCGATGGCGGCCTCGATCCGGTCGGTGCTCGCCGCGGCGGGGCTGGACCCCGCGGACGTCGACTACGTCGAGGCGAGCGCCGCGGGCGCCGCGCTCGCCGACGCGGCCGAACTGGAAGCGCTCGGCGAGGTCTTCGAGCACGGCCCGATGGTCGGCACCATCAAGCCCAACCTCGGCCACCTCGAACCGGCGGCCGCGCTCTCGCAGTTGACGAAGGTGCTGCTCCAGCTCCGGCACGGCCGGATCGTGCCCACACTCTGGGCGGCGGAACGGAACCCGCTGATCCCGTGGGACCGGCTGCCGGTCCGCCCGGTCACCGGCCCGGCGGACTGGACCGGGGCCGGCCGGCCGCGCCGGGCCCTGGTCAGCTCGTACGGCGCAGCCGGCGCGCTCGCACAGATCCTGGTCCGCGAGCCCTCGGCGCGGCGCCGTACCGGCACCGGATCGCCGACCGGTTCACTGGTGCTGCTCACCGCGTCGGACGCCGACAGCCTGCCGGCGGTCGCCCGCCGGATGCTCGGCCGGCTCCCGCGGTGGAGCGCCGAGGCCGACCTGGCGGCGGTCGCGTACACCACCCAGACCGCGTCGTTCGCGCTGCCCGCCCGGATCGCCGTGCGCTGCACCGACTTCGAGTCCCTGGCCACCCGGCTCACGGCCTTCCTCGACGGCCGCCCGCACCCGGACGTTCTGCGCGAGCCGGGCTCCGAGACGCTGGCGGACGTCTGGCTGGCCGGCGGGGCCGTCGACTGGGCCGCGCTGTGGCCCGACCCGCCGACCCGGGTCTCACTGCCGGCCCAGGTCTTCGCCGAGGCACCGCTCTGGCTGGACGCCGAGGACGCCGAGGACGCCGAGGACACCGCCGCGCCCGGCGCCCGGGTACCGGCCGCCCGGGTACCCGCTGTCCCGGTCCCGGCCGGCCCCACGGCCGTGGCGGAGCGGCTGCGGCTGCTGTACGCGGAACTGTCGGAGATCCCGGCCGACCGGATCGACGTCCGCGCGCCGCTCGACGCCTACGGGCTGACCTCGCTCCTGGTGACCAGGCTCAACGCCCGGCTCGCCGAGGAGTACGGCGAGCTGCCCGCCACGCTGTTCTTCCGCCATCCGACGCTGCTCGCGGTCGCCGAGCACCTCGCCGAGCACCTCGCCGAGCGGCGGACGGCGGAGCGGGGCACGGCCGGGCGCGGTACGACCCACCCGGTCGAGGCCGCCGAGCGGCCGGAGCACGCCGACATCGCGATCATCGGGATCGGCGGCCGCTACCCGGACGCACCCGACCTGGACAGCTTCTGGGACAACCTGCTGGAGGGCCGCGACAGCATCCGCCCGGTGCCCGCGGACCGGCCCCGCTCGGACGCCCTCATGATCGGGTCCTTCCTCGACGACGTCACCGCGTTCGACCCGCTGTTCTTCGGCATCACGCCCAGGGACGCCGAACTGATGGACCCGCAGGAGCGGTTGTTCCTGGAGGTCGTCTGGGAGACCCTGGAGAACGCCTGCTACCCGCGCACCCGGCTGGCCGGGCGCCACCGGGGCCAGGTCGGGGTGTTCGCGGCCACGATGTACCGCGAGTACGGCTACTTCGGGGTCGAGCAGTCCCTGCGCGGGGCGCCGGTCAGCGCCGGCTCGTCCACTGCGGGCATCGCCAACCGGGTCTCCTACTTCCTCGACCTCACCGGCCCCAGCCTCACCGTCGACACCATGTGCTCCTCGTCGCTGACCGCGCTGCACCTGGCGTGCGAGAGCCTGCACCGCGGCGAGTGCGAGGCCGCCCTGGTCGGCGGGGTCAACCTCAACCTGCACCCGGACAAGTTCGTGGAGCAGGCCCGGCTCGGGATGACCTCCAGCGACCACCGGTGCCGCTCCTTCGGGGCGGACGGCGACGGCTTCGCCCCGGGCGAGGGCGTCGGCGCGGTCCTGCTCAAGCCCCTGGCCGCGGCCGAGGCCGACGGCGACCGCATCCTCGCCGTGATCAAGGGCACCGCCGTCGGCCACGGCGGTCGGGCCAACGGCTACACCGTGCCGCAACCGCTGCGCCAGGCCGAGGTGATCCGCGCAGCCCTGCGCCGGGCGGACGCGGCCCCCGAGTCGATCTCCTACGTCGAGGCGCACGGCACCGGCACCGCGCTCGGCGATCCGGTCGAACTGGACGGCCTCGGGCTCGCCTTCGGCGACCTGCCGCCGGGCAGCTGCGCGATCGGTTCGGTCAAGTCCAACATCGGCCACCTGGAGGGCGCGGCGGGCATCGCGGGCCTCACCAAGGTCGTCCTGCAACTGCGGCACCGCACCCTCGCGCCGTCCCTGCACGGCGAACCGCCGAACCCGGCCGTTCCGTGGGACGGGCTGCCCTTCCGCCTGCACACCGCCGCCGCGCCGTGGCCGGGCCCGCTGCGCCGGGCCGGACTCAGCTCCTTCGGCGCCGGTGGTTCGAACGCACACGTGATTCTTGAGGAGTACCCGTCGTGACATCCGAAACGCAGGTGGTGGTCCTGTCCGCGACCGACGCGGACCGCCTGACCGCGACCGCGCGGCGACTGGCGGACTTCCTGGACTCCTCCGCCCCGCCGCTGGCAGACCTGGCGGCCACGCTCCAGATCGGGCGCGAGCCGTTCCGGGAGCGGCTCGCGATGGCGGTGTCCTCCCTCGACGAGCTGCGCGAACGCCTCGCCGAGGTGCTCGCCGGCGACCTCGGCCGGGTGCACCGGGGGCGGGCGGCGGCGTCCGGTGTGGTCACCGCCACGGACCCGCAGGAGCTCGCGGCCCGCTGGGTCGAGGGCGGCGACGTCGACTGGACGGCCCTGCACGGCACTCCGGTGGCCTTCGTCGACCTGCCGACCTACCCCTTCCGCCGGGACGCCTACTGGCTGCCCGGGCGGCCCGCCGACCGGCCGGGCGTCCCGCTGCTGGAGAAGCGCTGGGAGCACGCCCTGCCCGAGCCCACGCCGGACCGCGCGAGCGGCACCGTCGTCTGCCTCGCGGACTCCGCTCCGGCCCGGGCGGTGGCCCGGGAGCTCGGCGCCTTCCTCGGCCACGACAACGTCGTGCTGGTCGACCCCGTGCGGCCGGAGCCGGTCGCCGGCCCGGTGGCCGGCTGGATCGACCTGTGCGACCTCGACGCCGACGAGCCGGACGAGGCGAGCTTCCTCGCCCGGGTCCAGGTGCTGCAGCGGCTGCTCACCGGCTCGGGCGAGCTGCGGGCGCTGCACGTCAGCGACGGCCTCCAGCCGGTGGACGGCGCGGCGCCGTCGCTCGCCGGCGCCCGGATGGCGGGTCTGCTGCGGGCGTTGCCCGGTGAGCACCCGGGCCTGTGGACCCGGCTGCTGGACCTCGGCGGGCTGCAGTGGTGGCCGCGCGAGGCGGCCCGGACGATCGCGGCCGAGTGGTTCGGCGGCCGGCCCGGCGCCGAGGTCTGCCTGCGTGACGGCGTCCGCTCGGTCGCCGTCCTCGCCCGGCGGGAGGACGCCCGGCGGGAGGACGCCCGGCCCGTCCCGGTGCGCCTCGACCCCGAGCGGGTCTACCTGGTCACCGGCGGCACCCGGGGCATCGGCGCGCTCTGCGCCCGCTGGCTGATCGGCCGCGGCGCGCGCAAGCTGGCGATTCTCGGCCGCCGACCCAGGGGCACCGAGGCGGTCGCCGGGTTGGAGGCGCTCGGCGCCACCGTGCGCCTGCACACCGGTGCGCTCACCGACCGGCCGGCGCTGGAAGCCTTCCTGCGCGGCGTCCGGGCGGAGCTGGGCCCCGTCGGGGGCGTCCTGCACTGCGCGGGCACCTTCCCCGCGCGGACCACCCCGTTCACGCTCATGGGGCCGGCCGACCTCACCGAGGTCGCCGAGCCCAAGGTGGCCGGACTGTCCGTGCTCGCCGACGCGTGCGCCGGGGACCGGCCGGACTTCTTCGTCCTCTTCTCCTCGCTGGCCGCGGAGGTCCCCGCGCTCGCGGCCGGGGTGACCGGCTACGCCGCCGCCAACGCCTACCTCGGCTACGTCGCCGAGTACCAGCGGCGTTCGGGGCGGCCGGAGTTCCGGGCCGTCGCCTGGCCGAGCTGGCGGGAGACCGGGATGCCCGGGCCCAACCCGGGCGCCCGGCTCGGGATCGGCGACCTGACCGACCGGGCCGGACTCGCCGTACTGGACCGGGTCCTCGTCGAGTCGACGGCCGGACTGCTCGTCCCCTGGCCGGAGTTGACGGAGCCCGCCGAGCCCGCCGAGCCCGCCGAGCCCGCCGAGCCCGCCGAGCCCGCCGAGCCGACCGAGCCGGCGGAGCCGGTGCGGCCGGTGGTCACGTCGGCCGACGCCCCGGCCCCGCGACCGGCGTCCGCTTCGGCCCCGGCTGCCGGAGCGATCGCCGAGATCGTGGCGACCGCCCTGGGCGTCCCGGTGGCCCTGCTCGACCACGACGCCGAGTTCGGTGACCTGGGCGTGGAGTCGGTCATGCTCGCCGAGCTGGTCCGGCGGATCGAGGAGCGGCTCGGCGCGCCGCTGGAGCCCACGGCCCTGCTCGAACACCCCACCGTGCATCAGCTGGAGGCCTACCTGCGGCGGGAGTTCGCCGCCGAGCCGGCGCCGACCGTCGGGCCCGCCACCGCCGAGGCCCGGCCGTCGGGCCGGATCGCGGTGATCGGGATGTCCGGGCGGCTGCCCGGCGCGGCGGACCTCACCGAGTTCTGGCGCAACCTCAGGGACGGCCGCTCCGCGGTGGACGAGGTGCCCGCCGCCCGCTGGGACCACACGGCGCTCTACCCGGAGCGGTCCGTCTCCAAGTGGGGCGGCTTCGTGTCGGGCATCGAGGACTTCGACCCCGAGTACTTCGCGCTCGGCGAGGACGAGGCCCGCTGCCTCGACCCGGCCGTCCGCCTGGTGCTGGAGGGCGTCGCCACCGGGCTCGCCGACGCCGGGTACGGCCCGCGCGAGCTGTGGGGGCGCGAGGTCGGCGTGTTCATCGGCGCCCGGCCCTCCGGCTACGGTCGGCGGATCGGCATCCGGGGCGACAGCAGCGGATTCGGCGCCGACCCGAACTTCGTCGCGGCCCGGGTCGCCCACCAGTTCAACTTCACCGGCCCCAACCTGGTGGTCGACACGGCCTGTTCGTCCGCGCTGGTCGCGGTCGGGCTGGCGGTGCAGAGCCTGCTCTCCGGCGAGTCGCACGCCGCGATCGCAGGCGGCGTCGAGGTGCTCCTCGACGAGCGCCCCTATCTGGAGTTCTCGGCGATCGGCGCGATCTCGCCGCGCGGCCGCTGCGCGGTCTTCGACGAGTCGGCGGACGGCTTCGTGCCCGGTGAGGGCTGCGGGATCGTCCTGCTGAAGCGTCTGGAGGACGCGCTGGCCGACGGCGACCGCATCCACGCCGTGATCGAGGCCGTCGCCACCGGGAACGACGGCCACACCATGGGCCTGACCACCCCGAACCCGACCGCGCAGGCCAAGGTCGTCCGGCGGGCGCTGGCCGCCGCCGGGGTGACCGCCGACCGGATCGGCATGGTCGAGGCGCACGGCACCGGCACGATGATCGGCGACCCGATCGAACTGCGGGCGCTGACCGGGGTGTTCCGCGAGAGCACCGACCGGACGGGCTTCTGCGCCATCGGCAGCGTCAAGTCCGGGATCGGGCACCTGCTGAGCGCCGCCGGCATCGCGGGCCTGCTCAAGACCGTCCTCGCGGTCGAGCGCGGCGAGATCCCGGCGACGCTCAACTGCGAGCACCCGAACCCTCGTTTCGACTTCGCTGCCTCGCCGTTCCACCCGGCCGTCCGGACGACTCCCTGGCCGGCTGCCGGTCGCCGGCTCGCGGGGGTGAGTTCCTTCGGCTTCGGGGGCACCAACGTGCACGTGATCGTCGGCTCGGCCGAGGACCACCAGCCGCGCCGCGCCGCCCTGCCCGCGCCGCGGTTCGAGCGCCGCCGGCTGTGGCTCGACGCGGAGCCGGCCGCGCCGTCGGTGCCGCGGGCCGTCGAGGCCGGGGCCTTCACCCACCGGTCCGTGGTCCGGCACACCGACTTCGTCTTCGAGGACCATCACGTCCACGGAATCCCGGTTCTCCCCGGCGTCGCCCTGCTGGAGCTCATCCTCCAGGCGGTCGCCGCGGCGGGACTCGACCCCGACCGGGCCGTCCTCTCGGACATCCTCTTCATCGACCCGATCCGCACCAGGCCCGGCATGGAGCGCGAGGTCCGGGTGACGGCGGCGGCACCGGACGGCGTCGCGCAGCAGGTCGAGGTGCACAGCAGCGGGCCCGACGGCGAGTGGCGCTGCCACCTGAAGGCCACCCTCGCGTACTCCGACGAGGCGGAGCCGGCGCCGATCGACCCGCGGGCGATCATCGCCGAGGCCGCGCAGGTCCGGGACATGGCGGAGCTCTACGCCCAGGCCCGGGCCGAGCAGATCGTGCACGGCCCCCGGATGTCCGCGGTCGGTGGCCTCCACCTGGCCGGCGAGCGGCTGCTGGCCCGCCTGGACGTCGCGGCGTCCGCCGACCTCGGCTCCATCGCCCTGCACCCGGGGCTGCTCGACGCGTCCACGCTGGTCGCGTTCGCGCGCACCCCGCTGCTGGGTGAGCCGTTCATCCCGGTCTACATCGACTCCTTCCGGGCCCGGCACCGCTCGCGCGGGCTCCGGGGCGCCTGCCATGTGCTGGTGCCGCGTCAGGAGCGGGTCGCCGCGTCCGGCGACGTCATGCACAACGACTACCTGATCTACGACGGGTCCGGGGCGTTCGTGGCGGAGGTCAGGGGACTGGCCTGCAAGCGCATCCGGCACGCCGGGCTGCTCGCCCTGCCGGCCGAGGACGAGCCGTCGGTCGAGGATGCCCTGCCGGCCGAAGACGCCCTGCCCGCCCTGCCCGCTCGGCCCGCCGCGGGCGGCGCACCCCGGGGGTACGCGGCGCGGCTGCGGACCATGCTGGCGGCCCGGCTCGACCAGGAGGCCGCGTCGATCTCCGACACCGCCGGCTTCTACGAGCTCGGCCTGGACTCCGCGGCGCTGCTGGACATCGGCCGGGAGCTGGAGGGCGTGGTCGGCGAGCGGCTGTACCCGACCCTGCTGTTCGAGCACGCCACGATCGCGGACCTGGCCGCGCACCTGACCGCCGAGTACGGCGAGCCGAGTGCTCCCGTGCCGCCCGCCGTCGGCGAGCCGGAGGTGTCGTCGGGCATCCCGGCCGACGGGCCGTCCGAGACGCTGTTCCTGCGGCCCGTCTGGTCCGAGGAGCCGCTCACCGCCGGTCCGGCGGACGAGCCGGTGCTGCTGGTCGGCGCCTCCGCCGAACTCGCCGCCGCCTTCCCCGGTACCGCCGTGGACCGGCTCGACCGGGCCGCTGCGGCGGCGCGCGGCGAGCGCCGGATCGTGCTCGTCCTGCCGGACGACCCGCAGGCCGCCCACCAGGCGCTGTGGTCGATCGCGGCCGGCTGCGTCGACCGGCGGCCGACCGAGCAGATCTCGGTGCTCTGCCTCGCGCTCCGGGACGGCCCGGTGTTCACCGCCGCCGCCGCGCTGGCCCGGACGATCACCGCGGAGACGCCGGTCGTCGCCTGCCGAGCGGTGCTCGTCACCGGCACCACGGCGCCGGGCGACATCGCGCGCCGGGTGCTCGGCGAGCCGGCCGAGGGCCGCGAGGCCCGCTGGGACGGCGCGGTCCGCTCGGTGGGCGCGCTGGTGGAGACGCCTGCGGCCGGGGGCACACCGAGCCCGCTGCGTCGTGGCGGCCGTTACCTGATCACCGGCGGTGCCGGCGGCGTCGGCCGGCTGTTGGCCGAGCACCTGGTCGCCGAGTGGGGCGCGCGACTGCTGCTGGTCGGCCGGTCGTCCGAGCCGGCGTGGGTCGCGGGGCTGTCCGCGGCCGGCTACGCCCGCGCCGACGTGAGCACCCGGGCGGGCGCCGAGTCCGCCGCGGCTGCCGCCCGCGCCGCGCTCGGCGGGCTGGACGGAGTGTTCCACTGCGCAGGGGTGCTGCGCGACGGCATGTACTTCACCAAGTCGCCGACGGAGTCGGCCGAGGTCCTGGGGGCCAAGGCACTGGCCGCGGCCCACCTGGACCGGGCGACGCGCGGTGACGGCCTCGACCTGTTCGTGGTCTTCTCGTCCCTGTCGGGTCTGCTCGACAGCCCCGGCCAGGGTGACTACGCGTTCGCCAATGCCTTCTGCGACGGCCTGGCCGCCCGTCGCGCCGCCGAGGTGCCGGGTGTCTCGCTGTCCGTCGCCTGGCCCTACTGGCAGGACGGCGGCATGCGGATGCCTGCGGACGCCATCGCCGCGTTCGCCCGGACCACCGGCCTCCACCCGATGCCCGCGGCCGAGGGCATGGCCGCCCTGGAGGCGGCCCTGACCCTCGGTGAGCCCCGGATCGCGGTGGCCCACGGCGACCCGGCCCGCCTCCGGTCCGGCCTCGCAGCGCCGCGCCCGGAACCCCGGCGGGCGCCGGAGCCGTCGGTCACGCCGCCGTCCGCACCGCCCGTCACACCGCCGTCCACGCGGTCCGGCGACATCGCGATCGTCGGGCTGGCCGGCCGCTACCCGCAGGCCGCGGACCTGGACGGGTTCTGGGCGAATCTGCTGGCGGGCCGGGACTGCGTCACCACCGTGCCCGAGGACCGCTGGCCGGGCGGGAGCGATCGCCCGCAGGGCGGCTTCCTGGACGGCATCGACCGGTTCGACGCCGGCTTCTTCGGTGTGTCGCGACGCGAGGCCGAACGGATGGACCCGCAGGAACGCCTGTTCCTGACCACCGCCTGGCAGGCCCTGGAGAACGCCGGGCACCGCCCCGGAGCCGAGCCCCGGACCGGCGTCTTCGCCGCCGTCATGTGGGGCCACTACCTGCTCGCGGGTACGGACCAGGGCGTCGCGCCGACCGCACTGGCCACCTCGGTCGCCAACCGGGTCTCCTACACCCTGGACCTCCAGGGCCCGAGCCTCGCGGTCGACACCGCCTGCTCCGGCTCGCTGGTGGCCCTGCACCTGGCGGTGGAGAGCCTGCGCCGCGGCGAGTGCGCGATGGCCCTGGCCGGTGGCGTCAACCTGACCGTGCACCCCGAGAAGTACCGGCAGCTCACCCAGGGCGGCTTCCTCTCGACGACCGGCCGCTGCAGCAGCTTCGGTGCCGAGGCGGACGGCTACATCCCGGGTGAGGGCGTCGGCGTGGCCGTGCTCAAGCCGCTGGAGCGGGCGCTCGCCGACGGCGACCACGTCCACGCGGTGATCAAGGGCACCGGGGTCGGCCAGACCGGCCGGTCGAGCGGCTTCACGGTGCCCGACCCGGCCGCGCAGGCCCGGCTCATCGCCGAGGTCATGGCGGGCAGCGCCGTCCCCGCCGAGTCGATCTCGTACGTCGAGGCGCACGGCACCGGCACGTCCCTCGGCGATCCGATCGAGATCGCGGGCCTGAACCGGGCGCACGGCGACGCGGCGCGGTCCGTGCCCTGCGCGATCGGGTCGGTCAAGGCGAGCATCGGCCACCTGGAGGCGGCCGCCGGCATCGCCGGGGTCACCAAGACGGTGCTGCAGCTCCGGCACCGCACGCTGGTGCCGTCCCTGCACTCGGAGCGGCTGAACCCGCACCTGGAGCTGGCGGACTCCCGCTTCACCGTCCAGCAGCACGCGGCGCACTGGCCCGACCCGGAGGGCGCCCGCCCGCGCCGGGCGGCGGTGAGTGCGTTCGGTGCCGGCGGGACCAACGCCCACGTGCTGCTGGAGGAGCACCGCCCGGCCCGGCGGACGCCGGCCGGCGGGCGGCAGGTGTTCACCCTGTCGGCCCGCTCGGCGCCCGCGCTCCGGGCCTACGCCGAGGCGTTCCTGCCGCTGCTCGGACCGGAGGTCGGTGCGGGTCGGCGCGAGCGGCTGCTGACGGACGTCGCCGCGCTGCTGGGCGTCCCGCCCGGCGCGGTCGACCCCGCGGAGTCGCTGGCCGGCCTCGGGCTCGACCGGGTGAGCGCCGCCGGACTCCCCGGCGCACCCGACCTGGCCGAGAGCATCGACAGCCTCACCGCCGGCGCGGGGGGACCTCGACTCCCGCTCGCCGACCTGTGCTTCACCCTCCGCGAGGGCCGCGCGGTCTTCGCTGAACGCCTGGCCTTCGTGGCGGACGACGCCGCCGCGCTCCACCGGGGCCTGCGCGCCTTCCTCGCCGGCGAGTCACACCCCGACGGTTTCTGGCCCGGTTCGTCCGGTACCGCGGAAACCTCCCCGTACCACCGCGCTGCCGCCCGCTGGGCAGAAGGAGAAGACGTGGACTGGTCCGAGCTGCCCAGGCCGGCCGACCGCCCCAACCGGGTGCCGCTGCCCGGACACCCGCTCGACGAGAAGCGGTACTGGATCGGCGGCTGGGAGTCGAGCCGGGCCGAGGCGGCGCCCGCCGTCGCGCCCGCCGGGCCGGCTGTGCCGAGCGCGCCGGGTGCCCCCGTGGTGAGCCTGACCGTGGTCGACGGCGACATCGCCCTGGTCACCATGGCCGACACCGAGGGCCGCAACATGTTCACCGACGCCGTGCTCGACGGCCTGACCTCGGTGTTCGGCGAGATCGCGACCAGGCCGGAGCTCAAGGCCGTCGTGCTCACCGGCACCGACCAGGTCTTCTGCATGGGCGGCACGCCGCAGGCCCTCGACCAGCTCGCCTCCGGCAACGGCAGCTTCACCGACGCCGCGTTCGTCTACCAGGGCCTGCTCGGTTGCCCGCTCCCGGTGGTCGCGGCGGTGCGCGGACACGCGGCCGGCGGCGGCTTCGCCTTCGGCCTGTACGCCGACGTCGTGGTGGCCGCCCGCGAGGCGACCTACGCGGCCAACTTCCTCGCCCACGGCTTCACCCCGGGCCTCGGTGCGACGTACATCCTGGAGCACCGGCTCGGCTCGGCGCTCGCGACCGAGATGCTCTACACCGGCCGTGCCTATGGCGGCGAGGAACTGGAGCGCCGCGGGGCCGCGCTCCAGTTCCGCCCCCGCGACCAGGTGCTCGGTGTCGCGCTCGACCTCGCCCGCAGCATGGCCGACCTGCCGCCGCACGCCGTCCGTGCCCTCAAGGAGGAGCTGGCCGGCCGCATCCGCACGGCGGTGGAGCAGGCCGTCGAGCGGGAGCAGGAGCTTCACGGCAGGGTGCTGGGGGCGGAGTCGCTGAGCGTGGTCCGGGAGCGCTTCGGGCGCCCGGAGCCGGTCGCGGCCCCCGCGCCGACGCCGGCCCCGGCTGCGGCCCCGCTGCCCGTCCCGGTCCCGGCCGCCGCTCCGGTTCCCGAGGTGCCGGTGGCCGCCGCCGAGGCGGACGCGGACATCGAGGCCGTCATCGCGCGGTCGCTCTGCGCGCAGCTCTACCTGGAGCCGGGCGAGCTCGACCGGACGCTGACCTTCCACGAGATGGGCGCCGACTCGATCGTCGCGGTCGAGCTGGTCCGGGCGCTGAACGCGGAGTTCGGCCTCTCGCTCGACTCGGTGGCCACGTACGACCACCCGACCATCCCCGCCCTCGCCGCGCACGCCAGGTCCCTGCTGGACCGGTCCGTCGAGCGGGCCCGCGCCGCGGTCGCGGAGCCGGTCGCGCCGGTCGCGCCCGTGCCGGTCACGCCCGCCGGATCGGCCGCCCACGAGCAGGTGGCGCCGCTGGTCCTCCGGGCACCCGCCCAGGCCCCCGAGCCCGCCCCCGCAGCGGTGTCGCCGCAGGACCCCGCGCCGCTGAAGCTGCGGCTCGCGGAGCTGCCGACGGCCCCGGTCCCCGCCCCGGTACCGGCCCCGGCCCCGGCGGCCGATCCCGCCCGTGCCGACGCGATCGCGATCATCGGCATGGCCGGCCGCTTCCCCGGCGCCGACGACGTGGACGCGTTCTGGTCGAACCTCATCGCCGGTCGGAGCGAGATCCGCGACATGCCGGCGGACCGCTGGGACGCCTCGGCGGTGCTCGACCCGGACCGGACCGCCAAGGGCCGCACCTACACCGCGGCCGCGGCGGCGCTGACCGGCATCGACGCGTTCGACGCCGGCTTCTTCCACATCTCGCCGCTGGAGGCGGTGGCGATGGACCCACAGCAACGCCTGTTCCTGGAGGAGTCCTGGAAGGCTCTGGAGGACGCCGGGTACGCCGGCGAGGGCGCCGACCGGGGCAGCTGCGGGGTGTTCGTCGGCGCCAGCGCCGGGGAGTACAGCCGCCTGCTCGGCCCGGACGAGGAGGACAGCGGCTACGCCTTCCTCGGCGACTCGCCGTCGATCCTCGCCGCGCGGATCGGCTACTTCCTCGACCTGCGCGGGCCGGCCGTCGCCGTGGACACCGCCTGCTCCTCCTCGCTGGTCGCGGTGCACCTGGCCGCCTCGGCCATCCGCAACGGGGACTGCGACATGGCGGTCGCGGGCGGGGTCGCGCTCATGGTCACCCCCCAACTGCACATCCGCAGCAGCAAGGTGGGCATGCTCTCGCCGTCCGGCCGGTCGCTGCCGTTCGACGCGGCGGCCGACGGCATCGTGCTCGGCGAGGCCGTGGGCGCGGTGGTGCTGAAGCGGCTCGACCGGGCCCTGGCGGACGGCGACCACGTGCACGCCGTGCTGCTCGGCAGCGGAACCAACGGTGACGGCAAGACCAACGGGATCACCGCCCCGAGCGCCCGCTCGCAGGCCGAGCTGATCACCCGGGTGCACCGGCGGGCCGGGGTCCGGCCGGAGGAGATCGGCTACGTCGAGGCGCACGGCACCGCCACGCCGCTCGGCGACCCGATCGAGGTCAAGGCGCTGAAGGAGGCCTTCGGCGACGCGCCGGGCCGCTGCGGCCTCGGCTCGGTCAAGGCGAACATCGGACACACCACCACGGCCGCCGGCGTCGCCGCTCTGGTCAAGCTCGTCCTCTCGCTGAAGCACCGCCGGCTCGCACCCACGCCCGGGTTCACCTCCCTCAACACCGACATCGACCTGACCGGGAGCCCGTTCTTCATGGTGACCGAATCCACGGACTGGCCGGCCGGCCCCGCCGGCCGCCGGATCGGTGCCGTCAGCAGCTTCGGCTTCAGCGGCACCAACTGCCACCTGGTCGTCGCCGAGCCGCCGGCCCGCCCGGCCGCGACCGCGCCGGCGCCCGCGGAGGTGCTGGTGCCGCTGTCGGCGACCAGCGAGGCCGCGCTCACCCGCCGGGTCTCCGACTTGGCGGTCGCGCTGGCCGCCCCGGACGCCCCGGCGCTCGCCGACGTCGCCTTCACCCTGGCGACCGGACGCCGACACCTGCCGGTGCGCGCCGTGTTCGGCGCCCGCGACCTGTCCGGCCTGCGTGCCGCCCTGGCCGCCGGCGCCACCGCCATCGGCCCGGTGGCCGAGGCGTACCTGCGGGGCGAGGACGTCGACTGGCGGGCCGTCCTCCCGCAGGGGGCCCGCAGGGTCCCGCTGCCCGGCTACCCGTTCACGCGCGACCGTTACTGGCCCGCGGAGCAGCACACCGGGCAGCAGATCGAGCACCAGGCGGAGCCGAACCCCGAACCGCCCACCGATCCGAGCCGCTTCGAACTGGCCCCGTCCGACCGGCTCGTCGCCGACCACCGGCTGGAGGGCACGCCGCTGCTGCCCGCCGCCGCCACCCTCGTCTGGGCCGCCGCCCAGCGCCCGGGGACCAGGCTGTCCGGTCTGCGCTGGCTGAGCCCGCTGGAAGCGGCCGAGCGGCGGAGCGTCCGCCTGGCGGTCGACGGCGACGCCTTCGCCCTCACCGACGGGACGACCGCATACGCCCGCGGCGCGTACGCCGGCCCGGTGGCCGTGCAGCCCGCGACCGACCTCGCCGCCGCCCTGGCCCGCCGCACCGTGACGGTGCCCGGCGCTGAGCTGTACGCGCGCTTCGCGGCGGCCGGACTTCAGTACGGGCCCGGCTACCGGGTGCTGACGGCGGTGCACTGCGGCGTGGACGAGGCCGTCGGCGACCTGGCGGAGGCCGCCTGGCCGAGCGCGCAGCTGCTCGACGGGGCGCTGCAGACCGTGGCCGCACTGATGCGCGATGAGGAGGGCGCGTTCCTGCCGTTCGCGCTCGACACCTTCGACCTGCTCGACACCGATCGGCGACCGGCCCACGCGCACGTGCGCCGGACCGGTGACACCACCTTCACCATCACGCTGACGGACGCCCGGGGAACGGTCCTCGCCCGCGCCGGGGGGCTGGCCGTCCGCCGGTTCCACGACCCGCTGTCCGGCCTGGTCTTCGGCCCGGTGTGGCGCGAGGCCGGCCCCGGCGGGGTCGCGGCCGCCGGCCCGGCCGCCGTGTTGTACCCCGCCGGTACCGAGCGGGCGGCCGAGCACCTGGTGCGGGCGCACGGCGATGGCGCGGTCGCGCTGCCGCTGGCCGCGCCGGGAGCCCTGGACGGCTACGACACCGTCTACGTGCTGGCCGTACCGGCCGACGAGACCCGGCCGCCCGAGGAGGACCGGACGGCGATCCAGCTGTTCCGTGTGGTGAAGAGCCTGTCCCGGCGGCGCGAACTGACCCTGCGGGTCGTCACCGCCGGCGCGACCGGCCCCGACGACCGGGTGGTGCCGCACTGCGCCGCCGTCCTCGGCCTGACCCGCGCCGTTGCCGCGGAGAACCCGCGCTGGACGGTCAGCTGCGTCGACGTGGCGCCCACGGACCTCGCCGACCTCGCCCTCGTGCCGGCCGAGACCGCCCCGCTCGTCGCGGTGCGCGGCGGCCGTCGGTACGTCCGGGCGCTGGAGCCGGTGCGGCTGCCGCAGCTCGACCCGGCGGTGTTCCGCCAGGACGGCGTCTACCTGATCGTGGGCGGCACCGGTGGGATCGGCCAGGCGCTCAGCCGCCGGCTCGCCCGGGACTGGGGTGCCAAGCTCGCCTGGATCGGCCGTACCGCCGACCCCGACGGCCTCGCGGAGCAGATCGAGCGGGTCCGCCGGCTCGGCGGCGACGCGATGTACCTGACGGCGGACGTCACCGACGAGGCCGCGATGCGCCGGGCCGTCGCCGAGGTCCGGGCCGCCTACGGGGAGATCAACGGCGCCTTCCATTCCGCGATCCACCTCGACGACAGCACCTTCGCCAACCTCACCGAGGACGCGCTGACCGCGGCCCTCGCGCCCAAGGCCCAGGGCTGCGCCGTGCTCGGCCGGGTGCTCGCCGACCGCCCGCTGGACCTGCTGGTGTTCTTCTCCTCGGCGATCTCCTTCCTGGACGCCGCCGGCCAGGCCAACTACGCCGCCGCCAGCACCTTCGAGGACAGCTACGCGCACTGGCTGCGCACCGTCCACGGCATCCCGGCGACGGTCGTCAACTGGGGCTACTGGGGCAGTACCGGCATCGTCGCCGGCCATGAGCACCGCGACCGCCTCGCGGCCGCCGGGGTCGGCTCCATCGAGCCGGCCGAGGGGACGACCGCGGTGGCCCGGATCCTCGCGGCCGGGCGCGCCCAGACCCTGGTGGTCAAGGCCTCCGCCGCGGGCCTGGCCCACTTCGGGATCGGCACCGGCGCCGACCTGCGGGCCGCGGACGCGGGCTTCGCCGTCCTCGACGCCCTCGCCCGGAAGCTGGCCGGGGACGTGCTGCGCGGCATGCCGGGCTTCGCGGGTGAGTCCTGCGGCCTGGCCGAGCGGCTCGGTGTCCCGGGCCGGCTGCAAGGCCTGCTGCAGACGGTGTGTGACGCGGAGTCGGCCTCGCGCGGCGAGGCCGAGCCCTCGCTGGCCGGCTTCCCGGACCTCGCCCCGCACGAGCGGCTGCTCCGGCGGTGTGCCGAGGCGCTGCCGCGGGTTCTGACCGGACGGCAGGACCCGACCGAGGTGCTCTTCCCGCGCGGCTCGCTCGCGCTGGTGGAGGCGGTCTACCAGGGTCAGCCGGTCACCGACCACTGCCTGGGGCTGCTGGCCGCCGATGCGGCCGCGCGGGCCGAGGCGGTCCACCGCCGTACCGGTGCGCCGGTGCGCATCCTGGAGGTCGGCGCCGGCACGGGCTCGGGCACCGCCCCGGTGCTCGCCGCGCTGACCGTCCCCTACACCCTCACGTACACCGACCTGTCGCCGGCCTTCCTCCGGCACGGTGCGGACGCCTTCGGCCCCGCGCACACGTACGCGCGGCTCGACATCGAGCGCTCGCCCGCCGAACAGGGCCTTCCCGAGGGCGAGTTCGACCTGGTGCTGGCGACCAACGTGCTGCACGCCACCGCTGACCTCGGCCGGACCCTCGCCCATGTCCGCGCGCTGCTCGCCCCCGGCGGGTCCGTCCTGGTCAACGAGGTGACCCGCGGCTCGGACTTCGCCACCTTCACCTTCGGCCTCACCCCCGGCTGGTGGCGGTTCGAGGACGAGCGGCTTCCGGGCGGCCCGCTGCTCAGCCCGGCCATGTGGCACGACCGGCTCGCCCGGGCGGGCTTCACGGACCTGCTGACCCTCGGCGACGAGGATCTCGGCCAGGTCGTGCTGGCCGGGCGGCTCGCCGCCCCGGCCGGGCGCACCGGGCACGGCGCCGATGTGACCGGGCGCCGCACGACCGCCACCGCCAACCTCGCGGACGTGCAGGACTACGTCGCCGGGGTGTTCGCCGAGGTGCTCCGCTACCGCCCCGAGGCGCTCGACCACCGGGCCACCTTCGAGGTGCTCGGCGTCGACTCCCTGGTCAGCATGACGATCGTCGACCGCCTGGAGCGCGATCTCGGCCCGCTGCCCGCGACCCTGCTGTTCGAGCACCAGACCATCGAGGCGCTGGCCGTCCGGCTCGCGCCGGCCCATGCCGCCCGCTTCAGCGCGCCCACCCCGGCCGCCGGGGAGGACACCCGCGCGGCCGTGGCGCAGGACCGGCCCGCCGAGCCCGGCCCGGGCGACATCGCGATCATCGGCGTGGCGGGCCGCTACCCGGGAGCCCCCGACCTGGACCGCTTCTGGGCGAACCTCGCGGCCGGCGTCGACTCCGTCACCGAGGTGCCGGCCGGCCGCTGGGACTGGCGCCCGCACTACGACCCCGCGCCCGGCGCCGAGCAGCGCAGCCGGGGCCGCTGGGGCGGGTTCCTGGACGACGTCGCCGGGTTCGACGCCGAGTTCTTCGGCATCCTGCCGAGCGAGGCCGCGCTGATCGACCCGCAGGAGCGGCTGTTCCTGGAGACCGTCCAGGTGTTGCTCGAACAGACCGGCCGGCTCGGCGAGTTCACCCACGAACAGCGCACCGGTGTCTTCGTCGGCCTGATGTACGGCACGTACGGGCAGCTGGGTGCCGCGCAGTGGGCGGCGGGTCGGCTGGCGGGTGCCAACTCCTCCTACTGGTCGGTGGCCAACCGCGTCTCGCACGTCTTCGACTTCCGCGGGCCGAGCCTGGCCGTCGACTCCGCCTGCTCGTCCTCGCTGACCGCGCTGCACCTGGCCTGCGAGAGCCTGCGCCGGGGCGAGTGCGCCACCGCGATCGCGGGCGGGGTCAACCTCGTCCTGCACCCCTCGCACCTGGTCTCGCTGAGCGCGCTCAACATGCTCGCGGCGGACGGCGCGAGCAAGGTGTTCGACGCCGCCGCCGACGGCTTCGCGCCCGGCGAGGGCGTGGGCGCCGTCCTGCTCAAGCCGCTCGCCCGCGCGCTGGCCGACGGCGACGACATCTGGGCCGTCGTCAAGAGCAGCGCGGTGAACGCCGGCGGCCGAACCGCCGGGTACACCGTGCCGAACCCCAACGCGCAGGCCGAGCTGATCGCCGAGGCCTGGCACGGCCTGGACGGCGTCTCCTACCTGGAGGCGCACGGCACCGGCACCAGCCTCGGCGACCCGATCGAGGTCGCCGCGCTGAACCGCGCGTTCGCCGGTGCCGAGCCCGGCAGCTGCGTGATCGGCTCGGTCAAGGCGAACATCGGGCACCTGGAGGGGGCCGCGGGGATCGCCGGACTGACGAAGGTGCTCCTCCAACTGAGGCACGGGGAGATCGCGCCGTCGATCCACCTCTCCTCGGTCAACCCCAAGATCGACTTCGCCGGGTCGCCGTTCGCCCCGGTGCTCACCCGAACGCCCTGGCGCCGGGTACCGGCCGCCCCGCGCCGGGCGGGCGTCAGCTCCTTCGGCGCCGGCGGCGCCAACGCCCACGTCGTCCTGGAGGAGGCGCCCGTGCTGCCCGGCACCCGGGACGGTCACGCCACCGAGCACCTGTTCGTGCTCTCCGCGCTCAGCCACGACCGGCTGACCGCGCACGCCGAACTGCTCGCCGACTTCCTCGGCGGCCGCGAGGCCTCGCTGCCCGCGCTCGCCTGGTGGGGCCAGCTCGGGCGCCGCGAGTACCCGCACCGGCTCGCGGTGACCGCCGGCGACCCGCAGGAGCTGGCGGCGGCGCTGCGCGCCTTCGTCCGCGGCGACCGCACCCCGGGCCTGCACCACGCGGTGGCCACGCCGGACCGCTCGGCCCCGCTGAGCGCCGCTGTCGTGCCGCCGGCCGAGCTGGCCGCAGCCTGGGTGCGCGGCCGCCGGGTCGACTGGCGGACTCGGTGGCAGGTCCGGCCGCGCCCCGCGGTGTTCCCGGCCGCCCCGCCCGTCAAGCGGCGCCTGTGGCTCGCCGAGGACGAGGTGCGGGCCGCCGCCCCCGCCGCCGCCCCCGCCGCCGAGGACGGGCTGAGCTACCTGCGGCCCAGTTGGGAGCCCGGCCCGATCGGCACCGAGGGCCGGCGGCCGCAGACCGTCCTGCTCGCCGGTGCCCGGGCACCCCGCGGCCTCGCCGACGCGCTCGCCGCGCGCGGGGCGACCGTGGTCCGGGAGGGCGAGCCCGGCGCCGAGCGCCCGGACGCCGTCGTGATCTGGGCCCGGGCCGCCGCGGACGTGGAGGAGCAGCTGGACGCCGGACTGTTCGAGGTCCTCCGGCTGGTGCTGCCCGTGCTGCGCACCGAACCGGCGGCCCGGATCCGGCTGGTGTTCGCCGAGCCCGCGGGCCTGGACGCCCCCGCGTACGGGGCGCTGACCGCGGCCCTGAAGACCCTGATGGCGGAGCACTCGGGGTTCAGCGCCACCCGGCTCGTCCTCGACCGGGCGGGCGATCCGGTCGACGCCGTCGTCACGGAGCTCCTCGACGGCACGGACGTCGAGGTCGCCCACCGGGACGGGCAGCGCCTGCGCCGCGTCCTCACGGAGGTCCGCCCGGCGCGGTCGGCGGACCTGCCGGTCCGTGCCGACGGCACCTACCTGGTGGTCGGCGGCACCGGCTCGCTCGGCCTGCTGGTCGCGGAGCACCTGGTCGGCCACGGCGCCGGCGAGGTGGTCGTCGCCGGCCGCTCGGCGGCCCCGGGCGAGCTCGGCCCGCGCATCCGCCACGAGCGACTGGACGTCACCGACCCCGTCGCCGTCGCGGCGCTGGTCGGCTCGCTGGGCGGGCTGCGCGGCGTGGTCCACGCGGCGGCCGTCACCCGGGACGCCCGCGCGGTCGCCAAGACCCGCGCGGACATCGAGGCGGTGCTCGCCCCGAAGATCGACGGCGTGCTCAACCTGGCCCGCGCGGTCGAGGGCCGCCCGCTCGACTTCCTCCTCCTGTTCTCCTCGCTGGCCGGCGAGACCGGCAACGCGGGACAGCTCGACTACGCCTTCGCCAACGCCTTCCTCGGCGAGTTCGCCGAGCAGCGGGCGGGGGTCACGGTCTCGGTCGGCTGGCCGCTGTGGCGGGACGGCGGGCTGACCGTCGACGCCGCCACCGAGGAACTGTTCCGGAAGCGGCACGGCATGCGGCCGCTGGAGACCGCGGAGGGGCTCGCCGCGCTGGACACCGTCCTCGCGGCCGGCGAGCCGCGCCTGGCCGTGCTGGCCCGGCCGGCGGCCGACACCCCGGTCGGTGCCGAGGCCGCGGCGCAGGGCGGTGCGAAGGCCGGTGCGCAGCGTGCCCCCGCCGCCGTACGGCCGGCGGCGCAGGCGCCGGAGGCCCTGCTGCGGACGCTGGCCGCGGACTTCCTGCTGGTCGAGTGCGAGGACGTCGACATGCGGGCCCAGCTGCTCGACCTCGGCTTCGACTCGATCACCCTCACCGCACTGATCAACAAGGTCAACGACGCCTACGGGCTGGACCTGCTGCCGACCGTGCTGTTCGAGCACCCGACCCTGGCCGCGTTCGGGGCGTACCTGGACGGCCTCGGCCTCGCCGCCGTGGTCACGGCCGCGGAGGAGACGCCCGACGGGGACACCGCGGACGGGCAGGACACCGACGGGGAAGCGGCCGGGAGCCGTGACGTGGCCGTCATCGGGATGGCCGGCATCCTGCCCGGCTCGCCCGACCTCGCCGCCTTCTGGCAGCACCTGCGGGCCGGTGCCGACCTGGTCCGGCCGGTGCCGGCCGACCGGGCGGACCTGCTGGCCGACCCGCGGACCCGGGACATCGAGGCGGGCTTCGTCGACGGCGTCGCCGAGTTCGACTGCGCGCTGTTCGGCATCTCGCCGCGCGAGGCGGCTCTGATGGACCCGCAGCAGCGGCTCTTCCTCCGGGTGGTCCGGCAGGCCGTCGACGACGCCGGCTACCGGCCGTCGGCGCTGCGCGGCAGCAGGACCGGCCTGTTCGCCGGGGTCTCCACCCGGGACTACGAAGAACTGCTCACCGTGCACGGAGTCGCGGTGGAGGCGCACACCGCCACCGGGACCTCGCACGCGGTGCTCGCGAACCGGGTGTCGCACCTGATGGACCTGCGCGGCCCCAGCGAGTCCGTGGACACGGCCTGCTCCAGTGGGCTGGTCGCCGTGCACCGCGCGGTGCGGGCGCTGCGCGACGGCGAGTGCGAACTGGCCGTCGCCGGCGCGGTCAACGTGACGCTGAGCCCCGCCCTGTTCGCCTCGTTCGGCGAGTCCGGAATGCTCGGCGACCGCTGCCGCACCTTCGACCGCTCGGCCGAGGGCTACGCCCGCGGCGAGGGCGCGGTCGCCCTCCTGCTGAAGCCCCACGCCGCGGCGCTGGCCGACGGCGACCACGTGCACGCGGTGATCAAGGGCACCGCGGTGGGCCACGGCGGCCGGTCGGCCTCGCTGACCGCGCCCAACCCGGCCGCCCAGGCCGACGTGGTGGTCTCCGCCGTCCACGACGCGGGCGTCGCGGCCGACACCATCTCCTACGTCGAGGCGCACGGCACCGGAACGGCGCTCGGCGACCCGGTCGAGTTCGAGGGCCTCAAGCAGGCGTTCGCCCGGCTGGAGGCGGGTGACCGGGCCCGGGTGGCGCTCGGCTCGGTCAAGACCAACATCGGGCACCTGGAGGCCGCCGCCGGACTCGCCGGCATCGTGAAGGTCGTCCTCTCGATGCGGCACGGCGAGCTACCGGCCAACCCGCACCTCACCGAGCCCAATCCGTACATCCGTACCGAGGGCACGCCCTTCGACCTGGTGCGCGGCCGGCGCGAGTGGGCCGCCGTCCCGGACGACCGGGGTCGCCCGGTCCGCCGGGCCGGGGTGAGCTCCTTCGGCTTCGGCGGTACCAACGCGCACGTCGTCCTGGAGCAGCCGCAGTCGGCCGGGAACGGCCCGGAGGAGGCGGCCGTCGCCCGGGTGCTGCCGCTGTCCGCACCCTCCGAGGAGGCGCTGTCCGGGTACGCCGCCCGCTTGGCGGAGCACCTCAGGCGCGAGCCGGCGCTGTCGCCGGCCTCGGTCGCCTGGACGCTGCAGAGCGGCCGGGACGCGTTCCCGGTCCGACTGGCCGTCACCGGCACCACGCTCGGCGAGCTGGCCGATGCCCTCGACCGGGCGGCGGCCGGGGAGCGGCCTGCTCCCGCAGCGGCCCGCGCCTGGCTCGACGGGGCGGAGGCGGCCTGGCCGGTGCCGCAGCCGCAGCCGCTGCGGGTGCCGCTGCCGTCCTTCCCGCACGCCGCGACGCCGCACTGGTACGTGGCGCCGCCGCGGCCGGCGGCCGCTCCTGCCCCGGTCGGCGGACCGGTCGGCGGACCGGTCCGGAACGCCGACGGCAAGGTGCTGCTCAGCACGCCGGGTGCGCCCGCGGAGCCGACGCCGGCCGCCCCCGCGGAGCCGACGTCGGCCGATCCCGCCGCGCCGGCGGTGCCGGTCGGGCACGGGACGCCGGCCGCCCCTGACACGCCGTCCGCCGCGCCGGCCGGAGCGCAGGCGCCGATCGCGGTCGTCCGTCGGCTGGTGGCGGGAATCCTCGGCATGCCGGAGTCGGCGGTCGGGGAGGACGAGGAGTTCGACGCGCTGGGCCTCGACTCGATCTTCCGGATGGAGTTGGCGCGCGGCCTCTCGGCCGCGTGCGGGGTGGAGATCGCGGCCGCGGACCTCTACGACCACGGCTCGATCGGCCGGCTCGCCGCCCACGTCGCGGGCTTCGTCGGCACGCCAGCGGCGCCCGCCGCCGAGCCGACGCCGGTTCAGGACGCGGAGCCGGATCTGGCGGAGCTGGTCGCCGGTCTCGTCACCCGGGTCACCGAGCGCCCGCTCGACCCGACGCTCAGCTTCACCGACAACGGTCTGACCTCGTTCGACATGCTCGCGGTCGTCAGCACGCTGGAGGGCGCGCTCGGCGCTCTGTCGAAGGCCGTCATGTTCGACCAGCCGACCGTGGCCGAGCTCACCGGGCACCTGGCCGACCGATTCGGTACCGGTGCCGTCGTGGCGGCCCTGGCCGGCCGTCCCGGTCACGGGCGGGAGGTCCCGGACGGGATGCCGCTGGTGCACAAGCGGACCGTCGACGCCGCCACCGCGGAGCTGCTCGCGCGGCTCCGGGCGCGGCACGGCCAGGAGACCGGCCTGGCCGGACGGGACATCGCCCCCTGGGCCTACCTCGACCCCGCCCGGGATGCCTACCTCAACGTCGCCCGGCACGGCGGCGATCTGCTGGCCTGGAGCTACGTCGGCCCCGACGACGCGTACGCCGGCCTCGCCGACGACTTCGCCCGGGACGCGCTCGCGCACGGGCTGCGGCCGAACCTGCTCTCGATGGAGCGGCTGACCACACTGGCCGGCGAACCCTGCACGGCCACCCCGTTCGGTGTCGTCCAGCGCCTCACCGACCTCGCTTCCTTCACCGTCCAGGGCGGCCGGATGAGCCGGCTGCGCGGGCTGGTTCGCCGGTTCGAGAAGGCCGGCGACTGCCGCACCCGCGAGTACCGCAGCGGGACCGACCCGCAGACCGACCGCCGGATCGCCGAGCTGGTCGACCTGTGGGCGGGCGGCAAGCAGATGGTCAACGCCTACGTCGCCACCGTCCGCGAGGAGCTCCGGTCCGGGCACCTCGCCGAGGGCCACCGGCTGTTCCTCACCGAGCTGGACGGCGCGGTCGTCAACGCGATCGTCGTCACGGCGGTCCCGTCCGGCGGCCACCTGCTGGACGTGGAGTTCTATCCGCCGGAGATGCCGCGCGGGGGCCTGGAGTTCGCGATCGTCGAGATCCTCAAGCAGCTCAGGGCCGAGGGCGAGGCGGCCTTCAGCTTCGGGGCCAGCTTCGGCGTGGCCGTGACGGAGTCCCCGAACGCCTCGCCGGTGGCCGAGCGCGCGCTCGCCGAGCTCTACGAGAGCGGGCTCTTCGGCAAGGGGAACTACCAGTTCAAGACCAAGTTCCGCCCGTCCGACGAGCCGATCTACCTGGTGGCCCCGGCCGGTGCCCACGCGACGAGCGTCGCCGACGTCATCCTGATGATCGCCAACCAGGACGGCGAACCGGAGCCGGGCCGCGAGCCCGCGGCCGCCCCGGTACCCGCGCGCACTCCGGTACCCGCGCGCACTCCGGCACCCGCGAGCCGGGTGACGCCGGCCGCCCGGCCCGAACGCCCGGTGCCGGCCTCGGCCGGGGACGCCGGACGGCGGGAGCTGCTGGCCCGCCACGGCTACAACCCGGTCGCCCTGGAGCACCGGGACGTCCCGGTGGACCTGCTGACCGACTCGTGGGCCGAGCTGGACACGGCCTTCGTCCGCGACCGGATGGCCGACCTCGCCACCGCCCCGGCGGGCGTGCTGCCGCCGGCCTGGTCGGGCCTGACCACCGGCGTGCTCACCTCCTCCGGGCGGACCGCCGAGGCGCTGCTGTGCCGGGCCTGGCCCGGACGGGGCCGGGTGCCGCACAACGGACTCTTCCCGACCTGGCTGTTCAACCTCGCGGACTGCGGGTTCCGGCCCGTGCCGCTCACCGGCGACCTGCCCCAGGCGGTCGAGCGGGCGCTGGCCGAGGGCCCGGCCGCCTTCGTCTGCCTGGAGCAGGGCGCCAACGCGGCGGGCGGCGCCGCCCTGTCGCTCGCGGAGCTGCGCGCCGTCCGGGACATCACCCGGGCGCACGGCGTGAGGCTGGTGCTCGACGCCACCCGGATCGTCTCGGTGACCGCGGCGCGTGGCGGAGCGGACCCGTGGCAGGACGTGCGCGAGCAGCTGGAGCTCGCGGACGCCGTCACGGTCAGCCTGTCCAAGGACTTCGGCGTCGACGGCGGCGGGCTCGTCCTGACCTCCGACGACGAGCTGGCCCGGCACCTCGCCGAGCTCGCCGCCGCTCGCGGTACCGAGGTGGGGCTGCTTCGGCGCACCGCGCTGACCGCGGCCCTCGGCGACCTCGACCGGGTCGCCGCCGCGGTGCGCGCCCGGGTCGAGGCGGTCGCCGACCTGCGGGCCCGGCTCACCGCCGGCGGCCTGCCGGTGGCCGGCGCCGAGGGCGCGCACTGCGTGCTGCTGGACGTGGGCGCCATGCCGCCCTTCGCCGGCCTCGAACTGGCCGTTCCGGCCTTCCTGGCCTGGCTGTTCGAGCACACCGGGGTCCGCGGCGGGCCGCACCTGCACGGTCCGCACACCGCCCTGGCGCGCTGCGTGCGGCTCGCGGTGCCGGTCGGCATGCCGGCCGCCGAGGTCCGGGCCGCGGCCGACGCCATCGTCGCCGCCTACCGGCAGGCCGCTCCGCGTGAACTGCTCGGGGTCGCTCACCTGGCGGACCCGTCCCGGGCGGTCTACCACCCGGCGGAGGCCGTCCCCGAGGACCTGCGGGACGCCATGGACGACACCGACCCCGACGACAGCTGGTCGGTGCTACGGGCCCGGGTGCCCGGGGTGCGGCGGGAGCTCGTTGCGTGGGGCTCCGGCCAGGTCGAGGTCTTCGTGGCCGGCACCGACGGCCCTCCGGTGGTCTTCATGCCGCCGTTCAACATCGGGGCCGGCTTCTTCGCCGCGCAGTTTGCCGAACTGGCTTCCGGCCACCGGGTGTTGGCGATCCACCACCCGGGAGTCGGCGCGACCACCGCGGCGGACGACGTGACCCTCCCCGGCATCGCGCGGATGCACCACGACGTCCTCGACACCCTCGGGGTCCCGTTCCCCGTCCATGTGGTGGGCGCCTCCGTCGGCGGCATCCTGGCGCAGCACTTCGCGCTCTCCCACCCGGGCGACACCGCCTCGCTGACGATCGTCTGCGGCTCGTACAAGTACGCCAACCGCAAGGGTGAGATCAACCAGCTCGCCCAGGTCGTCGCCGAGGACCTTGCCGGTGTCCCCTGCACGGCCGAGGAGCGGGCGGAGTTCACCCGCCTCCTGCTGAGCTGCGAGAGCATGGACCCCCGCATCGGCCTGCGCTACCTCGACTTCTTCGCGGCCGAGCCCGACCTGCGGGACCGGCTCGGCGGTATCAAATCGCCGACGCTGGTCGTCCAGGGGCGCCGGGACACCGTGATCCCGCTGAAGACCGCGCACCTGCTGCACGCGCTGATCGAGGACGCCGAGTACGCGGAGCTCCCCGACGCCGGCCACTTCCCCTGCGTGACCCACCCCGACGTGGTCAACGCCCTGCTCACCCGGTTCCTCAGCGGAGCCCAGGAAGGACCGCGCTCATGACCCACGGCATCGAATGGCTCAACGTCTACGGCGGTGTCGCCGCGATCCGGGCCAAGGCGATCTTCGACGGCCGCGGCCTGGACACCGAACGGTTCGGCAACGTGATGATGGACGCCCGCTCGGTGGCGCTCCCGTTCGAGGACCCGGTGACCAATGCCGCCAACGCGGCCCGGCCGATCCTCGACCGCACCGGCACCGACCGGATCGAACTGCTCATCACCGCCACCGAGTCGGGCCTCGACCACAGCAAGTCCGTTGCCAGCCACGTCCACCGGGCGCTGGGCCTGCCGGCCTCCTGCCGGATGCTCGAGGTGAAGCAGGCGTGCTACGGCGCGACCGCCGCCCTGCACCTGGCGATCGGTCACCTGGCCGCCCGGGCGGACCCGGAGGCCCGGGCCCTGGTCATCGCCACCGACGTGGCGGTGGTCGGTGCGGAGGGCGCGTACGCCGAGCCGGCGACCGGCAGCGGCGCGGTGGCGATGCTGGTCGGCCCGGACGGCGGCGTGCTCGCCGTCGACCCGGGGGCCTACGGCCTGCACAGCTTCGAGACCCTCGACTCGGCCCGCCCGCACCCCGACCGCGACCTGGTCGACGTCGACCAGTCGCTGGTCGCCTACCTGAGCTGCGCGACCGCGAGCTTCGCCGACTACCGCAACCGGGTCGCCGGCGCCGACCTGGAGACGACCTTCGACCACCTCGTCTGGCACACGCCCTTCGCGGGCATGGCGAAGGCCGCCCACCGCGCCCTGATGCGCGACCAGGCCCGCGCGAGCACCGCCGCGATCGAGGCCGACTTCGCCCGCCGGGTCGAGGCCTCGCTCCGCTACCCGGGCCTGATCGGGAACCTCTTCTCGGGCTCGGTGTACGCGGCGCTGGCGAGCCTCGTCGACACGGCCCGGCCCGCCCGAGAGGCGCGGGTGGGGATCTTCTCCTACGGCTCGGGCTGCGCCTCCGAGTTCTTCAGCGGGCTGATCGGCCCCCGCTCCGCTGCCCGGCTCGCCGAGCTGCGGATCGGCGATCAGCTCGACGCCCGCGTCGACCTCGACTTCGACCAGTACCTGGCCCTGCTGCCCGCCGCACGGAGCTGCCTCGTCCCGCAGAAGGACAAGGACATCGACGTCGAAGGCCACCTCGGCCTCGCGCGCGCCGCCGCGGCCGGGCGCCCGCTGCTCGCGCTGACGGGCGTCCGCGACTACCGGCGGACCTACGAATGGATCAACTGAGGAGTATGGACGTGATCAACGAGACCCTGGTCTTCGAAACCCTGCGCGACACCACCCTGGAGGTGGTGCCCGAGCTGACCGCCGAGCAGTTCCGTGCGGACGAGTGCCTCGCCGACCTCGGCTGCAACAGCATCGACCGGGCCGACATCATCACGATGGCCATGGACCGGCTCGGCGTGGTCGTCCCGATCGGTGAGGTGCACTCCGGCCTGAAGGTGCGCGACCTGGTCGGCCTGTTCGCGAAGCACAGCTGAGATGGCCGTGCACGTGGCAGGACTCGGCATCGTCAGCCCGATCGGCACCGGAGCCTCGCGCTTCGCCGCCGCGCTGCGAGCCGGGACCTGCGGCATCGTTCCCGTCGAGGACGAGGGCGGGGCGGCCCACGCCGCCCCGCTGGGCTCCTTCGACCTCCGCGCGCAACTCTCCGACGTGCCGGACGACCTGCGGCGCTCGGCGCTCCGGCTGGCCGGTCGCTCCCCGTTCGCCGTGCAGGCCGCGGCCTGCGCCGCGGTCCAGGCCTGGCTCGACGCCGGCCTGGACCGCCGGGCCGGGCTCGACCCGGAACGGATCGGGCTCGTCGTCGCCGGCAACAACCTCACCGCCGGGCACGCCGAACAGCTGCGCCCGGTCTACGAGCGCGGCTCCCGGTTCGTCCCGCCGAGGTTCGCCCTGCAGATGCAGGACACCGACCACGTCGGCGTGCTCAGCCACATCCTCGGTATCCGGGGCGAGGGCTGCACCGTCGGCGCGGCCTCGGCCAGCGGCACCGTCGCCATCGTCAACGCGGCCCGGCTCGTCGCGTCCGGCGCCGTCGACGTCTGCCTCGTCGTCGGCGCGCTGGCCGACCTGACGCCGATGGAGCGGGCCGCCTTCCGCAACCTCGGGGCCATGGCCGACGGCCCGGAGCCGCCCGGCAGCCCCTTCGACGGCGCGCACCGCGGCTTCGTCCCCGGGCAGGCCGCGGCCTGCCTGGTGCTGGAGGCCGGGGCGGAGCGGCCGCTCGCCGAGGTCGCCGGCTACGCGATGGCGCTCGACGGCAACAGCCTGGCCGACCCCGACGAGTCGGGGGAGGTCCGGGCCGTCCGGCGGGCACTGGCGGTGGCCGGCCTCGACCCCGCCGACATCGCCTACGTGAACACTCACGGCTCCGGCTCGCGGCTCGGTGACCGGACCGAACTGGACGCGCTGCGGCGGGTGTTCGGCCCGCACTCCGGCCGCCCTTGGCTCAACGCGACCAAGGGCATGACCGGGCACTGCCTCGGCGCCGCCGGGGTGGTCGAGGCCGTCGCCACCGTCGTCCAGATGCGGGACGGCTTCGTCCACCCCAACGTGGGCCTGCGCGACCCGATCGAGACCGGCTGGCGGTTCGTCGGCGCGGAGGCGGTGGACGTCGCCGTCCCGACCGCCCTGTCGACCAGCTTCGGGTTCGGCGGGTTCAACGCCTGCGTCGTGCTGAAGGAGGCCGCCGCGTGACGTGGATCGAAGGCGCCGACCGCCCCGGTGCGGTCCGGCTGATCTGCCTGCCGCACGCCGGCGGCGGCGCCCGGTTCTACCGCCCCTGGCTGGACGCGTTCGGCTCCGGCGTCGCCCTGTGCCCGGTGCTGTTGCCGGGCCGGGAGGGCCGGTGGAACGAACCCGCGGCCCGGTCCACGGCCGAGCTGGTGGAGCCGCTGGTCCAGGCGCTGAAGGCGCTGAACGCGCTGGACGGGCGGCCCTTCGCCCTGTTCGGACACAGCATGGGCGCGGGCGTTGCCTACGCCCTCGCGCTGCGCTGCCTCGCCGAGCCGGGCCTGCCCGGGCCGGTGCGGCTGTTCGTCTCCGGCCGCCCCGCCCCGCACCTGCGGCCCCGGCTGCCGAGCGTGCACGCGCTGCCGGAGGAGGACTTCATCGCCCGGCTGCGGCTGCTGAACGGGACGCCGCCCGAAGTCCTGGCCGAACGTGGGCTGTTGGAGGCGTTCCTGCCCACGCTGCGCGCCGACTTCGCGCTCAACGAGACGTTCCGCCCGGTCGGCGCGCCGGTCCTGGATGTGCCGGTCACCGCGTTCGGCGGGGAGAGCGACCCACTGGTCCATCCGGACGAGCTGCTCGCCTGGCGGGCCGTCACGACCGGCGGATTCGACCTGCAGATGTTCGAAGGCGACCACTTCTACCTCAAGGAGCCGCCCGCCGGCCTGGTGGCGGCCGTCACCGGGGCGGTCGCCGAAGCGGCCGCCGAAGCGGTCATGGTCCAGCCAGGGCGGGTCTGACCGTTCGCGTCGCGCGCCCGCCGGGAACCGTCGAACACGCCCCGGGGCGAGCACAGCGGAGCGGGCCCCTGTTCGAGAACAGGGGCCCGCTCCGCTGTCGGGGGAACCGGGGGAGCCGCTTCGCTCAGGCGGCCTTGCGGTAGCCGCGGACGGCGAGCGGCACGAAGACCACCAGCAGGCCGACGACCCAGGCCAGCGCCTCGATCACGGCACCGGTGGTCGCCTCGCCCAGCATCAGCCCGCGGACCGCGCCCAGCGCGGCGGACAACGGCTGGTGCTCCGCGTACGGCTGCAGCCACCCCTTCATGGTGTCCGGCGGGACGAACGCGGAGGAGGAGAAGACCATCAGGATCATCGGCGGGAAGGTCGCGGCCTGCGCGGACTCCGGGTTGCCCACACCCAGGCCGATCGCCGCGAAGATCCAGGACGCGGCGAATCCGAAGAGCAGCATCAGCGCCACGCCCGCCGCGACCGCCGCGGGGGAGCCGTCCGGGCGGAAGCCCAGCAGCAGGCCCATCCCCAGGACGATCACCGCGACCACGGCGTTCCGCACCGTGTCGGCGATGATCCGGCCGGCCAGGAACGCCGGTCGGCTCACCGGCAGCGACCACATCCGCTGGACCAGGCCCGCCTTGACGTCCGCGGCCAGGCCCACCGCAGTGCCCTGGGCGCCGATGATCACGCTCCAGCCGAGGATGCCGGGGATGAGGTAGTCCACGTACTCGTGCCCCGGCACCGGGATCGCCCCGCCGAAGATGAAGTAGAAGAGCAGGACGGTCATCACCGGCTGGACCGTCGATGCCATCAGCAGGCTGGGAACGCGACGGTAGTTGAGCAGGTTGCGGCCGGCGACGGCGAAGCTGTCGCTGATCGCGGCGCTGAGGGCACCCGGCTGCCGGGGCGTCGTCTCGGTGGCGGTGGTCATGCGGACTCTCCGGTGTGGGCCGTGAGGGCGAGGAAGGCGTCGTCGAGGCTGGGCTCGCGCAGGGCGAGCGTCGTCGGCATCAGGCTGTGGGCGTCGAGGATGGTCATGGCCCGCATCGTCGCCGCCGCACCGTCGTCGGCGTTGAGCCGGAGCACGGTGCCCTCGCGCTGTGGTGCGCTGCCCTCCAGCCTGGTCAGCAGATCCGCGGCCTGACGCACCAACTCCTCCTGGGCGAAGCCGATCTCCACCACGGAGGCGCCGACCTTGGCCTTGAGTTCGGCCGGGCTGCCCTCGGCGACGACGCGGCCCCCGTCGATCACGGCGATCTGCTGGGCGAGCCGGTCGGCCTCCTCCAGGTACTGGGTGGTGAGCAGCACCGCGGTGCCCTCGGCGACCAGTTCCTTGACCATGTCCCACAGGGCCAGGCGGCTCTCCAGGTCGAGGCCGGTGGTCGGCTCGTCCAGGAAGAGGACCGGCGGCTTGTGCACCAGGGCGGAGGCGACGTCGAGCCGACGGCGGGTACCGCCCGAGTAGCCCTTCACCGGCCGGTCGGCAACCTCGGTGAGTCCGAAGCGGTCCAGCAACCCGTCGACGCGGTCGGCGAGTTCGCGACGGGGCACATGGGTCAGCCGCCCGATGAGCCGGAGGTTCTCCCGGCCGGTCAGGTTGTCGTCGACCGCGGCGTACTGGCCGGTGAGGCCGATCCGGTTGCGGACCTGCGCGGCCTGGCGCACGGTGTCGAGGCCGAGCACCTCGGCCCGTCCGGCGTCCGGCGTGCTGTTGGTGGTCAGGATGCGCACGGTGGACGTCTTGCCCGCGCCGTTGCGGCCGAGCAGGGCGAATACCTCTCCCCTTTCCACCTTGAAGGAGACGTCATCGAGTGCGGTCACTTCGCCGAAGCTCTTGCGCACGTGCTCGACGAGAATTGCGGGTGCAGTCACGGAGGAATCCTCGCGGTACGGTCGTTGTACGGGGACGACGGGCGGCCCGCCGTGGGCGGACGCCTTGTTCACGCCGGGGTCAGGCCGCGACGCGCTGCCGGGGCTGGGCCGACGCGTTTTCCGACGACTTCGCGGTGTTGACCGCGACCGTCTTCATGACGGTGTCGGCGAAGGTCTGGCCCTTGGCGTCCCAGAACGGCCGCAGGAATCCGACCCCGAGGGTGCAGATGTTGGTCATGTGGGCGTTCTCGCGGACGAACGCCCGCAGGGGGCCCATGGGCGCGTTGGTCGGCTCGTGCAGGAGCTTGAAGCCCATCAGCTGCTTGCCCCAGGTGTGGCCTTCCTTGCCCATCCGGACGCACTTGTTGTAGAAGTTCGACCAGAGGCCGAGGCCGATGAAGAGGAACAGCAGGCGGTCGCCCCAGTCCCCGTCGGCGAAGATCTGCTTCAGCAGATATCCGATGCCGAAGTACACCCACATGAGGGCGAAGTCGATGAAGAAAGCGGCGGTTCGCCGCCACCACGGCGCGTAGCTCACGGGACTCTCCATTTCAGGCGCGCGAGTCGATTGGCGCAGATTCTCCAGTCCCGACCCGCCCGGTGCTGCGCAAACTTGAGCAGACCCCGGCTTCCCCGGTCCGCAGAATTCCTTCGTCCCGTCTCGTGAAGGAGCTCATATGCCACCTCCAGCCGAAGTTGCCTTGCATTTCTTCCTGCAAGTGGCCGTCATTCTCGGCGCGTACCGGCTGCTCACCCCGCTGTTCGTCAGGCTGGGACAGTCCCAGGTCGTGGCGATGATGTTCGCCGGCTTCGCGCTCGGACCGTCCCTGCTGGGCGCGGTCGCCCCCGACGTGCAGCACTGGATCTTCCCGACCAAGGTGGTCGTGGAGGGCGTCAAGGTCGTCCACCCCTCGCACATGACGCTCTACGTGGTGGGCCAACTGGGCCTGGTGCTCTACATGTTCCTCGTCGGAACGGCCTTCAACACCCGGATCTTCGTGAGCCACGCCAGGACGGCCGGCCTCACCTCGCTCGCCGGAATCGCCGCGCCGATGGTGCTCGGCGGCCTGGTCGGCTGGCTGATGGTCGATCAGGGCGGCTACTTCGCCGAGAAGGTGAGCGCCTGGGAGGCCGCGCTCTTCATCGCCGCCGCGATCGCTGTGACCGCGTTCCCGATGCTGGCATGGATCATCCACGACTCCGGCCTCCAGGAGACCCGGCTCGGCACCATGGCGCTGGCCTGCGCGGCGGTCGACGACGTCGTCTCCTGGATCCTGCTGGCCGCGGTGGTGGCCTCGATCAAGGGCAGTGCCGCGCTCGCCATCACCGCCCTGGTGGGCGGCGTCGCCTACACGGTGCTGATGCTGACCGTCGGCCGGGCGGGCCTGCGCCGCGTCGGCGACTGGGCGCAACGCCGGATGGACGCCGGGGAGGCATTCCCGGTCGGCCCGTTCGTCGTCACCATGATCGGCCTGGCGCTCGCCGCCTGGTTCACCGACAAGACCGGCATCTACGCCGTCTTCGGCGCGTTCGTCATGGGCGTCTCGATGCCGCGCGGTGCCTTCGTCGAGGCGTTGCGCGATCGGCTGGAGCCGCTGGTCGGCTACGTCCTGGTGCCGGCCTTCTTCATCTACTCCGGCCTCAACACCAAGCTCTCGACCGTGTTCGAGACCGACACCCTGCTGATGGCCGGCCTCGTGCTGCTGGTCGCGTCCGTCGGCAAGGGGCTCGCGGTCATGGTGGCCGGCCGCATGCAGGGCCTCGGCACCCACGAGTCGCGTTCCCTCGGCGCGCTGATGAACGCCCGCGGCCTGATGGAGCTGATCCTGCTCAACATCGGCCTGGAGGCCGGGATGTTCGGGGTCGAGCTCTACACCGTCCTCGCGGTCATGACGATCATCACGACCTTCGCGGCGACCCCGCTGCACCGGCTGTTCGCAGCGAGGGCCCGCCGGGAAGGCGTGGACATCGAGGCGGCGGTTCCGCTTGCGGAGACGGATGCGGAGAAGGACCTGGTGCCCGCGGGCCGATAGCAGTACCGGGCGGGGCGGGGCGGGGCGGCCGGAGCCTCCCCGTCCCTCATCGAACCATGCAGACCATGAGAAGGAAGAACACATGACCGAGACCGTCCAGGTGGGTGGCTTCAACGACGTCGAGCTGACGGGCCAGCAGAAGCAGATGCTGGGCTTCCTCGACTGGTGCGAGAACCTCCCCCAGATGCCCCCGCTGCGCGACCGCTCGCACCAGCTGCTCGACCTGCCCTCGGGCGCCACCGTGCTCGACGTCGGCTGCGGCGTCGGGACCGCCACCGCGCAGCTGGCCGAGAGCGGCCTGGACGCGATCGGCGTCGACGCCAGCGGCTTCCTCGTCCAGGTCGGCCGGCAGCGCCACCCCCAGCTGCGGCTGATCGAGGCCCGCGCCGAGGACCTCCCCCTGGAGGACGCGTCGGTCGACGGCTACCGTGCCGAGCGCGTCTACCAGCACCTGACGGACCCCACCGCCGCCCTGGCCGAGGCCCGCCGGGTACTGCGTCCGGGCGGCCGCCTCGTTCTGGTCGAGCTGGACGCCGACCTCTGGACGGTCGACGCCTCCGACATGGACACCACCCGCAAGCTGGGGCGCGCCTTCGCCGACACCATCGCCTACCCGTGGATCGGCCGCCGCTTCCACAGCCTCCTCCAGGACGCCGGCTTCGAGGACATCGAGGTGGAGCTCTTCCCGCTCGTCTACCGCGACTACGCCCAGTGCGGCGTCGTCCTCCAGAGCGTCGCCGCCGCGGGCAAGGCCTCCGGCGCGGTCACCCCCGAGGCCGCCGACGCCTGGCTCGCGGAGCAGCAGGAGCGCGCGAAGACCGGCAAGCTCTTCGTCATGGTCCCGATGTTCATCGCCTCCGCCACCCGCCCCTGACACCCCTGCCGCCCCGGCACGCCGACACTGCGCACGGCCCGACGCCGCGCGCAGTGTCGGCGTGCCGTGTCCGCGCCGGCGTCCTGCAGCAGCCGCCGTGGGATCCGTCCGGTTCAGGCGAGCCGGGTGAATTCCACCCGTACCCGGGGGAGTTCGCCCGGCGCGCCGCGGTAGACGCCCTTGTGCGGGGGCACGTCGCCGTACTCGCGCCCGCGCGCGACGATGACGTGGGACTCGCCGGGCTGGGTGCCGTTGGTCGGGTCCTGGCCGATCCACTCGCCCGCCCAGTACTCGACCCAGGCATGGCTCTCACCGGCCACCGGCCGGTCGAGCTCGGCGTCGGGCGAGGGGTGCAGGTAGCCGGACACGTACCGGGTCGGGAGACCGGCCGCGCGGAGCAGGGCCGCGGTGAGGTGGGCGAAGTCCTGGCAGACGCCTGCCCGTTGGTCCCAGGCGTCCTGTGCTCCGGTGTGCACCCCGGTGGTTCCCTGGGTGTAGGAGACGCGCTCCCTGACCAGGTCGGTCAGCGCCGCCGCGGCCTGGTGGGCGTCCAGGCCGTCGGCGGCCGCACGGGCCTGGGCGGCGAGGTCCGGGCTCACCGTGGTGCGCGGCGTCGCGGCGAGGTACTCGGTCAGCCGGGAGTCGGCCGACCGCGCGGCGATCTCGGCCCGGTCGAGCGGCGTGGGCAGCGGGGTCGGCGGGGCGGTCTCGACCAGGCTGGTCGCCGTCAGCGAGAGGTCGGTGTGCGAGTCGGCGAGGTCGAACACGGTGACCTGGGTGCCCCAGTAGTCCCAGTAGGTCCACAGCGAGGCGGCCGGGGTCACCTCCACCCGTGAGTCCAGGACGGTCTGGGTGGGCAGGGTGAGCGGGCTCATCCGCAGCTCGTTGTACGAGGAGCCGGCCGGGCTCGGGTATCCCACCCGGGTCTCGTGTCGTATCCGCAGTCGGCTGGCCATCCCGTTCACACTCCCTCTCGCATCACGGACTGGTGGGACCACTCGATCGGGCCGTCGTAGGGGAAGTAGCGCTCGGCCACGGCCCGGGTGGCCTCGCCGCAGGCGAGCTGGAGCTCGCTCAGCAGCGCGGGCAGTTGCTCCAGCTCGGCGGAGTCCAGGTACTCCAGCCTGGTGCGCATCCGGCCCACGGCCAGCCGCGCGGGTTCGGGCCGCTGCCAGGCGGGCGTGCCGCCGCCGAGTTCGGCGAGGCACTCCTCGGCGGCGCTCAGCGCGTGCAGCACGGAGCGCGGGAATCCCCGGTCGAGCAACAGGAAGGCCGCCACCTCGCCCGGGTCGCTGCCGGCCCCGCGGGCGCGGACGAAGGCCTCCTCGGCGCCGCTCGCGCTGAGCAGCGTGGGCCAGTCGGGCGCGTGGACGGCTGCGAGCACCCGGACGGCGAGCAGCCGGGCGATCATGTCGACCCGCTCCAGGCTCCGCCCGAGGACGACGAAGCGCCAGCCGTCGTCACGGCTCATGGTGGAGTCGGCGAGCCCGAAGAACAGGGCGGCGCGGCGGCGGACCAGCCCGAGGTAGGCGTCCGGTCCGGTGCGGCGCGCGGCGCGCTGGTGCTCGGCGAGCTGGTGCCAGGTGGAGTTGAGGGTCTCCCACATCTCGGTGGAGACCACGTCGCGTGCGGTCAGCGCGTTCTGCCGGGCCGCCCTGAGCGCGCCCTCGATGGAGCCGGGGCTGGCCTGGTCGAAGGCGAGCCGGGCCAGGACCGAGTCCATGTCGCAGTGCTGTTCGCTCGGGACGGCCACGCCGAGGATGGCGTGCAGCGAGCGGCAGGCGGCGTCCTCGTCGCTCCACGGGTCTTCCAGCAGCCGGTGCAGGTAGGCGTCCAGGATGCGGGCGGTGTCGTCGGCGCGCTCCACGTAGCGGCCGACCCAGAACAGGGATTCGGCGATCCGGGAGAGCATGGTGTCGGTGGTGATCACTGCTGCTGTGCCTCCTCCTGGGCCGGGCCGCCGGGCGTGCTCGTGCTGCCGGGGCCGAACTGACGCGGGCTCACTTCGCTCACCGCGGTGGACCGCTCGCCGGTGGACCGGCTCGGCGGTGCGTCGGGTGCCAGCACCCAGGTGTCCTTGGATCCGCCGCCCTGGCTGGAGTTGACGATCAGGTTGCCCTCTCCGAGGGCCACCCGGGTCAGCCCGCCGGGGACCAGCCAGACGTCGCTGCCGTCGTGGACGGCGAACGGCCGCAGGTCGATGTGGCGGGGAGCGAGCCCGTCCTGGCCGTCGCCGCGACGGCTCAGGGTCGGCGAGGTGGACAGCGCCACCGGACGCTGGGCGATCCAGCCGCGCGGGTCCGCCCGCACCTCCTTGGCCAGCCGGTCGAGCGCGTCCCGCTCCGCACGCGGGCCGATCACGATGCCCTTGCCCCCGGCGCCGTCGACCGGCTTCAGCACCAGCCGGTCCAGCTGGTCCAGGACCTCCTCCAGCCGGCCCGGTTCCTCCGGGCGGATGGTCTCCACGTTCGGCAGCAGCGGCTCCTCCGCCAGGTAGTAGCGGATCAGGTCGGGGACGTAGGTGTAGAGCAGCTTGTCGTCGGCGATGCCGTTGCCCACGGCGTTGGCGAGGGTGACGTTCCCGGCGTGGGCGGCGGACATGATGCCCGGGACGCCGATCAGCGAGTCCGGGCGGAAGTGCAGCGGGTCGAGGAAGTCGTCGTCGAGCCGCCGGTAGATCACGTGGACCGGGGTCTCCCCCCGGGTGGTGCGCATCCGTACCCGGTTGCCGGAGCAGACCAGGTCGCGGCCCTCGACCAGTTGGACGCCCATCAGCCTGGCCAGCAGGGCGTGTTCGAAGTAGGCCGCGTTGGCCACGCCCGGGGTGAGGACGGCCACCACCGGATCGGTCACGCCGTCGGGAGCGCAGGCCTTGAGAGCAGCCAGCAGGCGCTGCGGGTACTCGTCCACCGGGCGTACGGGCTGTTCGGCGAAGAGGGCCGGGAAGGTGCGGGTCATCACCCGGCGGTTCTCGATCACGTACGAGACGCCGGACGGCACCCGGACGTTGTCCTCCAGCACCCGGAACCGGCCCTCCTCGTCCCGGACCAGGTCGATCCCGGAGACGTGGATGCGGACCCCGTTCGGCGGTTCTATGCCGTGCGCCGCCCGGTGGAAGTGCGGCGAGGAGTACAGCAGTCGGTAGGGCACCACACCGTCCGCGAAGACCCGCTGCCTGCCGTAGGCGTCGGCGAGGAAGGCCTCCAGGGCGAGGACCCGTTGCCGGACGCCCCGGCACAGCCGGTCCCACTCGACGGCGTCGAGCAGGCGGGGCACCAGGTCGAGCGGGAAGGGGCGTTCCTCGCCGCCGTAGGAGTAGGTCACGCCGCGATCCGTGAAGGCACGGGCCATCTGGTCGGTGCGGTACCGGAGTTCGAGGGAGTCCAGGGGGCTCAGCGCGGCGAACACGGCCTCGTAGGCCGGTCTCACCACCCCGGGGCGCTCGAACATCTCGTCCCACGCGTCCGCTGTCGTGTACGAGTCGAATATGTCGGCCATGGCGAGACGCTATTGGCGGTCGGTTTCGGCCGTGTGACGGCCGCACTACCGAAAGCACCGCATCCCAGCTCAGGTGTGCTGCGGCCGTCCGCCGGTCAGGTGCTGGGCCTACGCAGCAGCTTGACGTGCCGACGAGCGTGGGCTGCCGACGGGCGGCCCGAGCGGCCGGACGGCTCCGGCGCCGCCTTGGTCGCCGAGTACCGTGCGCTGCACGGCCGCTGACACCCCCGGGGCAGGCATACGTCGGATCGGCATATGGCGGCTTCGGGCCTATACTCCGACCATGTCGAGCTTGCTGGACCTTTCCATCCTCGGGTTCCTGTACGAGGAGCCGCTGCACGGCTATGAACTGCGGGTGCGGATCGCCCGGTTGTCAGGGCACGTCAGGACGGTCAGCCACGGCACGCTGTACCCGGCCATCAAGCGGCTGGAGACGGCCGGGCTGCTGACCCGCGAGGCGCAGCCCGGGGCGGCGGCCGCCCCCCGGCACGTGCTCAGCCTCACCGAGGCCGGCCGGGCCGAACTGCAGCGGAACCTGCGGGAGCCCGCCGAGCCGTTCATCACCGACGAGAACCGCTGGTTCGCGCTCCTCGCCTTTCTGCGCCACCTGCCCGACCCCGGTGCCCAGGCGACCGTGCTGCGCCGGCGCCTCGCCTTCCTCAGCGAACCCAGCAGCTACTTCTACGACGGCGACCGCCCGCTCACGGCGGGCGATGTCGGCGATCCCTTCCGCACGGGGGTGCTGCTGATCGCCCGGGCCACCTCGCGGGCCGAACTGGAGTGGCTCCGGACCACGCTCGACGAACTGGCGGCGGCCACCGTGGCCGACCGCGGACAGGAGGTTGCGCATGCGGTCCATGACTGACGCCGAATGGCGTGCGTTCGTGCTGACCGGCACCCGGACCGGCAAGCTGGCCACCCACCGCAAGGACGGTCGGCCGCACGTCACACCGGTCTGGTTCCTGCTGGACGACGTCCCGGGCGGGATCGAGGTGGTCTTCACCACCTGGCACGACTCGCTCAAGTACCGTGCGTTGCGGCGCGATCCGCACTTCGCCCTGTGCGTCGACGTCCAGCAGCCGCCCTACGGCTACGTGATGCTGGAGTGCACGGCCGCCTTCACGGACGACGGCGAGGAGCTGCGCACCTGGGCCACCCGCATCGGCGCCCGGTACATGGGCGCCGAGCGGGCCGCGGAGTACGGCGAGCGCAACTCCGTGCCGGGCGAGTACCTGGTCCGCGCCGTGGTCGACAGGGTGACCGCCTACGACGGCATCGCGGACTGACCGGACCGGCAGCCCCGGTGGGGGCCGCCGGTCGCACCGGTCACACCGGTCGGGCCGCCGTTTCGTTCCCGTCGAACCGGGCTCGGCCCGGACCATTCGTCAGGAAGGATCCCATCCCGGCGGTGCGGTCCGCTGTCGCGAACAGCCCGGCGAACAGCGCCTGTTCGATCTGCAGCCCGGCCCACCGGTAGTACCGGCGCGCCGGTGGCTCAGTCGACCGCTGCCACGGGGACGGGTGCGTGCCGCTCCGGGTGGTCGATGGCCGTGTCGCGGGGGCCGGGCTGCGCGGGAGCCGGGGCCGGGGCCGGCTCGCCGGCGAGTGCGGCCTTGGCGCGGCCGATGTCCAGCAACCCCTCCCAGCGGGCCACGACGAAGGTCGCGACGCAGTTGCCGAGGAGGTTGGTGACCACGCGCATGGTGTCCATCAGGCGGTCTGCCGCGAGCAGCAGCGCCACCGCGCCCGGGGGGAAGGCGTTCACGGCGGCGGCGGTCGCCGACAGGGCCAGGAACGCGGAGCCCGGGATGCCCGCCATGCCCTTGCTGGTGAGCATGAGCATCAGCACGATCGTGACCTGCTGGCCCAGGGACAGGTGCACGTCGAGCGCCTGCGCCATGAACAGTGTCGCCACCGAGAGGTAGATCGACGCCCCGTCGAGGTTGAAGGAGTAGCCGGTCGGCAGCACCAGCCCGGTCGGCGCCTCGCCGGCGCCCGCGTCGCGCAGCTTCTGCATCATCCTCGGCAGCACGACCTCGCTGGACGCCGTCGCCACCGCGAGCGAGAACTCGGACCGGGTGTAGACGAGGAAGCGCCACAGGCTGAGGCCGGTGAACACCTTGAGCAGCACGGCCAGGCCCAGCACGAACAGCAGCGCGGCCCCGTAGCAGCAGGCGATGAGTGCGCCGTACGAGGAGAGCGCCGACATCCCGTACTGGCCGATCAGGTAGGCGGCGGAGCCGAACGCGGCGAGGGGCGCGAGCTTCATCACGTACCCGACGATCCGGAAGATCACCTGACCGGCCTGGTCGACCAGCTGCAGGACCAGCGGGGTGCGGGTGTGGCCCAGGTGGCTGATCGCCGTCCCGCAGAGCACGGCCAGCAGCAGCACCTGCAGCAGCTGGTTGTTGGCGAAGGCCCCGACCGCGCTGGTCGGCACCAGGTTCAGCAGGAAGCCTGCGAAACCGGGGAGTTGGGCGCCCGCGGTCTTCTTGTCCACGGCCGCGGCATCGAGCTTCGGGTGCCCGTCGGCGAAGCCGTGCCCGGGTTCGACGAGGTTGCCGGCGGCCAGACCGACCAGCAGCGCGATCGTGCTGACGACCTCGAACCAGATCAGTGCTTTGACGCCGATCCGTCCGACGGCCTTGATGTCGCCCGCCTTGGCGATCCCCAGCACCACGACGCAGAAGACCAGCGGCGAGATGACGGCCTTGATCGCGTTGAGGAAGGCGTCACCGATCAGCTTGAGGTCGTGAGCGCTGTCCGGCCAGAGGTCTCCCACCGCGATCCCGAGCCCGATGGCCGCGATGACCTGGGTGAACGGTGACAGCAGCACGGTCGCGGCCCGGCTTCGGGCAGGCACGGATGCTTCGGTCATGCGAATCCCCTTCTCGAAGGAATTCCGTACAGCGGAATTACTCTTCCGCCTCGATGGGCGTGCGGTGGATTCTGCTGGCCGTTCGTCACGTCCCCACGTCCCCGGCGTTAACGCCGGGTATCGTGCGGCCCGCCGGGGCACCGGCCTTTCCCGAGCATCCGGGAGAGGGCGGGCCGGGCGGCGCGGCTGATCAGGACGCGCCGGTCGCGAGGTAGGTGCGCCAGTCGCCGTGGTGGGTGATGTCCGTTCCGGTGGATGCGGTGTGCGGGTCGCACTGGAAGCCCAGCACCCAGGTGCCGTCGGCGAGTTCGATCCGCCCCAGGGACATGGGGGAGGGCAGGGCGGCCAGGAAGCGGCCGAGGGCTGCGGGGGAGAGGGTCCAGCGTTCTCCGGTGATCGGGCCTCCGGCGCCCGGGCCGACACGGACGAGGCCGGGCTTGGGTGGCTCGGTGGTCAGCGCGGTGAGGCGGTACGCGGCGGCCGTGGTGACCTCGCCCGCGTAGCGTGCGCCGGTCTCGGTGAGCTGCCGGTTGAGGGGCTGGCCGCGCAGGTGGGCGCCGAAGACGGCGAGGTCGACTCCCGTGCCGGGCAGGGGAGTCGGGGCCTGCTCGCCGGTGAGGAAGGCGGCGATGTCGAGGGCGGGCTGGTCCTCGAAGGCGCGGGTGATGACGCTGACGCCGAAGGGGCTGCCGTCGGCCTCGCCGGCCGGGACGGCGACGGCGGCGAGGTCGAGGAGGTTGACGAAGTTGGTGTAGGTGCCCAGGCGGGAGTTGACGGTGACGGGGTCGGCCTGGACGGCGGCGATGTCGGGGTGCTCGGTGGTGGTCGGCAGGAGCATCGCGTCGTAGCCGGACAGGAGGCGGCGGGCGAGCGCCTTGTACCCGTCGAGGCGTTCCTGGTCGGCGGCCAGGGCGTGGGCGGGCAGTTCGGCGGCGGCGAGGATGATCCCGGCCACGGTGGGGTCGGCCGCCGACGGGTCACGGGCGATGAACTCGCCCACCGCGGCGTAGCGTTCGGCGACGAGTGCGCCGTCGTAGAGGAGTCGCGCCGCCTGCAGCAGGGGGGAGACGTCGATGACGGTGGCCTCGGCGCCGGCCGCCTCCAGGCGCTTGACGGCCGTACGGAACGCGGCCTGCGCCTCCGGCGAGAGCGGCGCGAGGTCCACATCCCCGGGGATCGCGATGCGTGGGTGCTCCGGGGCCGACAGGCGTACGTCGTCCGGCCAGGTGCGGCTGAGCGGGTCGCCCTCGTCGGGGCCGATCATGACGGCCAGGGCCTGCTGGGCCTCGGTGAGGGTATGGGCGAAGACGGTGACGGCGTCGTAGGAGCGGGCGGCGGGGACGACTCCGGTGGTGGGGACCAGTCCGAGCGTGGGCTTGATGCCGACGATGCCGTTGAGGGCGGCGGGGACGCGGCCGGAGCCGGCGGTGTCGGTGCCGAGGGCGATGTCGGCGATGCCCAGGGCGACGGCGACCGCCGATCCGGAGCTGGAGCCGCCGGAGATCTTCTCCGGGCGCAGTGCGTTGCGGACGGGGCCGTAGGGGCTTCGGGTGCCGACCAGACCGGTGGCGAACTGGTCCAGGTTCGTCTTGCCGAGGACGAGTGCGCCCGCGTCCACCAGCCGCTGCACGGCGGTCGCCGAGCTGCCGGGCGGGTAGGCGTAGTCGGGGCAGGCGGCGGTGGTGGGCAGGCCGGCCACGTCGATGTTGTCCTTGACGGCCACCAGTGTTCCGGCCAACGGCAGGTCGGTCCCTGCGGCGATGCGCCGGTCCAGCTCGCGGGCCTCGGCCAGCACGTCGGTCTCGGGGCGCAGGGTGATCCAGATCTCGGGCCGGTCGGCTTCGGCGATGCGCCGGTAGGCGTCGATGACGCGCTCGGCGCAGCTGACGGTCGGGGCCTGGGTCATGCGGTTTCCTCTTCCATGACGGTTTCCAGGGCGGATGCCATGACGGTTTCCACGGCGGATGCCATGACGGTTTCCACGGCGGATTCCACGACGGTTTCCACGGCGGTTTCCCTGACGACGGCCAGCGGGGCGCCGGCGTCGATCTGCTGGCCGGGGATGACGAGTACGTCGGCGATGACGCCGCCGGCGGGGGCCCGCACCACCACCTCCATCTTCATGGCTTCCAGCACGAGGAGCGGCTGGCCGGCTACGACGCGGGCTCCCGGCTGGGCCTCGACCTTCCACACGGTCGAACTGAGCGGTGCCTCGACCAGGAGGCTGCCCGGATCGAGGGCCGGGGAAGCGGCGTCCTGGACGACCGCATCGGGTGCCTCGCGCGGGGCGAACTCGCCCGCCTTCTCCCACGCCTGGCGTTCCGCCTCGAAGGCGGCTGCCTGGCGGGTGCGGAAGGCCGCGATGCTGTCGGCGTTCTCGCGCAGGAACCTCTCGTGCTCGCCGAGGGAGAAGGTGCCGGGACGGATGTCCAGGGCGGTGCGTCCGGCGGCCAGGTCGGCGCGGATGTCGAGGAGTTCCTCCGGGCTCACCGGGTGCCAGACGATGCGGTCGAAGAAGCGCAGCAGCCAGGGCTGGTCGTCCGCGAAGGAGCGGGGTGGGCGCAGGCCGCCCCAGACGGGGACGGTGCGGCCGATGAGCTGGTAGCCGCCGGGGCTCTCCATGCCGTAGACGCACAGGTAGGCGCCGCCGATGCCGACGCCGCCCTCCGCCGTCCAGGTGCGGGCCGGGTTGTACTTGGTGGTGACCAGGCGGTGCCGCGGGTCGAGCGGGGTGGCGGCGGGGGCGCCGAGATAGACGTCGCCCAGGCCGAGTACGAGGTACTCGGCGGCGAAGACCGTCTGCCGGACGTCCTCCACGCTGTCCAGGCCGTTGATGCGGCGGATGAATTCGAGGTTCGACGGGTTCCAGGGCGCGTCGTCGCGGACCGAGGCCGTGTAGCGGGCGATGGCCTCCTGGACGGTGGGGTCGTCCCAGGAGAGCGGGAGGTGGACCGCCCTGCTGGGCACGGTCAGGTCGGCGGTCGCGGGGAGTTGGTCCTCCGCCTCCTGGAGCAGACCGAGCAGGGTGCGCAGGGGGAGCGTGTCGGGGTCGGTGTGCAGGTGCAGGGAGCGCACGCCCGGTGTGATGTCGACGAGCCCCGACGGGCGCAGTGCGTGCAGGTGCTGGGCGAGGGCGTGGACGCGCATGCGCAGCGCCAGGTCGAGCGTCATCGGACCGTACTCGACCAGGATGTTGTCCTCGGCGCCGCGCCGGTACGTCACCTCGGGGGTGGTGTCGGTGGCCGGGCGGCGGGCGATGACACCGTCGTCGCCGTCCGGGCCGGCGTTCGTCGGGAGGGTGAGCAGGGCGGGGGTGCGGCGCAGGGCGTCGGCGGTCGTCTCGCCGACGGGAACGAAGCGCACGGTGTCGCCGGGACGCAGCTGTCCGGTCTTCCAGCGGTCGGCGCGGACGATGGTGACGGGGCAGGCGAAGCCGCCGAGGCTGGGGCCGTCGGGGCCGAGGATGGCGGGCGTGTCGCCGGTGAAGTTGACCGCGCCGACGGAGTACGCGGTGTCGTGGACGTTGGAGGGGTGCAGGCCGGCCTCGCCGCCGTCCGGCCGGGCCCATTCGGGACGCGGGCCGATGAGCCGTACGCCGGTGCGGGCGGACTGGGCGGAGACCTTCCAGTCCGTCTCGTAGACGGTGCGCAGGCCCTCGCGGGTGAGGAAGTCCGGTGCGGGGTGCGGGCCTTCGCTGACCGCGATCCGCCAGTGGCCGGCGAGGTGCGGGCGGTCCGCGGCCGGCACCGCCGACGGGGCGGGGGCGTCGGCGGCGGGCGTCGCCGGGCGCAGGACGTCACCGGCGCGCAGTGCCCGTCCGGCGTGCCCGCCGAAGGCGCCGAGGGTGAAGGTGGCGGCGCTGCCGAGGTAGTCGGGAGTGTCGAGGCCGCCGCGGACGAGGACGTAGGTCCGCATGCCGGGGCCCTTCGGGGTGCCCACGTCCAGGATCTGACCTGCCGTCAGTTCCAGCGGCTGCCACTGTTCGACGGGCTGTCCGTCGACCCGGACCTCGGCCCGTGCGCCGGTCACGCAGACGACCTGCGGGTGGGAGAAGCGCAGGGCCGCTCCTTCCAGGGTGCACTCCAGGCCCGGCGCGCCCTCGGGGTTGCCGACGGCGGTGTTCCCGAGGCGGAAGGAGAGGTCGTCCATCGGGCCGCCGGGCGGGATGCCGACCTCCCAGTAGCCGGTGCGCCCGGGCCAGTCCTGCACGGTGGTCTGCGCGCCGCCGCGCACGACGTCGATGCGTGGACGCGGATCGGTGATGCCCGCGAGCGTGGCGGTGGTGTGCACGGCGGCCCGCACGTCGGGCGCGTGGCAGGCCGCGCGGAGCAGGCCGAGGTTGGTCTCCACGCCGTCGATCCTGGTGTCGGCCAGGGCCTGCGCGAGGCGGTCGAGGGCCTCGGCGCGGGTGGGGCCGGTCGCGATGACCTTGGCGAGCATGGGGTCGTACGCCGTGGATATCCGCTGCCCGGTCTCGGCCCAGCCGTCGACGCGGACGCCCTCGGGGAAGCGGACCCGGGTCAGCAGGCCGGAGCTGGGTCGGTGGTCGAGGGTCGGGTCCTCGGCGTAGATCCGGGCCTCGACCGCGTGGCCGTGCGGGACCGGTTCGTGGAGGAAGCCGGTCTCGCCGCGGGCCAGGCGCAGCATCCAGGCGACGAGGTCGACGCCGTGAGTCTCCTCGGTGACCGGGTGTTCGACCTGGAGGCGGGTGTTGACCTCCAGGAAGTACGCCTCCTGGCGTGCGGGGTCGTAGACGAATTCCACGGTGCCGGCGGAGCGGTAGTCGACCGACGCGCACAGTTCCCGTGCCGTGGTGTGGAGCCGGGCTCTGACGTGGTCGGGGAGGTCCGGTGCCGGGGCCTCCTCCAGGACCTTCTGGTTGCGGCGCTGGAGGGAGCAGTCGCGGTCGCCGAGCACGGCGATCCCGCCGGTGCCGTCGCCGAAGACCTGCACCTCGACGTGGCGGGCGCGGTCGACGTACCGCTCCAGGAAGACCCCGCCGTCCCCGAAGCTGCCCCGGGCCAGCCGGGTGACCTGGGCGAACGCCTCCCGCAGCTGCTGCGGTCCGGCACAGGCCCGCATGCCGATGCCGCCTCCGCCGCCGGTGGCCTTGAGCATGACCGGGTAGCCGATCGTCTCCGCCGTGCTCAGGGCCTGCGCCTCGTCGGCGAGCAGTCCGCTGCCGGGCAGCAGGGGTACTCCGGCCGCGAGCGCGGCGGCCCGGGCGGTGTGTTTGGCGCCGAAGACCTCCAGCTGGGCCGGGGCGGGGCCGACGAACACCAGGCCGGCCGCCTCCACCGCGGCGGCGAAGGAGGCGTTCTCGGCGAGGAAGCCGTAGCCGGGGTGGATCGCTCCCGCGCCGGTGGCGAGGGCCGCTTCCAGCACCAGGTCGGCGCGCAGGTAGCTGTCGGCGGCGGGTGCCGGGCCGAGGCGTACGGCCTCGTCGGCCATGCGGACGTGCGGGGCGGTGCTGTCGGCGTCGGAGTACACCGCCACCGTGCGCAACCCGAGGGCGTGTGCGCTGCGCAGGATGCGGCAGGCGATCTCTCCGCGGTTGGCGACGAGCAAGGTGTCGAACACGATGGCGGCTCCTCCGGAGCGGGCGGTAGGGCGGCGCTTGACGTACTGCCGGTGTCTCGGGGTCAGACGGTGATCGGCTGTGCGGGCAGCACGTGGTCGCCGACCTTGTCGGTGCTCAGGCACAGCGAGCAGACGACCGCTTGATGGGTGGCACAGGCGGTCAGGTCGGGGCGCTCGTAGGGCTGGTGGCAGACGTGGCAGTCGAGGGTGACGGCGCTGGGATTGCCCTCGGCGTCGAGCAGGGGCTCGTCGATGCCGTCGCCGGTGCGGCGCAGGTAGTACCTGCCCTTGGTGACGATCGCCATCAGCGGGGTGAGGACGAAGGCGATGACGGCGGCGGCCACCGGCGAGTACGGCTGGAGGGTGTCGCCGAGGGCGTGGAAGTACATGGCGATCGACAGACCCGAGGCGGCGACGAAGGCCACCACGCCGACCGGGTTGACGGCGTGGAGCATCCCGCGGCGGAACTCGGGCTGGAGCGGGGAGAGCCTCAGCAGGTACTTGTTGACGCCGATGTCGGTGGCGACGGTGACGACCCAGGCGATCGCGCAGTTCGAGTAGAAGCCCAGGATGCTGTTGAGGAAGCTGAACATGTCGGCTTCCATCAGGGCGAGCGCGAAGCCGAGGTTGACCAGGACGAAGACCATCCGGCCGGGGTAGTGCCTGGTGACCCGGGTGAAGGAGTTCGTCCAGGCCAGCGAGCCGGAGTAGGCGTTGGTGACGTTGATCTTGATCTGGCTGATCACGACGAGGGCCACCGCGAGCGGGATGACGAGCCAGGACGGCATCATCGCGTCGAAGGCGCCCTTGAACTGCTGGATCGGCTCCGGGGCGGCGTCCGCGCCGACCTTGGCGATGATGTAGACGGCGAGGAAGACGCCGATGGCCTGCTTCAGGGCGCCGAGGACCACCCAGCCGGGGCCGGCCATGATCACGGCGGTCCACCAACTGCGCTTGTTGGCCTCGGTCTTGGGCGGCATGAAGCGCAGGTAGTCGATCTGCTCGCCGATCTGTGCGATCAGGGACAGGCAGACACCGGCGCCGAGGAGCACCGAGGCGGGGTTGAGGCCACCCTCGCCGTCGGTGCCGGCGTAGGAGAGGAAGCGGTCGACGGTGCCGGGGTCGTTGCCGATCAGGTAGGCCAGCGGGGCGACCATCAGCACCAGCCAGACCGGTGTCGTCCACACCTGGAGCTTGCTGAGCGCCTTCATGCCGTAGATCACCAGGGGGATCACCATCAGCGTGGAGACCGCGTAGCCCAGCCACAGGGGCAGTCCGAGGCCGAGCTTGAGGCCCTGGGCCATGATCGAGCCTTCGAGGGCGAAGAAGATGAAGGTGAAACTGGCGAAGATGGCGCTGGTCAGCACCGAGCCGTAGTAGCCGAAGCCGGAGCCGCGGGTGATCAGGTCGAGGTCGATGTTGTAGCGGGCGCCGTAGTAGGCGAGCGGGAAGCCGGTGACGAAGATGACCACTGCGGCCACGGCGATCGCCACGAGCGCGTTGCCGGTGCCGTGGGCCAGGCCGATGCCGGCACCGATGGAGAAGTCGGCCATGTAGGCGATGCCGCCGAGCGCGGTGGTCGCCACGACCATCGGGGTCCAGCGGCGGTAGCTGCGGGGCGCGAAGCGGAGGGTGTAGTCCTCCAGGGTCTCCTTCGTCGCCTGGCTCTTCTCGGCGTCGGATGGTGCGGTCGTCGTCAGACGTGACTCGGCGGTGCTCATGGTCAGCCCTTCCGGGGTGCGGGGGTGCGGGGGCTGTCTCTTATACACATCTGACGCTGCCGACGAGCGATCTA
>NZ_JNWQ01000012.1 GCF_000716875.1 Streptomyces novaecaesareae | reverse complement strand
ACCAGGGGGTTTCGAGGGCGTGCGGGGGCTGGATCCGGGTCGGGGGCTGGGGGAGGATGGACGGACGTGCTCGTACGGCCCGGGTGCAGGTCCTGGGGGTGGCGCGCTGGTGCGTCGGTGCGGGCCAGAGACGAGGAGTGACCGTGAGCGAGCGGAGCGAGTCGGCGGCGTCGAAGGTGACTGCTGAGTCGGAGGTCGCCGGGATCTGTCGCGATCTGATCCGGATCGACACCAGCAACTACGGTGACGGTTCCGGCCCGGGCGAGCGCAAGGCGGCCGAGTACGTGGCCGAGCAGCTCGCCGAGTTCGGGCTCGAACCGAAGATCTTCGAGTCGGCCAAGGGCCGGGCCTCGACGGTGGTGCGGATCGAGGGCGAGGACCGTTCCCGCCCGGGCCTGCTGATCCACGGCCACACCGACGTGGTGCCGGCCAACGCCGCGGACTGGACGTACGACCCGTTCGGCGGCGAGATCGCCGACGGCTGCGTCTGGGGGCGCGGCGCGGTCGACATGAAGGACATGGACGCGATGACGCTGGCCGTCATCCGCGACCGGCTGCGCACCGGGCGCAAGCCCCCGCGCGACATCGTGCTGGCCTTCCTCGCCGACGAGGAGGCGGGCGGCACCTACGGGGCGCGCTTCCTGGTGGACAAGCACCCGGGGCTGTTCGAGGGCGTGACCGAGGCGATCGGCGAGGTCGGCGGCTTCTCCTTCACGGTCAACGACCAGGTCCGCCTCTACCTGGTGGAGACGGCCGAGAAGGGCATGCACTGGATGCGCCTGACGGTCGAGGGCCGGGCCGGGCACGGCTCGATGGAGAACGACGACAACGCGATCACCGAGCTGTGCGAGGCGGTCGCCCGGCTCGGCCGGCACCAGTTCCCGCTGCGGATCACCAAGACCGTCCGGGCCTTCCTGGACGAGCTCTCGGACGCGCTCGGGGTCGAGCTGGACCCGGAGAACATGGACGAGACGCTGCGCGTCCTCGGCGGCATCGCCAAGATGATCGGCACCACGCTGCGCAACACCGCCCAGCCGACGATGCTCGGCGCCGGGTACAAGGTGAACGTGATCCCCGGTCAGGCCACCGCGCACGTGGACGGGCGTTTCCTGCCCGGCTACGAGGAGGAGTTCCTGGCCGAGCTGGACAGCGTGCTCGGCCCGCGCGTGAAGCGCGAGAGCCTGCACTCGGACAAGGCGATCGAGACCGGCTTCGACGGCGCCCTGGTCGAGGCGATGCAGACCGCGCTGCGCGCCGAGGACCCGATCGCCCGGGCGGTGCCGTACTGCCTGTCGGGCGGGACGGACGCCAAGTCCTTCCAGGACCTGGGGATCCGCTGCTTCGGCTTCGCGCCGCTGCAGCTGCCGCCGGAGCTGGACTTCGCCGGGATGTTCCACGGCGTGGACGAGCGGGTGCCGGTGGACGGCCTGAAGTTCGGCGTCCGGGTCCTGGACCGCTTCATCGACGCCTGCTGACCGCGCGCACCGGGCACTGATCAGGCGACTGGGTCGGCCCGCTCCCGGGGTGCCGGGGGCGGGCCGACCGCATTGTCCGAGCTGATGATTGTGGGACGGGTCGAAGGAGATCAACAGAAGCGGTTCTGCCGAGAATTCGGCGCCGACCATATGTGCGAGACCTCACCGTTGCGGGTGAATGGGAAATCTGTTCCGTACCCCGTTTGCCGCAGCGTCGTTCTTCCCTGTGCAGCCCGCCGAACGGGTTGCGTTGTCCGTACAGGAGGAATGATGAAGGTCAAGAAGATCGCCGCTGTCGCCGCCGCCACCGGTGGCCTGGTGCTCGCCGCCGCCGGTGTCGCATCCGCTCACGGCGGTGCCGGTGCCGAGGGCGCGGCCGTGGCTTCCCCGGGTATCGCTTCGGGCAACCTGGTCCAGGTTCCGGTGCACGTCCCGGTCAACGCCTGCGGCAACACCATCAGCGTGATCGGCGTGCTGAACCCGGCGTTCGGCAACCACTGCGCCAACGTCTGAGTCGACCTCCGGGCCGCTGAGGCCCGTTGAGCGGACTCGACCCGGCCCCCGGGCGGCGGACGCGCCGCACCGGGGGTCTTCGCGTCCCCGGAGACCCGAGTACGGCACGATCGCTCGATCGGGTGAAGCTGCTTCGTTCGGCCTAACCTCCCCGTCGGCCTGTCGTTAAATCCTGTGCAGCCAAAGACCCTGCGTGATTTACGGATATACGGAAATTCCGACTTTCATAAGGTTCATGTCAAGGTCGACACGTCGTCTCGAAACGTCAGGGGAAAACATGAGGAATGTAGCCAAGAAGGGCATCCTCACGGCCGTGGCCACCGGCAGTGTGCTGGCCTCGACCGCCGGCTACGCCTACGCGGGCGCCGAGGCACAGGGAGGTGCCGCCGGTTCGCCGGGCGTCGCCTCGGGGAACTCGGTGCAGGTGCCGGTCGAGGTGCCGATCAACGCCTGTGGCAACACGGTCGACGTGATCGGCCTGCTGAACCCGGCCTACGGCAACCACTGTGCCAACGTCAGCGACGGCCGCCATGCGGCGCCCACGCCCGGGCAGGGCGGGCAGGGCGGGCAGGGCGGGCAGGGTGGCCACACGGGCAACGGCGACACCGCGAGTTCCGGCACCGGCGGGAGCCAGGGCACCACCGCCTCGGGCTCCTCCGCCTCCGGCACCGCCGCCAACTCGGCCGGGGTGGCGTCCGGCAACAGCGTCCAGGCCCCGGTGCACGTCCCGATCAACGCCTGCGGCAACTCCGTCAACGTGGTCGGCGTCGCCAACCCGGCCTTCGGCAACGAGTGCGGCAACGTGGCACAGCCGCCCGCGCCCGTGCACACGCCCGCCCCGAAGCCGGGCGACGACTGCCCGGAGCCCAGCCACCCGACCCCGCCGCACAACGGCGGCGAGGAGAACCCGGGCCTCCCGCGCACCGGCGGCCCGTCCCCCGCGGCGCCCGCCGCGCCGGTCGTCAACAGCGCGAGCCCGAGCACCCAGGCCGTCCCGGCCGCCGCCCCGGCCGCGGACAGCCAGCTGGCCTCCACCGGGGCCGGCGGTGTCGAGCTGCTCGGCGCGGCCGGGCTCGCGCTGCTGCTCGGCGGCGGCGTGCTCTACCGTCGCGCCCGCGCCGGGGCCCGCTGAGGTAGCGCACCCACCGCGGAAACGACGCACCCGCGGCTGCCGGATCGACCGGCGGCCGCGGGTGCGGGTGCGTGAACGTCGTGTGCGAGGCTCCGCGTCGGGCGGAGCGCCCCGCCCGTCACCAGTTCCGGACCTGGCGGATGATCCTCCGCTTCAGCCGGACCGTCCGGCTGCCGTCGGGGAACAGCCGCAGTCGGTCGAGCTCCCAGTGGCCGTACTCGGCGTGCTCGGTGAGCAGTTGGCGCGCCGCGTTTCGCGTGGTGCCGCGCGGCATGCGCAGCGACTGGTACTCGTACTCCGGCTGCCGGACCGGATTCCGTGGGGTCAAAACGCTCCTCCTGAGGATCACCTTCGGGCAAGCCTACGGCCTGCCCCGGACAGTCGGCCCGGGTATTTCCGGCCGTCCTCCCGTGCGGGAACGGCAGCCCGGGGGGCCGCACCCCGGGCAGTCGGCTGACAGTGCATCAGTTCCGTTGCTCCTGTGGAGGGGATACCCCGATCCCGGCGCGTGATGCGGTACCCGGACGGCCCCGCCGGGCCCGCCGCGCGCCCTCCGGGCCCGTCTCGCGCCGGTTCCGCAGGGGGACGTACGTGTACAGATCGGACATCAGGGGGGAAGTTGCGGTGAAATCGCGGGTGTAGGTGACAACCGCTGTGCGTACCGACACCGCGGGGAGATAGCGTCTGCACCATGTCTGATGCCGCGCAGCCCACCATTGCCGAGGTACGCGCCGCCGCTGAGGCGGTCAAGGCCGCCATCGACCGTCATCTGGAAGCGGTGTCAAGCCCCAACGCAGCCGATGATCCCGCCGTGTCCGCCGCCTACGAGCAGCTGGCGACGGCGGCCATCGCCTACGACCAGCTCCTGTACGAGGCCTACGACGAGGTCACGCCCTTCGAGATCCCCGGGGACGAGGGCCCCGGCGGGTACCACGGCCCCGAAGAGCCCGAGGCGATCAGCGTGTTGATCCGCCGTGACTACCACGTCGTCGACCCCAAGCGGTTGCGCGCCCAGGCCGAGCGGCTGGACGAGTCGCTGACCCCGGGCGGCGCCGGCGCGGGCGAGGTCAACGCCGCGATCGGGGTGCTGTTCGGCGAGTACGAGCCGGACGAGATCGCCGCCCGCAGCGAGGAGTTCGGGCTGGAGGAGGCGGACTCGACGCTCTGGGTCGCGGCGGCCGAGCCGACCGAGCCGGGGGAGTGGCTGCCGGAGCCCTTCGAGCACGCCGATCCGCAGCTGCTGATCTGCCGGTTCGACGTCAGCGAGGTCTACGACGACGAGGACTCGGACGACTGAACGGCGACGACTGAACGACGCGACGACGGGCGGGCCCAGGACAGCGGGGCCCGCCCGTCGGCACGCCGTGCGGCTCAGTACGCCGGGGCGGCGTTCTCGGCGAGGATCGCCCGCAGCCGGGTGGTACGCGGCTGCGCCGGGCGCTCGGCGACGGCCTGGACGAGCGCCGGGCCCGCCGCGTGCACCACGGACAGGTGCCGCTCGCCCCGCCCGAAGGCGGTGTAGACCCACTGCCGGGTGAGCGCCGGGGCGGCGTCCTCCGGCAGCACGACCACCGCGCCCGGCCAGCGGCGGCCGAGCGCCTGGTGGACGGTCAGCGCCCAGCCGTGCCGCAGCCGGGCGGCCTCGGCGGGCGGGACGGTGCGGCGGGAGCCGTCCGCGTACTCCAGGTGCAGGCCGGTGGCGTCGCCGTCCAGCACCCGGGCCGGGCGGGCGATGCCGGGCGCGGGGGAGTCGACCACCCGGTCACCCGGGTCGAACCCGCCGAACCGGCCCGGGCCGGGGTTGAGCCGGGCCTTGGCGGCGGCGTTCAGCACCCGGGTGCCGGCCGCGCCGCCGTGGCCCGGGGTGAGCAGCACCACCTGCTCGGCGGGGATGCCCAGGGCCCGCGGGATGGAGTCGGTGAGCAGCTGGATGGCGCGGTGGACGGCCTCGCCGGCGTCCTTGGCGGTCAGGATGACCACCTCCTTGTCCGGCGCGTCGACCGGCTGGAGCTCGCCGATGCCGACGCCGGAGACCAGCTCGCCGATCGGGCCGAAGTCCGGGGTGCGGGAGGCGACCGCCGGGCAGGCCTTGGCGGCCAGCAGGTCGGCGAAGAACCGGCCGGGCCCGGCCGACCAGAGCTGGCCAGGGTCGCCGCTGAGCACCAGCCGGGTGCCGTCGGCGAGCGACTCCACGACGGTCGCGGCCAGTTCGACGTCCAGCAGCGGGGCGTCCAGGACGACCAGCAGGTCCAGGGCGAGCATGCCGTCCGGCGCGCGGCCCGGGCCGGCGGTGCCGGCGAGCAGCTCGGCGAGGGTGACCACGGGGGCCCCGGCGTCGGTCTGGGTTCCGGTTCCGGCTCCGGCGAGCGCGGCGAAGGACGTCCGGCCCTGGTCGGTCCAGGTGGCGGCCCAGGCCCGCAGCCCGAGGCCCCGGGCGGCGGTGAGCAGCGCGGCCGGCTCGGCGCGGGCCGCCTCGCCGCCGGTGTGCAGTACGAGGGCGCTGTCGGCGACCGCCTGGATCAGGGCGGTCGCGGAGGAGGACGGCGCGGCCTCGGCGGCGGCCGCCCACGCGGCCGGGCCGGGAGCGGCGGGGGCCGCGGGGGCGGTGGCGTCCGCCTCGCCGCCGTCCTCGGCCTCCGCCGTGCCACCCGACTCCTCGCCCGCCGGGTCGACCTCCGGAGAGCCGTCCGAAGACGTGTCCGAGGAGGGGTCCGAGTCGAGGTCCGTGGACTCGGCCTCCTCCTCGACGTCCTCGCCCGGTACGAAGGTCGCCATCAGCTGGAGCAGACCCTCGGCGAGGGTGGTCTCCGCCATCGCCAGCCGCTCCAGCGCGAGCAGCGTCCGGGTCGGCGGCTCGTCGTCGTCCTCGCCGCCCGCCGCGTGCGCCTCGGCCCCGGCCAGCTCCTCCTGGGCGGGCAGCACCCGGCCGTCCTCGACGGCGGCCTGGACGGCGGCGACCGGGTCCGGCATCCGGAGCCGGTCGAGCCCGGCGGTCACTTCGGCGAGTTCCAGGGCCGAGTGCCCGCGCAGTGCTGCCTGCTCCAGCAGCCACAGCACCAGCGCCTGGGCGCGGCGTGGATCCCCCGGCTCGGCCCCGGGGCCGAGCAGCTCGCGGGCGAAGCGGTCGGCGTGCTCGGGCCGGACGCCGGGCAGGCCCAGCACCGCCCACGGGTCCTCGCGCAGCCGCTCGGCGGCGTCGTCGCCGAACTCGGCCACGGCGGCGGCCGCCAGCTCGGCGGGGGCGCCGCCCGCGGCCAGCACCGCGGTGGTCTGCTGGAGCGCGTCGCCGCGCGGCCCGTCGGGCACCACGGAAGCCGGGGCAACGGGGGCGGCCGGGGTGGACACCGGAGCGCCCTGCCCGCCCGACTCCGGAGCACCCGCCGCTGCCTCCGGCTCCGCCGCCGGTCGGTCGGCCGGAGTCTTCGGAACCGAGGCCCCCGAAGCACCCGGCCCCGACCCCTGCGGCGCGATGCTGCGGATCCGCGCCGCCAGCTCCGCGATCGCCGCGGCCTTGTCGGCCGGAGTCGCCGAGGTCTCCTCCGGAGCGCCGTTCCCCGTGTCACTCATCGTCGTCCGCTCCAAAGGTCACTCCACTGCGCGTTCTGCTCGACGACCCGACCGGCTGGTCACAGCTCGGTCCACCCCTGGTCCGGGTAGCGGTGCACCGGGGACGACACGTCGTCCAGCGCACTACGGATCTCACCCGGAAGCGTAAGCGCCTCCACCGACAACGCCGCCTGCAGCTGGGTCACCGTCCGCGCCCCGAGCAGCGCGCTGGCCACCCCCGGGCGGTCCCGGACCCAGGCCAGTGCGACCGCCAGCGGGCTGCTGGCGAGCCCGTCGGCGGCGGTGGCGAGGGCGTCCACGATCCGCCGCGAGCGCTCTCCGAGGTACGGCTGGACGAACCCGGTCAGGTGCGGCGAGGCGCCGCGCGAGTCCTGCGGGACGCCGTGCCGGTACTTGCCGGTGAGCACCCCGCGCCCGAGCGGCGAGCCGGCCAGCACCCCGATCCCGTCGTCCAGCGCGGCGGGCAGCGCCTCGCGTTCGATGCCGCGTTGCAGCAGCGAGTACTCCAGCTGCGCCCCCGCGAGCGGCACCCGCCCGTGGTGGGCGTGCTGCCAGGTGGCGGCCTTGGCGAGCTGCCAGCCGCTGAAGTCGCAGACCCCGACGTAGCGGGCGCGCCCGGAGGTGACGGCGATGTCGAGGGCGCTGAGCGTCTCCTCGACCGGGGTCGTCGGGTCGAAGGAGTGCACCTGCCAGAGGTCGACGTAGTCGGTGCCGAGGCGGCGCAGCGAGGCGTCCAGGGCGGCGAGCAGGTGGCCGCGCGAGGCGTCGAAGCGGCGGGCGGACTCGGGGACGCTGCCGGCCTTGGTGGCGATGACGAGGTCGGAGCGGGGGATCAGGCTGTCGGTGAGCCGGGAGATCAGGTACTCCGCGCCGCCGTCGGCGTACACGTCGGCGGTGTCGATCAGGTTGCCGCCGGCGTCGACGAACTCCTTGAGCTGCTCGGCGGCCTCGTGCTCGTCGGTGTCGCGGCCCCAGGTCATGGTGCCGAGGCCGAGGCGGGAGACCTGCAGACCGGTACGGCCCAGGTGACGTTTCTCCATCGGACGGGCCCTCCACTGGCCGGTGGCCCCGGGCGCCCCGGTGGCCCTGTGAAAGCGCAGGTGGGGAGAGTGCTCTCCACGTCGGCTGAGCGTAGCGGCCGGGGTACGGGCAGGTGTGCAGACCCGCAGAACGCTCACCGCCGGAGGCGGTGGTGCGGGTGTGACCCAACCCACCACTACCCGTCAGTAGCATGTCCGGCGCGGGCGCGGTTACCCTCGCCACCAACCCCAACCCACTGGAAGGTGCGGCAGATGCGACTCGGTATCAACCTCGGCTACTGGGGACTCGGCATGGACGCCGACAACATCGCCGTGGCCCAGGAGGCGGACCGGCTCGGCTACGCGGTCTGCTGGGCGGCGGAGGCGTACGGCTCGGACGCCGCGACCGTGCTCAGCTACGTGGCCGCGAAGACCGAGCGGATCGACGTCGGCTCGGCCATCTTCCAGATCCCGGCCCGTACCCCGGCGATGACCGCGATGACCGCGGCGACCCTGGACACCCTCTCCGGCGGCCGGTTCCGCCTCGGCCTCGGCGTCTCCGGCCCGCAGGTCTCCGAGGGCTGGTACGGCGTGAAGTTCGACAAGCCGCTCGCCCGCACCCGCGAGTACGTGGAGATCATCCGCAAGGCGATGTCCCGCGAGCGGCTGGTCCACGAGGGCGCGCACTGGACGCTGCCGCTGCCCGGCGGCCCGGGCAAGCCGATCAAGCTCACCGTGCACCCGGTGCGCGAGCACATCCCGCTGTACATCGCCGCGATCGGCCCGAAGAACCTGGAGCTCACCGGCGAGATCGCCGACGGCTGGCTCGGCATCTTCTTCTCGCCCGAGCACTCCGCGCTCTCCCTCGACCCGCTGACCGCCGGCCGCGCCAAGGCCGGCCGGACGCTGGACGGCTTCGACCTCTGCCCGACCGTGAACCTCGCCGTCGGCGAGGACATCAAGGCCGGGGTCGACGCCCTGCGCTCGTACGCCGCGCTGTACATCGGCGGCATGGGCAGCAAGGAGAAGAACTTCTACAACCAGCTCACCCGGCGGATGGGATACGAGCAGGCCGCCGACGAGATCCAGGAGAAGTACCTGGCCAGGGACTACGCGGGCGCCGCGGCCGCCGTCCCGCACGACCTGGTCGACGCCACCTCGCTGATCGGCGACACCGCCCGGATCGCCGACCGGATGCAGGCCTACGCCGACGCGGGCGTCACCACGCTCACCCTGGCCCCGGCCGGGTTCACCCTGGACGAGCGGATCCAGGCGCTGCGCACGGGAGTCGAGGCCCTGGAGCGCGCCGGGCTCGCGTAGCTCGCGCGGCGGCGTCGGCGAACGGACGGGTCGGCGAGCGGTACTACAGCCAGTCGTGCCGCTTGAACACCCGGTGCAGCACCACGCAGACCCCGGCCATCAGCGCCAGCACCGCCGGGTACCCCCAGGGCTGGTGCAGTTCGGGCATGTCGTCGAAGTTCATCCCGTAGATGCCGGCGATCATCGTCGGCACGGCGGCCAGCGCCGCCCAGGCCGAGATCTTCCGCATGTCGTTGTTCTGCTGCACGCTGACCTGCGCCAGGTTGGCGTTGAGGATGTCGGACAGCAGCCGGTCCATGCCGTCCACCTGGTCGTTCACCCGGGCCAGGTGGTCGGCGACGTCCCGCAGGTAGGGCGCCGTCTCGGGGCGGACGAAACGGGCGCCGCGCTCCAGCGTCAGCATCGGCTCCAGCAGCGGGCCGGTGGCGCGGCGTACGGACATCACCTGGCGCTTGTAGCCGTAGATCCGCCCGGCGGTGTCGCGGCCTACCCGGGTGGGGGTGAAGATGTCCGCCTCCAGGTCGTCCAGGTCGCTCTGCAGCGCAGCGGCCACCTCGACGTAGCCGTCAACGATGGTGTCGGCGACCGAGTGCAGCACCGAGCTGGGCCCGAAGCGGAGCAGCTCGGGCTCCTGCTCCAGGCGGGCCCGCAGGCCGCCGAGCGGGGAGTCCTCGCCGTGCCGGACGGTCATCACGAAGTCGGGCCCGAGGAAGACCATCACCTCGCCGACGGTGACGACGTGAGCGCCGGGGGCGTAGCCGAGGGTCTTCAGGGTGACGAACAGCGAGCCCTGGTAGGCCTCGACCTTGGGGCGCTGGTGGGCGCTGACGGCGTCCTCGACGGCCAGCGGGTGCAGCGCGAACTCCTTGCCGACCTGGTCGAGTTCCTCGGCGGTGGGCTCGAAGAGGCCTATCCAGACGAAGCCGTCCGGACCGGCCGCGCGGGCGGCGGTGAGCGCGCCGGCCAAGTCCTCGGGGGCCTCGATCCGGCGGCCGTCGGAGTAGGCGGCGCAGTGCACGATCATGCGCCATTGTCACCCGAACGCGGCCCAAAGGCACGAAACGGGCGCGGAACCGGTGGCGTACGAGCGCGGTACCGGCACGGAACGGGTGCGGAACCCGGTGCGGTACGGGCCCGTCGGGCGGGACCGGAGGCCGTGACCGGGCCGGGCGTCCGGTCAGATAACCGGACGGTAACCCGCCCCCACCGCCGGGCCCGGAGGTCGTAGGCTAAGCCCCATGCCCACCCTGCTGCTCGTCCGTCACGGCCGCTCCACCGCGAACACCGCCGGAATCCTGGCCGGTTGGACCCCCGGCATCGACCTCGACGACACCGGGCGCGGGCAGGCCGCCGCGCTGGCCGACCGGCTGGACGGCATCCCGCTGGTGCAGGTCGTCAGCAGCCCCCTGGAGCGCTGCCGCCAGACGCTGGAGCCGTTGCTGGCCGCCCGGCCCGAGCTGGGCGGGCCGGCCGAGGACGAGCGGCTGGGGGAGTGCCACTACGGCGAGTGGACCGGCCGTTCGTTGGCCGAGCTGGCCAAGGAGCCGCTGTGGCGCACGGTGCAGGACCACGCCGCCGCCGCGGCCTTCCCCGGCGGGGAGTCGCTGCGCGAGCTGAGCCACCGCACGGTGAGCGCGGTGCGCGAGTGGAACGGGAAGATCGCCGCCGAGCACGGCGAGGACGCGGTCTGGGTCGCCTGTTCGCACGGTGACGTGATCAAGGCGGTGGTGGCCGACGCGCTCGGCCTGCACCTGGACCACTTCCAGCGGATCAGCGTCGAGCCCTGTTCGGTCACCGCGATCCGGTACACCCCGCAGCGGCCCTTCGTGCTGAGAATGGGCGACACCGGCGACCTCTCCTCGCTGGCGCCGAGGACCGGGGCGGCCCCGGCCGCCCCGGCCGGCGACGCGGTGGTCGGCGGCACCGCCTGAACAGGCGCCGCTTGAACGGGCACCGCTGGAACAGGCACTGCCTGAACGGGCAGCACTTGAACAGGCCCTGCCTGAACCGGTAGCGCCCCTGCGGCCTCCCGCCCGAGCACCACCACCCGAGACCCCGGGTGCCATCCCGCCCCGGCCGTCGGCTCGGCTCCCCGGCCGGAGCCCGGAGGTCGTAGGGTGACTAACGAGTCCCGATACCCGCGATCCCCCACGGCGGATCCGCGCCGACCGACACGATCCGGAGCGAGAGCGTGCCCCGTCAGGTCTTCTTCTACGACCAGCCCGAACGGTTCGTGGCCGGTACCGTCGGCCAGCCCGGCGCCAGGGCGTTCTACCTGCAGGCCAGCGCCCGGGGCCGGATCACCAGTGTGCTGCTGGAGAAGACCCAGGTCGCGGCGCTCGCCGAGCGCATCGAGGAGGTCCTGGACGAGGCGCTGCGGCGCAGCGGCGGCGACACCTCCATCCCGGCCACCGCCCCGAAGGACCTGCTCGACACCGCGCCGCTCGATCTGCCGCTGGAGCAGGAGTTCCGGGTCGGCACGATGGCCCTGGCCTGGGACAGCGTCGACGGCTGCCTGGTGGTCGAGGCGCAGGCGCTGGTCGAGGAGGAGGAAGAAGAGGAGGGGGCCGAGCCGGTCTTCACCGACGACGACACCGGCCCGGACATGCTGCGGGTGCGGCTGTCCGGCGCGATGGCCCGGGTGTTCGCCAAGCGTGCGCTGGACCTGGTCGCGGCCGGCCGCAAGCCCTGCCCGTTCTGCAACCTGCCGCTCGACCCGGAGGGCCACCTGTGCCCGCGCGCGAACGGCTACCGGCGCTGAACACCGAGACCCCGCCGCAGGCCGACCCGGCGACGGCGGCCGCGCTGGCCGCCGACGTGCCCACCGCCCTCGCGCTGCTGCGCCAGGGCGAGCTCACCGTGCACGGCCGCCTGACCGACGCCTCCAACGCCGCGCTGTACTGCACGGTCGCGCACGGCTCGCTGAGCGCGCAGGCCGTCTACAAGCCGGTGGCCGGCGAGCGCCCGCTCTGGGACTTCCCGGACGGCACGCTGGCCGGCCGCGAGGTCGCCGCGTACGAGCTGTCCGCGGCGACGGGCTGGGCGCTGATCCCGCCGACCGTGCTGCGCGAGGGGCCGCACGGGCCCGGCATGGTGCAGCTGTGGGTCGAACCGGACCCGCAGGCCGAGCCGCTGCTCGCGCTCCAGGACCCGCGCGGCCCGGAGGACGGCTGGCTGCCGATCATCCAGGCCGAGGTCGAGGGCGGGCGTACCGCGCTGCTGGTGCACCACGACGACCGGCGGCTGCGCCGGCTCGCGGTGCTGGACGCGGTGCTCAACAACGCCGACCGCAAGGGCGGCCACCTGATCCCGGCCGCCGACGGGCGGGTGTACGGCATCGACCACGGCGTCACCTTCAACACCGAGGGCAAGCTGCGCACCCTGCTCTGGGGCTGGGCCGGCGATCCGCTGCCCACCGAGGCGCTGGAGGTACTGGCCCGGCTGGCCGAGCAGTTGGACGGCGAGCTGGCCGAGCGCCTCGCCCCGCACCTGACGCCGGCCGAGCTGGAGGCCACCCGGGCCCGGGTGGCCGGGCTGCGCGGCTCAGGCCGCCACCCGCTGCCCTCCGAGGACTGGCCGGCGATCCCCTGGCCGCCGGTGTAGACCCCCGAAACCGCTTTCCCGTAAGGGAGTTGGTGGTCTGGACCGGTCCTCGGAGCAGGTCGCACGCAACGAGGACTTCCTGGTCGATCTCGGTGCATTACCAGTCGGGAAGCGGTCAGGCAACGACAGGAAGCGAATCCAGTCGATCTTGCTTACTGGTTAGGCTTTCAAATGTTCGCAAGGTTAAAGTTGTTGCCATGCATGCCTGGCCCGCCTCCGAGGTTCCCGCCCTGCCTGGTCAGGGGCTCCCCCTCCGTATCCACGACACCGCAGCGGGCACGGTCCGGGAGGTCGTGCCGCAGGACGGCACCGCCCGGATCTACGTCTGCGGCATCACCCCCTACGACGCGACCCACATGGGCCACGCCGCCACCTACAACGCGTTCGACCTGGTCCAGCGCGTCTGGAAGGACGCCGGCCACGACGTCCTGTACATCCAGAACGTCACCGACGTCGACGACCCGCTGCTGCAGCGCGCCGTCGAGACCGGCCAGGACTGGACCGCCCTGGCCGAGCGCGAGACGGCCCTGTTCCGCGAGGACATGACCGCGCTGCGCCTGCTCCCCCCGGCCCACTACATCGGCGCCGTCGAGTCGATCCCGTGGATCGTCCCGATCGTCCAGAAGCTGCTGGCCTCCGGCGCGGCCTACCGGGTGGACGGCGACATCTACTTCTCGGTCGACGCGGACCCGCACTTCGGCGAGGTCTCCGGCCTCACCCGCGAGGCCATGCGCCCCGTCTTCGCCGAGCGCGGCGGAGACCCGGACCGCCCCGGCAAGCGCAACCCGCTGGACGCCCTGCTCTGGCTGGCCGCCCGCCCGGGCGAACCCGCCTGGGACACCGAGCTCGGCCACGGCCGTCCCGGCTGGCACATCGAGTGCGTCGCCATCGCACTGCAGTACCTCGGCATGTCCTTCGACATCCAGGGCGGCGGCAGCGACCTCTCCTTCCCGCACCACGAGATGGGCGCCGCGCACGCCCAGGTCGCCACCGGCACCCACCCGTACGCCAAGGCGTACGTGCACGCCGGCATGGTCGCCCTGGACGGCCAGAAGATGTCCAAGTCCCGCGGCAACCTGGTCTTCGTCTCGGCGCTGCGCCGCGAGGGCGTTGATCCGGCGGCGATCCGCCTGGCGTTGCTCTCGCACCACTACCGCGCCGACTGGGAGTGGACCAAGAGCGTCCTGGACGAGGCCGTCGAGCGCCTCGCCCGCTGGCGCGCCGCGGTCTCCCGCCCGGACGGCCCCGCGGCCGAGCAGCTGCTCGCCGAGGTCCGTACGGCGCTCGCGAACGACCTGGACGCGCCGGCCGCACTGGCCGCCGTCGACCGCTGGGCGGAGCTTCAGGAGACCGAGGGCGGCACCGACATCGGCGCCCCCGGCCTGGTGACCCGCACCGTGGACGCCCTGCTGGGCGTCGCGCTGTAGTCCCGCTCCCGTACCGGAACGCCGAAAGGGGCGTCAGGACCAGTGTCCTGACGCCCCTTCGGCGTTCCGGCGCCGAGGGGGGCTACTCCTCCTCGGCGTTGTCCGGGCTCTCCCGGGCCGGGCCCGGGGGCTCCGGCTCGGCCGGCCGCTCCGCGGTGGCGTGCCCGGACACCGGCTTCTCGCCGGTCGGCCCGACGTTCTCCCGGCGGCGCAGGTAGCGCTCGAACTCGCGGGCGATGGCGTCCCCGGAGGCCTCCGGCAGCTCCGCGGTGTCCTGCGCCTCCTCCAGCTGCTGGACGTACTCGGAGACCTCGCTGTCCTCGGCGGCCAGCTGGTCCACGCCCAGCTGCCAGGCCCGGGCGTCCTCGCCGAGCTCGCCCGGCGGGATGCGCAGGTCCAGCAGGTCCTCCAACTTGTTGATCAGCGCCAGCGTGGCCTTGGGGTTCGGCGGCTGCGAGACGTAGTGCGGCACCGCCGCCCAGAGCGTCACGGCCGGCACCCCGGCGTGCGTGCAGGCCTCCTGGAGCACGCCGACGATGCCGGTCGGGCCCTCGTAGCGGCTCTCCTCCAGATCGAGCCGGCGGGCCAGCTCGGGGTCGGAGGTCACGCCGCTGACCGGCACCGGGCGGCTGTGCGGGGTGTCGCCGAGCAACGCGCCCAGGATCACCACCAGCTCGATGCCCAGCTCGTGCGCGAAGCCCAGCAGCTCGTTGCAGAACGAGCGCCAGCGCATGCTGGGCTCGATGCCGCGGACCAGCACGACGTCCCTGGTGGTCGGCTCGGTGACCCGGATCACCGAGAGCCGGGTGGTCGGCCAGGTGATCCGGCGGATGCCGCCGTCCAGCCAGACCGTGGGCCGGTTGACCTGGAAGTCGTAGTAGTCCTCCGCGTCGAGGGCCGCGAACACCTTGCCGCCCCAGGTCTCGTCCAGATGCGCCAGAGCCGCGGAGGCGGCGTCGCCCGCGTCGTTCCAGCCCTCGAAGGCGCAGACCATGACCGGGTCGATCAACTCGGGAACATCTTCCAGCTCGATCACCCAGCGTCTCCCTCCGGTCGGCGGTCGGGCCGGCACCGCCTCGGCCGGCTTGCCGGGGCGCCGACGGGCCGGCTGCCGACTGTCGAACCTCTCGTCACCCATGGAACGCCTCGCCCCATGGTCCCTACCTGCCCAGCCTACGGGCTTTGATGCGCACCGCGGCCGGGCACCGGGACAGTCTGGGGGAGCCGGGCGCCCCGATCCAGCGGATATCGGGGCGGCCCGGCCCGACGGGGCGTCAGTCCGCCGGCCGGATGCGGACCGCCTCCGGCCCCCGGCCCGGCCCGACGGCGTGCCGCCACGGCGGGACGGCGCGATGATGAACGGGCGGGGGCCGGGCGGAAGGGGCCGGACCGATGAACCGATGGCTGTGGATCGGCGCGGGCACGGGAGCCGTCGCGCTGGCCGGTGCCGCACTGGTGGCGGCGGACCGCGCCGGGCGCCGGCTGCCGGTGGAGCACGTCACCGAGGGCGGCCTGGAGCTCGCCCAGTCGCCCGGCGCCGTCTGGGACGTGCTGACCGACATCGACCTCTATCCGGCCTGGCGCCCGGGCCTGACCCACGTCGAGCGGCTGCCCGCCGCGGCCGGCGGCCGGGAGCGCTGGCGCGAGTACGACCGGCACGGGCACACCACGTACGAGGTGGTGGCGAGCGAGGCCCCGCACCGCCTGGTCACCGGAATCGCCGACCCGGACCTGCCCTACGGCGGCACCTGGACGTACGTGCTCACCCCGGCCGGTCCCGGCTGCTCGCTGACCGTCACCGAGCGCGGCGAGGTCCGCCGGCCGCTCTACCGGGCCGTCTCGCACTACGTGGTCGGCGAGGACAGCACCATCCACCGCTACCTGGGCGCCCTGGCCCACCGGATGGCCGCCTAAGAGCATCCCGCCCTACCGGACGTCGACCCAGCCGTTCCGGTAGTCCGCCCAGTTCTCGGGCGTCGCGGCGAAGTCCACGTACAGCGCGACGCCGAAGTTCGCCCGCCGCAGGTCCTCCCGGCCCAGGCCCAGCCGGACGCCGCGGACGGCCGCCTGGACGGTCTCGGCGTCGCCCCAGTGGCCCCACTTGTCGTCCCAGTAGAACGGCAGGCCGATCAGCAGGTCCACGTCGGCCGGGGTGGCCTGCAGGGCGAGCTCGGTCTGCTGGGCGACGTAGCCGCCGTACAGCGGCGCGGTCGGCATCGAGGTGTCGTAGGTCATCACGGCGACCTGGTCGACCCGGCGGGCGGTCGCGGCGAAGTACGCCTGGTCCCACCACTTGCCGTGGTCGGTGAGCAGGATGCCGGCCGTGTGCAGGCCCGGGACGGGGTCGATCTGCGGGGCGGCCACCGAGAGCTTGGCGCCGCGGGCCGCGGTGAGCGGGCGGACCTGGTCGAGCAGTGCCAGCCAGCCGGCCGAACCGGGGCGGATCGGCTCCATGTCGAAGTGCACGCCGTCGAAGCCGAGGTCCAGCACCTGGCGGGCGGAGTCGGTGACCCGGTCCCTGGTCGGGGCGTCCTCCAGGTCCATGGCGTCCTTCTCCGGCTTGACCTCGTCGCCCAGCCAGCCCTGCACCCGCACGCCCGGCAGCTCCCGGTGCACGGTGTCGGTGAACCAGCGGGCCCGGGGGTGGACGGCGGGCGGCAGGGTGCCGTCGTGCTCCAGTGGGCCGGTGTGCACGTACAGGTCCCGGATGCCGGTGCCGGCCAGCTGCCGGACCAGCCCGGTCACGTCGTTCTCGGTCTTGCGGCCGTCCACCCAGGCGTGGCCGAGCCAGAGCGCGTCGCGGCCCCTGGTGCGCGCCTCGGCCGAGGGCTCACCCGTGTAGTGCAGTCGGATCGTGACGAACACCGAGCCGAGCGCGGTGGCGGGCACGGCCGCCGCCAGCACCAGGACCAGCAGTGTCCTGCGCCACCAGGACCAGCCTCGCCAGCGGTCGCGCAGCGCCCGGAACGGGGCCGCCAGGGCCCCGCCGATCCGCCGCGCGCGGGTCCGGAATCGGGCCACGCGGTCGCTCCCCCCGTTTGGTCGAACGCTCAGGATACGGAATGGGCCCGCAGGCCGACCCGTCGGCCGGATACCCTGACCACGTGCGTGCCCGACCAAGCGGGTGTGCAAAGCCGACAGCCGTCGCACCAGGGAGAAGCCCCATGGCCACTGCAGCCAGTCCGTCCGTCACTCCGCAGAGCCGCGCGAACGCGCTGCGTGAAGCGCTCGCCACCCGGGTGGTGGTCGCCGATGGTGCGATGGGCACCATGCTCCAGGCGCAGGACCCGACGCTGGAGGACTTCCAGAACCTCGAAGGCTGCAACGAGGTCCTCAACATCACCCGGCCCGACATCGTCCGCTCCGTCCACGAGGCCTACTTCGGCGTGGGCGTGGACTGCGTGGAGACCAACACCTTCGGCGCCAACTTCTCCGCACTCGGCGAGTACGAGATCCCCGAGCGCATCTTCGAGCTGTCCGAGGCCGGTGCCCGGATCGCCCGCGAGGTGGCCGACGCCCACACCGCCGGGGACGGCCGCACCCGCTGGGTGCTCGGCTCGATCGGCCCCGGCACCAAGCTGCCCACCCTCGGGCACGCCCCGTACGAGACGCTGCGCGACGGCTTCCAGCGGAACGCGGCCGGCCTGATCGCCGGCGGCGCCGACGCGCTGCTGGTCGAGACCAGCCAGGACCTGCTGCAGACCAAGGCCGCGATCCTGGGCTCCAAGCGCGCCCTGGCCGAGGCCGGGCTGGACCTGCCGGTCCTGGTCCAGGTGACGGTGGAGACCACCGGCACCATGCTGCTCGGCTCCGAGATCGGCGCCGCGCTCACCGCGCTGGAGCCGCTCGGCGTGGACTACATCGGCCTGAACTGCGCCACCGGCCCGGCCGAGATGAGCGAGCACCTGCGCTACCTGGCCAAGAACGCCCGGATCGGCCTGTCCTGCATGCCGAACGCGGGCCTGCCGGTGCTCGGCAAGGACGGCGCCCACTACCCGCTCAGCCCGGCCGAACTGGCCGACGCGCACGACGTGTTCACCCGCGAGTACGGCCTCTCGCTGGTCGGCGGCTGCTGCGGCACCACGCCCGAGCACCTGCGCCAGGTGGTCGAGCGCGTCCAGGGCCGCGAGATCGCCCCGCGCACCCCGCAGCCCGAGCCCTCGGCGGCCTCGCTGTACCAGGCGGTGCCGTTCCGCCAGGACACCTCGTACCTGGCGATCGGCGAGCGCACCAACGCCAACGGCTCCAAGAAGTTCCGCGAGTCGATGCTGGCCGGCGACTGGCAGGCCTGCGTGGAGATCGCCCGCGACCAGATCCGGGACGGCTCCCACCTGCTGGACCTCTGCGTGGACTACGTCGGCCGCGACGGCGTCGCCGACATGAAGGAGATCGCCGGCCGCCTGGCCACCGCCTCCACCCTGCCGATCGTGCTGGACTCCACCGAGCCGGACGTGCTGCGGGCCGGCCTGGAGGCCTTGGGCGGCCGCGCGGTGCTCAACTCGGTCAACTACGAGGACGGCGACGGCCCGGACACCCGGTTCGGCCGGATCGCCTCGCTGGCCCGCGAGCACGGCGCCGGCCTGATCGCGCTGACCATCGACGAGCAGGGCCAGGCCCGCACCGCCGAGACCAAGGTGGCCATCGCCGAGCGGCTGATCGCGCAGCTCACCACCGAGTACGGCATCGACGAGGGCTCGATCCTGGTCGACTGCCTCGCCTTCACCCTGGGCACCGGCCAGGAGGAGTCCCGCCGGGACGGCATCGAGACCATCGAGGCGATCCGCGAGCTCAAGCGCCGCCACCCGAAGGTGCAGACCACGCTCGGCCTGTCCAACATCTCCTTCGGCCTCAGCCCGGCCGCCCGCATGGTGATCAACTCGGTCTTCCTGAACGAGTGCGTCGAGGCCGGCCTGGACTCGGCGATCGTGCACGCCTCCAAGATCCTCCCGATGGCCCGGATCCCCGAGGACCAGCGCGAGGTCGCCCTGGACCTGGTCTACGACCGCCGCAGCGAGGGCTACGACCCGCTGCAGAAGCTGCTCCAGCTGTTCGAGGGCGTCTCCTCGGCCTCGGTCAAGGCCTCAAAGGCGGAGGAACTGGCCGCGCTCCCGCTGGAGGAGCGGCTGCAGCGCCGGATCATCGACGGCGAGCGCAACGGCCTGGAGGCCGACCTGGACGAGGCGCTGACCGGGCGCCCGGCGCTGGAGATCGTCAACAGCACGCTGCTGGCCGGCATGAAGGTGGTCGGCGAGCTGTTCGGCTCCGGCCAGATGCAGCTGCCGTTCGTGCTCCAGTCCGCCGAGGTGATGAAGACCGCGGTGGCCCACCTGGAGCCGCACATGGAGAAGTCCGACGACGAGGGCAAGGGCACCATCGTGCTGGCCACCGTCAAGGGCGACGTCCACGACATCGGCAAGAACCTGGTCGACATCATCCTGTCCAACAACGGCTACAACGTGGTCAACCTGGGCATCAAGCAGCCGGTCTCGGCGATCCTGGACGCCGCGCAGGAGCACAACGCGGACGTGATCGGGATGTCCGGCCTGCTGGTCAAGTCGACCGTGATCATGAAGGAGAACCTGGAGGAGCTCAACCAGCGCAAGCTGGCCGCCAGCTTCCCGGTGATCCTCGGCGGCGCCGCGCTCACCCGCGCCTACGTCGAGCAGGACCTGCACGAGATCTACGAGGGCGAGGTCCGCTACGCCCGGGACGCCTTCGAGGGCCTGCGGCTGATGGACGCGCTGATCGCGGTCAAGCGCGGCGTGCCCGGCGCGACCCTGCCGGAGCTCAAGCAGCGCCGGCACGCCCGGGTCGAGGTGGAGGAGCCGGAGCCGGAGGTGAACCTCGGCCAGATCCGCTCCGACGTCACCGTCGACAACACCGTGCCCACTCCGCCGTTCTGGGGCGACCGGATCGTCAAGGGCATCCCGTTCGCCGACTACGCCTCCTGGCTGGACGAGGACGCGCTGTTCAAGGGGCAGTGGGGCCTGAAGGCGGCGCGCACCGGCGAGGGGCCGTCGTACGAGGAGCTGGTGGAGACCGAGGGCCGGCCGCGGCTGCGGGCCTGGCTGGACCGGCTGCAGACCGAGGGCTGGCTGGAGGCGGCCGTGGTCTACGGCTACTACCCGGCCAACTCCAAGGGCGACGACCTGATCGTCTTCCGCGAGGACGGCACCGAGCGCACCCGCTTCACCTTCCCGCGCCAGCGCCGCGGGCGCCGGCTCTGCCTGGCCGACTTCTTCCGCCCGGAGGAGTCCGGCGTGCGGGACGTCGTCGGCCTGCAGGTGGTCACCATGGGCAACCGGATCTCGGAGGCGGCCAACGAGCTGTTCGCCGGGAACTCCTACCGCGACTACCTGGAGCTGCACGGCCTCTCGGTCCAACTGGCCGAGGCGCTGGCCGAGTTCTGGCACGCTCGGGTCCGCTACGAGCTGGGCTTCTCCGGCGAGGACCCGCAGGACGTCAAGGACATGTTCGCGCTCAAGTACCGGGGCGCCCGCTTCTCGCTCGGCTACGGGGCCTGCCCCGAGCTGGAGGACCGCGCCAAGATCGCCGAGCTGCTGAAGCCCGAGCGGATCGGCGTGGTGCTTTCCGAGGAGTTCCAGCTGCACCCGGAGCAGTCCACCGACGCGATCGTGATCCACCACCCGGAGGCGAAGTACTTCAACGCCCGGTAATCCTCCCGTTCTGCTCCGTTCGCTCTTTCCGGACGAAGCGGGCGTATCCTGGATGATCCTGAACGGGCCGGTCCGCTCACCAGCGGGCCGGCCTGTGCCATCCCCGGGGCCGCCCGGGGTCTGTCGGAAGGACGTCCGCCATGACCACCAGCCCCACCGCCACCCGCGTCCTCGACCACGGGGACGACCGCGGTCTGCAGGCGGTTCTGCTGGACATGGACGGCACGCTGGTGGACACCGAGGACTTCTGGTGGCAGGCCGAGGTCTCGCTCTTCGCCGAGCTGGGCCACGAGCTGGACGAGGCGGACCGCGCGCACGTGGTCGGCGGCCCGATGACCCGGGTGATGGACTACCTGGTCGCCCGGACCGGCGTGGACATCGCGCCGACCGACCTGGGCGTGCTGGTCAACCAGCGCTTCGTGGACCTGCTGGCCGGCGGCGTGCCGCTCATGCCGGGCGCCGAACGCCTCCTCAACACCCTTGCTGCGCACGGGATCCCGGCGGCCATGGTGTCCGCCTCGCACCGGCACGTGATCGACATCGTGCTGCGCTCGCTGGGCGCCCACCACTTCGCCTTCACCATCGGCGGGGACGAGGTGCCGCACACCAAGCCCTTCCCGGACCCGTACCTGGAGGCGGCCCGCCGGCTGGGCGCGGAGCCGGCCCGCTGCGTGGTGGTCGAGGACACCCCGACCGGGGTGAGCGCGGGCGAGGCGGCCGGCTGCCCGGTCATCGCGGTGCCCTCGGTGGCGGCGATCGAGCCGGCCCCCGGGCGGCTGGTGCTGCCCTCGCTGGAGCAGGTCGATCTCGATCTGCTGCGCTCGCTGGTCGCCTCGCGAGTGTGATTGTCCTCTCATTGCGGCCCGGCCCTACTGGCCGGTACGGGATGCCGAGGGGCTCCGATCAGGGGAGATCGGGGGAGAAAAAGGGCATTGGCTGACATCTCGTCGGTCGCTGCCGCGCTGCCCCGAACCACCGTGTCCCAAACGTCATCTGCGGGGGTATCGGTCGTGCGTGTTCGATATGGCACGCTACTCGGGTTTCGTGCCACCGATAAGGACGCGCCCCGTGAAGACTTCAGCTGAACGCCTCGCAGTACTCGGCTGTGCCGGTCTGGTCGCCGTGACGGTGGCCGGCTGCGGATCGGTGACCGACGCCGTCAAGGGGGACAGCGGCAAGTCGATCACCATGGGCACCGCCCAGCTGAGCGGCACGCTGGACCCGGCGATGTCCTACGACTCCGGCTCCTGGCTGATCATCCGCAACACCTTCCAGTCGCTGCTCACCTTCCCGGCGGCCGCCAGCGCGCCCAGCCCGGACGCCGCGCAGTCCTGCGAGTTCACCAGCAGTGAGGCCACCGAGTACCACTGCACCCTGCGGCCCGGGCTGAAGTTCTCGAACGGCCACCCGCTGACCGCCGCGGACGTGGTCTTCTCGATCGAGCGCACCCGGAAGATCAACGACGACAACGGCCCGGTCTCGCTGCTCTCCTCGATCAAGTCCGTCGAGGCCAAGGGCGACACCGAGGTGCTCTTCCACCTCACCGCGCCCGACGCCACCCTGCCGGCCAAGCTGGCCACCCCGGCCGGCGCCATCGTGGACCACCAGGTCTACCCGGCCGACAAGGCGCTGCCCAACGACAAGCAGGTCGGCTCCGGCCCGTACCGCGTCGACTCGGTCGAGATGGCGGGCAAGCAGCTGGGCAAGGTCACGCTGTCGCCCAACGACAAGTACGGCGGCGACGCCAAGCTGCGCAACACCAAGTTCACCGTGCGGTACTTCGACAAGGCCGAGGACCTGAAGGCCGCGCTCGACAAGGGCGACGTCGACCTCACCGACAACAGCCTGGAGCCGAACACCGCGGCCCAGATCCGCTCCGACCAGCAGGGCGGCAAGACCGACCTGCAGGTGACCGAGGGCGACAGCAACGACACCCGCTCGCTGGTCTTCAACACCAAGGACGCGGTCGGCGGCAACGTCGCCGTCCGCCAGGCCGCCGCGCAGCTGGTGGACCGCAAGGCGCTCGCCCGCGACGTCTTCGCCCGGACCGTCCAGCCGCTGTACGCGATGGTCCCGGCCGGCGTCACCGGCCACACCACCCCGTTCTTCGACCGCTACGGCGACCAGGACGCGGCCAAGGCCAAGAAGATCCTCACCGACGCCAAGGTCCAGACCCCGGTCAAGCTCACCCTCACGTGGTCCCGCTCGCGGGCCGGCAGCAACGAGGCCGACACGCTGAAGAAGCAGCTGGAGGCCGGCGGCCTCTTCCAGGTCACCGTCCAGCAGGAGCCGGACTGGGAGGGCTTCAAGAAGGGCTGGGCCGAGGGCAAGTACCAGGCGTACGTCATCGGTTGGTTCGCCGACTACCCGGACCCGGACAACTACATCGCCCCGCTGCTGGTCAACGGCGGTGCCTACCACCACGGTTGGGACGACCCCCGGATCAGCGGGAAGCTCGTGCCGGACGGCCTCAAGCAGGCCGACCGCAGCGCCGCCTCGGCCGGCTACGCGCAGATCCAGCAGATCGAGGCCGAGAACGCGCCGCTGATCCCGCTGTACCAGAACAAGGCCTTCTACGCGGCCCGTTCGTACGTCACCGGCGTCGAGACCACCGTCGACACCACCGGCTTCTTCCGCTTCTGGGAGATCAGCCGGACCAACAAGTAGCGCCACCACGACGGCGGCCCGTCCGCTCCCCTCGTCGCCACGGGGGAGCGGACGGGCCGCCGTCACGTTTCTGCGGGCCACTGCGGGCCGTAGACGGGGCCGCAGGGGCCCGCTACAGGGTGCCCGGGCGCACCAGCCCGCTCTCGTAGGCGTACACCGCCGCCTGCACCCGGTCACGCAGCTGGAGCTTGGTCAGCACATGGCCGACGTGGGTCTTCACCGTGGTCTCGCTGACGAACAGCTCGGCCGCGATCTCCGCGTTCGACAGCCCGCGCGCCACCAGCTTCAGCACCTCCAGCTCGCGCTCGGTCAGCGCGCCCAGCGCCTGCGGCGGCGCCTCGTCGCCCGAGGGCAGCTTGGTGGCGTACATGTCCAGCAGTCGGCGGGTGATGCTCGGCGCCAGCATCGCCGCGCCGTCCGCGACCACCCGGATCGCCTGCACCAGCTCCTCGGCCGGGACGTCCTTCAACAGGAAGCCGCTGGCACCCGCGCGCAGCGCCTCCACCACGTACTCGTCCAGGTCGAAGGTGGTCAGCACCAGCACCTTGGCCGGGCCGTCCCGCCCCGGGCCGGCGATCCGGCGGGTCGCCTCGACGCCGTCCATCCTGGGCATCCGGATGTCCATCAGCACCACGTCGGGCTGCAGCGCCCGCACCTGGTCCAGCGCCTGCTGACCGTCGCCGGCCTCACCGACCACCACCAGGTCGGACTCGGCCTCCAGGATCATCCGGAAACCGGTGCGCAGCAGCGGCTGGTCGTCGACCAGCAGCACTCGGATCGTCACCTAGGACACTCCTTGATCATTGGATCCCCCGTTGGGATCGTCTTCATCAGACGTACGGGCCAGCGGAAGGGGATACGGCGGCGGGGTGCCGCCGAACTCCGGGCAGCTGGCCCGGTGGTCGCACCAGTCGCAGAGGCGGTTGCGGGTGGCCGGGAAGTCCCCGGTGGCCACCGCGTGGCCGATCCGCTCCCACAGCGCCTTCAGCTTGCGCTCCACCGCGAGCAGGTCGGCCTCGTCCGGGTCGTAGCTGACCACGTCCCCGCCGCCGCCCAGGTAGACCAGCTGGAGGCGCTTGGGGATCACGCCCTTCCACCGCCACACCACCAGTGCGTAGAACTTCATCTGGAACATCGCCTTGCCCTCGAAGTCCCGCGAGGGCGCCCGGCCGGTCTTGTAGTCCACCAGCCGGACCTCGCCGGTCGGGGCGACGTCCACCCGGTCGATGTAGCCGCGCAGCAGCAGCCCCGAGTCCAGGGCCGTCTCCACGTACAGCTCCCGCTCCACCGGGTGCAGCCGGGTCGGGTCCTCCAGCCGGAACCACTGGCCGACCAGCTTCTCGGCGTCCGACAGCCAGCGGGTGAGCGCCGCGCCGTCCGGGTCGTCCGGGAACAACGACCCCAGCTCCGGCCGTTCCCCCAGCAGCCGCTCCCACTGGGGGCGCAGCAGGCCCAGCGCCTGCTCCGGCGTCCGCTCGGCCGCCGGGCTGTCGAACAGCCGCTCCAGCACCGCGTGCACCAGCGTGCCCCTGGTCGCCGCCGCGCTCGGCGGCTCGGGCAGCCGGTCGATCACCCGCAGCCGGTACAGCAGGGGACAGGTGAGGAAGTCCCCCGCCCGGGACGGGGACAGGCCGGTCGGAGGCGCCGCCGGGCGCACCGGGGCCCCGGCGGCACTGGTGGTGTCGGTCTGCTGCATGGCTACGACCCTATTGCCCTTCGCTGTCATCTGACTGCCACCGGGCTGCCACCGCGGCCCGCGCAATGGGTATGAAGGCAGAAAGAGGGGCGCGCGGCGCCGGAGTGCCGTGATCACGTAGCGTGGGCGCACCGGGGTACGACGGGGGAGACGACCGAAGGGATCACGGTGAGCGACAGCAGGGGGCAGCAGTCCTTCGACCAGCCACCGCAGGACGACGGCGGCCGCCCGGGCGGGAAGCCGCCGGAGCGCGGCGGTGGCCTCCTGATGGGCCGGCCCTTCGGCGTGCCCGTCTACGTGACCCCGTCCTGGTTCGTCATCGCCGCGCTGATCACCTGGGTGTTCGGCGGGCAGCTGGGCGACGTGCTGCCCGACCTCGGCGCCGCCCGCTACCTGGTCGCGTTCTCCTTCGCGGTCGCCTTCTACGCCTCCGTCCTGGTGCACGAGCTCGCCCACACCCTGGTCGCGCTGCGTTACAAGCTCGGGGTGCGGCGGATCCAGCTGCAGTTCTTCGGCGGCGTCTCCGAGATCGAGAACGAGGCCACCACCCCCTGGCGCGAGTTCTGGCTGGCCTTCGTCGGCCCACTGCTGTCGCTGGTGCTCGGCGGTCTGTTCTACCTCGCCGTGCGGGCCGTGGAACTCTCCACCGTGCCCGGGGTGCTGCTGACCGGCCTGATGGTCTCCAACGTGGTGGTCGCCGCCTTCAACCTGCTGCCCGGCCTGCCGCTGGACGGCGGGCGGATGCTGCGCGCCGTCGTCTGGGCGGTCACCGGCAGGCCGATGACCGGCACGGTCGTCGCCGCCTGGGTCGGCCGGGCGCTCGCGGTCGCCGTGCTGTTCGGCCTGCCCCTGGTCAGCGCCGCCCGCGGGACGGAGCGCACCACCACCGACACCCTGGTGGACGCGGTGCTGGCCGCCGTGCTCGCCGCGATCATCTGGAACGGCGCCACCGGCAGCGTGCGCAACGCCCGGCTCAAGGAGGCGCTGCCCGGCCTGCGGCTGCGCGACCTCGCCCGCCGGGCCGTCGAGGTCACCGCCGACACCCCGCTCGGCGAGGCGATGCGCCGCGCCCGCGAGGCCGAGGCCGGCGCGGTGGTCGTGGTGGACGGCCGGGGCGAGCCGATCGCCATCGTCCGCGAGTCCGCGGTCCGGGCCGTACCGGAGCACCGCCGCCCCTGGGTGGCCGTCGGCCCGCTCGCCCGCGACCTCGAACCCGGGCTGAGGCTGGACGCCGACCTGCGCGGCGAGGACCTGCTGCGGGCCGTCCAGGCCACCCCCGCGGGCGAGTACCTGGTGGTCGAGGCGGACGGCCGGGTGTACGGCGTCGCCGCGCTCACCGACATCGAGCAGCGCCTGACCGCCGCCGTCGCCGGGCGGTGAGCGCCGGGCGGTGATCACCGTGGTCGGCCGGAGCGCACGCTTCCCTTAGGATTGGCCGCATGTCCGAACCGACCGGTGCCGCCCGCCGACGCGGGCCCTTCCAGGTCGGGGACCAGGTCCAGCTGACCGACCCCAAGGGTCGCCACTACACGTTCACGCTCCAGGCCGGGAACCAGTTCCACACCCACAAGGGTGCGTTCCCGCACGACGAGCTGATCGGCGCCCCCGAAGGCACGGTCGTGCGCACCACGGGGAACGTCCCGTACCTCGCGCTGCGCCCCCTGCTCCCCGACTACGTCCTGTCCATGCCTCGCGGCGCCGCCGTGATCTACCCCAAGGACGCGGGGCAGATCCTGGCCATGGCCGACATCTTCGCCGGCGCCCGCGTGGTCGAGGCCGGAGTCGGCTCGGGCGCGCTCAGCACGTACCTGCTGCGCGCCGTCGGCGAGCACGGCATGCTGGCCTCCTACGAGCGCCGGCAGGACTTCGCCGACATCGCCCAGAGCAACGTCGAGCGCTACTTCGGCGGGCCGCACCCGGCGTGGAAGCTCACCGTCGGCGACCTCCAGGACAACCTGGTCGAGTCCGACGTCGACCGCGTCATCCTGGACATGCTGGCCCCCTGGGAGTGCCTGGACGTCGCCTCCAAGGCGCTCGTCCCCGGCGGCCTCATCTGCTGCTACGTGGCCACCACCACGCAGATGTCCAAGACCGTCGAGGCGCTGCGCGACCACGGCACCTTCACCGAGCCGCAGGCCTGGGAGACCATGGTCCGCACCTGGCACCTGGAGGGTCTGGCCGTCCGCCCCGACCACCGGATGATCGGCCACACCGGCTTCCTGCTCACCGCCCGCCGCCTGGCGGACGGCGTCGAGCCGCCGCTGCGCCGCCGCCGCCCGGCCAAGGGCGCGTACGGCGAGGACTACGACAGCGGGGCGCCCGAGCCGTCCCTGCAGGAGCGCGCCGCGGCCCGCAAGGCCGCCCGCACCGGCGAGACCGACCAGCCCGACCTGGGCTGAGTCCGCACACCACACGGGGGTGGCACGAGCAAGCTCGTGCCACCCCTTGGCATTTCCGTCGACCGGGTGTGGGACGATGCTCGCTCACACGGACAGCTCCTGGAGCTCTGGAGGGGACGCCTGGTGGAGACCGCGGTCGGGACGACAGTGACGGCTGGACAGCAGACACCGCAGGGCCGCACCCGGCCCGGGCACGCGCGCACCGCGCCCTGGCACTGGGCCCTCGGCCTGGCCGGCTGCGGCGCGGTGGTGGCCGTCGCCCTCGCCGCATCTCCGGCGACCGGCACCCCGGTGCCCGCCCGCGGCACCCCCAAGGCCCTCGCCGCGAGCGCCGCCCCCGACCCGGCCAAGGTCCAACTACCGCTGGACTGCGGCCCGTTCCCGGTGAAGACGGTGCTCAGCGTGCCCGCCGAGCTCGGCGACGGCCGCCCCGGCACGGTGGTCGCCGCACACTGCGGCGCCGAGACCGGCACCCCGCCGGACGCCGTCCTCCTGCTCGGCTTCGGCCCCGACGGCCGCCCGGCGGTGGTGGCCACCCTGCTCACCGAGCGCGAGAACCTCACCGTGAACCGGCTCGCGGTGCGCTCCGACGGCGCCATCACCGGCCACGCGCAGGGGTATTCGAGCGAGGACGTGCCGCGCTTCCAGCCCGACATCTCACTCGACCTCACCTGGACGCACAGGGGCGGCGGCTGGGAACGCTCCCAGACCGCCGCCCCGGTCAGCCGGACCTGACGGCTACTCGGCGTCCGGCCCGTACACCTCGACCCGGTCGGACGCCCGGCGCACGTGGATGCAGTCGCCGGGGCAGTCCTTCGCCGAGTCCACCACGTCCTGAAGGAGCGTCAGCGGCACCGGGGCGCTCTCCCCGGGCTGCTGGCGCAGCTCGTCGTCCGGCCCCTTCACGTAGGCGAGGCCGTCGATGTCCAGCTCGAAGACCTCCGGTGCGTACTGGACGCAGATTCCGTCGCCGGTGCACAGATCCTGGTCGATCCACACCTCCAGCGCCTCGGTCGCCGCAGCCGTCTGCTCGGTCACCGACATGGTCCCCTGCCGTTTCTGTCCCGGGTCGCCCTATTCCTGGAGCAATCCCGCCATTCGTACAACGATCGGACCTGAAGTGGTGGTCGCGATCGGATATCACTTCGCTCGACGATACATCTGGTCCGCTTTGGGTGGTGCGCGCTGGGTATCTCCTATGCAGAGGGGAAGCACGCTGGGGCGAAGATCGGACACGCCCGTTCCATCTTTCTTGATCTAGGGGTTTACGGACCCCTGGTCCCAGGTAGGGTCTGGAAGCGTCCAGCTCCCCGGAGGAGGTGAGGACCGTGGCAGCCCACGATGACGACTACAACCGCAGCACCGGCAGGCCCGCTCGTGGTTCCGACGAGGCCGCTCAGGTCTCGTACCTTGAGCAGGAAATCGCCGTGTTGCGCCGCAAGCTCGCCGACTCGCCGCGCAATTCGAGGATCCTCGAAGAGCGGATCGTCGAGCTCCAGACCAACCTGGCGGGCGTGACCGCCCAGAACGAACGGCTCGCCTCCACCCTGCGCGAGGCCCGCGACCAGATCGTGGCCCTCAAGGAGGAAGTGGACCGGCTGGCACAGCCCCCGGCCGGCTTCGGCACCTTCCTCGAAGCGAACGAGGACGGTACCGCGGACATCTTCACCGGGGGGCGCAAGCTCCGCGTGAACGTCAGCCCCAACGTCGCCCTCGACGAACTGCGGCGCGGCCAGGAAGTGATGCTCAACGAGGCCCTCAACATCGTGGACGCGATGGCCTTCGAGCGCATCGGCGAGATCGTCACCCTCAAGGAAGTCCTGGAGGACGGCGAGCGCGCCCTGGTTCTCGGCCACACCGACGAGGAGCGGGTGGTGCGCCTCGCCGAACCGCTGCGCGAGCTCACCATCCGGGCGGGGGACGCCCTGCTGCTGGAGCCCCGCTCCGGCTACGTGTACGAGGTCGTGCCGAAGGCCGAGGTCGAGGAGCTGGTCCTCGAAGAGGTCCCGGACATCGACTACCGCCAGATCGGCGGCCTGAGCAACCAGATTGAGCAGATCCGCGACGCGGTCGAGCTGCCGTACCTGCACGCCGACCTCTTCAAGGAGTACGAGCTGCGCCCGCCCAAGGGCGTCCTGCTCTACGGCCCGCCCGGCTGCGGGAAGACGCTGATCGCCAAGGCGGTGGCCAACTCGCTGGCCAAGAAGGTCGCCGAGGTCACCGGCCGCCCCCAGGGGAAGAGCTACTTCCTCAACATCAAGGGCCCCGAGCTGCTCAACAAGTACGTCGGCGAGACCGAGCGGCAGATCCGCCTGGTCTTCCAGCGGGCCCGGGAGAAGGCGGGCGAGGGCACGCCCGTCATCGTCTTCTTCGACGAGATGGAGTCGCTGTTCCGCACCCGCGGTTCCGGCGTCAGCTCGGACGTGGAGAACACCATCGTCCCCCAGCTGCTCGCCGAGATCGACGGCGTGGAGGGCCTGGAGAACGTCATCGTCATCGGCGCCTCGAACCGCGAGGACATGATCGACCCGGCGATCCTGCGGCCCGGCCGCCTGGACGTCAAGATCAAGATCGAGCGCCCGGACGCCGAGGCCGCGAAGGACATCTTCTCCAAGTACCTCAAGGAGTCGCTGCCCTTCCACCCGGACGACCTCAAGGAGCACGACAGCTCCGTCGAGGCCACCGTGGCCGCGATGATCCAGTCGGTCGTGGAGCGGATGTACTCCGAGACCGAGGAGAACCGCTTCCTGGAGGTCACCTACGCCAACGGTGACAAGGAGGTCCTGTACTTCAAGGACTTCAACTCCGGCGCGATGATCCAGAACATCGTCGACCGCGCGAAGAAGATGGCCATCAAGGACTTCCTCGACCACGGTCAGCGCGGTCTGCGCGTCTCCCACCTGCTCGCCGCCTGCGTGGACGAGTTCAAGGAGAACGAGGACCTCCCGAACACCACCAACCCGGACGACTGGGCCCGCATCTCCGGCAAGAAGGGCGAGCGGATCGTCTTCATCCGCACGCTGGTCACCGGCAAGCAGGGCGCCGAGTCCGGCCGCTCGATCGACACCGTCGCCAACACGGGGCAGTACCTGTAAGCACACGGTTACCCGGGCCGGCAGCGGTCCCCGGAGCTGTACGCACACCGTCCGGCTGTGGCGCCTCGCGGCCCCGCAGCCGGACGGCGCGTCTCGGGGCCCGCCATCCGGCACCGGGTTCTAGGCTCGACCCACCGTTCGCGGGCAGATCGCCGGCGCCGGTGTTGTTCAGCGGTACGTCAGCGTGTCCCGCCCGTCGGGGGCGGGGCACCGGGCAAGGAGGGCCGCATGACCGTACGGCGCGTGATGGGCATCGAGACCGAGTACGGGATCTCCGTGCCCGGGCACCCCAACGCCAACGCCATGCTCACCTCGTCCCAGATCGTCAACGCGTACGCGGCGGCGATGCACCGGGCACGGCGGGCCCGCTGGGACTTCGAGGAGGAGAACCCGCTGCGCGACGCCCGGGGCTTCGACCTCGCGCGGGAGGTGGCGGACGCCAGCCAGCTGACCGACGAGGACATCGGCCTCGCCAACGTCATCCTCACCAACGGGGCCCGGTTCTACGTGGACCACGCGCACCCCGAGTACAGCTCGCCCGAGGTGACCAACCCGCGCGACGCCGTGCTGTGGGACAAGGCCGGCGAGCGGATCATGGCGGCAGCCGCCCAGCGCGCGCTGGAACTGCCCAACGGGCAGAACATCCACCTGTACAAGAACAACACCGACAACAAGGGCGCCTCCTACGGCACCCACGAGAACTACCTGATGAAGCGGGCGACACCGTTCGCCGACATCGTCCGCCACCTCACCCCGTTCTTCGTCTCCCGCCAGGTGGTCACCGGCGCCGGCCGGGTCGGGATCGGCCAGGACGGCTCCGCGCACGGCTTCCAGATCAGCCAGCGGGCGGACTACTTCGAGGTCGAGGTCGGCCTGGAGACGACGCTCAAGCGGCCGATCATCAACACCAGGGACGAGCCGCACGCCGACGCCGAGAAGTACCGCCGGCTGCACGTGATCATCGGGGACGCCAACCTCTCCGAGATCTCCACCTACCTCAAGCTGGGCACCACCGCGCTGGTCCTGTCGATGATCGAGGACTCCTTCATCGCCTCCGACCTCGCCGTCGACCAGCCGGTGCGCACCCTGCACCGGGTCTCCCACGACCCGACGCTCAAGCACCTGATCACCCTGCGCAACGGGCGCAAGCTCACCGCCGTCCAGCTCCAGCTCGAGTACTTCGAGCTGGCCCGCAAGTACGTCGAGGACCGCTTCGGCAACGACGCGGACGAGCAGACCGTCGACGTGCTGGTCCGCTGGGAGGACGTGCTGGGCCGGCTGGAGCGCGACCCGATGTCGCTGTCCAGGCAGCTGGACTGGATCGCCAAGCGGGAGATCCTGGAGGGCTACCGCAGCCGGGACGCCCTGGAGTGGTCCAACCCGCGGCTGCACCTGGTCGACCTCCAGTACAGCGACGTGCGGCCCGAGAAGGGCCTCTACAACCGTCTGGTGGCCCGCGGGCGGTTCGAGCGGCTGCTGACCGAGGACGAGGTCGAGCGGGCCGTCTCCAAGCCCCCGGAGGACACCAGGGCGTACTTCCGCGGGCGCTGCCTGGAGCAGTACGCGGAGCACGTCGCGGCGGCCTCCTGGGACTCGGTGATCTTCGACCTGCCGGGCCGGGACTCGTTGCAGCGGGTGCCCACGCTGGAGCCGCTGCGCGGCACCCGCAACCACGTCAAGGAACTGCTGGACCGCTGCCGTACGGCGGAGGACCTGCTGCGGGTCCTGTCCGGCGGGTAACTTTTCGATCACCACGGGTGAACGTCCGCCGAATGGGAATCATCCGGGGTGGCAGCGGGTGTTGGACAGGAAGCGCCACCGGCAAACCGGGAGCGGTAGTCGCACCTTGTGTATAGGGTCGGTGCAGCAAGCAGTGACCCAACCGTGCCAGACGAATCGAGCGGGGTGAGGGAAATGGCGAGCAAGGACACCGGCGGCGGCCAGCAGCGGGCGAACCGCTCCTCCGAGGAGGTCGAGGAGCAGGTTGCGGAATCCCAGAATTCCGACGACCTCAAGGAGCGTCAGGAAAAGCTGAGCGACGACGTCGACGCGGTACTGGACGAAATCGACGAAGTCCTCGAGTCGAACGCCGAGGATTTCGTCCGGGGATTCGTGCAGAAGGGCGGGCAATAGCCCCTCCCCGGTCATCGGGAATTTCGCGATCGAGACCGTCGAGGGCGGTCGGGCGGCGTCTGCCGCCCGGCCGCTCGGCACCTCCGCTCCACGCGTGGACAGTGATCGTCGGGCGGGTAGGGTGCGGGCAATGCGCGCTTCAAGCTACCTGGAAGGAATCGTGTGGAAGCCAACACTCGTGGCACCGGGCGTCTACCGGCTGCCTTCCTGACCCCGGGGTCGTCCTCGTTCCTCGACTTCCTCGCCGAGCACAAGCCGGAGCTGATCCCCGGCCTCAGAGGGCTTCCCGAGGGGGTCGTGGTCGAGGCCCCGCACGGGACCACCATCGTGGCCGCGGTCTTCGACGGCGGCGTGGTGATCGCGGGTGACCGCCGGGCGACGATGGGCAACGTGATCGCCCAGCGCGACATGGAGAAGGTGTTCCCGGCCGACGAGTACAGCGCGGTCGGCATCGCCGGCACCGCCGGCCTCGCGGTCGAGATGGTCCGGCTGTTCCAACTGGAGCTGGAGCACTACGAGAAGATCGAGGGCACCGTGCTCTCCCTGGAGGGCAAGGCGAACCGCCTCACCACCATGATCCGGGGCAACCTGGGCATGGCGATGCAGGGCCTCGCGGTGGTGCCGATGTTCGCCGGCTACGACCTGGACCTCGGCCGCGGCCGGATCTTCAACTACGACGTCACCGGCGGGCGTTCCGAGGAGCGCGGCTTCGCCGCCACCGGCTCGGGCTCGGTCTACGCCCGCGGCTCGATGAAGAAGCTCTACCGCGAGGGCCTGACGGCCGAGCAGGCCTCGACCCTGGTCGTCCAGGCGCTCTACGACGCGGCGGACGACGACTCCGCCACCGGCGGCCCCGACCTCACCCGCAAGATCTTCCCGCTCGTCTCGCTGATCACCGAGGACGGCTTCCGCCGCCTCACCGACGCGGAGGTCGCCGAGATCGCCGTCTCGATCACCGACGAGCGGCTCGTCCACCCCAACGGCCCGCAGGCCCCGCTGCTCTAGCCACCACCTCACAGGAAAGGGACGACCGCCGGTGTCGACACCGTTCTACGTCTCGCCCCAGCAGGCCATGGCGGACCGCGCGGAGTACGCCCGCAAGGGCATCGCGCGCGGCCGCAGCGTGGTCGTGCTCACCTACGCCGACGGCATCGTCTTCGTCGCCGAGAACACCTCCAGGGCGCTCCACAAGGTCTCCGAGATCTACGACAAGATCGCCTTCGCGGCGGTCGGGCGCTACAACGAGTTCGAGAACCTGCGCATCGGCGGCGTCCGCTACGCCGACCTGCGCGGCTACTCCTACGACCGGGCCGACGTCACCGCCCGGGGCCTGGCCAACGTCTACGCCCAGACGCTGGGCACCATCTTCTCCTCGGTCGGCGAGAAGCCGTACGAGGTCGAGCTGATCGTGGCCGAGGTCGGCCGCGCCGCCGACAACGACCAGATCTACCGGCTCACGCCGGACGGCTCGGTCGTCGACGAGAAGAACTACGTGGTGGTCGGCGGCAACGCCGACTCGATCGGCAACTACCTGGGCCAGCGCCACCGCGCCGGCCTGAGCCTCACCGAGGCGGTGAAGGTCGCGGTGGACTCGCTCGCCCGCGACCCCAACGGCGGCAGCCCGCGCAGCCTCACCCCGGAACAGCTGGAGGTCGCGGTCCTGGACCGCCAGCGGTTCCAGCAGCGCAAGTTCAAGCGGATCCTGGGCAACCAGCTCGGCCGCCTGCTCGACGGGGACCAGTCCGCCGAGTCGGACGACGAGGAGAAGCCGGCGGCCACCCCGCCGTCGGACGAGTAGTGCCTTCGGGGTCCCGTGCGGCGACGTGATCGCCGTGCGGGGCTCCGGTGCCCCTGCGGCGGCCCGGCCGTCGTGGAGGCGGTTTCGGACAGCTCCGACCAGAATGGAGTGCTCATGGACCGCCGGATTTTCGGGCTGGAGAACGAGTACGGCGTGACCTGCACGTTCCGCGGGCAGCGGCGGCTGTCGCCGGACGAGGTCGCGCGGTACCTGTTCCGCCGGGTCGTCTCCTGGGGGCGCAGCAGCAACGTCTTCCTGCGCAACGGCGCCCGGCTCTACCTCGACGTCGGCTCCCACCCCGAGTACGCCACCCCCGAGTGCGACGACGTGGTCGAGCTGGTCACGCACGACAAGGCGGGCGAGCGCATCCTCGAAGGCCTCCTGGTGGACGCCGAGCGGCGGCTGCACGAGGAGGGCATCGCCGGGGACGTCTACCTCTTCAAGAACAACACCGACTCGGCCGGCAACTCCTACGGCTGCCACGAGAACTACTGCGTGGCCCGGCACGGCGAGTTCTCCCGGCTGGCCGACGTGCTGATCCCGTTCCTCGTCACCCGGCAGCTGATCTGCGGGGCGGGCAAGGTGCTGCAGACCCCGCGCGGCGCGGTGTTCTGCGTGAGCCAGCGGGCCGAGCACATCTGGGAGGGCGTCAGCTCCGCCACCACCCGCTCGCGGCCGATCATCAACACCAGGGACGAGCCGCACGCGGACGCCGAGCGCTACCGCCGGCTGCACGTGATCGTCGGCGACTCCAACATGTCCGAGACCACCACCCTGCTCAAGGTCGGCGCCACCGACCTGGTGCTGCGGCTGATCGAGGCCGGCGTGGTGATGCGCGACCTCACCCTGGAGAACCCGATCCGGGCGATCCGCGAGGTCAGCCACGACCTCACCGGCACCCACCAGGTGCGGCTCGCCAACGGCCGCGAGGCCAGCGCGCTGGACATCCAGGAGGAGTACTACACCAAGGCCCTGGAGTTCGCCGACCGCAAGGGCATCAACACCGGCACCGTCGGCCGGATCCTCGACCTGTGGGGCCGCACCCTGGAGGCCGTCCGCACCGAGCGGCTGGACGGGGTGGCCACCGAGATCGACTGGATCATGAAGTACAAGCTCATCGAGCGCTACCGCGAGAAGCACCAGATGAGCATGTCCAACCCTCGGGTCGCGCAGATCGACCTCGCGTACCACGACATCCACCGTCGGCGCGGCCTGTTCTACCTGCTCCAGGCCAAGAACCAGGCGCAGCGGGTGACCACCGACCTCAAGACCTTCGAGGCCAAGTCGATCCCGCCGCAGACCACCCGGGCCCGGCTGCGCGGGGACTTCATCCGCCGGGCGCAGGAGCAGCGCCGGGACTTCACGGTGGACTGGGTGCACCTGAAGCTGAACGACCAGGCGCAGCGCACGGTGCTGTGCAAGGACCCGTTCCGGTCCGTCGACGAGCGGGTGGAGAAGCTCATCGCGGGGATGTAGCCCCCGTGCCCGCCGTGACCGCGGCGATGTGATCAAGGTCGTGACCGGCCCCGGTGGTGTCTACCGGGGCCGGACGCGTGCCGGGCATACGCTGTCCGTCGAGTCAGGAGAGCCGACTTCGACCGACAGTTAGGACCACCGTGCGCCGCACCGCCGGTTTGCTTCTCACCCTGCCGCTGCTGTTGGCGGTCGCCTGCGGCAGTTCGCCCAAGGCGGCCGGTCCGGCGACGCCGTCCACCGCGAGCGCCGCACCGACGGTGCCCGCGCCGGTCGGGGAGGCGTCGCCGATGCCCACCCTCTCGGGCGGCGGGTTCGGCAGCAAGGCCACCATCACCATCCCCGAGGGCCAGCAGCCCAGCGGTCAGTTCGTGGTGAACACGGTGAGCGAGGGCGAGCGCTCGACCGTCAACAAGGGCGACTGGGTGACGGTCAACTACACCGCGAAGGACTGGACCACCGGCAAGGACCTGCCCAGTTCGTACGACCCGAGCGGCAAGCCGCAGCTCTACCAGGCCGGCAGCGGGCAGCTGGTGCCCGCGCTGGACCAGAGCGTGATCGGGAAGAAGGTCGGCACCCGGCTGCTGGTGGTGGCCCCGCCGTCGGCGGCCTTCGGCGAGCAGGGCTCCGGCCAGCTGGGCGTCAACAAGGGCGACACCGTGGTGTTCGTGCTCGACATCGTGGAGAGCCTGCCGCAGGACTCCACGCTCACCGGGACCATGACCGAGCCGGCCGCGACGCTGCCGCAGGTCAAGGACAACGGCAAGGCGCCGGTGACGATCACCATCCCGGCCGGGCAGGCCGCGCCCACCGACCTCCAGCAGGCGGTGCTGATCAAGGGCGAGGGCAAGCAGGTCAAGAGCGGGCAGACGCTGGTGGTGCAGTACACCGGGGTGCTGTGGAGCAACGGCCAGCAGTTCGACGCCTCCTGGGCGCACGGCGGCGCGCAGGCGGTGCAGATCGGCACCGGCAGCGTGATCGAGGGCTGGGACAAGGGCCTGGTCGGGCAGAACGTCGGCAGCCGGGTCCTGCTGGTGGTGCCGCCCGCGCTCGGGTACCAGGACAAGGCCCAGGGCGCCGTTCCGGCGAATTCCACGCTGGTCTTCGTGATCGACATTCTGGAAGCGGTCTAGGAAGTCACCCGGGGGATTCCGTACGCTTGGGCGGACGCTCGTACAACGAAGCGTCCGCCCTCATCCTGAGCTGTCATACTGCCCACGCGCTGTGGCAGGCGCCGTCCGGCGTCAAGGTACGGGCGGGCGGTGCGACGGCAGGCCGGCGCTCAGCACGCCGGGCGCAGACCTGGAAGACCTGTGGCGAGATGGATGGGGAGTCATGACTGAGAAGACGCCGAGCCCGGGCGGGGCCGGCACCGCGGCGAACGACAGCCCTGCGGGTGACCCGGCCGCCTCCCGTCCCGGCGGCCCGCTTCCGGGGGACGGCGAGTCGATCGTCGTTCCTCCGTCGATCCTGAAGCAGCAGGCCGGCTGGGCCCAGCCCGGTGACGCGCCGCGTGCCGCGGGCGGGACGAAGACCGACGACGCTCCGCAGATCTTCGCCTCCAACGTGCGCAAGAGCGACACCTCCGAGGCCGGGTACGACGAGAACCCGCCGGGCGTCGGCAGGCTCGGTGTGATCCTCGGCACGGTGCTGGCCGTGCTGCTGGCGGGCAGTGCCGTGACGCTCTACATGGTGAACAAGGACGGTTCCAAGGACGACGCGGCGGCGGCCAAGCCGGACGCGGCCAAGACCGCGCCGCCCACGCCGACCGCCGACCCGGTGCCGCCGATCAAGGACAGCGCCAAGGTGCTGCCGACCGTCGCCGGTGACTTCGGCAAGAAGGCCGACATCCAGGTGCCGGGCGACAAGTCCGACGGCTCCTTCGTGGTGAAGGTGCTCTCCGAGGGCACCGGCCCCAAGGTGGACAAGAACTCCTGGACCTCGGTGGACTACACCGCCAAGGACTGGAACACCGGCAAGGACATCCCGAGCTCGTACGACGCCAACGGCAAGCCGCAGATCTTCCAGGCCGGCACGGACTCGCTGATCCCGGCGCTGGACCAGGCCGTGCTCGGGAAGAAGGCCGGCAGCCGGGTGCTGGTGGTGGCCCCGCCGGCCGCCGCGTTCGGCGCCCAGGGCAAGGCCGACATGTCGATCGGGCCCAAGGACGACCTGATCTTCGTGATCGACATCCGCAACGCCAACGCGCCGGACTCGGTCGTCAGCGGCACGGTCACCCCGCCGCCGGCGGACTTCCCGCAGGTCAAGGACAACGGCAAGAAGCCGGCCGAGATCACCCCGGTGGCCGGCGCCAAGGACCCGACCGAGCTGAAGTCGCACGTCCTGATCAAGGGCACCGGGCCGAAGGTGGAGAAGGGCGAGAAGGTCGTCGTCCAGTACACCGGCGCGCTGTTCAAGGACGGCAAGGTCTTCGACTCCTCGCTCAGCAAGGGCCAGGCGTTCTCCTTCCCGGTCGGCGGCGGCCAGGTCATCCAGGGTTGGGACCAGGGCCTGGAGGGCCAGACGGTCGGCAGCCGGGTCGAGCTGGTGATCCCGGCCGCGCTGGGATACGGCGACAAGGGCCAGGGCGACATCCCGCCCGGCGCGACGCTGGTCTTCGTGGTGGACATCCTGGACGCCGGTCAGGGCTGATCCACTTTCGGGTGACAATGGTGTGCGTGTGACCTTCGGGTCCGGCCGCGTGGCCGGACCCGGACGGGCGGCGGGCGCCCGTACGGTGGTCTTCCCACACTGGGTGGACCGGGTGCGGGGCGTCCGCCGCTTGGTCGTGTAAGCAACGCGAAATGTGAGAAGAGGGACTGTGAGCGTCAACCTCAACGAGAAGCCCGAGATCGACTTCCCGATCGGCGACGCCCCGACGGAGCTGCAGATCCGCGACATCGTCGTGGGCGACGGCGCGGAGGCCAAGAAGGGCCAGAACGTCAGCGTCCGCTACGTCGGTGTGACCTTCGAGACCGGCGAGGAGTTCGACGCGAGCTGGAACCGGAGCCCCAACGAGTTCCGCTTCCCGCTGGGTGGCGGCCGCGTCATCAAGGGTTGGGACCAGGGCGTCGTCGGCATGAAGGTCGGCGGCCGTCGCGAGCTGACCATCCCGGCGCGCCTGGCGTACGGCGACCAGTCGCCGACCCCGGCCATCCCGAAGGGCTCGACCCTGATCTTCGTGGTCGACCTGCTGGCTGTCTGAGCCTGCTCGCGCCGTGGGCCGGACCCCTCCGGGGGCCCGGCCCACGGGCGTGTCCGGGCCCGGAGGGCACGACCGGAGGACCGGGCGTGGGACGCGGCTTTTGCAGTGCGTACCGCTACCGGTACGGTCGGTCCCGCCGGGTCGAGATCGCCCGGTTGGCGCACCCCGCGCACGGCGCGGCACACCGGAAGGGTCAGCGATGGCGATCGCCAAGGCAGAGCGGCTGATGAATCTCGCCCTGTGCCTGATGAACACCAGACGTCCGCTCTCCAAGAAGGAGCTGCGGGAATCCATCGAGGCGTACCGCGAGGCCTGGCAGAGCAGCAGCGAGGACGCCTTCAACCGGATGTTCGAGCGGGACAAGGACGACCTGCGCGAACTCGGACTGGTGATCGACGTCGACGAGAGCACCCTGGACGGCGAGCTGGGCTACCTGGCCCGCGCCGACCGCAACCGGCTGCCCGAGATCGCGCTGGACGCCGAGGAGGCGGCCGCGCTGACCCTGGCGGCCCGGGTCTGGCAGCAGGCCAAGATGTCCGGCGCGGCCAGCGGCGCGCTGCAGAAGCTGCGCGCGGCCGGGGTGCCGTTCGCCGAGGCCGAGGGCCGCACCGCCCTGGAGCCGCGCATCCCCGCCCGGGAGGCCGCGTTCGAGCCGCTGCTCACCGCCGCCCGGGACCGCCGCCCGGTCACCTTCGAGTACCGCAAGGCCGGCGCCGCCGCCGTCGAGCAGCGCAGCGTCGAGCCGTGGGCACTGGAGTGCTGGCGCGGGCACTGGTACCTGGCCGGGTACGACCGCGACCGCGGCGACGCCCGGGTGTTCCGGCTCAGCCGGATCACCGGCAAGGTGCGGGCGAAGAACGGGGCCTTCCTCGGCACCGTGCCCGAGCACGTGGACGTCCGGGCCACCGTGGCGAAGTTCGCCGGCGAGGGCGCCACCGCCACCGCCACCGTGCGGGTCCGGCGGGGCGCGGGCTTCCCGCTGCGGACGAAGGCGCTGGCCAGCACCCGGGTCGACGAGGTCTGGGACGAGCTGGAGATCCCGTACGGCAACGGACTGGGCGCCGACCTCGCGGAGTTCGGGCCGGACGTGCTGGTGCTCGGGCCGGAGGAGCTGCGGGCGGATGTGGTCGACCGGCTGCGGGCGGTCGCGGGGCTGGACTCGGAGGACGTTCGGGCATGAGTAACGCAATCGACCAGACGCGACGGATGCTGTCGCTGGTCACCTACCTGCGCGAGCGGCCCGGGGCCGAGGTCGCCGAGGTGGCCCGGGCCTTCGGGATCAGCGAGCGCGAGCTGATCGGGGACCTCAACGTGCTGCCGATGTGCGGCACCAGCTTCCGCGGCGGCGACCTGCTCGACATCGACACCGACGGCGAGCGGATCTGGTGGCACAACGTCGACGACGTCGCCCAGCCGCTGCGGCTGGCCGCGGACGAGGCGACCGCGCTGCTGGTGGCCGCCCGCGCGGTGGCCGGGCTGCCCGGGCTGCGGGCCGGGGACCGCGAGGCGCTCACCCGGGCCGTCGCCAAGATCGAGAATGCGGCGGGGGAGAGCGCCGAGGGCAGCGCCCGGGTCGGCGTGACCTTCGAGGCGGAGAGCCACGTCTTCGCCGACATCGACCGCGCGCTCAGCGAGGGCCGCCGGCTCTGGCTGCGCTACTACTCGCACGGGCGCGGCGGGATGACCGAGCGCGAGGTCGACCCGATCCGGCTGCTCACCGAGGGCCACACCTACCTCGAAGCCTGGTGCCGCACCTCCGAGGACCACCGGATGTTCCGGCTCGACCGGGTCGCCGAGATCCGCGTCCTGGACGTCCCCGCCGACCCGCCGCGGCGCGAGCCGCGCGACCTCAGCGGCGGGCTGGTCAACCCGGCCGCCGACGACCCCGAGGTGGTCATCGAGGTCACCTCCGCCGGACGCTGGGTGGCCGAGTACTACACCCACGACCGGGCCGAGGAACTGCCCGACGGCGGGCTGCGGATCACCCTGCGCAGCGCCGACCCCTCCCAGCTGCGCCCGCTGGCGCTGCGACTGGGCCGGGACGGCCGGATCGTCTCGCCGCCCGAGCCGGCCGAGCAGGCACGCTCGGCCGCGCGCGAGGCGCTGGCGGCCTACGGGGAGGGGCAGGTCTGAGCGGTGGAACCCGGGACCAGATTCAAGGTGTACTGCTCGGAGTGCCGGGAGAAGGTGGAGCTCCCGGCCGAGGAGTTCCGGCTGACCCTGGGGCGCACCCCGGCCCAGGCGCACTACAGCTTCGGCTGCCCGCGGTGCGGGGCGGCGGTGCGCAAGCCGGCCGGGGAGAAGATCGTCGAGGCGCTCACCGGGGCCGGGGTCCGCACCATGCGGCTCGTCCCGGCCGAGGGGTAGGGCCCGTATAGGCTGGGGCGCATGTCCTGGATGCTCGTCGCCGCCGTCCTGCTCGCCACCGCGGGCCTGCTGGTCCTGGGGGTCCTCGCGATCCGGCTCTGGCAGGACGTGCGGGCGCTCGCCAAGGGCGTGGACACGGCCTCGCGGGCGCTGGCCGCGGCGGCCGAGGAGCTGGCGGACGCGGTGCCGAGCCGGGCCTAGGGAGCCTCGTCGGCTTTCCGCTGCGACAGCACGGTCGGCCGGTCGGTGGTACCGGGGCTGCTGCGCGCGGGTGAGGGCGGGTTACGCTCTCAGTCGGCTCCCGAACCGTGAACCGTGAACCGTGGACCGGGAGCCGCCGTCCTGTTCGGGCGGCCGTCGTCGTGGCGTCATCCGCAGCGGTTACCATCCGCAGCGGACGGCCCGACGGGCCGCCATGACTGAAGGTGGTCGCCCATGCGCATCTCGATGACCGCGATCGTCGTGATCGTGGTACTCGCCATCGTGCTGTTCGGAGCCAAGCGGCTGCCGGACGTGGCGCGTTCGCTGGGACAGTCGCTGCGGATCCTGAAGAGCGAGGCCAAGGCGATGCGTTCGGACGGGGAGCCGGAGGAAGCGGCGCCACCCGCGGGCAGGACCATCCAGAACGCTCCGGGGGCCTCGGGCACGGCCCGTCCGGTGACCGAGCCCGCCGCGGGACCGTCCGCGGCCGACGGCGAACGCCCGCACTGAGCGCGGCGCAGTGACGTACGTACCGCGCGCACTGCACGCGATGCACGTACCGCGCGCGGCGCACGCGGCGCACGCGACCACGGAGGCCCGTCGACCGGCGGGCCTCGACGCACGAGTTGAGGACCGGGGTTGAGCAAGCTCTCCAAGGCGTCGAAGGCGTCAAAGGACCCTGAGGGGCGGATGGCCCTCGCCGACCACCTGCGGGAACTGCGCAACCGCGTGGTGAAGTCGGTCCTGGCGATCGTGTTGTTCGCGGTCATCGCGGCGATCTACCACAAGCAGATCGAGCACTTCCTGCTCCAGCCGTTGCCCCAGTGCAACACCAAGGTGGACGCGGACCAGTACCACGGGCGCTGCGCCCAGGTGTCCAACATCGGTCTCACCGCGGGCTTCAACTGGATGCTGAAGGTCGCGCTGACGGCGGGTGTGGTCGCGGCCGTCCCGGTCTGGCTGTACCAGGTGTGGGCCTTCGTGGCGCCCGGTCTGCACCGGCACGAGAAGAAGTACGCGGTCCTCTTCATGGTCTGCGGCGCCCCGCTGTTCCTGGCGGGTGTGGGCTGCGCGATCATGGTGATGCCGACCATGGTCGAGATGCTGATCTCGTTCACCCCGACCGACACGGTGCCGATCCTGCCGCCCGAGGACTACTTCGACATCGCCACCCGGATGGTGCTGGTGTTCGGTCTGGCCTTCGAGTTCCCGCTGCTGCTGGTGATGCTCAACCTGGTCGGCATCGTGACCGGCAAGCGGCTGCTCAGCTGGTGGCGCGGGATGGTCATGGCCATCACCGTGTTCGCCGCGTTCGCCACCCCGGGCGCCGACCCGGTCAGCATGCTGCTGCTGTCGGCGCCGATCTGGGCGCTGTACTTCATCGCGGTGGCGATCGCGATCTTCAACGACAAGCGGAAGGCGCGCCGCAACCCGGACGCCGGGCTGGACGACGAGGAGGCCTCGCACCTGGACCTGTCCGTGCAGCCGGTGGCCGGTGCGGAGAGCGTCCAGGCGTCGGCGGCCCCGACGGCGAGCAGCGCCCCGGTGCCGGCCGCCCGCCACGAGCAGATGGACGACATCACCTGAGCCGGTGAGCCGGTGAACCGTCGTGGGCCCCGGCCCGTCGCCTCCGAGCGGCGGGCCGGGGCTTTTCGCTGGTCGGGGGCTCTGCCGGGTTTCGGCGGGTGGTCTTGGCAGGGTGGATGGCATGTGACATATTACTGGCGTGCTGAAGACCGAGAGACCTCCCCTGGACCTCGTCGTGGTCGGCGCCGGTGTGGTCGGCGCCGCCTGCGCCTACTACGCCGCCCGCGCCGGGCTCGCCGTCGCCGTGGTGGACCGCGGGCCGGTGGCCGGCGGCACCACCGGCGCCGGCGAGGGCAACCTGCTGGTCTCCGACAAGGAGCCCGGCCCCGAACTCGACCTCGCACTGCTCAGCACCCGGCTCTGGCGCGAGCTCGCCGAGGACCTCGGCGGGGACCTCGGCGCGGCCGTCGAGTACGAGCCCAAGGGCGGCGTGGTGGTCGCCTCCACCGCCGCCGGGCAGGAGGCGCTGCGGGCCTTCGCCGCCGGCCAGCGCGCCGTCGGGGTGGTCGCCGAGGAGGTCCCCGGCGAGCGGCTGCGCGAACTGGAGCCGCACCTCGCCCCCGGCCTGGCCGGCGGCTTCCACTACCCCCAGGACGCCCAGGTCCAGCCTGCCCTCGCCGCCGCCCACCTGCTGCGCGCGGCCCGCCGGATGGGCGCCGAGCTGATCACCGGGGAGACCGTGACCGCGGTGGACCGCGGGCCGGACGGCGCCGTCCGCGGTGTGCGGACCGACCGCCGCAGGCTGGCCGCACCCGCCGTGGTGAACGCGGCCGGCACCTGGGGCGGCGAGCTGGCCGCGCTGGCCGGGGTGCACCTGCCGGTGATGCCCCGGCGCGGCTTCGTGCTGGTCACCGAACCGCTGCCGCGGGTCGTCCGGCACAAGGTCTACGCCGCCGACTACGTGGCCAACGTGGCCAGCGGCTCGGCCGGGCTGGAGACCTCCGCCGTGATCGAGGGCACCCCGGGCGGGCCGGTGCTGATCGGCGCCAGCCGGGAGCGGGTCGGCTTCGACCGCACGCTCTCCCAGGAGGTGCTGCGCCGGCTCGCCGTCCAGGCCGCGGAGCTCTTCCCGGTGCTCGCCGAGGTCGCCGTGATGCGCGTCTACCGGGGCTTCCGCCCGTACCTGCCGGACCACCTGCCGGCGATCGGCGCGGACCCCCGGGTGGCCGGCCTCTACCACGCCTGCGGGCACGAGGGGGCCGGCATCGGGCTGGCCCCGGCGACCGGACTGCTGATCAGCGAGCAGCTCACCGGCAAGCAGCCGGAGCAGGACCTCACGCCGTTCCGCGCGGACCGGTTCCCGGCCGGGTGAGCCGCCGCCTGCCGTTCCGTACGAGACGCCGTTCCGCATGAGATTCCGTCCTGGATTGGAGAAGCCGCCGATGCGCCGCCGCACCCCCGCCGGGCTGGTCGAGGCCGAGCCCGGGCCCGCCCACCACATCGAGTTCGACGGGCGGGCCGTCCCCGCGCTGCCCGGGCAGTCCATCGCCGCCGCGCTCTGGGCCGACGGCGTGCTCGCCTGGCGCACCACCCGGGTCGGCGGGAAGCCGCGCGGGGCGTTCTGCGGGATCGGCGCCTGCTTCGACTGCCTGGCCGTCGTGGACGGCCGCCCCAACCAGCGCACCTGCCTGCTGCCCGCCGAGCCCGGGACCACCGTCACCACCCAGGAGGGCCACGGCCGTGCCGACCTCGCCGTCTGAAGCCCACGACTCCTCGGCGTTCGACCTCGCGGTGGTCGGGGCCGGCCCGGCCGGGCTCGCCGCCGCCGTCACCGCCGCCGACCTGGGGCTGCGCTGCGTCCTGCTGGACGGCGGGCCGAGCACCGGCGGTCAGTACTACCGCCACCCGGCGCCCGGCCTCGGCGCGGCCCGCCCGGACCGGCTGCACCACCACTGGTCCGCCTATACCGGCCTGGCCGAGCGGCTCGCCGCCCACGAAGGGGCCGGGCGGGCCGCCTTCCGCGGCGGGCACCAGGTCTGGGCGCTGGAGCGCACCGGAGACGGCTTCGCGGTGCACGTCACGCGCGGGCCGGAGAGCACCGACCGGGCCACCGTCCGGGCCCGGTCGGTGCTGCTCGCCACCGGCGCGTACGAGCGGCAGCTGCCGTTCCCCGGCTGGACCCTGCCCGGGGTGGTCACCGCGGGCGGCGCGCAGGCGATGCTCAAGGCCGGGCTGGTGCTGCCGGGGCGGCGGATCGTGGTCGCCGGGAGCGGGCCGCTGCTGCTCGCGGCGGCGTCCTCGCTGGTCACCGCCGGGGCCGAGGTGCCCGCGGTGGTCGAGGCCACCGCCTACCTCGGGTACGCGCGGCGCCCGGGCGTGCTGGCGAGCGTCCCCGGCAAGCTCGTCGAGGGCGCCGGGCACGGCGGCGCGCTGCTGCGGCACGGCGTACGGCTGCGCCCGCGCAGCGCCGTGGTCGAGGCGCACGGGACGGACCGGGTCACCGGCGTCACGGTGGCCCGGCTGGACGCCGACTGGCGGCCGGTGCCCGGCACCGAGCGGCGGATCGACTGCGACGCGCTCGCCGTCGGCCACGGCCTGCTGCCGCAGATCGACCTGGCCACCGAGCTGGGGGCGCGGACCCGCACCGGGCCCGACGGCGCGGTCGCGCTGGAGGTCGACGCCCGGCTGCGCACCAGCGTCCCCGGCCTCTGGTCGGCGGGGGAGACCAACGGCGTCGGCGGCGCGGACCTCGCGCTCGCCGAGGGCGAGCTGGCCGCGCACGCGGTGGCCGGGGCGCTGCCGACGGCCCCGCTGCTGCGCCGCCGGGCCCGGCTGCGGGCCTTCGCCGAGCTGATGGCCGCCGCGCACCGGCCCGGGCCCGGCTGGACCGGGTGGCTGCGCCCGGACACCGACGTCTGCCGGTGCGAGGAGGTGCCGGTCTCGGCGGTCCGCGAGGCCGTGGACGAGCTGGGCGCGGGCGATCCGCGTACCGTCAAGCTGCTCACCCGGGCCGGGATGGGCTGGTGCCAGGGGCGGATGTGCGGTCCGGCCGTGGCCTGTCTGGCCGGCTCGGTTGTGGCGTCGGGGCCGGACCGGCGGCCGCTGGGCTGCCCGGTGCCGCTCTCGCAGCTGGCGGCGGGGCCGTCCGCGGAGTTCGACGACCGGCCCTAGCCGGCCTGTCGTCGAAGGATCGGCCGGGGACCTTGTCTCCGGCCTGTCCACTCTTATAAAATGTCACACCTCACCAAGGAGTTTCACGTGTCCATCACCCAGCACGACACCTCCCGTCCCTGGCGCGGGATCATGGTCGCCACCACGATCCCGCTGCGCCCGGACCACTCCGTCGACTACGACGCCTACGCCGAGCACGTCCGGTGGCTGATCGACTCCGGCTGCGAGGGCGTCGTCCCCAACGGCTCGCTGGGCGAGTACCAGACCCTCACCGCCGAGGAGCGCACCCGGGTCGTCGAGGTGGCGATCGAGGCGGCCGGCGACGGCTCCCGGGTCATGCCCGGCGTCGCCGCGTACGGCAGCGCCGAATCCCGCCGCTGGGCCGAGCAGGCGGCCGAGGCCGGCGCCGGCTCCGTCCTGCTGCTGCCGCCGAACGCCTACCGGGCCGACCACGCCTCGGTGCTGGCGCACTACGCCGAGGTCGCCAAGGCGGGCCTGCCGATCGTCGCGTACAACAACCCGATCGACACCAAGGTGGACCTCGTCCCGGCGCTGCTCGCCCAGCTGCACGCCGAGGGCTCGATCGTCGCGGTCAAGGAGTTCAGCGGCGACGTCCGCCGAGCGTACGAGATCGCCGAGCTGGCCCCCGGGCTGGACCTGCTGATCGGCGCCGACGACGTGCTGCTGGAGCTGGCGCTGGCGGGCGCGGTCGGCTGGATCGCCGGCTACCCGAACGCGCTGCCCGAGGCCTCGGTGGCGCTCTACGACGCCGCGGTCAAGCACGACCTGGAGACCGCGCTGCCGCTGTACAAGTCGCTGCACTCGCTGCTGCGCTGGGACTCCAAGACCGAGTTCGTCCAGGCCATCAAGCTCTCCATGGACATCGCCGGGCGCCCCGGCGGGCCGGTCCGGGCGCCGCGCCAGCCGCTCACCCCGGAGGTCGAGGCGGCCGTGCGTGCCGCCACCGAGAAGGCGCTGGCCGAGGGCCTCGCCTGAGGCTGCCCCTCCGTCCGGCACCCCGGACTTCCCGGCCGGCTGCGGGGGCAGCCGGCCAGGCACCATCAACCACCAGAACCTGTACGGGAGTTGTGACCCATGCGAAGCCGTCACGTGTTCCACGCCGTCGACTCGCACACCGAGGGCATGCCGACCCGGGTGATCACCGGCGGCTTCGGCATCATCCCCGGGGCCACCATGGCCGAGCGCCGGGTGCACTTCCAGCAGCACCTGGACCACTTCCGCACCCTGCTGATGTACGAGCCGCGCGGCCACGCGGCGATGAGCGGCGCCATCCTGCAGCCGCCGACCCGGCCGGACGCCGACTTCGGGGTGCTCTACATCGAGGTCTCCGGGCTGCTGCCGATGTGCGGGCACGGCACCATCGGCGTCGCCACCGTGCTGGTCGAGACCGGGATGGTGCCGGTGGTCGAGCCGGTCACCACCGTACGGCTGGACACCCCGGCCGGGCTGGTGGTCGCCGAGGTGCAGGTCGAGGACGGCGCCGCCAAGGCGGTGACCATCCACAACGTGCCGTCCTACTCGGTCGCGCTGGACCGCAAGATCGAGGTGCCCGGCCACGGCACCGTGAGCTACGACCTCGCGTACGGCGGCAACTTCTACGCCATCCTGCCGCTCGCCCAGTTCGGGCTGCCCTTCGAGCGCGAGCGCAAGCAGGAGATCCTGGACGCGGGCCTGGCCCTGATGGACGCGATCAACGCGGGCCCCGACCGGCCGGTGCACCCGGAGAACCCGTCCATCCACAGCTGCCACCACGTCCAGCTGCTGGCGCCCGGCTCCACCGCCGAGCACTCCCGGCACGCCATGGCCATCCACCCCGGCTGGTTCGACCGCTCGCCCTGCGGCACCGGCACCTCCGCGCGGATGGCCCAGCTGCACGCGCGCGGCGAGCTGCCGCTCGGACGGGACTTCCGCAACGACTCCTTCATCGGCACGACCTTCGTCGGACGGCTGGTCGAGGAGACCGAGGTCGCCGGGCGGCCGGCCGTGGTGCCCACCGTCACCGGGCGGGCCTGGGTCACCGGCACCGCCCAGTACTTCCTCGACCCGAGCGACCCGTTCCCGGCGGGCTTCCTGCTGTGAGCCCTGCTGCGGGCAGCACCCCGCCCGGGTTTCTGCTGCAAGCGGCGACCGTTCCGCCCCTGCCTTCTGAACCACCTTTGAAGGGCTGGTAGTTGTGACCATCACCTCGTACAACCCCGCCGACCCCACCGACCTCGTGCTCGCCGTCGAGGAGCCCGGCGCCGAGGCCGTGCGGGCCGCCGTCGGGCGGGCCCGGGCGGCGCAGACCGGCTGGCTCGCCGCCGGGGCCGGCGCCCGGTCGGCGGCGCTCGGCCGGATCGCGGACGCCGTCGAGGCGCACGCGGACGAGCTGGCCGCGCTGATCGTGCGCGAGGTCGGCAAGCCGCTCGCCGAGGCGCGGGGCGAGGTCGCCCGGACGGCGGCGATCTGGCGCTACTACGCGCAGGCGCCGTACACGCCGTCCGGGGCGGTGCACGAGACCGCCGCCGGGCCCGGACTGCTGCTCACCCGGCGCCGCCCGTACGGGGTGGCCGGGCTGATCGCGCCCTGGAACTTCCCGCTGGCGATCCCCAGTTGGAAGGCCGCGCCGGCCCTGGCGGTGGGCAACACGGCCGTCCTCAAGCCGGCGCCCGAGGCGACGGCGTGCGCGCTGCGGCTGGCGGAGCTGGCCCGTGCGGCCGGGCTGCCGGAGGACGTGTTCACCGTGCTGCCGGGCGGCGCGGAGGAGGGCGCCGCGCTGGTCGAGACGGCGGACGTGGTCTCCTTCACCGGCTCGACCGGCGTCGGCCGGGCCGTGGTGCGCGCGGCGACCGGGCGCGGGGTGCCGGTGCAGGCCGAACTCGGCGGCCTGAACGCCGCGTTGGTGCTCCCGGACGCCGACCTGGGGTTGGCCGCCGCACACATCGCCGCCGCCATCGCCGGGTACGCCGGGCAGAAGTGCACCGCCACCAGCCGGGTGATCGCGGTCGGCGCCGCGTACGATCCGCTGCGCGAGGCCCTGGTCGAGGCGCTCGCGGCGGTGGACGACTCGGTGTGCGGCCCGGTGGTCAACTCCGGTGCCCGGGACCGGCTGACGCTCGCCGTCGGCTCGGCCGTGGAAGCCGGCGCGACGGTGCTCACCGGCGGCGGCGTGCCCGAGCGGGCCGGCTGGTACGTCGAGCCGACCCTGCTCGCCGACGTACCGGCCGAACACCCGCTGGCACGCGAGGAGTTCTTCGGCCCGATCGCCGTCCTGCACGCCGCGGCCGACCTGGACGAGGCGATCGCGCTCGCCAACGACACCCCGCACAGCCTCGCCACCTCGGTGCACACCCGCAGCCTGGACGTGGCACTGGCCGCCGCCGACCGGCTGGACGCGGGCATGATCCGGGTCAACGCCCCGTCCAGCGGCGTCGACTTCCACCTGCCCTTCGGCGGAGCCAAGGGCGCGAGCCACGGCGACCGCGAACAGGGCCAGGCGGCACTGGACTTCTACACCGTCAGCCGGACCGTCAGCGTGCTGCCGGGCGGAGGCGCACTCTGATGTACGTGCGGACGGTCGACTACCACACGGCCGGCGAGCCGTTCCGGATCGTCCTCGACGGCGCGCCCCCGATCCCCGGCGACACCGTCGCCGAGCGGCGGGCCATCGCGCTCGGCGCCGGGGGCAGCGCCACCGCGCCCCGGCCGAGCGCGCTCGACCGGATCCGGCAGCTGCTCACCCGGGAACCGCGCGGACACGCCGGGATGTACGGCGGGTTCCTGGTGCCGCCGGACGACGACGAGGCGCACCTCGGCGTGCTGTTCTGGCACAAGGACGGCTACTCGACGGCCTGCGGGCACGGCACCATCGCGCTCGGCGCCTGGGCGGTGGAGTCCGGCCTGGTGGCGGCCCCCGAGGACGGCGTGGCGCGGGTACGGATCGACGTGCCCTCCGGCCGGGTCACCGCGCTGGTGCACCGGGCCGGCGGACGCACCACCGGGGTGACCTTCCGCAACGTGCCCACCCGGGTCAGCGCGCTGAAGCTGCCGGTGCGGACCTCGCGCGGGACGGTCGAGGTCGCGGTCGCGCACTCCGGCGCCTGCTACGCCTCCGTGCCGGCCGCCGCGCTGGGGCTGGCCGTGGAACCGGCCCAGCTGCCCGAACTCACCGCGGTGGGGCGGGAGATCAGGGCGGCACTGGTCGGCGCGGAGGCGGTGGCGCACCCGACGGACGCCCGGCTGTCGGGGGTGTACGGGGTGATCCTCCACGACGAACTGCCCCCGGTGGACGGGGTGGTGAACCAGCGGAACGTCACCGTGTTCGCGGACGGGCAGATCGACCGCTCGCCCTGCGGCTCCGGCACCTCCGCCCGGCTCGCGGTGCTCGCCGCCGAGGGCCGGCTGGCCCCGGGGGAGACGCTGCGGCACGAGTCCGTCATCGGGACGGTCTTCACCGGGCAGGTGCTCGCCGGCGGCGACCCGCTGGGGGCGGGCGTCGTCACCGAGGTCGGCGGGACGGCCTTCCGCACCGGGGAGCACGGGTTCGTGCTGGCGCCGGGGGACGAGCTGGGGACGGGGTTCCTGCTGTGAGCCCGGCCGGGTCGAGCGCGACTGCATCGGGTTCGGTCGCGTCGGGTCCGGCCGGGTCGGGTCCGGCAGATTCGAGCCCGGCCGTGTCGAGCTCGGCCGCGTCGAGCCCGGCCGCGTCGAGCCCGGCCGCGTCGAGCCCGGCCGCGTCGAGCTCGGCGGATTCGAGTCCAACTGCACTGCCCGGTACGGCGGTTGAGCCGCTCCAGTACGCCGTGCCGGGCACCGGCGGGGTCGGGCCCGCCGGGGCGGTGGGGGCGATCGAGCGGGTGCTGCTGAACGGGTTCGACCCGGAGGCGGCACCCGCCCGGTCGGCCGTGCCGGTGCCCGCCGGTGAGCTGCTGCTGATGCCGGCCGCCGCCGGGCCGTACGCGGGCGTGAAGATCGCCGGGGTCGCGCCCGCCAACCCGGAGCGCGGCCTGCCCCGGATCACCGGCAGCTACCTGCTGCTGGACGGGCCCACCCTGCAACCGCTCGCGCTGCTGGACGGCGCCGCGCTCACCGCGTTGCGCACGCCCGCCGTCACCGCGGCGGCGCTGCGGCGGCTGGCGGCGCCGGAGGCGCGGCACCTGGTGCTGTTCGGCTCCGGGCCGCAGGCCTACGGGCACCTGGACGCGCTGCTGGCCGTCCGGCCGCTGAGCCGGCTCACGGTGGTGGCGCGCCACGCCGGGCGGGCCGAGGCGCTCGCGGCGTACGGCCAGGGACTCGGCCTGGCGGCCGCCGTCGGCGGGCCGGAAGCCGTCGCGGAGGCGGACCTGGTGGTGTGCTGCACCACCGCGCGCACCCCGCTGTTCGACGGCGCCCTGGTGCCCGCGCACGCGGCGGTGGCGGCGGTCGGCTCGCACGACCCGGACGCGCGGGAGGTGGACGGGACGCTGGTCGGGCGCGCCGAGCTGTACGTGGAGGCGCGGTCGGTCGCGGCCCGCGAGGCCGGGGACCTGCTGCTGGCGGGGGTGGCCGGGCGGCAGGTGTGGAACCTCGCCGAGCTGGTGCGCGGTGACGCGCTGGTGCCGGACGGGCGGCCGCGGTTCTTCAAGAGCGTCGGGATGGCCTGGGAGGACCTGGCGATCGCGGCGGAGGTGTACCGGCGGGCGTAGGCGCTCGCCGGCTCGGGCGCTCGCGCAATGCGGTGGTTCAGTGTGTTCGGGTGGCCGTCGCACAGTGCGATCCCGATGCCCGAGTCCGTTACTCCGGGCGCTGGTCGGGAGTTGTGAGGCTGGAGTCGGCCCGGCGGGAAGGGATCCCCCGCCGGGCCGGCTTCTCTGCGTTCCCGGTGCGGTCAGCAGTAGGTGGCGAGCAGGCGGGCCAGGTGCCTGCCGGTGACCAGCAACGGCTCCTCGCTGCGGGCGATCTGGGCGGAGAGCTCGGCGCCCTCCAGGGTGTTGACGACCGTGCCGGCCAGTTCGCGGGCGTCCTCGTCGGTGATGCCGGAAGCGCGCAGCCGCTCCGCCACGATGGCCCGCCAGTTGGCGAAGGCCTCGGTCACGGCCTGCTCGATCACCGGCACCCGGCCGACCGTCTCCAGGGCGGTGGTGGTGATCGGGCAGCCGTCCTGCCAGTCGGAGGCGCGCAGCTCGTGGGCGAGCAGCCGGGTGCAGGCGTTCACCGCCTCGCCCAGGTCCTCGGAGGAGCCCAGCCCGGCGCGCAGCAGGACGGCGAACTCCTCGTCCCCGTGCCGGATCGCCTCGGCGGCCAACTCCTGCTTCCCGCCCGGGAAGAAGTGGTAGACGGAGCCGAGCGTGGCCTCGGCCTCGCGGGAGATCTGCTTGATTCCGGTGCCCTCGTACCCCTGGCGCTGGAGCAGGCGGGAGGTGGCCCGGATGATCCGCTCGCGGGTGCCGACGGTGGTGGTCTTCTCGGACGTCTTCACGGGGGAATCCTAGTCGAGGTTCTGGGTAGAGCGTTCGTTCTAGAGCTGCGCTAGCGTCGCCCCGGCGCTCTGGATAGAGCTCGTTCCAATCGAGGGGCTCGGCGAGCCTGAGCTCGCTGGTGGCGCAGTTCCGCCGGGCGTAGGTCTTCGTGTGGTGGCGGATCGTGTGCCGTCGGCCGTTGTCACGGTCGACGGCCGCTGCCACCATGAGCGTCGGCAGGCTCGGCGGGGCATCCGAATCGCGGACGGTTGCGCACGCACCGTAACGTGACATTGTACGCTGGTGTTCTGCACCCATCCGGAGGAACACCATGGCCGACCTCAAATCCCGCACCCTGATCTCCGTCCAGGAGCGGCTTCGCGACCAGGTCGCCCACGCACTCCGGGCGGCCCTCATCTCCGGCGAACTGCGCCCCGGCGTCGTCTACTCGGCGCCCGCCCTCGCCGCCGACTTCGGCGTCTCCGCCACCCCGGTCCGCGAGGCCATGCTCGACCTCGCCCGCGAAGGCCTGGTCGAAGCCGTCCGCAACAAGGGGTTCCGGGTCACCGAACTCACCGAGCGCGACCTGGACGACTACACCGAGATCCGCGCCCTGATCGAGGTCCCGACCGTCGGCCGGGTCGCGCGCACGGCGAACAAGGACCAGCTGGAGCGGCTGCGCCCGCAGGCGCAGGCCATCGTCGCCGCCGCCCGCAAGCACGACCTGATCGGCTACCTGGAGGCCGACCGGCAGTTCCACCTGGACCTGCTCGGCCTGGCCGGCAACGCGAGACTCGTCGACGTGGTCGGCGACCTGCGCAAGCGCTCGCGGCTGTACGGGCTGAACCGGCTCGACGAGCGCGGCGAGCTGGTGTCCTCGGCGGAGGAGCACCTGGAGCTGCTCGACCTGATGATCTCCGGCGACGCGGAGGCGGCGGAGGCCTGCATGACCCGCCACCTCAGCCACGTCCGCTCGCTCTGGGCGGGCCAGGACGAGGCGGCGGAAGCGGAGCGGCCGGCCCTGCGGCTGCGGGCTCGGTAGGGCTAAACCACCCCTTCGGGTGAGGGCTGAGGATCGGGCGTCGGAAGGCGCCTGGGCTCTACGATGATGGTCTCGACATCGGCAGTCAGGAGGAAATCCATGTCCGCCGCCGCAGTGGAAGAGCCCTTCGAGCAGATGACGCTGCTCGAATCCGCAGAGCTGATCTCCAAGCAGCTGGTAGGGCACCGGGTCGAGATCCTCGGAGGACAGATCACAGTGACGCCGCCTCCCGACGGTCAGCACAGTGACTGCCTGACCAGCATGAGTGTGCCGTTCATCGTGGCGGGTCTGCACGGTAAGGCGACCCGAGTGCTTCAGGGGGTGGGCCTTTGGTTGCCTGACGGTCCATCGGACTACGCCATTCCGGACGTGTCGATCGTCGATGCCGACTATGCCGATCGCCTGATCGAGCACAACTGCTACGACCCGGCGATCTTCCGGCTCGTAGCCGAAGTGACATCGTCGAACCACCTGACGGATCTGAAGGTCAAGCCGGCGCTGTACGCCGGTGCGGGAGTGCCCGTCTACCTGATCGTCGACCGCAAGAACTTCAAGGTCATGGTTCTGACCGAACCGCGAGACGGCGAATACCGGGTGCATGCCGTTCACCACCCCGGGCAGTCGTTGACCTTGCCGGAGTCGATCGGGGCCGCCGTGACGCTCTCGGTCGACGATGTGCTCATCGTCAAGAAGTAGCGATCTCCTGTGCGGAACAGTGCGCTCTACATGGCAGAGGCTCTCTTCGAGCGGTTTCCCGGGCACCAGGTGGAGGTGCTGGGCGGCGAGGTGTCCGTCGAGCCCGCCTCGGTCATGGCGCATGGCAGAGTCCTGCGGCGCGTCATGCGGGCGTGCTGCGAGGCCGGGCTGGACGGCGGGAACACGGAGGTCTTCCAGCGGCTCGCGATCTGGCTGCCCACCGGGCCGGACGACTTCGCGATGCCGGATCTGTCCATCGTCGATGCTGCAAGCGACGATCACGTGGTCACGTACAACTGCTACGACCCGAAGATCTTCCGCCTCGTACTGGAGGTGACGTCGGCGGCCTTGTGCAGCGACCTCGCCAGGAAGCCTGCCGCGTACGCGATGGCCGGGGTGCCGGTGTACGTGATCGTGGACCGGATCGAACGGCGGGTGCTGGTGCTGACCGAGCCCCGAGGCGGTGAGTACCGGGAGCGGGTCGTCCACGGCCCGGGGGAGTCGTTCACCCTGCCGCTGTCGATCGGGGCGTCGGTGGTGCTGGGCGTGGACGACCTGATCGGCTAGCCGACCGCTGCGGGCACCGTCAGCTTTCCGTCGTGGACCTCGGCGATCTGGTCGACGGCGGTCAGGTGGGTGCGGTCGTGGGTGACCAGGACGGTGGCGGTCGCCCGGCGGTGGGTGAGTTCGGTGATCAGGTCCAGGACGGCGGCGCCGCGTTCGTGGTCGAGGGCGCTGGTGGGCTCGTCGACCAGCAGGACGGTGGGGTCGTTCATCAGGGCGCGCGCGATGTTGACGCGCTGGCGCTGGCCGCCGGAGAGCTGGTGCGGGCGGCGGGCGGCCTGGTCGCGCAGGCCGACGGCGGCCAGCAGGTCCAGGGCGCGGGGGAGCGCCTCGCGCGGGGCGCGGCCGTCGAGGTGGGCCATCACCTGGAGCTGTTCGACGGCGGTCAGCGAGGGCAGCAGGTTGGGCTGCTGGAAGACGATGCCGATCCTGGTGCGGCGCAGCGCCGTGAGGTCCGCCCGGCCGAGGCCCGCGGTGTCGGTGCCGTCGATGACGACCCGCCCGGAGTCCGGGGTGATCAGGGTCGCGGCCACCGCCAGCAGGCTGGACTTGCCGGAGCCCGACGGGCCGACGACGGCCGTGATGGAGCCCTCGGGGACGGTCAGCGAGACGTCGTCGAGTGCGGTGAGCCGGCCGTCGCCGTCCGGGTAGGTGAGGGTGATGCGGTCGAGGTGCAGGGTCATCGGGCGCTCCCCAGGGCGGTCAGCGGGTCGACGGAGGTGATCCGGCGGATGGACAGGGCCGCGCCGACCGCACCGAGGGCGATCATGACGGCGGCGGGCAGGAGGACGGTCGGGGTATCGAGGACGAAGGGGACGGCGGAGCCGATCAGCGCGCCGAAGCCGGACGCGATCGCGGTGCCGACGGCCGTACCGAGCACCAGCAGGAGGACGGCCTGGCCGAGCGCGTCGCGCAGCAGGTAGCGGGTGGAGGCGCCGAGGGCCTTGAGGACGGCGATGTCGCCGGTGCGCTGGATCGTCCAGACGGTGAAGAACGCGCCGATCACCAGCGCCGAGATGGCGAACAGGAAGCCGCGCATCAGCTGGAGCGAGCCGTTCTCCGAGGTGTAGGAGCCGATCGCGGCGAGGGCGTCGTCGCGGGTGCGGCTCTCGGTGCCGTGGCGGGCGTCGGCGGCGGCGAGGTCGGCGCCCTTCGCCGTGGTCAGGGCGATGACGGTGGCGTGGCCGGCGCCGCCCGGGGCGAACTGCTGCCAGTCGGTGAGGCTGGTCCAGATCACCGGGGTGTGGCTGTACGCGGCGTCGCCCTCGACGGCCGCGACCCGCAGCGGGTGCCCGGCGAGGGTGAGGTCGGCGCCGGGGGCGAGGCCGCCCAGGTTCTCGGCGGCGGTCTTCGACAGCACCGCCTGGCCGAGTGCGATCCGGGTGCCCCGGGGGGCCAGCCCGGAGCCGTCCGGGACGCCGAAGGCGGAGAGCGCGGCGGTGCGCTTCCCGGCGGCGGCCTTGGTGGTGGTGATGCCGAGCGGCCGGGCGGAGGTGACGCCGGGCTCGCGGGCCCAGGCCTGCCACTGCTCGGGGGTGACCTGGGAGTCGGTGAAGGAGAGCTTCTGCCCGTCGGCCGGCTTGCCGAACACCAGGTGGTCGGCGGGCAGGCCGGTGATCGCGGAGATGTTCTGCCGGCCGAGGCCGGCGGTCAGCCCCGACAGCAGGCCGACCAGCACGGTGATCAGCACGATGACGGTTCCCATCAGGGCGAACCGCCCCTTGGCGAACCTCAGGTCCCTCCAGGCGACGAACACGGTGGCCTTCCTCTGTACGGGTGGGTGCCGGACCGGTGTTCTCCGACGCTTCCACCGTCGCGGACCGCAGGGCCCCGGGGCATCGCGCCGCGGATTGCATCCTGGGCATCGAAGGGCAGAAGCGGAGTTCAACCTTTTGATTGATGCCGGGCCCGGTGAGCGGAACCTAGGCTGGACGGATGGCGACCGAACGATCCAGAACCACCCCCGTCGCCCGCGTCCTCCAGGTCTGCCTGCACCTGCTCGTGGCGGGCCTGCTCGTGCTCGCCGTCGCCCGGGCCGTCCACGACGGCGACGCGGGCCACGGCGGCGATCCGGCCGCCGTCGCCGCCGCGGCCACCGCGATGGGCGCCGTCTACGCCGTCGGGCCGCGGCTGGCCGCCGTCCGCCGCTCGCGCCGGGCGGCCGCGCTCTGGCTGGCCCTGCTCGGGGTCACCTGGGCGGGCGTGCTGCTCGCCACCCAGGACGGGGTCTGGCTGGCCTTCCCGCTGTACTTCCTGGAACTGCACCTGCTCGGGCGGCGCGGCGGGCCGGCGGCCGTCGGGCTGACCGCCGCCGGGGCGATCGCCGCGTGGTCCTGGCACCAGCACAGCTTCAGCCTCGCCGCCTCGATCGGGCCCGCGCTCGGCGCGGCCGTCGCCACCGCCACCGTGCTCGGCTACCAGGCGCTGTACCGGGAGAGCGAGGAGCGCCGCCGGCTGATCGACGAACTCACCGCCGCCCGCGCCGACCTCGCCGCCGCCCACCACACGGCCGGAGTGCTCGCCGAGCGCGAGCGCCTCGCCCGGGAGATCCACGACACCCTGGCGCAGAGCCTCAGCTCCATCCAGCTGCTGCTGCGGGCGGCCCAGCGGGCCCTGCCCGAGCGCACCGAGGCCGCCGCCGGGTACGTCGAACAGGCGCGGCAGGCCGCCCAGGACAACCTGGACGAGGCCCGGCGGTTCGTCCGCGCGCTCACCCCGCCCGCGCTGGACGGCGACTCGCTGCCGGTCGCACTGGAGCGGCTGTGCGCGACGACGACGGCGCAGACCGGCCTGCCGGTGAAACTGCACCTCTCCGGCGACCCGGTCCGGTTGCCGGCGGCGCAGGAGGTGGCGCTGCTGCGGATCGCGCAGTCGGCGCTCGGCAACACCGTCCGGCACGCGCAGGCCGCGCGGGCCGAGGTGACACTCAGCTACATGGAGGGTGAGGTGGCGCTGGACGTGTTCGACGACGGGGCCGGGTTCGACCCGGCGGCGGTCGCGGGCCGCACCGGCGGGGACGGCGGGTTCGGGCTGCCCTCGATGCGGGCCCGGGCCCGGTCGCTCGGCGGCACCTTCACGGTGGAGTCGGCGCCGGGGGAGGGGACGGCGGTCGCGGTACAGCTGCCGGTCGGAACGGTCGGGCCGGTCGGGCCGGGCCCGGAGGTGGCGCCGTGATCCGGCTGCTGATCGCCGACGACCACCCGGTGGTGCGGGCCGGGCTGCGCGCCGTACTGGAGAGCGAGCCCGACTTCACGATCGTCGCGGAGGCGGCGACCGCCGAGCAGGCCGTCGAACTCGCGGCCGGGCCGGGCGTCGACGTGGTGCTGATGGACCTCCAGTTCGGGCCCGGCTCGGCGATGAACGGGGCACAGGCCACCGCCGCGATCACCGCCCGGGCGGGCGCGCCGCGGGTACTGGTCGTCACCACGTACGACACCGACGCGGACACCCTGCCCGCGCTGGAGGCGGGCGCGACCGGGTACCTGCTGAAGGACGCGCCGCCGGAGGAACTGGCACAGGCCGTCCGGGCCGCCGCGGCCGGGCGCTCGGCGCTGGCGCCCAGCGTCGCGGACCGGCTGCTGGAGCGGATGCGGACGCCCGCGGCGGCGCTCAGCGCGCGGGAGACCGAGGTGCTGGGGCTGGTCGCGGACGGGCTGACCAACCAGCAGATCAGCCAGCGGCTGCACCTGAGCCAAGCCACCGTGAAGTCCCATCTGGTGCACATCTACACCAAGTTGGGGGTCGACTCGCGCACGGCGGCGGTGCGGGAGGCACGGGGGCGGGGGCTGATCCGCCGAGCGTAGGCTGAGGGCGTCCGTCCGTACCCGCAGCAGCGTGAGGAGCCCTCGATGGCCGTCCGTACCCACCTCGAATCGCTGGCCGTACCGGTGATCGCCGCGCCCATGGCGGGCGGCGGCTCCACGCCGGAACTGGCGGCCGCGGTGAACCGGGCCGGCGGGCTGGGGTTCCTCGCGGCGGGGTACAAGAGCGCCCCGGCGATGGCCGAACAGATCGCGCTGCTACGGAAGTCGACCGACCGGCCGTACGGGGTGAACCTCTTCGTCCCCGCCCCGCCCGGGGACCGGGCGGCGGTCGCCGCCTACCGCGAGCGGCTGCGGCCCGAGGCCGAACAGTGGGGGGTGGAGCTGCCGGCGGAGATCGGGCCGGACCGGGACGACTGGGAGGCCAAGCTCGCCGCGCTGCTCGCCGACCCGGTGCCGGTGGTCTCGTACACCTTCGGGCTGCCGACGGCGGAGGAGGCGGCCGCGCTCCGGGCGGTCGGGACGCTGCAGGTCGGCACCGTCACCACAACCGAGGAGGCGCGGGCGGCGGAGGCGGCCGGGATGGACGCGCTGTGCGTGCAGGGCCCCGAGGCGGGCGGGCACCGGGCCACCCACCGGACCGCGGACCTGCCGGGGGAGCTGCCGCTGCTCGAACTGCTGCCCGCCGTACGGGCGGTGACGGCGCTGCCGCTGATCGCCGCCGGCGGCCTCGGTGACGGCGCGGCGATCGCGGCGGCGCTGCGGGCCGGGGCGGTCGCGGTGCAGCTGGGGACGGCGCTGCTGCGCGCGGACGAGTCCGGTGCCTCGGCCGCCCACCGGGCGGCGCTCACCGAACTCCCGGAGACCACCGTCACCCGCGCCTTCACCGGCCGCCCCGCCCGCGGCCTGCGCAACGCCTTCATCGACCGCCACGGCCCGTACGCCCCGCCCGCCTATCCCGAGGTCCACCACCTCACCGCCCCCCTGCGGGCCGCCGCCACCCGCCGCGGGGACACCACGGCCATGCACCTCTGGGCGGGCACGGCCCACCACCTGGCCCGCTCCGGCCCGGCGGAGCAACTCGTCACCGACCTCTGGCGCTCCGCGCGGGGGTAGTGCGCCCGGCGCGCGTCGGATGGGGCGTGTTGTCGCTCGCAGGGGTGGATTGGGCGGGAAAGCGCGCGGTACCGTATAAGGGACAACTTATTTGGCCCAATGTGGGAGATCACACTCATTGGTCCGGTGAATGACTGGTTCCTGGACATCGCGGTCAAGGACCCGGACACGGCCGACCAGATCGCCGACGCGATCGAGTTGCTCGCCAGAAGGGGGCTACTGCTCGGGCGCCCCATGGTGGACCGGATTCATGGAAGCAAGTTGCACAACCTGAAGGAACTTCGGCCCGGCTCGGCGGGGCGCTCCGAGGTTCGAATGCTCTTCGTTTTCGATGTCGAGCGGGAGGCCATCATCCTGGTCGCCGGCGACAAGAACGGGGAGTGGTCCCGGTGGTACGACATCAACATCCCGCTGGCGGAAGCTCGCTATGAGCAGTACGTCGATGAGAAGGACGAGGGAGCCTGAGCATGAAGGGTCGTAGTTGGACTGAGGTGTGGGCCGAGGCGCAGCGGATCAACCCCTGGTTGGCCTCGCCGGAGGCGGAGGCCGACCGGGCTCGGATCCGGAAGGAGAACCTGGCCCGGATTCGCGGCTACGAGCTGGCCGAGATGCGGAAAGCGGCCAACCTCACCCAGAAGGAGGTGGCGGCGCTGATGGGCGTGAGTCAGGCGCGGGTGTCGCAGATCGAGCACGGGCAGGTGGACAGCCTGGACAACCTACGGGCGTATTCGGCGGCGATCGGCGGCGAGGTCGAGGTGACGGTTCGGCGCGGGGAGCGGACGATCAAGGTGGCGTGACCGTCCGCTCCGGGGCCCCTCCTCAGCTGAGGAGGGTGGCCATCCAGGATTCGACGTCCTGGGCGGTGCGGGGGAGGGCGGCGGACATCAGGTGGGCGCCGTCGGGGGTGATGACGAGGTCGTCCTCGATGCGGATGCCGAGGCCGCGGAGTTCGGCGGGGAGGGTTTCGTCGTCGGGCTGGAGGTAGAGGCCGGGTTCGACGGTGAGGACCATGCCCTCCTCCAGGGTGCCGTCGAGGTAGCGGTCGGCGCGGGACTTGGCGCAGTCGTGGTAGTCGAGGCCGAGCATGTGGCCGCTGCCGCAGAGGGTGTAGCGGCGGTAGAGGCCGTTGTCCTCGGCGAGGGCCTGTTCGGCGGGGATGCGCAGGACGCCCCAGTCGGCGAGGCCTTCGGCGATGACCCGCATGGCGGCGCGGTGGAAGTCGCGGAAGCGGGCGCCGGGGCGCAGGGCGGCGATGCCGGCGCTCTGGGCGGCGAGGACGAGGTCGTAGGCCTGGCGCTGGACGGGGGTGAAGGTGCCGCCGAGCGGGAGGGTGCGGGTGATGTCGGCGGCGTAGAGGGTGTCGGTTTCGACGCCGGCGTCCAGCAGGAGCAGGGAGTTCGGGTCGAGGGCGCCGTCGTTGCGGATCCAGTGCAGGACGCAGGCGTGGGCGCCGGAGGCGGCGATGGTGGTGTAGGCGGTGCCGTTGCCCTCGGCGCGGGCGCGCAGGTCGAAGACGCCTTCGATCCAGCGTTCGCCGCGGTGGTGGCGCAGTGCGGTGGGCAGGGCGCGGACGACGTCCTCGAAGCCGGTGACGGTGTGGTCGACGGCGAGTTGCAGCTGTTCGACCTCCCAGGTGTCCTTGACCAGGCGCAACTCGGAGAGGACGGCGGCGAGTTCGCCGTCCTCGCGGGAGGCGGTGCGCCGCCCGGTGGCCTCGTCCACCTGTGCGTCGGTGCCGGCCAGGACGCGGGTGGGCGGCTGTGGGCCGGCGAGCAACTCGGCCAGGTCGTCGAGGTGTTCGGTGCGTACTCCGGTGAGCCGGGCGGCTTCGGCGAGGTCGGGGCGGGAGCCGACCCAGAACTCGCCGTAGCGGCGGTCGCGGTAGAACTCGCCGCCGTCGCGCGGGGATCGGGGGCGCAGGTAGAGGACGGGTTCGTGGCCTTCGGGGCCTGCCGGTTCGAGGACGAGGACGTGGTCGGCCTGGTCCTCGCCGGTGAGTCCGGTGAGCCAGACGTACGCGCTGTGCGGGCGGAAGCGGTGGTCCAGGTCGTTGCTGCGGACCTTGAGGCGGCCGGCCGGGACGATCAGCCGCTCGCCGGGGAAGGCGGCGCAGAGGCGGGCGCGGCGGCCGGGGAAGCGGTCGTGGCCGGGGACGCGGAGGTCGGCGGGGAGGGGGGTGGCGGCCCAGCGGGTGCCCATGAAGGCGGCGAGGGCGGGGGTGACCGGGAGGTCGTGGCTCCCGGTGTTGAGGCCGGTCGGGGGTGTGGTCACCGGTGAACTCCTTGGCGGGGCTGGGGAGATGTGCGGTACGGGGGGTGGGCACGGACACAGCTCGGTAACGGGTGGTGTCACCTCTTGTGCAGTGCAATTTCACATTACTATGTTACGGGTCACACAGCGGAGCGGCCGGATCAGGCCCCCCACAGCGGAGTTGCAACATGACCAGGCGCACCCACGCCGCCCTCGCGGCGGCCCTCGCGGCGACCCTCACCCTCGGCCTCGGGGCCTGCAAGAACGACAAGAGCGACAGCGGCGGCACGAGCCCCGCGGCCGGCAGCACCAAGGCCCCCGGCGCCGAGTCCGGCACGATCGTCGGCGGCACCCCGGTCAAGGGCGGCACCCTGACCGTGCTGTCGAACCAGGACTTCGCCCACCTCGACCCGGCCCGCAACTGGACCATGCCGAACATGGACTTCGGCATCCGGCTGCTCTACCGCACCCTGGTCACCTTCAAGGCCGAGCCGGGCGCCGCGGGCAGCGAGATCGTCCCCGACCTCGCCACCGACCTCGGCAGGTCCTCGGACGGCGGGAAGACCTGGACCTTCACCCTCAAGGACGGCGTCAAGTACGAGGACGGCACGCCCATCAAGGCCGCCGACATCAAGTACAACGTCGAGCGCTCCTTCGCCCCGGACCTCACCGGCGGCCCCGACTACGCCCAGCAGTACCTGACGGGCGGTGAGAACTACAAGGGCCCGCTGACCGGCGAGCACCTCTCCAGCATCGAGACCCCGGACGACAGGACGATCGTCTTCCACCTCAAGCGCCCCGTCGCCGAGTTCTCGTACACCGCGACCCTGCCGACCTTCGCGCCCGTGCCCCAGTCCCAGGACAAGGGCACCCAGTACGACCTGCGGCCGTTCTCCTCCGGCCCGTACAAGATCGAGACCTACGACCGCGGCAAGCAGCTGGTGCTCGTGCGAAACGCCGCCTGGGACCAGTCCACCGACCCGGTCCGCAAGGCCTACCCGGACCGGATCGTGGTCACCCAGGGCCTCAAGGGCGGCCAGGTCGACGACCGGATCATCGCGAGCGAGGGCGCGGACGCCTCCGCCGTCGAGTGGATGAACCTGCGCCCGGAGTCGATCGCCAAGGTGCTGCCCAAGCCGGACGTCAAGAACCGGCTGATCGCCGAGCAGCAGGGCTGCACCGACATGCTCTACCCCAACACCTCCAAGGCGCCGTTCGACGACCCGAAGGTCCGCGAGGCGCTGCTGTACGCGGTGGACCGCGACGCGCAGGTGACCGCGAACGGCGGCCCGGCGATGGCCGACCCGGCCACCTCCTACCTGCCGCCCGCGCTGACCGGCGGCACCCGGGTGGACACCCTGAAGGTCCCCGCCACCGGCGACGTCGAGAAGGCCAAGCAGCTGCTCAAGGACGCCGGCAAGACCGACCTGAAGGTCTCGCTGACCGTCTCCGCCGGTGACAAGACCCGGGCCGAGGCGCTCCAGCAGTCGCTGGCCAAGGTCGGCATCCAGGTCACCATCACCACCGCCGACCCGTCCGTCTACTACGACACCATCGGCGACACCAAGAACGCGCCCGACCTGGCCATCCTCGGCTGGTGCCCGGACTACCCCTCGGGCGCCACCTTCCTGCCCATGGTCTTCGACGGCCGCACCATCAAGGAGAAGGGCAACCAGGGCAACGTCGAGCAGTTCCGCGACCAGGCCACCTCGGACCGGATCGACCAGATCAACGCGATGACCGACGTCGCCGAGGCCAACAAGGCGTGGCTGCAGCTCAACGAGGACCTGCTGAAGAAGGCCCCGACCGTACCGATGATCTGGCAGCGCCGTCCGCTGCTGGCCGGGACGAACATCGCCGGCGCCTTCGGCCACCCGGTGTGGACCGGTCAGTGGGACTTCGCCACGATCGGCCTCAAGGACCCCGCCAAGAGCCAGGGCTGAGGGAGCGCCCGATGAGTACCACCACAACACCGGTCGGGGCGGCCCCCGCCCGCACAGGCAGGGGGCCCTGGCGGCTGGTCTGGGACCAGCTCTGGGCCAAGGGCGCGGCCCGGTTCGGCCTGGTCACCGTCGCGCTGCTGGTCCTGCTCGCCGCGCTGGCCGGCCCGCTCAGCGACCTCGGCGGCTGGTCCCCCGAGGAGTTCGACAAGCGCGCGATCGATCCGTACCTCGGCGGCCTGCCGATCGGCGACTTCGGCGGGGTCGGCACCCGGCACTGGCTGGGCGTCGAACCCGCCACCGGGCGCGACCTGTTCGCCCGGGTCCTGCACGGCGGCCAGGTCTCCCTGCTGATCGCCTTCACCGCCACCGCGGTGGTCGTGGTCACCGGCACCCTGACCGGCATCGCGGCCGGCTACTTCGGCGGCCGCACCGACGCCGTGCTCTCCCGGCTGATGGACCTCACCATGTCCTTCCCGTCCCTGATCTTCATGATCTCGATGATGTCGGTGGCCAAGGACGTCAACCGGGTCGTGCTGATGACCCTGGTGATCGGCCTGTTCGGCTGGCCCGGCATCGCCCGGGTGGTGCGCGGCCAGACCCTCTCGCTCAAGCACCGCGAGTACGTCGAGGCCGCCAAGGTCGGCGGCGCCCGCTCCTGGCGGATCCTCAGCAGGGAGATCCTGCCGAACGTCTCCGGCCCGATCATCGCCTACACCACGCTGCTCGTCCCCGGCATGATCGCCACCGAGGCCGCGCTCAGCTACCTCGGCGTCGGCGTCCGCCCGCCGACCCCGTCCTGGGGCCAGATGATCGCCGAGAGCATCAGCTTCTACGAGACCGACCCGACGTACTTCCTGATCCCGACGGCCTTCCTGTTCCTCGCCGTGCTCGCCTTCACCCTGCTCGGCGACGCGCTGCGCGACATCCTCGACCCCCGGGGAGGCCGGTCGTGATCCTCTACCTCGGACGCCGGCTGCTCGCCGCGGCCGGCATCCTGCTGGCCGTCTGCGCGATCACCTTCACCATCTTCTACCTGCTGCCCTCCGACCCCGCCGTGGCCGCCTGCGGCAAGACCTGCAGCCCCGAGCGGGTCGCCGAGGTCAAGGTGGCGATGGGCCTGGACAAGCCGGTCTGGGAGCAGTTCGCCACCTACCTCACCGGCATCTTCGCCGGACGCGACTACGGCAGCGGACCGAGTGCCACCCACTGCGGCTTCCCCTGCCTCGGGTACTCCTACGAGTACTCGCTGCCGGTCTGGAACCTGCTCACCGACCGGCTGCCCGTCTCCGTCTCGCTGGCCGTCGGCGCCTCCGTGCTCTGGCTGGTCCTCGGCCTCGGCGCGGGCGTCACCTCGGCGCTGCGCAAGGGCGGGGCGACCGACCGGACGCTGATGGTGCTCTCGGTGGGCGCCGCCTCGCTGCCGGTCTACTTCACCTCGATCATGCTGATCTGGGGCGTCGTCAGGACGGCCGGGCTGCTGCCCTACCCGGCGTACCACGCGTTCACCGAGAACCCCTTCACCTGGGCCTCCAACCTGCTGCTGCCGTGGATCGCCCTGGCCCTGCTGTACGCGGCCATGTACGCCCGGCAGAGCCGCAACTCGATGATCGAGGCGATGGCCGAACCGTACATCCGCACCGCCCGCGCCAAGGGCCTGCCGCCGCGGACGGTCACCGTCAAGCACGGGCTGCGTTCCGGGATGACGCCGATCCTGACCATCTTCGGGATGGACCTCGGCGGACTGCTGGCCGGCGCCGTCATCACGGAGTCGATCTTCGGACTGCCCGGGGTCGGACGGCTCTTCTACGACGCGCTGGTCCGCTCCGACCAGCCCGTCATCCTCGGCGTCACCCTGCTCGCGGCCGCCTTCATCGTCGCCGCGAACCTGCTGGTCGACCTGCTCTACGCCTACGTCGACCCGAGAGTGAGGTACTGATGGCTCCCCTTCTGGAGGTCGAGGACCTCAAGGTCGCCTTCGACACGCCCCGGGGCACCGTCCGCGCGGTGGACGGCATCTCGTTCAGCGTCGAGGCCGGGCGCACCCTCGGCCTGGTCGGTGAGTCGGGCAGCGGCAAGTCCGTCACCTCGCTCGCCGTCATGGGGCTGCACCGCGGCGCCGCCGTCACCGGCTCGATCCGGCTGCACGGGCAGGAGTTGAACGGGCTCGGGGAGAAGGAACTCGGCACCGTCCGGGGCCGCCGGGCCGCGATGATCTTCCAGGACCCGCTGTCCAGCCTGCACCCCTTCTACACCGTCGGCGAACAGATCGCCGAGCACTACCGGGTGCACTTCAAGGCCAACCGCAAGGCGGGCCGGGCCCGCGCGGTGGAGATGCTGGCCGAGGTCGGCATCCCGGAGCCGGCCCGCCGGGTCGACGAGTACCCGCACCAGTTCTCCGGCGGCATGCGGCAGCGCGTCATGATCGCCATGGCGCTCGCCTGCGAACCCGACCTGCTGATCGCCGACGAGCCCACCACGGCCCTCGACGTCACCGTCCAGGCGCAGATCCTCGACCTGATCGCCCGGATCCAGCAGGAGCGCGGCCTCGGCGTCGTGATGATCACCCACGACCTCGGCGTGGTCGCCCGGGTCGCCCACGAGGTGCTGGTCATGTACGGCGGCCGGGCAGCCGAACAGGCTCCGGTGGACCGGCTGTTCGCGCAACCCGCGCACCCGTACACCCGCGGCCTGCTGGACTCGCTGCCGCGGCTGGACGACACCGACGACGCCCCGCTGCGGGCCATCCCCGGCAGCCCGCCGTCGCTGATCGCCCCCGCCCCCGGCTGCTCCTTCGCCCCGCGCTGCGCCCGCACCACCGCCGCGTCCGCCGAGGAACACGCCCGCTGCCTGGCCGAGCGCCCCGTGCTCGGCCCGCTCGCCCCCGGCCACCAGGCCGCCTGCCACCTGCCGCTGGTGCCGGAAGGGGTGCTCTGATGACCGAACCCTTGTTGTCCGTACGGGACTTGGTGAAGACCTTCGCCGGTCGGCGCAGCCGCACCGGGCGGCCCGGGGCGCCGATCCGGGCGGTGGACGGGGTCAGCTTCGACGTCGGCGCGGGGGAGACCCTCGGCCTGGTCGGCGAGTCCGGCTGCGGCAAGTCCACCACCGGCCGGATGATCGTCCGGCTGCTCGACCCGACCTCGGGCACCGTCACCTTCGACGGCACCGAGATCGGCGGGCTCTCCCAGGCCCGGCTGCGCCCGCACCGGCGGGACCTGCAGATGGTCTTCCAGGACCCGTACTCCTCGCTCAACCCCCGGCAGACGGTGTCCCGGATCATCTCCGAGCCGCTGCTGGTCCAGGGCGAGAGCGCGGCGGCGGCGCGCAAGCGGGCCGCCGAGCTGATGGAACTGGTCGGGCTGATCCCCGAGCACCTGGACCGCTACCCGCACGAGTTCTCCGGCGGCCAGGCGCAGCGCATCGGGATCGCCCGCTCACTGGCCACCTCGCCGCGGCTGGTGATCGCCGACGAGCCGGTCTCCGCGCTGGACGTGTCCATCCAGGCCCAGGTGGTCAACCTGATGGAGCGGCTCCAGCGGGAGCTCGGGCTGGCGTACGTGTTCATCGCGCACGACCTCTCGGTGGTCAAACGGGTCTGCGACCGGGTCGCGGTGATGTACCTGGGCCGGATCGTGGAGATCGGCGACAAGGCCGAGGTGTACGGCAGCCCCGCGCACCCGTACACCAGGGCGCTGCTGTCCGCGGTGCCGCTGCCGGACCCGCAGGCCGAGCGGACGCGCGAGCGGATCGTGCTGCTCGGCGACCCGCCGAGCCCGGCCGACCCGCCGCCCGGGTGCAGCTTCCACCCGCGCTGCCCGAAGGCGCAGGACCTGTGCCGTACGGAGCGGCCGCTGCTGCGGATCGCCGGGCCGGGCAGCCGGCAGGCGGCCTGCCACTTCCCGGAGGGGCCACTTCCCGGAGGGCTGAGCCGGGACCTCCCGGTGATGTGAGCCGGGCACCGAAACCCCCGGTCGGGCGCGGCGGGGAACCTTACGAGGGCCGCGTCCGACCGGGATCCACCGCCCCCCGGCACGACCGCTGCTGAGCAGGCACGTTACCCGCATGGCCCGCATGGCCCGCATGGCCCGCATGACCTGCAGAGACAGGCCCCGGGTCCCCTTGTCACCGGGGGGACCCGGGGCCTTTTCGGCGTTGTCCCGCTCAGGAGGCCGGGCCCACCCGGACGGTGGTGATCCGTCCGCCCTGGGACTCCCGGACGACCTCGATCCTCGTGTTGGTGTCCGGCACCTTCACCGTCAGCTGCGGGGTGGCCGGGTCGGCGTACACCCCGCTGTGGTCGTTGAAGACCGGGACGGCCGGCTCGGCCGGGATCCGCACCGCGACCCCGCCCTTGTGCAGGGTGAACGGCGTGGTCGGCTTCAGCGAGAACGGCGCGTCGAAGGTCTGCGCCCGCCCGTTGACCAGCGTGCCGTCGGTGAAGCGGATCGGCGTCGGGTGGGCGTCGATCGGCAGGATCAGCCCGCCGCCGGGGTGGTCCTTGGTGTTGTTGTCGCCGTACGAGGTGTCCCACAGCCAGAGCAGGACGCCCTCCTGGTACGGGTAGTTGTCGACCACGTTGGCCTTGCCCGCGACGCCGCCGTAGCCGAAGTTGTACGGGCCGGTCTTCAGGAACGCCCCGTAGCCGGTGTAGCGGCGGTTCTCGGCGATGTACGCGCGCGGGTGCTGCTTGACGGCGGTGCGGCCGGTGATGACGGTGAAGCCGGTGGCCGTCCAGCCGTTCGCGCCGTGCTCGGCGCCGTCGGAGAAGATCTCGGTGCCGCCGGCGGTCGCCTTCACGGCGTCCACCAGCACGCCCCGGCCGTGGGTGTTGCCGTCCGAGGTGGCGTGGAAGCGCAGCCGGACCTGTTGGCCGAGGTAGCCGTCCAGCGGGATGTGCAGCTTCCGGTAGGCGCCGGAACTGCCGCTCAGCCCGGGGGTGTTGGCGCTGGTGTTGCCGATCGGGGCGCCGTCGACGGTGCCGCCCAGGGCGGTCCAGTGCTGGCCCTGGTCGGTGGAGGCCTCGACGGTCAGGAAGTCGTAGTCCTGCTCGGTGTCGTACCAGACCGCGGCGTCCAGCGCGGCGGGCCCGGCGGCGGTGCGCAGGTCGAGGTCCCGGGCGAGGGAGTTGTCGAGGTTGTCGCCGGTGTCGCTCCACCACTGGGCGCCGCCCTCGTACGGGTCGGCGAGGTCGGTGCTGGTGGTGCCGTCCGGCAGGTGCACGAGGACCGCCTGCGCCTGGTCGGTGTTGTAGCTGCTCACCCCGAGGGCGTGGCTGGAGCGGGTCGCGGCCTGCGCCTCGTCGTAGTTGAGCCAGCCGAACTGCAGCTTGCTCCAGGCGTCGAGGTCGCCCGGGTAGCCGCCGGTGGTGTTGGGGCCCTTGCCCAGGTACGAGCCGGAGGACATCAGCGACCAGAAGTTGACGCTGTTGTCCCCGCCGGTGGTGCTGTACAGGTCGGGCAGGCCGAGGTTGTGGCCGTACTCGTGGGCGAACAGGCCGACGCCGCTGTTCTCGCCGCCCTGGACGTAGTCGTAGACGTAGAGGCCGGTGTCGCCGACCGGTGCGCCGCCGATCTTGTCGCCGTCCGGGCCGGTCTGCCCGGTCGCGTCCGGGAAGGCCCAACTGCGGTGCGCCCACAGGGCGTCGGCGCCCTGGGCTCCGCCGCCCCAGGTCTCGTCCACGCCGGCGTGCACCACGATGACGTTGTCCAGGTAGCCGTCGGGCTGGTTGAACTCGCCGTTCTTGTCGTGGTCGTAGCGGTCGTAGACGTCGTACTGGGCGAGCTGCGCCTTGATGTCGGCGACGGAGCGGCCCTTGGCGACTTCGCCGTCGTACCAGGCCTTGACGGCGTCCCGGACGAACTCCTGGGCCTGCGTCCAGGCGCCGGAGCCCTGCGGGCCCTTGTTGCTGCCGTAGCGGGCCTCGTTGTACGGGACGGTGACCCAGTCGCTGACGGTGCCCTCGACGTCGTACCGGCCGGAGGACTGGGTGCGGTAGTAGTTGCGCATCGACACCGCGCCGGGCGTGTCGTCGAAGAACATCTTCTGGTAGTACGAGCGGTCGAAGTCCGCCGACCACAGCGTGTGGTTGTCGTCCCTGCCCGGCTGGGGGATCTGGTTGTGGCGCGGGCCGGGCGTGCCGCCGTAGCGGGGCTGGCCGTTCCACTGGGTGGAGTTGTCGACCTCGTCGCCGAACTGGGCGAGGATCACGAAGACCTTGTCCGTGCGCTGGTGCGCCAGTTGGACGTAGTCGTTGCCGATCCTCACCTTCGCGGGGGCCCGTTTGTCGGCGGTCCTGGCGACGGTGCCCTTGTTGAGCTGCTCCAGGGCCTTGCTGCGGAGCGCCTGGCGCTCCCGCTCCTGCGGGACGAGCGGTGCGGGCGGGGCCTCGGCGCCCTGCTCGGCCGGGTCCGCCGCCGTGGCGGCGGCGGTGACGGGGGCTGGGGGCGCGGCCTGGGCGGGCGTGCCCAGCAGGGTGGCCGCTATCGCGCTCGTGGTGAGCGCGGCTGCGAGGGCCGCGGACAGTCTGCGCAACTGACCGGTCCTTTCCGGGGGATGGGGGTGCTTCGGGCATGGGCCTGGGATATCGGCCTGGGGTTGGGTCCGGGTTGGGTCTGGGTTGGGTCGGTGAAGCGCAGGTAATATTTCACATGTCACGGGTCACGTGGAAGAGGTCCGGAGCAAGCGGAAGGGGCGCCGCACGCGGAGGTGCGACGCCCCTTCCGGCCGCTGCCGTTGCCGCTGCCGGATCGTCAGCGGAGCTGCCGTCAGCGGGTGGTGTACTCCAGCGCCACGCTGACCACCACCAGCCCGCCGTACACCGCGGCGAGCGTGGTCCGCCCGGTGGCGTACAGGGCGAGCGCGGCGGTGCCGAGCACCAGCAGCTTGAGGAGGATCTCCGCGGCGAGCGGCAGCCGGTACTTCGGCCCGCCCGCGGCCAGGAACAGGCCCCAGACGGCTGCCGCCAGGGCCGGTGCGCCGAGCCCCAGCAGCAGCCGGGTGCCGAGGTTGGAGCCGGTCCTGAAGCCCCAGTAGCAGAGCGCCGCCAGCATGGCGAGCTCCAGTCCGAACGCGAGGCCGGCGTTGCCGGCGGTCAGTGGGGTCCACTGCCGCTGCCCGACCGGGCCGGGTCTGTCGATCCTCATCCGCGTGCTCTCCCCGTTCCGTCGCGCCGCCCGGGCCGGGCGGTGACCACGCGGAGTGTCGCAGTCCGGCTCGGGCGGCGCAATGGGATGGATTACCCCAAGGCGTCCCGGAGAAAGGCGAGTTCGGCCTGGGCGAGCTGCTCGTTCAGGCCGTCCGGGGTCATGTGGGTGACGCCCGGCAGCGGCAGTACGGCGTGCGGCCGGCCGGCTGCGGTGAGCGCCTGGGAGAGCAGCAGGGTGTGCGCGGGGTGGACGTTGTCGTCGGCCAGCCCGTGGATCAGCAGCAGCGGCCTGGTCAGCCCGGGCGCGTCGGTGAGCAGGCAGTCGCCGGCGTAGCCCTCGGGGTTGTCCTGCGGCAGGCCGAGGTAGCGCTCGGTGTACGCGGTGTCGTACAGCCGGAAGTCGGTGGGCGGGGCGCCCGCGCAGGCGGCGTGGAAGACGTCCGGGCGGCGCAGCACGGCGAGTGCGGCGAAGTAGCCGCCGTACGACCACCCGCGCACGCCGACCCGGCCGAGGTCGAGGTCCGGGTGGCGCGCGGCGAGCGCGTGCAAGGCGTCGACCTGGTCGTCCAGGGCGGCCTGCGAGAAGCGGCGGAAGATCGCCCGGGTGAAGTCGGGGGAGACGAACGGGGTGCCGCGGTTGTCGGTGGTGACGACGGCGAAGCCCTGGTCGGCCCACCACTGGCGGAGCTGCCAGCGGCGCGGCTCGGTGGCCACGGCCTGGTAGCCGGGCCCGCCGTAGACGTCCAGCAGGACGGGCAGCCGCCAGCCGGGGGTGTGCTCGCGCGGGTACACCACGGCGCTCGGCAGTGCGCGGTCGGTGACCCGGGCCAGCTGCGGGCGGACGGGGTACGGCAGCGCGGCGGACAGGTCGGTGAGCGGCAGTTCGCGGCCGTCGCGGTCGGCGGTGCGGCGGACGGTGCGGCGGATGCCCCGGGGGCCGGCCGAGGTGAGCAGCAGGGTGTCGCCGGCGGCGAGGGCGGAGTGCACGCCCGGGCCGGTGGTGAGGGGTTCGGGGGCGCCGCCGTCCGGGTCGATCAGGTGGACGTGCTGGTCGGCCGGATCGCCCTGGCCGGTCTCGCAGAGCAGCCGTCCGTGCAGCCGTCCGACCACCCGGCGGATCTGCAGGCCGGTGGTGTCCAGCGGCTTGCCGTCGAGCGCGAGGCCGCGGGCCTGCGGGGTGTCGTGGACGGTGAGCAGCCGGCCGCCGGGCAGCCTGGCGGGAGTGCCGGGCAGGTCGTCCACCCAGAACTCGTCGGTGGTGCGGGACAGTTCGCGGGTGCGGCCGGTGGCCGGGTCGGCGGCGAGCAGCAGCACGTTCTGCTGCAGGCGGTCGGCGACGGTGAGCAGCACCTCCTGGTCGCAGGCCCAGGAGGCGGCGCAGAGGTACGGGAAGGCGTCGGCGTCCCAGTGCAGCCGGACCCGGCCGCCGTCGAGGCCGAGCACCCAGAGCTGGACGTCCGCGTTGGGGCCGCCGGCCTGCGGGTAGGCGAAGTCCTCGGGTGCCTCGCCGGGGTGGGCCGGGTCGGCGAAGTGGCGTCGGGGGAGGGCGGATTCGTCGACCCGGGCGGCGAGCAGCGCGCCGCCGTCCGGGCGCCACCAGTGGCCCCGGGCGCGGCCGAGTTCCTCGGCGGCGGCGAACTCGGCGACGCCCCAGCGGGCGCCGTCGGCGGGGGAGAGCGGGGCGAGGCCGGGGGTGACGTACAGGGCGTCCCCGGCGACGTAGGCGACGCGCTGTCCGGTGGCGTCCGGGCGGGGGTCGAACGCGGGCCCGGCGACGGGGAGTTCGTCGCTGGTGCCGGCGGCGGTGTCGGTGCGGAACAGCCGGCCGTCGAGGGTGAAGACGGCGACCGCGAGGTCGGCGGTGGCGGCGTACGTGCCGATCCCGGCGGCGACCAGCCGGGTGCGTTCGCGCAGCCGGCGCTCGACGGCGGGCAGGTCGTCGCGGCGGCCGCTGCGGCCGGGCAGCAGCGCGGCCGGGTCGGCGACCAGGCGCTCCTCGCCGGTGGCGGTGTCGACCAGGTGGAGGCGGTCGACCGGGTCCTCGGAACCGGTGGAGCGGAGCAGCAGCAGCCGGGTACCGTCCTCGGCGAGGGTGTACGCGCGCGGCGCGCCGAAGGTGAACCGGCCGGTGCGGGCGCTGAGGGCAAGGTAGGCGTCGGTGATGGTCACGGCCCGATCGTGGTCGCGCGGTGCGTGCCCCGACCAGTAGTCTGCCATGTGAAATGTCACACACCATGTTGCCGCGTCGTGGAGAAGACGCAGCGTGGGAGGACACAGTGCGGGAGGACATCGTGCGGGAGGACAACGTGATCGAGGACCTGTGGACCGCCGAGCCCCCGGCCCCGCTGCCCGCCGCCGACGGGCTGTTCAGCGTGTCGCCGGAGGCCGCGCACCTGAACCACGGCTCGTTCGGCGCCGTGCCCGTGCCCGTACAGCGGGCGCAGCAACGGCTGCGGACCGAACACGAGCTGGACCCGGACGGCTTCTTCGCCGACCTCCCGGCCCGGATCGCCGCCGCCCGGGCCCGGATCGCCGCCGACCTCGGCACCGACCCGGACCGGCTCGCCCTGGTCTCCAACGTCACCGAGGCCACCGCGATAGCCCTGGACAGCATCCCCTTCGCCCCCGGCGACCGGATCCTGGTCACCGACCACGGCTACGGCGCGGTCACCCAGGCCGTCGCCCGCAAGGCCGCCGAGACCGGAGCCGAGCTGGTGGTCGCCGAACTGCCGCTGGACGCCCCGGACGAGCACGCCGTCCGGGAGGCGGTGCTCGCCGCCGTGGACGGGCGCACCACCGTCGCCGTCCTCGACCAGCTCACCTCGCCCACCGCCCGGCTGGTGGCCGGCCCGGCCCTGCTCGCCGAACTGCGCGAACGCGGCGTGACCACCGTGGTGGACGGCGCCCACGCCCCCGGCATGCTGCCCGCCCCGGCCGACCCGAACGCCGACTTCTGGTTCGGCAACCTGCACAAGTGGGCCTTCGCCCCGCGCGCCACCGGCGTGCTCACCGTCCGCCCCGAGTGGACCGGCCGGGTACGCCCGCTGGCACTGTCCTGGGAGCACGACAAGGGCTTCCCCGGCAACGTCGAGTGGCGCGGCACCTGCGACTACACGCCCTGGCTGGCCGCCCCGGCCGGCTTCGAGCTGCTGCGCGAACTCGGCCCGGCGGCGGTGGCCGGGCACAACGCCGCGCTCGCCGCGTACGGCCAGCGGGTACTGGCCGAGCGGGCGGGCCTGCCGCCGCTGCCCGCCACGCCCGGGGTGTGGATGCGCGCCGTCCGGCTGCCGGCCGGCCGGTGCGAGGCCGAGGCGGAGGCGAAGGCGCTGATGGCCGAGGTGTGGCGACGGCTCCGCACCCGGATCGCCGTCCGCCCGTGGTCCGGCGGCGGGGTGCTGCGGGTCAGCGCCCAGCTGTACAACCGGCCGGGGGAGTACGAGCGGCTGGCGGACGGGCTGGCGGAGCTGCTCAAGTGATCCGCCTGCTGGGGCAGGTTCAGCCCGTCGAGGTGAGGAGCGCTGCCGGCGCGAGTCACTCGACGTGCGCCCGCAGCTCCGCGAGCAGCAGGTTCCGGTCGGCGAGCAGCCCGGTGAGGATCCGCCGGGCCGCCCGCAGCAGGTCGGCCACGTCGCCGCCCGCCAGCGCGTAGACCACCGTGCCGCCCTCCCGGGTGGCGGTGACGATGCCGGACCGGCGCAGTACCGCGAGCTGCTGGGACAGGCTGGAGGGCTCGACCTCCAGCTCGGCCAGCAGCCCGCGGACCGGCGTCGGCCCGGCCTGGAGCAGTTCCAGCACCCGGATCCGGACGGGATGGCCGAGCATCCGGAACAACTCGGCCTTGACCTGGTAGAGCTCCCCCAGCCTTCGGCCGGGAGGTACCCCCATCGTCACGAGGCCCCCCTTCCTGGTGTCGGTCCGGGGTCAGATCTCCAGCGAGCCTTCGATCTGCTTGAGGCGGTGGCGGGCCATCGCGAGGTTGGAGCGGCTGCGGTTGAGCGCCAGGAAGAGGAAGAGGCCGCGGCCGCTGGGCGTCGTGATCGGCCGGACCATGTGGTACTGGTTGGTCAGGCTGATCAGGATGTCCTCGATCTCGTTGTCGTGCAGGTTGAGCATCTCCATCGCCCGCATCTTGGCGCGGACCACGTCGGTGTTCCCGGCTGCGGCGACGTTGAGGTCCAGCTCGCCCCCGTCGCCGAGGCTGCCGAGGGCCATGCCGCTGCCGTAGTCGACCAGGGCGACGCCGATCGCGCCCTCGATCGCCATGGCTTCCTTGAGGGACGTCTCCAGGTTCGCCATCGTGGCTGTCCTCCCGTGCGTTGGTGGCTGCTTGCGGCCGCTCGTGGCCGACTGCGGCCGCTTGCCGGCCGTGACGTCGAAGGTAGGGAGGTCGTGCGGTGAACCACCGCCGATGACCGAAGACGTCCGAAGTCGGCGCAAGCGCGATCACTTGAAGACATTTGCAACTATGGACCTGAGAGAGAACTGATCCCGAGGTGCGGAAAAACGGTGCTATCGATGTCAGTCCTCCCGGGTAACCTCTCGCTGAGATGCGAGATCACACCAATCACACCCGGACGGCGATGAACACCCCCGATCCAGAGCCCCAGGACGACCAGGAGCTCAGCCCCGCCGAGGCGTACGCGGCCAGCCGTCGCCGGGCCAAGGAGCAGGCCACCGCCCTGTACGGCTTCCAGCAGCTGTACGACTTCCCGCTGGACGACTTCCAGCTGGAGGCCTGCGAGACGCTGGAAGCCGGATCCGGCGTCCTGGTCGCCGCCCCCACCGGCTCCGGGAAGACGATCGTCGGCGAGTTCGCCGTGCACCTGGCCCTGGCCTCCGGGCGCAAGTGCTTCTACACCACGCCGATCAAGGCGCTGTCCAACCAGAAGTACGGAGACCTGGTCAAGCGCTACGGCGCCGCCAAGGTCGGCCTGCTCACCGGCGACAACACCGTCAACGGCGACGCCCCCGTGGTGGTCATGACCACCGAGGTGCTGCGCAACATGCTCTACGCGGGCTCCAGCACCCTCAACGGGCTCGGCTACGTCGTCATGGACGAGGTGCACTACCTCGCCGACCGCTTCCGCGGCGCCGTCTGGGAGGAGGTCATCATCCACCTCCCCGAGTCGGTCACCCTCGTCTCGCTCTCCGCGACCGTCTCCAACGCCGAGGAGTTCGGCGACTGGCTGGACACCGTGCGCGGCGGTACCAAGGTGATCGTCTCCGAGACCCGCCCCGTGCCGCTGTGGCAGCACGTCATGGCCGGCAACCGGATGTACGACCTGTTCGCGAACCCCGACCGCGACGGCCGCCCCAAGAACAACCTGAAGAACCCCGGCAAGGCCGTCAACCCCGAACTGGTCCGGCTCGCCCGCTCCGAACTCGACCGCAACCCCCGCGACCGCTTCGGCCGCGGCCGGGGCCGCTCGATGCCCAACGGCCGCCCCGGCCGGGTCTGGACCCCGGGCCGGGTCGACGTCATCGACCGGCTCGACGCCGAGGGCCTGCTGCCCGCGATCACCTTCATCTTCAGCCGGGCCGGCTGCGAGGCCGCCGTCCAGCAGTGCCTCAGCTCCGGGCTGCGGCTCAACAAGGACGCCGACCGCGCCCTGGTCCGCGCGATCGTCGAGGAACGCTGCGCCGACATCCCCGACGAGGACCTGCACGTCCTCGGCTACTTCGAGTGGCTGGACGGGCTGGAGCGCGGCATCGCCGCCCACCACGCCGGGATGCTGCCCCGGTTCAAGGAAGTGGTCGAGGAGCTCTTCGTGAAGGGCCTGGTCAAGGCCGTCTTCGCGACCGAGACCCTGGCGCTCGGCATCAACATGCCCGCCCGCTCGGTGGTCATGGAGAAGCTGGTCAAGTGGAACGGCGAGACCCACGCCGACATCACCCCCGGCGAGTACACCCAGCTGACCGGCCGGGCCGGGCGGCGCGGCATCGACGTCGAGGGCCACGCCGTGGTGCTCTGGCAGCGGGGCCTCGACCCGGAGGCGCTGGCCGGCCTGGCCGGCACCCGTACGTACCCGCTCAAGTCCAGCTTCCGGCCCTCCTACAACATGGCCGTCAACCTGGTCTCCCAGTTCGGCCGGCACCGCTCGCGCGAACTGCTGGAGACCTCCTTCGCCCAGTTCCAGGCGGACCGCTCGGTCGTCGGCATCTCCCGCCAGGTGCAGCGCAACGAGGAGGGGCTGGAGGGCTACCGCGCGTCCATGACCTGCCACCTCGGCGACTTCGACGAGTACATGGACCTGCGCCGCCGGCTCAAGGACCGCGAGAACGAACTCGCCCGCGAGGGCAGCAGCCAGCGCCGCGCGGCCGCCGTCGAATCCATCGAGCAGCTCAAGCCGGGCGACGTCATCCACGTCCCCACCGGCAAGTTCGCCGGCCTCGCCCTCGTCCTCGACCCAGGCCTGCCGCCGGTCAACCGCTCCGGCCGCGGCGGGACGCGCCACCCCGACTACCAGGACGGCCCGCGCCCGGTCGTGCTCACCGCCGAGCGCCAGGTCAAGCGCCTCGCCATGATCGACTTCCCGCACCCGGTCGCCGCGATCGAACGCGTGCGGATCCCCAAGTCCTTCAACCCGCGCAGCCCGCAGTCCCGCCGCGACCTCGCCTCCGCACTGCGCACCAAGGCCGGCCACCTGGAGCCCGAGCGGTTCCGCCGCGGCCGCGCCGCCGCCGCCGACGACCCCGAGATCACCCGGCTGCGCACCGAACTGCGCCAACACCCCTGCCACGGCTGCTCCGACCGCGAGGACCACGCCCGCTGGGCCGAGCGCTACCACCGGCTGCACCGCGACACCGAACTGCTGGAACGCCGGATGCGCTCGCGCACCCACACCATCGCCCGCACCTTCGACCGGGTCTGCGCCCTGCTCACCGACCTCGGCTACCTGCGCGGCGACACCGTCACCGACGACGGCAAGCGCCTCGGCCGGCTCTACGGCGAACTCGACCTGCTCGCCTCCGAATGCATCCGCGAGGGCGTCTGGAGCGGCCTGGCCGCCGCCGAACTCGCCGCCTGCGCCTCGGCGCTGGTGTACGAGGCCCGCCAGTCCGACGACGCCGGCGCCCCCCGCGTACCGGAGGGCGCGGCCAAGGAGGCGCTCGGCCAGATGGTCCGGATCTGGGGCCACCTCGACGCCCTGGAGGAGCAGCACCGGATCAATACCGCCGAAGGCGTCGGCCAGCGCGAACCCGACCTCGGCTTCGCCTGGGCCGCCTACCGCTGGGCCCTCGGCCACAGCCTCGACCAGGTCCTGCGCGACGCCGACATGCCCGCCGGCGACTTCGTCCGCTGGACCAAGCAACTGATCGACGTCCTCGGCCAGATCCAGGACGCGGCCGGCGAGGACGTCGAACTCCGCAAGACCGCCCGCAAGGCCGTCGACGGCCTCCGCCGCGGCATCATCGCCTACTCCTCCGTGGGCTGACCCGACGAACCAGGGGCCCGGGCTTCGAGACCGATCTCGAAGCCCGGGCCCTTTGCCGTCTGCACAGAAGAAGCGATCGGCGGTAAGCCGCCAGGCCTGCGGCCTTGGCGGCTTACCCCCCCACCCCCCACCACGCGATCGGTCGCCGTCGCCGCTTCGGCGGGAGCCGAAGCGGCGACGGCGCTGTGCAGGAAGTCGGCTGGGCCGACTTCCTGCACAGAAGCAAAGGTGATCCAGACGAGATGTTTGGGGCAGCCGTAGGGCTTCCAGGGATTCCACAGGGGAGACTTTTCCGTCGCCGCTTCGGCAAGGCCGAAGCGGCGACGGTGTGGAAAACGAGAAGGGCCGGGCCCGCGCTGGTTGCGCGGGCCCGGTTTGAGGTCTGGGAGTCCACGGCTCGCCGGAGCCGGGACACCAGATCGGAGACCGGTCTGTCCTTGACCAATGCGAGGAGGTAGAGGGCGTGCCCGGTCTCCCCGTGCAGTTTGTGCTCGGTGAAGTACCACATCCAGCGCGGTTCGCTGCGGAGATCAGTGACGCGACTGTAGATCGACTCCGCGAGGGCGATCTGCCGCATCACCTCGGTCTCGTCGCCCTGGATGGCGTAGGCCTGGGCCTTCACGGCTGCGATCATCGAGAGCGCCGACAGGGGAACGTTGTCCATCGCCCGGTCGGCGAGTGCCACGGCATCCTTCGACCTGCGTTCGGCGATCTCCTGACGAGCGAGGCCAGTTGCGACGTGACACAGGAGTCCGTCGTCGCCGGCCTCCTGCGCCGCCCTGATACCGAGTCCGAAGGTGCTCCGTGAGGGTGCGCTCTGACCCGCGTCGAACGCCGCCCAAGCGGCGAGGTCCGCGAGGTTGGCGATCTGGCCGCACAAGCGATCGCGGACACGCAGCGCGGGAAGTCGGCTCGGCCGACTTCCTATGTGCGGGGGTGTCCGGATCCGGCGGCGTCGAGGCGGCGGACCAGCTCGCGGAGGGCGCGCAGTTCGCGGTCCAGGGCCTGGGCGCCCTGCGGGGTCAGGGTGACCCAGGTGCGCGGGCGGCGGCCGGCGTAGCCCTTGTTGACCGCGATCAGGCCGGCGTCCTCCAGGACCTTCAGGTGCCGGGAGAGGTTGCCGTCGGTGAGGCCGAGTTGCTCCTTCAGGAAGCCGAACTCGACGCTCTCGGCCTCGCGGGCGACGGTCAGGATGCCGAGCCGGACGCGCTGGTGGACGGTGTCGTCCAGGGCGAGGGTCGGATGCTGTTCCTCGGCTTCGTCGGCAACGCTCATGGGGTGACCGTACGGGACGGCGCCGGTTGGCGGCGGGTCGCGGTCCACTGGGCGAGCCCGGCGGCCAGCAGGATCGCGGCCAGCAGCAGGGCCTTGGGCTGGGGGCCGTCGGCCCAGCCGCCGTCGCTCCGGTCGAGCCACGGCAGCCAGCCGCTCTCCCACGGTGCCGCGAGGTAGGCGGTGAGCAGTGCGGTGTGGGCGAGGCCCGCACCGGCGACCAGCGGGCTGCGCTCGGTCAGCCCGAGGACGAGCAGGCCGATGCCGATCACGTACCAGGGCGAGGCGTAGGCGTTGGCCAGCAGGGAGAGCGTGAACGGCGTCCGGTCGGAGAGGAGCAGCGCGAGAAGCACGGCGGCGACCAGGGCGCCGGCACCGGCCGTGGCGCCGATCCAGGCGGTGCGGTGCGGGACGATGCCGCGTGCCTCGCCGCGTCGCCGGTACCAGCGGGCCAGGGCCAGCCAGGCCAGGGGGAGCAGCGCGAACCAGATCCCCCAGCCGAGGAAGCGGAGGACCGCCCCGTCGAATTCGTGCGCGTCGCAGGCGGCGTCCGGCGCATGGGCGACGCAGAGGCCGGTGAGCTGCGCGTAGGCGAAGGCCGGGTACGACTCGACGCTCCGCCCGTTGGCGCCGAAGTTGTAGGCCTGTCCGGCGATCGGCGCGGCTGCCAGTGAGAGCAGGCCGAAGGTCAGTAGTGGCACCCCCGCGCCGCGCAGTCGGGTTCGGGTGCGAGCCAGCAACCCTTCGGTGGCGGCCAGCAGTTGGGCCGGGTCGCCGTGGTGCAGTGTGTCCATGATCCACCCCTGTCGAGCTTGATCGTGGGTTCACTTTGCATCGCAAAGTAGATTGCGGTCAAGAGTTCACGGGGAGACAATGCAGCCGGCGATCCGGCCCGGGAACGCCGGAGGGGCCCGCCGCGCGATGCGACGGACCCCTCCCGGGTACGGGCTCAGCGGGTGGCGAGGGTCTCCAGGACGCGGTCGAGGGAGGTGCCGAGGCCCCAGCGGGTGGCGAGTTCCTCAAGGGTCATGGGGTCGAGGGGTTCGCGGGGGAGGGTGGGGTCGAAGTCGGGGAGCGGGGCGTCGTCGGCGACCCGGACGACCTTGGGGGCGACGTCGAGGTAGGCGGAGCCCTCGACGAGGTTGCGGCGGCGGGCGGGGGTGAGCCTGGAGCCCACGTCCAGCGCGGCGGCGCGGATGGCCGCGAGGTCGCCGTACTCGTTGATGAGCTGGGCGGCGGTCTTCTCACCGATGCCCTTGACGCCGGGCAGGCCGTCCGACGGGTCACCGCGCAGGGCGGCCATGTCGGCGTACTGGGCGCCGCGCACGCCGTACTTCTCCAGGAGCAGGGCGTCGTCGGTGACCTGGAGGTTGCCCATGCCCTTGACCGGGTAGAGCACGGTGATCCCGCGGGCGTCGTCGACCAGTTGGAAGAGGTCGCGGTCCCCGGTGACGATCTGCACCGGGCCTTCGGCGCGGGCGGTGAGGGTGCCGATCACGTCGTCCGCCTCGTAGCCGGGGGAGCCGACCCGGGCGATGCCGAGCGCGTCCAGGACCTGTTCGATCACCGGGACCTGCGGGGCGAGCGTGTCGGGCACCTCCTCCTCGCCGTCCTGGGCGGCCTCGGCGACCCGGTGGGTCTTGTACGAGGGGACGAGGTCCACCCGCCACTGCGGGCGCCAGTCGGCGTCCATGCAGGCGACCAGTCGGTCGGGGCGGTGGTCGTGGACCAGCCGGGCGATGAAGTCCAGCAGGCCGCGGACGGCGTTGACCGGCTCACCCTGCGGGGAGCGCAGGGTGTCCGGTACGCCGAAGTAGGCCCGGAAGTACAGGCTGGCGGAGTCGAGCAGCATCAGTCGCGGTGCGGTCACGCGTCAGATCATGCCGCACCGCGCCGACGGACGGGCGGCTTCAGTGTTCGTGCGGCCCGGCGCGGTGGACCGGGCCGTGGGCGTCGGCGCAGTGTTCGGCGGCGGTGTCACCGGGTGCGGCGATCTGCAGCAGGGCGCCCGCCTCGTCCTCGCCGACGTGGTCGACCTGGAGGGTGCTGTGGGTGATCCCGTACTCGTCGGCCAGCCGGCGCTGGAGCTGGCGCCGGACGGCGTGGCAGTCGCCGCCGGGGGTGACCAGGATGTGCGCGGACAGGGCCGGCTGGTTGGAGGTGATCTCCCAGATGTGCAGGTCGTGGATCTCCTCGACCAGGGGTTCGGTGACCATCCGGTCGGCGACCGCGTCGGGGTCGATCCCGGCGGGGGCGGCCTCCAGGAAGATCCGCCCGGAGTCGCGGACCAGTGCGATGCCGGCCTTGAGCATCAGGGCGACGACGATGAGCGAGGCGATGGCGTCGGCCCGGGCGAAGCCGGTGGTCAGGACGACCAGGCCGGCGACGGCGGTGGCGATGAACGCGTACAGGTCGGTGAGCACGTGCTGGAAGGCGCCCTCGACGTTCAGCGAGCTGCGGTTGGCCTTCGACATGCACCAGGTGGCGGCGAGGTTGACGACGATCCCGATCAGCGCGGTGACCAGCACCAGCGAGCCGGTGACCTCCGGCGGTTCGATCAGCCGGGTGACGGCCTCGTAGCCGAGCCAGGCCGAGAGCACCAACAGCGTCACCCCGTTGGCCTGCGCGGAGAGGATCTCGGCGCGCTTGAGGCCGTAGGTGTAGCCGCCGCGGGCCGGGCGGGCGGCGAGCTGCATCGCGACGAGGGCCAGCGCGATGGAGGCGGCGTCGGTGAGCATGTGCGCCGCGTCGGAGATCAGCGCGAGGGACTGGGCGGCGAAGCCGACCACGACCTCGCCGGCCATGAAGACGACGATCAGGGCGAGGGCGCTGAGCAGCCAGCGGCGGTCCGCGTCGGCGGAGACGCCGTGCGAGTGCCCTCCGTGGCCCCCGTGACCACCGTGGCCACCATGACTCCCGTGACCTCCGTGGCCACCGTGCGAGTGCTCGTGGTCATGCGCATGATCATCGTGCGAATGCTCGTGCCCGGCCATGGAAGTCCTCTCTGGGCGCACGGGTGGGAACAGGGGCGCGGCGCGACCGCCCTGCACCCGAAGTGAACCGCAGAATCGACAAAGATCCAAAGGCTGTACTGGTGACCGTTGTCGTTGCCGTTCGGGCGGCCGCACCCGGTGCAGGCCGCAGCCGTCCGTACGGCGGAAATCCCGTGCCCCCGCGCCCAGTTGTGCTACCTCAGCGCCACCGCGTCCAGCACCACGGTGTCCAGCACCGCGGCGGTGGCCGCCCGGACCAGGGCCCGCATCAGCCGCAGGTCGTCCCCCTGCTCCGGGTGCCACTGCACCCCCAGCGTGAAACCCGGCCCCTCCACCGCCTCCACCGTTCCGTCCGGCGCGTGGGCGCTCACCCGCAGGCCCTCGCCGAGCCGGTCGACGGCCTGGTGGTGGAAGGTCGGCACCGCCAGCTCGCTCTCCGGCAGCAGCCCGCCCAGCAGCGTCCCCGGCACCGGCCGCACCAGGTGCGACCCGTAGCGCCCCGGGGTCCCGCCGTGCACGTCCACCGGCACCACGTCCGGCACGTGCTGCACCAGCGTCCCCCCGCACACCACGTTCAGGACCTGCATCCCCCGGCAGACGCCCAGCAGCGGCATCCCCGCCGCCAGCGCGGCCCGCAGCAGCGCGACCTCCCAGGCGTCCCGCCGCGGCGAGTCCGCCTCGGTGGCGGGATGGGCCGGCTGCCCGTAGTACGCCGGGTCGATGTCCGGCCCGCCCGCGATGACCAGGGCGTCCAGCCGGGCCAGCACCTCCGGCGCGCGCTCCGGTGCGTCCGGCGGCAGCAGGACGGCGATACCGCCGGAGTCCTGGACGTACGCGGTGTACCGCTCGGGCACGAGGGCCACCCGGCGGCCCTGCCAGTCGCTCCAACTCGCGTCCACCAGGTAGGTGCTGACGCCGATCAAAGGCCTGCGATCCATGGCGGGCATTCTCCCCCCGGGTGGCCTGATCCACGGCCAACCACGCGCATCGGCGCGCCACACCCGCCCGCCCTCTTCCGCCCCACGAGTCGCAGGCCGTACGGTTCGCTGTGACCGCTTGATCTCGAAGAGTGATCGAGGAAGGAGGGTTCAGCCATGCCCGAGAACACCACTCCCGAGAACACCACCCCCGGGACCACCGCGTCGGAGCGCACCGCGTCGGAGCGCACCGCCGCGGGCTCGCCGCCCCGGCCGCCGCTGACCCTGGACGAGCTGCGCACCCTGGTGGACGCCGGCGAGGTGCACACCGTCGCGCTCGCCTTCACCGACATGCAGGGCCGCCTGCAGGGCAAGCGCTTCGCCGCCCGGTTCTTCCTCGACGAAGTCGCCGAGCACGGCGCCGAGGCCTGCGACTACCTGCTGGCCGTCGACGTCGACATGAACACCGTCGACGGCTACGCCTTCTCCTCCTGGGCCACCGGCTACGGCGACTTCGCGATGCGCCCCGACCTCGGCACCCTGCGGCTGACCCCCTGGCAGCCCGGCACCGCCCAGGTCACCGCGGACCTCGCCCGGCACGGCGGCCACCTCGTGGACGCCGCCCCGCGCCACCTGCTGCGCCGCCAGATCGCCCGGCTCGCCGAGTACGGCCTGGCCGCCGACATCGGCACCGAACTGGAGTTCCTGGTCTTCCGCGACACCTACGAGCAGGCCTGGCTCGGCGGCTACCGCGGCCTGACCCCGGCGAACCTCTACAACGTGGACTACTCGATGCTGGGCACCGCCCGGGTCGAGCCGCTGCTCTCCCGGATCCGCAACGAGATGGCCGGCGCCGGCCTGGTCGTGGAGTCCGCCAAGGGCGAGTGCAACCTCGGCCAGCACGAGATCGCCTTCCGCTACGCCGATGCCCTCACCACCTGCGACCAGCACAGCGTCTACAAGACCGGCGCGAAGGAGATCGCCGCCCAACTCGGCTGCGCGCTCACCTTCATGGCCAAGTACGACGAGCGCGAGGGCAACAGCTGCCACATCCACCTCTCGCTGCGCGACGCCGTCGGCGCCCCCGCCTTCGCCGACCGCGACGGCCGGATGACCGACACCATGCGGCACTTCCTGGCCGGCCAGCTGACCGCACTACGCGAGTTCAGCGTGCTGTACGCCCCGAACATCAACTCCTACAAGCGCTACCGCCCGGGCTCCTTCGCCCCGAACGCCGTCGCCTGGGGCCGGGACAACCGCACCTGCGCCTACCGGGTCGTCGGCCACGGCCCCGGCCTGCGGATGGAGAACCGGGTGCCGGGCGGCGATGTCAACCCCTACCTCGCGGTGGCCGGCATGATCGCGGCCGGGCTGGACGGGCTGCAGCGCAAGCTGGAGCTGCCCGCCCCCTGCCTGGGCAACGCGTACGCGGTGGAGGAGTACGCCCGGGTGCCCGGGTCGCTGCGGGAGGCGGCCGACGCGTGGGCGGGGAGCGAACTGGCCCGGGAGGCCTTCGGCGCCGACGTGGTCGAGCACTACCTGAACATGGCCCGGGTCGAACAGGCCGCCTACGACGGCGCCGTCACCGACTGGGAGCGCTACCGGTCCTTCGAACGGATGTGACGCATGACCCCGGGGCGTGCGGGCGGGCAACCTCTCGGTCAACTCGCACGCCTCGGTGCGCTACTGGACACCCTTCGGCGGCTTCGGCGACTCCCGGGTCGGCCGCGAGCTGGGGCCGGACGCGCTGCGCCACTTCACCGAGACCAAGAACGTCTTCATCCACAGCGAGGAGTGACAGCCCGATGAGCGAGAAGCACGCCGCGCAGGACGGGCCGGTCTGCCGCCGGCTCGTCGGCCGCACCGCCGTGGTCACCGGCGCGGGCAGCGGCATCGGCCTGGCCGCGGCCCGCCGGCTCGCCGCGGAGGGGGCCAAGGTGGTCTGCGCCGACCTCGACGAGGAGACGGGCCGGGCCGCGGCCAAGGCCGTCGGCGGGCTGTTCGTGCACACCGACGTCACCGACCCGTACATGGTCGAGGCGCTGTTCGACGAGGCGTACGAGACCTACGGCAGCGTGGACGTGGCGTTCAACAACGCGGGCATCTCGCCGCCGGAGGACGACTCGATCCTGACCACCGGGCTGGACGCCTGGCGCAAGGTCCAGGAGGTCAACCTGACCTCGGTCTACCTGTGCTGCAAGGCCGCCCTGCCGTACATGCGCCGGCACGGCCGGGGCTCGATCATCAACACCGCCAGCTTCGTGGCCCGGATGGGCGCGGCCACCTCGCAGATCTCGTACACCGCCTCCAAGGGCGGGGTGCTGGCGATGTCCCGCGAGCTGGGCGTCCAGTTCGCCCGGGAGGGGATCCGGGTCAACGCGCTCTCGCCGGGGCCGGTGGACACCCCGCTGCTGCGCGAGCTGTTCGCCAAGGACCCGGAGCGGGCGGCCCGCCGGCTGGTGCACATCCCGCTCGGCCGGTTCGCCCGGGCCGAGGAGATCGCCGCCGCGGTGGCCTTCCTGGCCAGCGACGACTCCTCCTTCATCACGGCGAGCGAGTTCCTGGTGGACGGCGGCATCTCCGGGGCCTACGTCACCCCGCTGTAGGGCGGGGCCGGGCTTCTCACCGTAATCTCATCGAAAACCGGGGGAATTCGCTGCCGCGCTGATTTCGCGTTTATCCGGCTGCCTTTAGATTCTTTTCCGTGAGTGAGCAGATCCCCGCCGGGTGGTACCCGGACCCGAAGGACACCACCGGCGACCCGAGGACACAGCGGTGGTGGGACGGCAAGGGCTGGACGGCCGACACCCGGCCCGCACCCTCGGACGCCCCGGCGCCGCAGGCCCCGGCGGCCGGCGAGCCGGGGCCGGGCGCGACCGAGCGGCCCACGGTGCTGGAGGGCGAGGTCCTGGAGAGCGGCCCGACCGTCCGCTACCCGGAGCCGCCGCCCTTCGGCACGGCCTACGGCTCGCCCGCCGCGCCGCCGCGCAAGACCTGGCGCAAGCCCTCCAAGCTCGTCGTGGCGACCGCCGTCGCCGCCCTGCTCGGCCTGGGCGCCGGCTCGGGGATCACCTACCTGGCGATGGACGGGCACGGCGACCGCGGGAAGCACGCCGCCCGGCCGGCCCCGCAGGGCGGCTACGGGCCCTGGAACGGTTTCCCGGGCCTCGGCGACCCCGGCGGAAACGGTGATAACGGGGGCAGCGGCGGCAAGGGTGGCGGCGGCAGCGGGGACGGCAAGGGCAGCGGCAAGGCCCGGCCCGGCGCCGGCCAGGCGATCGACGCGGTGAACCGGCTCACCCTGCCCGTCCCCTCCGGCTGGCAGGCGACCACCGCCGGCGACGGCTACGCCGTGATCACCGTCGGCTCGTACACCTGCGCGGACGGCAGCGACAACTGCACCCTGGGCGGCGTGAACACCGGCCGGATCACCGACGGCGGCACCGACGCCCAGGCGGCGGCCAAGGCCGACATCGCCAAGGCCGCCAAGGAGTCCTACGGCGACATCACCGGGCACCAGGAGCTCAAGTCCGAGGCGGTCAAGGTCGACGGCCGCAACGGCTACCTGGTCCGCTGGAAGGTGGACGCGCCCAAGGGCAACAACGGCTACGTGCAGACGGTGGTCTTCCCGTCCGCCGACGGCAAGGCGCTGGTCTCGGTGCACTTCGGCTTCGACATCGCCGACAAGGCGCCGGACGTCGCCGTGATGGACACCATCGTCAAGGGCATCACCGACTACAAGGGCAAGATCCCCAGCATCCCCGGGCTGCCCGGCTCGGGTTCGGGCTCCAGCGGCTCCGGCGGCTCCGCGGGCTCCGGAGGTACGGGAGGCGCCGGGGGCACCGGGGGCACCACGACCTGAGCCCCGCGCTCCTCACGCGGCGGCGGCCCACCCGGGAGGGAGACCTCCGGGTGGGCCGCCGCCGCGTGCACGTGCGCGGATTCCTCGGTGCCACGGGAACCAGGCCGGACGGGGGTGTGGCCGGCCCGGTCCCGCGTCCGGCGTCAGGAGTCGCGTCGAACAGCCTCGACGCGACGGCGCCGGAGCACCATGCCGGCCCAGCCGACGCCGATCGCGGCGGCACCGGCGAGCAGCAGCGGACCGGTGGCCGAGGTGCCGGCCACGGCCGCGGAGCTGGTCGGGACGATCCGGCCGGCCGGGGCGTTCGGGTCCCCGCCGTGGCCGTGGTGGGCGACGGTGGACTTGGGGGCGTCGGCCGCGATCTGGGCGTCGCTGGGCGCGGCCGGGGCCTGGGCGGCGAGCGCCGGGGCGACGGCGGCGGAAGCCGGGCCGAAGTCGACGTCGGAGCAGCTGTAGAACGCCTCCGGGCTGTCGCTGCGCTGCCAGATCATGTACAGCAGCTGGCGGCCGGTGCGCTGCGGCAGGGTGCCGGAGTAGGTGTAGTAGCCGTTGCTGGCGGTGCGGTCGACCTGCACCTGGACCACCGGGGTCGGGTCGAGGTCCGACCACTTCAGCGGCTTGGTGGGGTCGTAGCCCGGCTTGGTGAGGTAGACGGTCTGGGTGCCGATGTGCGGCGCGGTGGTGCGGAACTGGAAGGTGAACGCGCCGGCCTTGACCGGGGTGGCGGGCCAGTCGGTGCGCGGCCAGTCCAGGGCGGCGTACTTGTCGCGGTTGGCCGAGCAGAGCCTGCCGTCCGGGATCAGCGCCTGGTGGTTGCCGTTGGCGTTGGCGATGTTGACCTCGTTCCAGTCGTACAGCGGCTGGGTGCCGCTCGCGGCGACGAGGTCCTTGCAGACCTGGGACACCGGGTGCTCGGGGCCCTCCGCGTAGCAGGCGGCGACCCGGCTGACGGGGTTGGTCATCGTGCCGTGGGCGCCGGCGGTGCCGGCGGCGGTCGCGGCCACGGCGAGGACCGCGGCGCCGACCACACCGACGGACAGGGCACTTCGCTTGATGGACATGGGGTGGGGACTCCTTGACCGTCGTTCCGGGCGGGTGTGGGGGAACGGGCACGCCTGCCCGCTCGGGGGCCGCCGGCCCGGTGCGCGACCCCCGGCCAGAGCGTAGGATTGGTCTGGACCAGAGCGCAATAGCCGTGTGTGGACCGCTTGTTGACGGACTGTATGCCCCCGATCAGCGCAAAGGCCCGATGGAAGGCCGGAGTTGGGTCTTCCATCGGGCCCGCTTAAGGCTCCGGAAAGGTCGGGCTCAGAAGTTCAGGTTGCCGTTGACCGTCTCGGTGTGGACGACCTTGCCGGCGTTGCCGACCTGGAGGACGGTGCCGTGGACCGTCGTGTTCTTGAGCTCGTTGTGGTACACGGTGGTCGCCTCCTCCGGCGGCTCCGGTGCGAACTCGTCGAGGATCGACCGGAGTTCGTCGACCATGGCCGGGTTGCCGGCCAGCAGTCGGCGAAGCTTCGGCGCCCACTCGCCCTGCGCGCTCTGGGCGGCGGACTCGCTGTCGCCCTCCTGCGCCGCGACCAGCTCGGCGTGGGTCTCGTCCAGCTCCTCGGAGACCGACTCCGCCTTGTGGCCGAACATCGCCGCGATGCGCGGCTTGACCCGCTCCCAGGCCGAGGTGACCATGAGGCCGGCCAGAGCGGCCGCGCCCCTCGTTGCGATTTCCGTGATCTCGGCGTCCAATGCCGCTCCCTCGTTCATGACGCAGTGTCGGCACCACGGTAGGGCAAGGGCGGACGAAGCGTCAGAGGAACGTCTTTCCCTCGCCCCGGTAGGTCGGGACGGTCCGGACGACCCGGTCGCCCTCGATCAGGTGCAGTTCGGCGAAGCGCTCGCACAGCTCGCCCGCCTTGGCGTGCCGGAACCAGACCCGGTCGCCGATCAGCAGGTCGTCGGCGGCCGAGCCGAGCAGCGGGGTCTGCACCTCCCCGGCGCCCTCCATCGGGTCGTAGCGCAGGCCCGGCGGCAGGTACGGTACCGGCGAGCGATCCGGGCCGGCCGCGCCGGAGGCCGGGTAGCCGCCGCCGAGCACCGTCACCACGCCGACGCCGGGGCGGCGCACCACCGGCTGGCCGAACAGGGCGGCCGGACGGCCCCGGAAGGAGCGGTAGTTGTCGAACAGCTGCGGTGCGTACAGCCCGGAGCCGGCCGCCACCTCGGTGACGGCGCGCTCGGCCACGGTGGACTCCACGCTGCCGGTGCCGCCGCCGTTGACGAACTCCAGCTCGGCCACCTGCCGCAGCCGCCGGACCACCGCCGCGCGCCGTTCGGCCAGTTCGGCCCGGGACGTGGCCTGCATCAGCCGGATCAGCTGCGAGCGCACCGGCCGCCCGGGCACCCGGTCGCCCACCCCGGCGACGTGGCCCTCGTACGCCATCAGGCCGACCACCCGGAAGCCCGGGCGGCGCTGGACGAGTTCGGCGAAGGCGCCGAGGTCCTCGGGGGTGCGCAGCGGCGAGCGCCGGGCGCCGACCCGGATCCGGCCGCCCAGCAGGTGCAGCGCGGTGTCCAGCTCCAGGCAGACCCGCACCTCGGCGTCGCCGCCCCGGGCCTTGTCGATCAGGTCGAGTTGGGCCGGGTCGTCCAGCACGACGGCGATCTCGCGGGCAGCCTCCGGGTCGGCGGTCAGCTCGGCGAAGCCGGCCCGGTCGGCGGAGGGGTAGGCGAGCAGGATGTCGCGGACGCCGGTACGGGCCAGCCAGAGCGACTCGTCCAGGGTGAAGCTCATCACCCCGGCGAAGCCGTCCGTGGCCAGCACCCGCTCCAGCAGGGCCCGGCAGCGCACCGACTTGCTGGCGACCCGGACCGGCTTGCCGCCCGCCCGGCGCACCAGGTCGGCGGCGTTGGCGTCGAAGGCGGCGAGGTCCACGACGGCGACCGGCCCGTCCAGATGGGCGGTGGCCCGGTCGTACCGGTGGCGGTCGGAGGCCGGGGCGGGCGCGGGTGCGTCGAGGATCACCATGGGCGCAGGGTGCCACAGCGGACTACCGGTGGGTAGGGGGCGCGTGCAGGGAAATGGGGGCTGTCGCGGGGGGTGGCATAGGGTCGGGCGGGTGGACCGCAAAGACTTCTCCAACCCGGCGTTCGTCGGCAAGAGCATCCCGAACCCCGGCTTCGGCGACGACGACGGCACCGCCGACCCGGCGCTCACCGAGGCCCTCGCCCGCTGGTCGCAGGACCGTACGGCGGAGCCCGGGGTGCTGGCGGCGCTGACCCCGACCCGGCTGATGGTCCCGATCGTCGCGCTCCTCGGCGAGGTCGAGGTGGACGAGCACGGGCACAAGCACGACAAGAGCAGCGACATGGCCGTCCCGGTGCTGGAGGCCCCGGACGGGCGCCGCGCGCTGCCGGCCTTCACCTCGCTGGAGGCGCTGGCCCGCTGGCGCGCCGACGCCCGGCCGGCGCCGGTGGCCGCCCCGCAGGCCGCGATGGTGGCCTTCTCGGAGCGGGCCGACACCCTGCTGATCGATCCGGCCGGGCCGGTGGCCTACCAGCTGACGGGTGCCCGGCTGCGGGCGCTCGCGGAGAACCGCCCGTTCCTGCCGCCGGCCCGGGACCCCGAGGTGCGCGAGGCGGTCCGGGCGCTGCTGGCGGCCGAGCCGCAGGTGGTCGCCGGGCTGTTGGCGGCCTCCGACGGCTCGGACGGGGTGCTCGCGGTGGTGTTCGACGCGGCGCTCGACCAGCCGGGGCTGCAGGCCGCGGCGCAGCGGGTCGGGCAGGCGGTGGCCGCCGACCCGGTGCTGCGGGTGCGGCTGGACCGCGGGCTGGACCTCGCGGTGCTGCCGGCGGACGCCGAGCTGCCCGGGGAGCCGCTGTACCGGCGGTAGGAGCGGTAGGAGCGGTAGGAAGCGGCGGAAAACGGGAAGGAGCGCCCCGGGCGGGGCGCTCCTTCCGAGGTCGGTCTCAGGATCAGGAGTAGACCGGACCGGTGAACTTCTCGCCCGGGCCCGCGCCCGGCGCGTCCGGGACGAGGGAGGCCTCGCGGAAGGCGAGCTGCAGCGAGCGCAGCCCGTCACGCAGCGGGGCGGCGTGGAAGTTGCTGATCTCCGGGGCACCGGCGGTGACCAGCCCGGCCAGCGCGGTGATCAGCTTGCGGGCCTCGTCCAGGTCCTTGTCCTTCTCGCCGCCCTCGGCGAGACCGCACTTGACGGCGGCCGCGCTCATCAGGTGCACGGCGACGGTGGTGATCACCTCGACGGCCGGGACCTCGGCGATGTCGCGGGTGAGGTCGTCGAAGCCGATCGCGTCGTCGTCCGCGCCGGGGGTCTGGGTGGGCTCGCTGCTCAAGAGGGGCTCGTTCCGTCGTGCCGTGTGGGTACACGTGGAGCGTACAAGGGGCCCGGAACGCGCCGGAAAGGGCAGTGCGCGGGGGCGGAATGGATTTCGACCTCCGGGCGCTGTATGCTTCGAGACTGACCGGCCGGGATCCCGTATGGGGTGCCTGGCCAGCAAGAGGAGGCTCCACCGAGGAGGCCCGAGAGGGCAACCGCGAAAGTCTCCCACCTGATCGACCTCGCGGTCGACGGGTCCCGGTCCGCGACGGGCGCCCTGGCGCCGAGTCGCCGCAGCGTCCCTCACCGGGCGCCGCCCCCGGTTGTGTGGAGCCCCGCTTGTACCGAGCGGGGCTTTTTTCGTGTCGCGGGTGCACACGGTGCCGGAGGGTGCCGGGCAGCGCAGCACGAATGAAGCCCCGCCCAGTGGTCGAGTCCACTACGTGCGACCGCCGTCCGACGGCCGCATCGCAGAAGGTGCAACCGAGGAGGCCCCATCAGCACCGAGCCCCGCATCAACGACCGGATTCGCGTCCCCGAGGTGCGACTCGTCGGTCCCAGCGGCGAGCAGGTCGGCATCGTGCCGCTTGCCAAGGCGCTGGAGCTTGCGCAGGAGTACGACCTCGACCTGGTCGAGGTCGCGGCGACCGCCCGGCCGCCGGTGTGCAAGCTCATGGACTACGGCAAGTTCAAGTACGAGTCGGCCATGAAGGCCCGTGAGGCGCGCAAGAACCAGGCGCACACGGTCATCAAGGAGATGAAGCTCCGGCCGAAGATCGACCCGCACGACTATGACACCAAGAAGGGTCACGTCGTTCGGTTCCTCAAGCAGGGCGACAAGGTCAAGATCACGATCATGTTCCGCGGTCGTGAGCAGTCCCGCCCCGAGCTGGGCTTCCGCCTGCTGCAGCGGCTCGCCGACGACGTCCAGGACCTGGGCTTCGTCGAGTCCTCGCCGAAGCAGGACGGCCGTAACATGATCATGGTTCTTGGCCCGCACAAGAAGAAGACCGAGGCGATGGCCGAGGCCCGCGCCCTCGCGGACGCCCGCAAGGCCGAGCGTCAGGGCCGTACCGGCTCCGACGCCGCCTCCGCGGACGACGACGACGCGGTGGCCGAGGACCTGGTGACCGAGGACGCCGTGACCGAGGCGCAGGACGCCCCGGCCGAGGCGCCGGCCACCGAGGCCGAGGCTCCGGTCGAGCAGCCGGCCGCCTCCCAGGGCGCCTGAGCCTTCACGGCCCAGGGCAGTCCGGGGGACCGGCCCCAAGGGTGACGGGGCAGCCCGCCCGGTCACCACAGATCCATCCAGTTCACGCCCGCGTGGCACGCGCTGCGCGGGCGCGAACGGGACCGACGAGGAGATACGGCGAAATGCCGAAGCAGAAGACGCACAGTGGCGCCAGCAAGCGCTTCAAGATCAGTGGCTCTGGCAAGGTGCTGCGCGAGCGCGCCGGCCGCCGCCACCTCCTGGAGCACAAGCCCTCGACGCTGACCCGCAAGCTGGCCGGGACGGTCGAGCTGGCCCCCGCTGACGCCAAGAAGATCAAGAAGCTTCTCGGCAAGTGATCGCCCTCCCGCCCGGCGCGAGCCGTGAGCGGGGCAGCTGATCCTTCCCGACCCATTCGAATGACGGACCACGTGAAGTAGTCCGTGGTCCAACCCAAGGAGTAATCAAGTGGCACGCGTCAAGCGGGCAGTCAACGCCCACAAGAAGCGCCGGGTCATCCTGGAGCGCGCCAGCGGCTACCGTGGCCAGCGCTCGCGCCTGTACCGCAAGGCCAAGGAGCAGGTCACCCACTCGCTGGTCTACAACTTCAACGACCGCAAGAAGCGCAAGGGCGACTTCCGTCAGCTGTGGATCCAGCGCATCAACGCTGCGGCCCGTGCCAACGGCATCACCTACAACCGCTTCGTGCAGGGTCTGAAGGCCGCCAGCGTCGAGATCGACCGCAAGATGCTGGCCGACCTGGCCGTCAACGACCCGGGTGCGTTCGCCTCCCTGGTCGAGGTCGCCCAGAAGGCGCTGCCGGCCGACGTGAACGCCCCGAAGGCCGCCGCGGACGCCGCCTGATCTTCCGAGATCGGTTGAGCTCTGACCGGACCCGCAGGCTCTCCTGCGGGTCCGGTTCTGCGTTTCAGCCCCCAGGCGGCCACCGCCCCCCGGGTGACCGCCGCCCCCAGCAGCCTCCGTCCGCCGGCGCCCCGCGCCCGCCGGCGCCTCCAGAGAACGAGACCATGCCGAGCACCGACACCCCCCTGCTGACCTCCCTGCGCTCGCCGCGCGTCGTCGCCGCCCGCCGGCTGGCCAAGCGCAACCAGCGGACCAAGGAGCGCCGCTTCCTGGCCGAGGGCCCGCAGGCCGTCCGGGAGGCCATCGCGTTCGGCAGGCTGCCGGGCACGGCCGAGCACGCCGTGGTGGAGGTCTACGCGACCCCGGAGGCCGCCGAGCGGCACGCCGGCATCGTCGAGGCCGCCCTCGCCGAGGGGCTGCCGGTGCTGACCGCCACCGACGAGGTCATCGCCGGGATCTGCGACACCGTGACCCCGCAGGGCATCGTGGCGCTCTGCCGCTTCATCGACACCCCCTTCGACGAGGTGCTCAAGGCCCGCCCCCGGCTGGTCGCGATCCTCGCCCACGTGCGCGACCCCGGGAACGCCGGCACCGTGCTGCGCACCGCCGACGCGGCCGGGGCGGACGCGGTGGTGCTCACCGACGCCTCGGTGGACCTCTACAACCCGAAGGCCGTCCGGGCCTCCGTGGGCAGCCTCTTCCACCTGCCGGTGGCCGTCGGCGTGCCGGTCGAGGAGGCCGTCGGCAAGCTGCGCGAGGCGGGCGTCCGGGTGCTCGCCGCGGACGGCGCGGGGGAGCGCGACCTGGACCAGGAGCTGGACGAGGGCACCCTGGCCGCGCCCGGCGCGTGGGTGTTCGGCAACGAGGCGTGGGGGCTCCCGGAGGAGACCCGGGCGCTCACCGACGAGGTCGTGCGCGTCCCGATCCACGGCCACGCCGAGAGCCTCAACCTGGCCACCGCCGCGGCCGTCTGCCTGTACGCCTCGGCGCGGGCGCAGCGTTCGCCGGGCGGCTGCCGCTCGAACGCCTGACGCACCCGGGGGCGCGTGGATCACCCCCCTGCAAGCCCTACTGCGGGGGCCTGGGAGGCGCTAGGGTCTGCCTCGGTGGGGGGAACGGCACGGTGGGTAATCGGGGAGGCAACCCATGGTCGGCAGCGGGCCCGAGCTCGATCCGGACGACCTTCCGGACGGCCTGGTGGTCGCCGACGGGCTGGGCCGGGTGGTCTGCTTCAACCGGGCCGCGGCCCGGCTCACCGGCGTGTCCGCGGAGGCCGCGCTCGGCAGCGAGCTGGAGGACGTCCTCCAGCTGGAGGACCTGGACGGCCGGCGCTGGTGGCAGCTGACCGACCCGTACGGCGGCCTGGCCACCCGCACCCGCCAGCCGGAGCGCAACCTGCTGCTGCCCGGCGGCCGCGAGGTGCTGGTCTCCGCCCGGTACGTCCGTACGGCGCGGTGCGGGCCGGTGGAGCGCCTGGTGATCGCCCTGCGCGGCACCGAGGCGCGGCGCCGCACCGAGCGCAGCCACGCCGAGCTGATCGCCACCGTCGCGCACGAGCTGCGCTCGCCGCTGACCAGCGTCAAGGGCTTCACGGCGACGCTGCTGGCCAAGTGGGAGCGGTTCACCGACGGGCAGAAGCGGCTGATGCTGGAGACGGTGGACGCCGACGCCGACCGGGTCACCCGGCTGATCGCCGAGCTGCTGGACATCTCCCGGATCGACGCGGGCCGGCTGGAGCTGCGCAAGCAGGTGGTGGACCTGGCCGCGGCGGTGCACCGGCACGTCGAGCGCAAGGTCGCCACCGGCATCCCCGAGGAGCGCTTCGACGTCCGGGTCAACGAGCCGCTGACCGTCCTGTGGGCCGACCCGGACAAGGTCGACCAGGTGCTCGGCAACCTGCTGGAAAATGCGGTGCGGCACGGCGAGGGAACTGTCACGATCGAGGTGGCACCGGCCAAGGAGGTCGTCGAGGCGCCCGTCTGGGAGCGCTCCGGCACTCCGCCCCGCATCGTGGAAGGCACAGCGGTCACCGTGAGCGATGAAGGAAGCGGCATCCCCGAGGAATCGATGCCGCGCGTCTTCACCCGCTTCTGGCGCGGCTCCAAGCGCGGCGGCACGGGCCTGGGCCTCTACATCGTCAAGGGCATCGTGGAGGCCCACGGCGGTTCCATCAGCGTCGACCGCGCACCCGGCGGCGGCGCCCGGTTCCGATTCATCCTGCCCGCCGGCGTCCCCGACTTCATGCTCTGAACCGCTGCTCCGCGTTCCCGCCCCGAGGGTGCGGGAACGAACGGCGGAGCAGCCCCGACAGAGCGCCGAGGTCCCGCCGGACGGGCTTCGCGGCAGCCGCGCTACGCGCTGCGACTACACTCGACCTTTGGCGTCGCGCAACGCCCTGCGCGGCTGAGCCGCGGACATCCACTCCCGTGAGCCTCCGGTGAACGGAGAACGGCTGCCCGTGCCTCCGGCCCCGCCGGGCGTGACGCGAAGGCGAGCCCACCCACCTGAGCACGGACGAGCAGGAGCACGGGAAAGATAGAGATGTCGGCACCCAACAAGTCGTACGACCCGGTCGAGGTCGAGGCCCTCAAGCCCGAGGTGGTGGAGCAGGCGCGGGACGAGGCCGTCGCCGCCTTCGCCGCCGCCACCACCCTGGACGAGCTGAAGCAGGCCAAGGTCGCCCACACCGGCGACCGGTCCCCGCTCTCGCTCGCCAACCGCGAGATCGGCGCCCTGCCCCCGCACGCCAAGGCCGCCGCCGGCAAGATGATCGGCCAGGCCCGCGGCGTGGTCGGTCAGGCCCACGCCCGGCGGCAGGCCGAGCTGGAGGCGGAGCGGGACACCCGCGTGCTGGTCGAGGAGGCGGTGGACGTCACGCTGCCGTACGACCGCACCCCGCGCGGCGCCCGGCACCCGCTGACCACCATGGCCGAGCGCATCGAGGACACCTTCGTGGCCATGGGCTACCAGGTCGCCGAGGGCCCCGAGGTCGAGGCCGAGTGGCTCAACTTCGACGCCCTCAACCTGGGCCCGGACCACCCGGCCCGCTCGATGCAGGACACCTTCTTCGTCCAGGCCCCGGACGGCTCCGCCGACTCGGGCGTGGTGCTGCGCACCCAGACCTCCCCGGTCCAGGCCCGCACCATGCTCGACCGCGAGCCCCCGCTCTACGTGGTCTGCCCCGGCCGGGTCTACCGGACCGACGAGCTGGACGCCACCCACACCCCGGTCTTCCGGCAGGTCGAGGGTCTCGCGGTGGACGAGGGCATCACCTTCGCCGACCTCAAGGGCACCATCGAGGTGCTGGTCGAGAAGCTGATCGGTGGCGGTCTGGAACTGCGCTGGCGCCCCTCGTACTTCCCGTTCACCGAGCCGTCGGCCGAGATCGACCTGCAGTGCTTCGTGTGCCGCGGGGCGAGCGTCGGCAACCCGGACCGGCCGTGCCGCACCTGCTCCTCCGAGGGCTGGATCGAGCTCGGCGGCTGCGGCGTGGTCAACCCGCGGGTGCTCATCGCCTGCGGCGTCGACCCGAACCGCTACAGCGGCTTCGCCTTCGGCCTGGGCCTGGAGCGGATCCTGATGAATCGTCACAACGTCGCCGACATGCGCGACATGGTCGAGGGTGACGTGCGCTTCACCCTCCCGTTCGGGATGGAGATCTGATGCGCGTCCCGCTTTCCTGGCTGCGCGAGTACGTCGACCTGCCGGCCGGCGAGACCGGCCGTGACGTCGCCGAGCGCCTGGTCCGGGCCGGCCTGGAGGTCGAGACCGTCGAGCAGCTCGGCGGCGAGCTCAAGGGCCCGCTGGTGGTCGGCGAGGTGCTCTCCATCGACGAGCTGACCGGCTTCAAGAAGCCGATCCGGCACTGCTACGTCAACGTCGGCGACGCCAACGGCACCGGCGAGCCGCAGGAGATCGTCTGCGGCGCGACCAACTTCGCGGTCGGCGACAAGGTCGTGGTCGTGCTCCCCGGCGCCGTGCTGCCCGGCCCCTTCCCGATCGCGGCCCGCCAGACCTACGGCCACACCTCGGCCGGCATGATCTGCTCCGCCCGTGAGCTGGGCATGGGCGACGACCACAGCGGCATCATCGTGCTCCCGCCGGAGTACGAGCCCGGCACCGACGCCATCGAGCTGCTCCAGCTCGTCGACGAGGTGCTCGACATCGCCGTCACCCCGGACCGCGGCTACTGCCTGTCGCTGCGCGGGGTGGCCCGCGAGGCCGCCGCCGCGTACGGTCTGCCGCTGGCCGACCCGGCGCTGCTCGACGTGCCGCCGGCCAACTCCTTCGGCTACCTGGTCAAGGTCAACGACCCGGTCGGCTGCGACCGCTTCGTGGCCCGTACGGTCGTCGGCGTCGACCCGAACGCCAAGTCCCCGATCTGGCTGCAGCGCCGCCTGCAGAAGGCCGGCATCCGCCCGATCTCGCTGACCGTCGACATCACCAACTACGTGATGCTGGAGGTCGGCCAGCCGCTGCACGCCTACGACAAGCAGCGCGTGAACGGCCCGATCGTGGTCCGCCGGGCGGAGGAGGGCGAGACCCTCACCACCCTCGACGGCGTCGAGCGCAAGCTCTCCGCCGAGGACCTGCTGATCTGCGACAGCAGCGGCCCGATCGGCCTGGCCGGCGTCATGGGCGGCGCCTCCACCGAGATCCTCGACCCGGCCGCCGGCCCGGGCACCACCGAGGTCATCATCGAGGCGGCGCACTTCGACCCGGTCGCCATCGCCCGCACCGCCAAGCGGCACAAGCTGCCCTCCGAGGCGTCCAAGCGCTTCGAGCGCGGCGTCGACCCGGAGGCCGCCCGCGCCGCCGCGCAGCGCGCCGTCGACCTGCTCGTCCTGATCGCCGGCGGCACCGCCGAGGCCGGGGTCACCGACATCGCCGCCCCGCACCCGGTGCGCACCATCACCATCGCCGCCGACCTGCCCGACCGGGTGGCCGGCACCGAGTACGGCCGCGAGACCGTCACCCGGCGCCTGCAGGAGGTCGGCTGCTCGGTCGCCGGTGCGGACGTCCTGGAGGTCACCCCGCCGACCTGGCGCCCCGACCTCACCGACCCGTACGACCTCGCGGAGGAGGTCATCCGGCTGGAGGGCTACGACAACGTCCCCGCCCGGATGCCCAACGTCCCGCCGGGCAAGGGCCTGACCGAGGCCCAGCGCGTCAACCGCCGGATCGGCGTCGCGCTGGCCGCGGCCGGCTACGTCGAGGTCAACAACTACCCGTTCCTCGGCGAGGCCGCCTGGGAGGCGCTCGGCCTGGAGGCGGACGACCGCCGCCGCCGGACGGTGAAGCTGGTCAACCCGCTCAACGACGAGGAGCCGGCGCTGCGCACCACCATGCTGCCGGGCCTGCTCGGGGCGCTGCGCCGCAACATCGGCCGCGGCAACACCGACCTGGCGATCTTCGAGACCGGCACCGTCTTCCTGCCCAAGGACGAGCTGAGCGTGGCCCCCCGCCCGGCCGTCGACCACCGGCCCAGCGACGAGGAGCTGGCCGAGCTCGACGCCGCGCTGCCGGACCAGCCGCGCCGGATCGCCGTCGCCCTCGCGGGCGAGCGGCTGCCGTCGGGCTGGTGGGGCAAGGGCGACCAGGCCTCCTGGGCGGACGCCGTCGAGGCGGCCCGCACGGTGGCCCGTGCGGCCGGCGTCGAGCTGACCGTGCGCCAGGGGCAGCTGGCGCCCTGGCACCCGGGCCGCTGCGCCGAGCTGGTCGTCGCCGGCACCGACCGGGTGGTCGGCCACGCCGGTGAGCTGCACCCGCGGGTGGTCAAGGCGCTCGGGCTGCCGGCCCGTAGCGCCGCGATGGAGATCGACGTCGACCTGCTGACGGCCGACGGTGCCGAGCGGGTCAGTGGCCCGACCGTCTCCGGCTTCCCGGTGGCCACCCAGGACGTCGCGCTGATCGTCGACACGAAGGTCCCGGCCGCCGACGTCGAGTCCGCGCTGCGCGCGGGCGCCGGCGAACTGCTGGAGGCCATCCGGCTGTTCGACGTGTTCACCGGCGAGCAGATCGGCGAGGGCAAGAAGTCGCTGGCCTACGCGCTGCGCTTCCGCGCCGTCGACCGCACGCTGACCGCCGACGAGGCCAGCGCGGCCCGCGAGGCGGCCGTGGCCGAGGCCGTCGCCCGCACCGGAGCGGTGCTGCGCGGCGCCTGATCCCGTAGCGCCCCAGGAGGGCCCCGCCCGGACCACCGAGGTCCGGGCGGGGCCCTTCGCGTTTCCCGGATTTGACGGTGTCTTGGGTTGACGGAGTCTCAGCTCATGGTTTATCTCTTTACCTATGGAAGTAGATAAAGGCGACGACCAGCCCTCGCCGATCGAGTTCCGCCTGGACCCGGCCTCCGGCGTCCCGACCTATCTGCAGCTCGTGCAGCAGGTCGAACAGGCGCTGCGGATGGGCTGGTTGACCGAGGGGGACCGGCTGCCCCGGGTGCGCGAGGCGGTGGCCGGGCTGGCGATCAACCCGAACACCGTGCTCAAGGCGTACCGCGAACTGGAGCACCGAGGCCTCGCCGTCGGCCGCCGGGGCCAGGGCACCTTCGTACGGGGGCTGCCCGCAGGGGTGGTGCCGCTGCGCGAACGGGCCGCGCTGCGGCGGGGGTTGCTGGACTGGATGCGCTCGGCGCGGACCGCCGGGCTGGACGAGGAGGGGATGGCCGCGGTGTTCGAGGACGCGCTGCGCGACCTGCGCGAGGGTCGGGACGGGGTGGTGGCCTGATGGCCGTGGACACGGTGATCGACTGCGCCGGGCTCGGCAAGCGCTACCGCCGCTCCTGGGCGCTGCGGGACTGCCGGCTCGCCGTCCCGGCCGGGCACGTGGTGGCGCTGGTCGGCCCGAACGGCGCCGGCAAGACCACGCTGCTGAGCCTGGCCGCCGGCCTGAGCCTGCCGAGCGAGGGCGCCCTGACCGTCCTCGGCGACCAACTCCCCGGCTCGCCCAGGGCGTTGGACCGGATCGGCTTCGTCGCCCAGAACGCCTCGCTCTACCCGGGCCTGCCCGTACGCGACCTGCTCGCGATGGGCCGCCACCTCAACCGCCGGTGGGACGGCGACCGCGCCAAGGCCCACCTGGAGGGCCTCGGCATTCCGCTGGACCGCCGGTACGGCCGCCTCTCCGGCGGTCAGCAGGCCCAGGTCTCGCTCGCCCTCGCGCTCGCCAAGCGCCCCGAACTCCTGCTGCTGGACGAGCCCTTGGCCTCGCTCGACCCGCTGGCCCGGCATGACTTCATGGCCGTGCTGCTGACCGCGGTGGCCGAGGACGGGCTGTCGGTGATGTTCTCCTCCCACGCCGTCAACGAGCTGGAGCAGAGCTGCGACTACCTGGTGGTGCTCGGCGGCGGCCGGGTCCAGGTGGCGGGGGAGGTGGACGACCTGCTGGGCGGCCACCGGATGCTCACCGGCCCGACCGTCGAGGCGGACGACGTCGCCGACCGGCTGCCGGTGGTCCGCGACCGCCGGGCCGGAGCCCAGTCCCACCTGCTGGTCCGCACCGGTGGCGTGGACGCCCCGGTCTCCGGCGAATGGCGCCAACAGCGCATCGGCCTGGAGGAGTTGGTGCTCGCCTACCTGCGCGAGCCGACCGCCTCCGCCCTCCCCGGCCCGCGCGGGGCCCTCCCCCCGAACGAGAAGGTACTGCTGCCGTGAGCTCCACGACCATCGCGCCGCCCCGCTCCGCCGTCCTGCGGGCGGCCGGGCTGCGCCACCGGCCCGCGCTGCGGACCCTGCTGGGCGTCCTCGCCGGGCTGATCCTCGTGCTGGCCGTCACCGGGTACTACGTCCACGCGGGACTCGACCGCTCCGGTGCGGCCGAGTGCGACATGGCGCTGCGGACGTGCAACGAGCGCTGGAAGGAGTTCCGGCGCGAGTACGGCACCGGGCTGATGGTCGGCGGGAACGTGGTCTACTTCCTGGGCGGTGCCCTCGGGGCGTTCGTCGGAGCCCCGCTGCTGGCCCGGGAGTTCGAGCACGGCACGGTGCGCTTCGCCTGGACCCAGGGAGCCGGGCGCACCCGCTGGACGGTCGGCGGACTGGTCGTCGTCGGCAGCACGCTGGCCGTCGCGACGGCCCTGACGGCGGCGGTGCTCAACTGGTGGATCGCGCCGCTGGCGGCGACTGGGGGCCGGTTCGCTCCGCTGGTGTTCGCCAGCGCCCCTCCCGCGCTGCTGGGCCGGGTGCTGCTGGTCTTCGCGCTGTCCGCGCTCGCCGGGGCCGTGCTGCGGCGGACGCTGGTGGCGGTGGGGATCGGGGTGGCGGCCTCGGTGGTGACCACCCTGGTCGCCGAGTCGCTGCGCTTCCACTACCGCACCCCGTTCGAGGACACCGTGCACACGCTCGCCCAGACCTCGCTCGACCACCGCTGGGAGGGCAGCTTCTGGGTCACCGACCCGGCGGGGAACCGGCTCGGCCTCGACCGGCTCTACGATCTGGGCGGCGACTACTACGGGGCCCAGAAGCTGCTGAGCGATGGCGGCTACTCGCTGCACGAGTCCTACCAGCCGGCCGACCGCTACTGGCCTTTCCAGTTCATCGAGTTCGGCTGGACGGCCCTGCTCGCCGTGGCCCTGTGCGCGGCGGCGGTCTGGTGGGTCCGGCGCCGGGCGGTCTGACCTGGGGCTCCCATGATCGCTTGAAGAGTTTCCGTCAAAACCCTTGCGGGGGCGGGGCCGGAGGGCGTTTCCTTTCCTCTCGTTAGGAAAGTTTCCTAACCCATGAGGAATCGGAGCGTCCCATGCGCCCTCAGCCCCGTCGTGCCCTCCGCATAGCCCTCGCCGCCGCCCTGGTGGCCGCGCCCCTCACCGTCGCGGCCACCACGGCGGCCCAGGCCGCTCCGGCGCCGGCCGCGTCCGTCCAGCTCAAGGGGGTCGGGCTGGACGACCCGCACAAGAAGGACATCGCGATGCAGCTGGTGTCCAGTGCGGAGAACTCCTCACTGGACTGGAAGGCCCAGTACAAGTACATCGAGGACATCAAGGACGGCCGCGGCTACACCGCCGGCATCATCGGCTTCTGTTCCGGCACGGGCGACATGCTGGAGCTGGTCCAGCACTACACCGACCTCAAGCCCGGCAACATCCTCGCCAAGTACCTGCCGGCTCTGAAGAAGGTCAACGGCACCGAGTCGCACGCCGGCCTCGGCTCCGCCTTCGAGCGCGACTGGGCCACGGCCGCCAAGGACACCGTCTTCCAGCAGGCCCAGAACGACGAGCGCGACCGCGTCTACTTCAACCCCTCCGTCAACCAGGCCAAGGCCGACGGCCTGCGCGCGCTCGGCCAGTTCGTCTACTACGACGCCATCGTCATGCACGGCCCGGGCGACAGCTCGGACAGCTTCGGCGGCATCCGCGCCGCCGCCATGAAGAAGGCCAGGACCCCCGCCCAGGGCGGCGACGAGACCACCTACCTCAAGGCGTTCATGGACGCCCGCAAGGTGGTCATGAAGAAGGAGGACGCCCACTCCGACACCAGCCGGGTGGACACCGAGCAGCTGGTCTTCCTCAACGCCAGGAACTTCGACCTCAACCCGCCGCTGAAGTGGAAGGTCTACGGCGACAGCTACGCCATCAACAGCTGACGCGACGTCAAAAGCCACGAGGAGCAGGGCCCGACGGCCGGATCACGGCCGCCGGGCCCCGCTGTCGCTCCCGCCGGAAGCGGTCAGGCGCTCGCGGTGTAGTCGTAGAAGCCGCGGCCGGACTTGCGGCCCAGCAGGCCCGCGTCGACCATCCGGGAGAGCAGCGGCGGAGCGGCGTACAGCGGCTCCTTGTACTCGTCGTACATCGACTCGGCGATCGAGACGATGGTGTCCAGGCCGATCAGGTCGCACAGCCGCAGCGGGCCCATCGGGTGGGCGCAGCCGGCCTCCATGCCCTTGTCGATGTCGGAGGCGGTGGCCACGCCCGACTCGAACATCCGCACCGCGGACAGCAGGTACGGCACCAGCAGCGCGTTGACCACGAAGCCGGCCCGGTCACGGGCGCGGATCGGCTCCTTGGCGAGCACCTGGGTGGCGAAGGCCTCGACCCGCTCGGTGGTGGTCGCCGAGGTGGTCAGGGTCGGGATGACCTCGACCAGCTTCTGCACCGGCGCCGGGTTGAAGAAGTGCAGGCCGATGACCTGCTCCGGGCGGGAGGTGGCGGCGGCCAGCTTCACGATCGGGATCGAGGAGGTGTTGGAGGCGAGGATCGCGTCGCGGCGCTCGATCACCTGGTCCAGCGTCTGGAAGATCCGGACCTTGATGTCCTCGCGCTCGGCCACGGCCTCGACCACCAGGTCGCGGTCGGCGAAGTCGGACAGCTCCACGGTGAAGGACAGCCGGGCCATCGCCTCGTCCCGCTGCTCGGGGGTCAGCTTGCCGCGCTTGACCGCCGTGTCCAGGGAGTTGGTCAGCCGGGTACGGCCGAACTCCAGCGCCTCACCGCTGGCCTCCGACACCAGGACGTCCAGCCCGGCCCGGGCGAAGACCTCGGCGATGCCCGACCCCATCAGACCGCAGCCGACTACTCCGACGCGCGCGATGTCACTCACTCAGTTGCCCTTCGGTGGTGCTGGGGGTCGCCCAGCGACTGGTGGCCCAGCGAGCTGCTGGTCAACGGGCCGGTGTGCCGGAATGGGTGCACCGGTCACCGCCCCGACGACGTTACTACTCCGTACCGGCCAGTAGGTCACCCCCTCCCCGGAGGAGTGCCACCGCCGGGAGTCGCCCGAACGGGTGAGGCCGTGCGCCCGGCGGGTGTGCCCGGGGCCGCCACCGTCCGCCGACCGACAGAATGCCGCAGACGGGGGCCGGGGACGGGAAGGGAGCACACGGTGCCGACGGGATCGCTCACAGGACAGGTCGCCCTGGTCACCGGCGCCGGCCGGGGCATCGGCCGGGAGATCGCCATCGGCCTGGCCGCCGAGGGAATGGCCGTCGGCCTGGTCGGCCGCACCCACGAGACGCTGACCGAGACCCTCAGGGAGTGCGTCAAGCACGGCTCCCGGGGCGTCGCCGTCACCGCCGACGTCACCCGGCCCGGCTCGGTGCGCGAGGCCGTACGGCTCGTCGAGCGCGACCTCGGCCCGATCGACCTGCTGATCAACAACGCCGGCCTGGTCGACCGCGCCGAGGTGCCGATCTGGGAGACCGACGCCAACCAGTGGTGGCAGGTGATCGAGACCAACCTGCGCGGCCCCTACAACCTGCTGCGCTGCGTACTGCCCGGTATGGTCGCCCGGCGGAGCGGCCGGGTGATCAACCTCAACTCCGGCTTCGCGCTGCGCCCCGACGGCAACTACACCGCCTACGCCACCTCCAAGGGCGCACTGCTCCAGCTCTCCGACAACATGGCGGACTCGCTCGCCCGGCACGACGTCGTCGTCCTCGACATCAGCCCGGGCGCGGTGGCCACCGACATGACCGCCAGGATGCCGATGTTCAGGGACATGAAGGCCTGGGGCTCCATCCCGTACATGGTCGCGGTCACCGTGGACGCCGCCCGCGGCCGCTTCGACGCGCTGCACGGGCGGTTCATCCACGCCGGGCGGGACGACCTGGAGGAACTGGTCCACCAGGCCGAGGCGATCCGCGCCGCGGACGCGCGCACGCTGCGGCTGCGCCCGTACAAGGACGACGACCCGATGGTCTGACCGGTACGGCGCTCGGGCGCCCCCGGGCCTCGGGCGCCCCCGGGCCTCAGGAGTACTCGGCCCTCACGCGCACAGCTGGCTGGCGGTCACCGGCTTGAGCCCCGCCTTGGCGAGCCCGTCCAAGATGGCCGGCAGTGCGTCCACCGTGCACTGGTGGCCCATGTGCAGGGCCACCACCGAACCGCCGCGCACCGAGTTCAGCACCCGGCGCTGCAGTTCGGCGGCCGAGGGATCGCTGTAGTCGCGCGGGTCGACGTCGAAGGAGAGCACGTGCTCGTAGCCGACGGCCTTGGCCTGCTCGCGCACCATCGGGGTGGCGTACTGCGTGGCGGAGGGCCGGAACCAGCGGCCGATCGAGCCGGTGAGCCGCTGCAGCCGGTCGGCGCACTGGGCGATCTCGGCCCGCGCCTGGTCGGGCGTCATGGCGGAGATGTTGAGGTGGTTCTGGGTGTGGTTGCCCAGCTCGTGGCCGCCGTCCAGGATCCGCCGGGCCATCTGCGGCTGCTGGTCGAGCCAGCTGCCGACGACCATCACGGTCAGCTTGGCGCCGCGCTGCTCGGCGATCTCCAGCAGTGCGGTGGCCAGCTTCGGGTCGCCGCTGCCGTGGAAGGTGAGCGCCACGTTCTTGCCGGTGCGCGGCCCGTACACGACCTCGACCGGGGTGCCGGGCGCGAGC
>NZ_JNWQ01000011.1 GCF_000716875.1 Streptomyces novaecaesareae | reverse complement strand
ACGGCATACGAGATTTCTGCCTGTCTCGTGGGCTCGGAGATGTGTATAAGAGACAGGGGTGGGGGCGGCGGGGCGACAGGGGAGGACGTGGGTGTCGTACGGGTGGCCGTCGCAGCGGGGGCGGTGGCCGGTGAGGACCCGCGCCGGGACGGTGGCGCGGCCGCGGCGGGGGCGGCGGGGCCCGTGGCCGCTCGGGGCGGGGCGGGTCTGGGCCGCGGCGGCCGGGCGCCGGACCGGTGCGGCGGCGGGCAGGCCGGGGCCGGAGTCGGTGACCTCGATCCGCAGCCGGTCACCGCAGATCGACGCGGTGACCTGGAAGCCGTCGTCCGGCCGCCCGGTGGCGCCGTGCTCGACGGCGTTGGCGCAGGCCTCGCTGAGGGCGACGCCGAGGTCGTCGGCGATCTGCGGGTCGACGCCCGCCGTCGCCATGGCACCGAGCAGGATGCGCCGGGCCAGCGGAACGCTGACCGGGTCGCGCTTGAGGTGCAGAGTCCACCAGATGTCCACGGGAGGTCCCTCCTGGCTGCGGCTCCACATACAACTAGGTATCTCCGGGCGATTCGGCGGTGAACCGTGCCCGGGGGCCGCTACCGCCCGTTCGGCGGATGGACTGGGGGACGGGGTCTGTGCCGGGCAGCGCGTGCCCGGACCCGCACGCCGCTGCCGAAAGGGGCATTCGTAGGGATTTCCCACCCTGCCCGTGGCGGCGTCGTACGCAATGAGAGGATGGCCCGGCCATGACTGCCCTCGCTGCCGCCCCGCTCCCGGGCGACCCCGGACCGGCTCAGCCGGTGGGGGCCGCCGCCTGGGACCTGCGGCTTGCCCGGGCGGTCCCGTTCGCACTGTTCTGCACCTTGATCGCGGCGGCCGGGCACGCCCTGGCCGGTGGCGGCGACGTGCCGCCGACCGCGCTGGCGGTGGGTTTCGTCGCGGTGCTGGGCTTCGCGGCGGCCTGCGGCGGACGGGAGCGTTCGCTGGCGGCCATCGCGGGGGCGCTGGGCGCTGGGCAGCTCGCGCTGCACTGCCTCTTCCACGGTTTCAGCGGCCACGGCTTCGGCGCCGGCTCCATGGCCGGTATGGCCGGCATGCACGCCGGCGGCTCCGGTCCGCTGACCCTGCCACAGGTGGCCGGCCGGCTGATCTGCAACGAGGCCCGCCCGGGGACGCTGGTCGGCCTGCCCGGCAATCCGTCCCCGGAGCAGTTGGTCTCCTCCGCGGGCCTGGATCCGCACGCGTTCGCCGCCGCGCCCTGGTGGCAGGGCGGCGTGTTGGGCATGACGCCGTCGATGCTGGCCGGGCACCTGGCCGCCGCGCTGGTGGCGGGCTGGTGGCTGCGGCGCGGCGAGGCGGCGTTGTGGCGGCTGCTGCGGGTGGCCGCCTCGGCGGCCCGGGAGCACTGGGCGGCGCCGCTGCGGTCGGCGTTCGCGCTGGTGGCCGCGCTGCTGCGCGGTCTGTTCGGCGTGGCCGGTCCGGCCCGCCGGTTCGGGGCCCGGGGCGGGGAGAGTCCGTTCCCGGCGGGTGCCGTGCTGCGGCACAGCGTGGTGCGGCGCGGGCCGCCGCGCGGGGTCTTCGCGTACTGATCCGTGTTCCTGGCGGCCTGCGGGCCGTACCGGGTCGCGGGTGTGCGCACCGTCCGGGCCGTTCCCCCGACCACACCGGGGCCGGGCCCGAGGCTCTGCCCCCACACGTCCCCACGCGCGGCACCACCGAGGCACCGCCGGAGCGCGGCTCCGTCCGTCGCCCGGTCCCGGCCTGCCGCCGAGCTCCGATCGGAGACCCCTCATCATGCGTTCCCTTCCCGCCCGTCGTCTCGCCGCCGTCGCCCTGACCGCCGCCGCCTCCGTGGTGGCGCTGGCCGGCCCCGCCTTCGCGCACGTCACCGTGAACCCGGGCTCGGCCGCCCAGGGCGGCTACACGGCCGTCGACTTCCGGGTGCCGAACGAGAGCGACACCGCGAGCACGGTGAAGCTGGAGGTCAACCTCCCGCTGGACCACCCGCTGGCCTCCGTCCGGACCCTGCCGATGCCGGGCTGGACCGCCGCGATCGAGAAGTCGAAGCTGGACAAGCCGATCAAGGTGCACGGCAGCGACGTCAACGAGGCCGTCTCCAAGATCACCTGGACCGCCGACGCGGGCACCAAGATCGCCCCCGGCCAGTTCCAGGAGTTCCGGGTCTCGCTCGGCCCGCTGCCGACCGACTCGGACAGCCTGGTCTTCAAGGCCCTGCAGACCTACGACAACGGCGACGTCGTCCGCTGGATCGACGAGTCCAAGGACGGCCAGCCCGAGCCGGCCAAGCCCGCGCCCGTCCTGAAGCTCACCAAGGCCGACGGCGGCGACGGACACGGCGATGGCCACGGCGACAGCCACGGCGCCACCGCCTCCCCGGCCGCGGGCGCCCACGGGGACAGCTCGGACCACGCCGCCGCCGACGACTCCGGCAGCAAGGCCAGCGACTCCACCGCCCGCACCCTCGGCGTGGTCGGCATCGTGGTCGGCGTGATCGGCACCGCCGTCGGCGTGCTCGGCCTGCGCCGCAAGACCGGCGGCTCCGCCTCCTGACCCCCGCGCCGGCGGGGCCGCACCGAAGCCAAGGGTGCGGCCCCGCCGGCCGTCCCACCGCGCACGATCGGAAGCCCCATGCCCCGCACCACCCGCACCACCCGTCTGGCCGGCGCCGCCGCCCTCGCGCTGGCCGCCGCCCTGACGCTGTCCGCCTGCGGCTCCTCCGGCGGCGGCTCCACCGCCGCGAAGGTCACCCAGCAGAAGGAGGACACCCCGTACCAGGGCACCAAGCTGGCCAAGAACTTCGAGAAGCCGGACCTCCAGCTGACCGACACCTCCGGCCAGCCCTTCGACCTGCGGCAGCAGACCAACGGCAAGGCCACCCTGCTGTTCTTCGGCTACACCAGCTGCCCGGACGTCTGCCCGACCACCATGGGCGACATCGGCGTCGCGATGAAGGCGCTGCCCGCGGAGGAGCGGCAGAAGATCAACGTCGTCTTCGTCTCCACCGACCCGCAGCGCGACACCCCGAAGGTGCTGCGCACCTGGCTGGACTCGATGGGCAGCGACTTCATAGGCCTCACCGGCGACCTGGCCAAGGTGAAGACCGCGGCCAAGTCGCTCGGCATCATGATCGAGGACCCGGTGGTCAACGCGGACGGGACGGTCACCTCCACCCACGGCGCGCAGGTGCTGGCCTTCCTCCCCTCGGACGACAAGGCGCACGTGCTCTACATGAGCGGCACCGAGGAGAAGACCTACGAGCACGACCTGGCGCTGCTCGCCAAGGGTGTCGCGGCATGAGCGGGCAGAGCGGGCTCGCCGGCGAAGGGACGGCGGTGGCCACCGGAAAGCGCTTCCGCCGCAGCGCGCTGCTGGGCGCCGTGGTCGCGACGGCGCTGGGCGGCGGCGCGATACTGGCCGCCTGCGGGACGGGCGGCCAGGGCGGCGCCGCCGCCGGGCCGGCCAGGCTCAGCGTCGCCGACTCCTACATCCCGCTGCCCCCGGCGGGCGGGATGGCGGCCGGCTACCTGACCGTCCGCAACGACGGCGGGCAGGACGAGCTGGTCAAGGTGACCAGCCCGGGCGCCGAGTCGGTCACCATGCACCGCTCGACCGCGTCGACCATGGAGCAGGTCGCCAGCCTGGACGTGCCCGCGCACGGAGCGCTGCAGTTCGCGCGCGGCGGCACCCACCTGATGATCATGGGCTGGGAGAAGGCCCCCGCGGTGGGCGACGAGCTGGAGCTCGACCTCACCTTCGCCAAGTCCGGCACCATCTCGGTCAAGGTGCCGGTCAAGGAGCTCACCTACCGCCCCGGCCAGAGTTAAGGGGACCGCCAGCATGCAGACGGCCGGCCTGGAGAAGGCCTCCCACCGCCGGATCGCCGGGGTGCTCGGAATGCTCGGCGCGCTGCTCGCGCTGATGCTCGCGGGCGCCGGACCGGCCTCCGCGCACGCCACCCTGGACTCCACCGACCCCCGGCAGAACGCGGTGGTCGCCACCGCCCCGCAGGCGGTCACGCTGACCTTCAGCGAGGCCGTCTCGCTCTCCTCCGACTCCGTCCGGGTGCTCGACCCGGCCGGCCGGGCCGTGGACACCGGCAACCCGGCGCACGCCGACGGCCGGGGCAACACCGCCCGGGTCGGCCTGAAGAGCGGGCTCGCCAACGGCACCTACACGGTGGCCTGGCGGGCCGTCTCGGAGGACTCGCACCCGGTCGGCGGCGCGTTCACCTTCTCCATCGGCGCGCCCTCGGACACCTCGGTGTCGGCCACCGCGCTGCAGGGCGCCAAGGCCGACGGCCTGGTCGCCGCCCTGTACGGCACCGGGCGCACCGTCGCCTACGCGGCGTTCGCGCTGCTGGCCGGCGTCGCCGCCTTCGTGCTGATCTGCTGGCCGGCTGGGACCGCCCGGCGCCCGGTGCAGCGGCTGCTGATGACCGGCTGGACGGCGCTGCTGGTCTCCACCGTCGCGGTGCTGCTGCTGCGCGGCCCGTACGAGCGCGGCTCGGGGGTCGGTCAGGCCTTCGACCTGACCCTGGTGCGCGCCACGCTGGACGAGCGGATCGGCACCGCGCTGGCCGCCCGGCTGCTGCTGCTCGCGGCGAGCGGGGTGTTCCTGTCGCTGCTGGTCGGCCAGCTGGGGCAGCCGCCGCGGCCGCTGCCGGCGAAGCCCGTCGAGGACGACGGCCACGGCGTCGAGGGCGAGGACGCCGAGGACACCGAAGCCGCCGAGCTGCGCGAGCTGGAGCAGCGGGCCGCCGAGCGGCCGCAGCGGGAGACCAGGCTGGGCCTCGGCGTGGCCGGGCTGGTGCTGACCGTCGCCCTCGCGGCGACCTGGGTCGGCGCCGACCACGCCTCGGTCGGCATCCAGGTCTGGCTGGCGCTGCCGTTCGGCATCCTGCACCTGATCGCGATGGCGCTCTGGCTGGGCGGCCTGGCCGCGCTGCTGGTCGCACTGCGCGAGGGCGTCGGCGCCGAGGTGGTGGACCGCTTCTCCAGGATCGCCTTCGGCTCGGTGGCCGTGCTGGCCGGCACCGGGATCTACCAGTCCTGGCGGGGCCTGGGCAGCTGGGGCGCGCTGACCGGCACCGAGTACGGGCGGCTGCTGCTGGTGAAGAGCGGCTGCGTGGTCGTGATGCTCGGCGTCGCCTGGATCTCCCGGTCCTGGCTGGCCCGGCTGCGCTCGGCCCCGGCCGAGGCGGCGGAGGTCGAGCGGGCCGAGGTGCCGGAGCCGGTCGCCGTCGCCGCGCACAGCGAGGACCCGGTCCGGCAGGCGCAGCTGGCCCGGCAGAACGCCGCCCGGGAGAGTGCCGGGCGCGAGCGCGGGCTGACCCCGACCCGGGCCGGGCTGCGCCGCTCGGTGCTGGTGGAGGCGCTGGTCGCGGTGGCGGTGCTGGTGGTCACCACGATGCTCACCAACTCCCCGCCCGGGCGGGTGGCGAGCGAGGTCACGGCCGGCACGGCGGCCGCGGCCCCCGGCGCGGCCGCGGCGGCCCCGCAGACCGAGCCGGGCCGTACCGTCGAGCTCAAGCTCCCGTACGACACCAAGGGCCGGACGCCGAACGCCAAGGGCACCGCGACCGTCACCCTCAACCCGGCCCGGACCGGGCCGAACGAGGTGAAGCTCGCGCTGGACGGCGCGGACGGGCAGCCGGTGGACGTCCCCGAGGTGCAGCTCGCCTTCACCCTGCCGGACCGCGACCTCGGCCCGCTGCCGGTCGCGCTCACCCCGGAGGGCACCGGCCGCTGGAGCGGCACCGCGCAGCTGCCGCTGGCGGGCAACTGGGTGGTGTCGGTGCAGGTCCGCTCCTCGGACATCGACCAGACCACGCCGACCCAGCAGTTCAAGATCGGCTGACGGCGGTGGACGACGTGACGAGGGACGACGTGACGACCACGGAGCAGGCCTCGGCGGCACAGGCCGCGGCGGACCGTACGGGCTTCACCCGGCGGGCGCTGCTCGGCACCGCCGGCGCCGGGCTGCTGGTCGGCGCCGGTGCGGGTGTCGCCGGGGCGGTCGCGCTCGATAGCTCCGACCGCTCCGCCGGTACGGCCGCCGCCGGTGGCGCGCTCGGTGCGGCCCGGGTGCCGTTCCGCGGCGAGCACCAGGCCGGGATCCTCGAACCGCAGCAGGCCAGGGTCCAGCTGGCCGCCTTCGACCTGGCCGAGGGCGTCGGCCGGGACGGCCTGCGCGGCCTGCTGCAGCGCTGGACGAAGGCGGCCGAGCGGTTGACCGCCGGGGAGCCGGCCGAGGAGTTCGACAACCAGATCGCCCTGGACGCCGGGCCCTGCTCGCTCACCCTCACCGTCGGCTTCGGCGCCGCGCTCTTCGACAAGGCCGCACCGGCCGACCGCCGCCCGCCCGGGCTCGAACCGCTGCCCGCCTTCCCCGGCGACGCGCTCGACCCCGCCCGCGGCGACGGCGACCTGTTCGTCCAGATCGGCGCCGACGACGCGCTGGTGGCCGTGCACGCCCTGCGGGTGCTGCAGCGGCTGGCGGCCGGTACGGCGGCGCTGCGCTGGCAGTCGGCCGGCTTCGCCCGCACCCCCGGTGCCGCCGCGCAGCCGGTGACCGGCCGCAACCTGATGGGCCAGGTCGACGGCACCAACAACCCCAAGCCCGGCGAGGACGGCTTCGCCGCCAAGGTGTTCTGCGCCGCCGGCGGCGACCAGCCGGGCTGGCTGGCCGGCGGCTCCTACCTGGTGTTCCGGCGGATCCGGATGCTGCTGGACCACTGGGAGGCGCTCCCGGTGGACCGGCAGGAGCGGGTGATCGGGCGGCGCAAGTCGGACGGCGCCCCGCTCGGCGCGCCCGCCGGGGCCGGCGAGCACGCCCCGGTCGACCTCTCCGCGCAGGGCCCGGACGGCGCGCTGGCGGTCCCCGCCGACGCGCACATCCGGGTCGCCGCCCCGGCGGCCAACGGCGGGGCGGCGATGCTGCGGCGCGGCTTCTCGTACCACGACGGACTGCTGCCGGACGGCTCGCCGGACGCCGGGCTGCTCTTCCTCGCCTTCCAGGCCGACCCGCGCAGGGGCTTCACCCCGGTGCAGCGCAAGCTCTCCCGGGGCGACGGCCTCTCCCGCTTCCTGCGGCACGAGGCGAGCGGGGTGTACGCGCTGCCCCCGGCCGCGCCGGCCGGCGGCTACCTCGGCCAGCAGCTGCTGGAGGGGTAGCGCCCCGGCGCCCTGACGCCCCGGCGCCCCGGTGCCCGAAGCGGGCTCTTAGCACACGCGGTCCCGGCCACTGGAACGCTTTCCTGCCGGGACCGCGGAATCGTTAGGGTGACAGCTTCGGCACCACCCTGTTCGCGCAGCACCCCGTTCGCGCGGCACCCTGTCCGTGCGGCACCGAGTACTCCCGGAGGCGTCATGTCGGCCACCCGCTACACCTACCTCGGCCCGGCCGGCACCTTCACCGAGGCGGCACTGCACACCCTGCCCGAGGCGGCGACCCGGGAGCTGGTGCCGCTGTCCTCGGTGGCGCTGGCGCTGGACGCGGTGCGCGGCGGGGAGGCGGCCGGGGCGTTCGTGCCGATCGAGAACTCGGTGGAGGGCGCGGTCACCGCGACCAACGACGAACTGGCCGCCGGCACGCCGCTGATGATCTACCGCGAGGTGCTGCTGCCGATCGCCTTCGCGCTGCTGGTGCGGCCGGGCACCGAGCTGTCCGGGATCAAGACGGTGACCAGCCACCCGGTGGCCCAGCCGCAGGTGCGCCGCTGGCTGGCGGCCAACCTGCCGGAGGCCACCTGGGAGTCGGCCGCCTCCAACGCCGACGGTGCCCGGCTGGTCGCCGAGGGCCGCTACGACGGGGCGTTCGCGGGCGAGTTCGCGGCGCCGATCTACGGGCTGGCCCCACTGGTCAAGGACATCGCGGACGCGAAGAGCGCGGCCACCCGGTTCGTCCTGGTGGGCCGTCCGGGCCGGGTCTCCTCGCCGACCGGTGCGGACAAGACCTCGATGGTGGTCTGGCTGCCGGACGACCACCCGGGTGCGCTGTTGGAGCTGCTGCAGGAGTTCGCGGTCCGCGGGATCAACCTGATGCGGATCGAGTCCCGCCCGACCGGCGAGGGCCTGGGGAGCTACTGCTTCCTGATCGACTGCGAGGGCCACCTGACCGAACGCCGGGTGGGCGAGGCGATGATGGGCCTGAAGCGGATCTGCCCGCAGGTGCGGTTCCTCGGCTCCTATCCGCGCGCCGACCGGCAGGTGTCCGTCCACCGGCGGCCGGGGACCTCGGACGAGGATTTCTCCTCGGCGGCGGACTGGCTCTCGCGCGCGCTCGACGGGCGCGGGGACATCTGAGACTTCCGCGGCCGAGACGCATCCGACTGATACGCACGCACGCGGCGCCCCTGCGGGACAGCCTGACGACACCTGTTGTCTTTCTGACCTTTTCCGACCGTTTTGGACCGGGCCGCTCAGGCGGGGAGAGTGACCGTCCCGCTCATCCACAGGGGCGCCCGGCGCCGGAGTCCGCTGTCCACAGGCCTCCCGACTGTCCACAGCCGGAAGTTATCCACAGACCTGGGGACGAGTCGACAAACCGGTATAGCCATTGCCCAGAACTGGTCGGATCATCGGTTTGCGTCGCAGAGATGACTAATCGGACCAGAGTCACCCGCTTGCCAGCAAATCACCCGTGCGAGTGCTTCAATTCCCTCACTCGAGTAGGTCGATTGAGGTTTGAAACCTCAATTCCCTGGTTCGGTCACCCGGAGGGCGATCCTCCCCTTCGATCCACAGCCCCGGCCCCGGGCCTGTGGATAACCCGCCCCAGCGGGGTTCCCCACAGGAGTTATCCACAGGATCGGGGGAGTTATCCCCAGGGAAAAACCGGTACCGGTGGAGGAACTCCCGCCCGGTACGCTTGGGCCTGTGATTGACCTTCGCCTGCTCCGTGAGGACCCTGACCGAGTGCGCGCCTCGCAGCGCGTCCGTGGCGAGGACGTCGACCTGGTCGACGCCCTCCTCTCCGCCGACGAACGGCGCCGGTCCTCGGGCAGCCGCTTCGACGAACTGCGCAACGAGCAGCGGGTGCTCGGCAAGCAGGTCGCCCAGGCCAAGGGCGAGGAGAAGGCCGCCCTGCTGCAGCGCACCAAGGACCTGGCCGCCGAGGTCAAGGCCGCGGACGCCGAGCAGAGCGCCGCCAAGGAGGAGGCCGACCGCCTGCTCCGCTCGCTGGCGAACCTCATCGACCCGGCCGCCCCGGTCGGCGGCGAGGAGGACTTCGTCACCCTGGAGGAGATCGGCACCCCGCGCGACTTCGCCGCCGAGGGCTTCGAGCCGCGCGACCACGTCGAGCTCGGCCAGATCCTGCGCGCGATCGACACCGAGCGCGGCGCCAAGGTCGCCGGTGCCCGGTCCTACTACCTGACCGGTGTCGGCGCGCTGCTGGAGCTCGCCCTGGTCAACATGGCGATCGCCCAGGCCACCGCGGCCGGCTTCACCCCGATGATCACCCCGACCCTGGTCCGCCCGGCCGCCATGGACGGCACCGGGTTCCTCGGCCAGGCCGCCGAGAACGTGTACCACCTCGCCGAGGACGACAAGTACCTGGTCGGCACCAGCGAGGTCCCGCTCGCGGCGTACCACATGGACGAGATCATCGAGGCCGAGAAGCTGCCGCTGCGCTACGCCGGCTACTCGTCCTGCTTCCGCCGCGAGGCCGGCACCTACGGCAAGGACACCCGCGGCATCATCCGCGTCCACCAGTTCGAGAAGGTGGAGATGTTCGTCTACACCACTCCCGAGGACGCCGAGAACGAGCACCGCCGCCTGCTCCAGTGGGAGAAGGACTTCCTCAACGCGCTGGAGCTGCCGTACCGGGTGATCGACGTCGCCTCCGGCGACCTCGGCGCCTCGGCCGCGCGCAAGTTCGACATCGAGGCCTGGATCCCGACCCAGGGCAAGTACCGCGAGGTCACCTCGACCTCCAACACCACCGAGTACCAGGCCCGCCGCCTCTCCATCCGGATGCGCGAGGAGGGCAAGACCCGCCCGCTCGCCACCCTGAACGGCACGCTGGTCGCGATCCCGCGCACCATCGTGGCGATCCTGGAGAACCACCAGCAGGCCGACGGCTCGGTCGTCGTGCCCGAGGCGCTGCGGCCGTTCCTCGGTGGACGGGCCGTCCTCGAACCGGTCAAGTAACCCCGGTTCCAGCCGCACCACCCGCACTGCCTGCACCACCCGCAACTCCCGGGAGACGACCGGCCCATGAGCACCACCAGCCCCAGCCCCGTCTCCCCGGACGACACCCGAAGCGGTGGCGGCCTGCCCTACCGGCTGGTCGCCACCGACCTCGACGGCACCCTGCTGACCAGCGAGGAGACCGTCTCCGAGCGCACCCGCGCCGCCCTGGCCGCGGCCACCGGCGCGGGCGCGCAGCACATCATCGTCACCGGCCGCTCGGCCGTCTGGGCCCGCCCGGTCTTCGACGAGATCGGCTACACCGGGATAGCCGTCTGCGGCCAGGGCGCCCAGGTCTACGACGCCGGCGCGCACAAGCTGCTCACCTCCCTCACCCTGGACCGCCGGCTCGCCGCGCTCGCCATCGAGAAGATCGAGGCCGAGACCGGCCCGCTCGCCATCGCCGCCAACCAGGACGGCCTCGACGGCCAGGTGCTGGCCGGCCCCGGCTACGAACTGCTGATCGGCTCCGACCTGCCGGTCGTCCGGGTCGACCGCGGCGGACTGCTCGCCTCCCCGGTCAGCAAGCTCTACATCCAGCACCACGCCCTGACCGACGACGCCCTCGCCGAGGCCGCCCGCCGCGCCGCCGGCGACCTGGTCGGCGTCGTGATGGCCGGCGCCGGCGTGGTCGAGCTGCTCCCGCTGGGCCTGTCCAAGGCCACCGGCCTGGCCGTCGCCGCCCGCCGCCTGGGCGTGCGTGCCGCCGACACCATCGCCTTCGGCGACATGCCCAACGACGTCCCGATGTTCGGCTGGGCCGCCCACGGCGTGGCCATGGCCAACGCCCACGAGGAACTCCTCGCCGTCGCCGACGCCGTCACCACCAGCAACGACGAGGACGGCGTCGCCGTCGTCCTGGAGCGCCTCTACCCGGCGCGCTGACCGGGCCCCGCGGCCCGGAGCAGGCCCGGAGCAGGCCCGGGGCAGGACCAGGGCAGGCCCGGGACGGGACCTGTACCGGCCCGGGCGGGTGGCGGTGGCCGGGCGTTCACGGATTGTTCGCATGGGGGGTTGTAGGATGACCGGGCAAGCAGTTGTAGGATGACCGACGACTGATGGTTGTGCGGAGGGAGGCCCGGAATGAGCGGTGACGGCAGCAGCCTGCAGGCGGCCGGGCGGCGCTCCCTGGTGGACACCGCGATCGACCAGCTGCGCGAGCAGCTGGCCGGCGGGGCCTGGCCGGTGGGGTCGCAGATCCCCACCGAGCACGAGCTGGCCGAGCGGCTGCAGGTCGGGCGGAACACCGTGCGGGAGGCGATCCGGGTGCTGGTGCACGCCGGGATGCTGGTCTCCCGGCAGGGCGAGGGGACGTTCGTCCGCTCCACCAGCGACCCGGCGGCCGTGCTGCGCGGCGTCCAGCGCTCGGGCATCCGGGACGTCCTGGAGGTCCGCGCGGCGCTGGAGACCGAGGGCGCCCGGCTGGCCGCGCTGCGGCACACCCCCGAGGACGTCCGGCGGATGCGGGCCGCGCTGGCCCGTGAGGCCGAGGTGTTCGCGGCGCACCCCGAGCGGGCGAGCCGCGAGGCCACCGTCGAGCACGACCTGGAGTTCCACACCGCCGTCGTCGAGGCCGCGCACAACCCGGCGCTGACCGAGGTGTACCGCTACTTCGGCGCCTCCGTCCGCGAGTCGATGACCTCCGCCTTCGGCGACCACGACATGCCCGAGGCGGTCGTCGCCACCCACGAGGCGCTGGTCGACGCGATCGAGAGCGGTGACCCGGAGCGGGCGGAGGCGGCGTGTCGTGCGCTGCTCGCCGGCCCGACCGCGGCCGTCGAGCAGCTGCTCGCGGCCATCGCGGCCCGGAAGTAGGACGGCGCGAGCCTCCGCCCTCCCGCCCGCATCCACGCACATCCAGGAAAGAACAGCACACCCATGGCCGTCACCCGTGCCCAGCAGCCGGTTGTCACCACGCCCGCCCCGCTCCCCGTCCGCGCCCGGCTGGCCCATCCGCTCCTGCTGCTGACCGGCATCGTGCTGGTCGCGCTGAACATGCGCGCCTGCCTGGCCGCGATCTCCCCGATGGTCGGCGAGATCCAGCGGACCTTCGGCCTCTCCGCCACCGCGAGCGGCCTGATCACCACCGTGCCGGTGCTGTTCCAGGGCGTCGGCGCCCCGCTCACCCCCCGACTGACCCGCCGGTTCGGCGCCGAGCGGGTGGTGCTGGGCGCGGTGCTGGTGCTGGGCGCGGGCGTGCTGCTGCGGGTGCTGCCCTCGGTGTTCGCGCTGTACGGGGGCTGCGTGGTGATCGGCGTGGCCATCGCGGTGCTCAACGTGTCGATGCCGGGCCTGGTCAAGCGGGAGTTCCCGGACCGCGCGGCGACCATGACCGGCGTCTACTCGACCACCATGCTGGTCGGCGCGACCCTCGCGGCCGGCACCTCCGTCCCGCTGGAGCACGTGCTCGGCGGCGGCTGGCGGGCCTCGCTCGGCGCGTGGTCGCTGCTCGCCGTGGTCGCGGCGGTGGCCTGGCTGCCGCAGGTGCTGCGGGCCCGTCAGGAGCGGGGCGCGGTGGCCGCGGCGGCCGTGCCGGGCAAGCCGATCGAGGGCATCTGGAAGTCCCCGCTGGCCTGGCAGATCAGCCTGTTCATGGGGATCTCCTCGCTGCTGGTCTACACCCTGGTGGCCTGGCTGCCGACCATCCTGGCGGACCACGGCATGGACCGCGGCCAGGCCGGACTGGTCTTCGCCTTCTCCAACCTGGTGCAGGTGGCCGGTGCCTTCCTGGTGCCGCTGCTGGCCGGCCGGATGACCAGCCAGCGCGCCCTGGCGGTGACCATGGCCGTGCTGAACGGGCTCGGCATCGCGATGCTGCTGGTGGCGCCGGTCTCCGCCGCGTGGGTGTCGGCGACCGTCCTCGGCGTGGCCCAGGGCGGTTCGCTGGGCCTGGGCCTGGCGTTCATCGTGCTGCGCAGCGGCAGCGCGGCCGGCGCCGCCCAGCTGGGCGGGATGTCGCAGGCGATCGGCTACCTGGTCGCGGCGGCCGGGCCGGTCGGCGCCGGCGCGCTGCACCAGCTCACCGGCGGTTGGGACGCCACCCTGATGCTGATGCTGGTGCTGGTCCTGGTGGTCGGCGCGGCCGGCTGGGGCGCGGGCCGCAACCGTACGCTCTGAGTCCCCCGGTACGGCGCTGCGATCCGTCGGGCGCCGTACGGCTCACTCCTCGCCGGCCAGGGTCAGCCCGGCCAGCTTCACCGAGGCGAGCACCGTCGCCCCGACGGTGACCACCAGCAGCAGCGGGACGGCCGCCCCGAAGGAGACGTCGGCGCCGATCGCGGTGTCCCCGGCGACCGCCTCGGCCACCGCCTTGCCCCACTGCTGGACGCTCAGCGTCCGGGCGCCCTCGACGAAGTTGCCGACCACCGACTCCCAGATCAGGGCGTACCCCAGCCCGGCCACCACCGCGTGCCGGGTGGCCACGCCGAGCAGCAGGAACAGCGCGCTGTACGCGGCCCCGGCGACCAGCACCGCCACGGTGTAGCCGAGCACCACGCCGTCCCGGGTGCCGTACAGCAGCAGCCCGGACAGCAGCGTCGGGACGACCGAGAACAGCCAGGTGACGCCGGTCGCGACGGCCAGCTTGGTGGTGATGATCCGCCACCGCGGCAGCGGCTTGGCGAGCAGGTAGACGATCGAGCCGTCGTCGATCTCGGTGGCGATGACCCCGGTGCCGACCACCAGGCCGAGCAGCGGGACCAGGGTGCCGAGGCCGAGCTGGCCGAGGATCTTGACGGTCAGGCCGTGCGCGTCGGCGCTCGACCCGCTCGCGATGGCGGAGACGAGCAGCAGCAGCGCGGGGACCACCAGGAGCAGCAGGCCGCGGCGGCGGCCCAGCAGCCCGCGCAAGGTCAGCCTGGCGACGGTGGGGTTCATGGACGGTCGGCCCTTTCCTGGGTCCGGTTGGTGACGTGGATCAGGTCGGGGATCACGCGGAGACCAGGTACGAGAAGACGCTCTCCAGCGACTCGTCGGCCGGGGAGACGGTGTACAGCCGGATGCCGGCCTCCCGGGCGACCCTGGGCAGCAGGGTGGTGAAGCCCTGGAAGTTCACCGCCTCGATCCGCAGCGCCCGCTCCCGCTCGTCCACCTCGATGCCGGTGGTGGAGCCGTCGGCGATCAGCGCGGCGGCGAGCCGGCGGTCGTCGCTGGAGCGGACCAGGTAGCGGTGCGGGCGGTCGGTCATCAGCCGGCGGATCCGGCGGAAGTCGCCGGAGGCGGCGTGCCGGCCGGCCACCACGACCTCGATGTGCCGGGCCAGTTGCTCGACCTCCTCCAGGATGTGGGAGGAGAACAGCACGGTGCGGCCGTCCGCGCCGAAGCGGCGCAGCAGCTCCATCAGCTGGAGCCGCTGGCGCGGGTCCATGCCGTTGAAGGGCTCGTCCAGCAGCAGCACGGCGGGGTCGTGGACCAGGGCGGAGGCCATCTTGACCCGCTGCTTCATGCCCTTGGAGTACGTCCCGGTGCGACGGTCCTTGGCGTACGCCATCTCCACCAGGTCCAGCGCCCGGCGGGCGGCGGCGCCCGGCTGGGGCAGGCCGTGCAGTTCGGCGTTGGCGAGCACGAACTCCCAGCCGGTCAGGTAGTCGTACATCGACTCCCGCTCGGGGACCAGGCCGATCTGCCGGTACACCTGCTGGTTGCGCCAGATCGGCGCGCCGTCCAGGGTGACCGTGCCGCTGGAGGGGGCGAGGAAGCCGCTCATCATGTGGATGAGGGTGGACTTGCCCGCGCCGTTGGGCCCGAGCAGGCCGGTGATGCCGGGGCCGATGGCCATGGTGACGTCGTTGACCGCGACCACGTTCCCGAACCAGCGGGAGACCTTGTCGATGCTGATGGTGGCCATGCCGCCCTCTCTCAAACCTTCTTGTAGCGGCTCAGCAGCAGCCGGTACGAGCCGACCACCATGGCCACCGCGACGAGCGCGAACACCGCCAGGCCGAGGCCGCCCGGCGCGTGCCGGCGGTCGAGCCCGTTGCCGAGCTCGAACAGCTCGTTGACCAGGGACTCCACCAGGTCGGTGGGCGAGATCAGCGAGGTCCACTGGGCGGTGTCGGAGCCCGACGTGCTCGGGTTGCTGATGCCCACCGCGACGGTGGCCACCGCGGCGCTGACCGCCAGGTAGCCCATGATGGCGGCCACCCCGAAGCCCCGGCGCGGGGTGGTGGCCGCGATCACCAGCGCCACCGAGGTCGGCACCACGGCGTACAGCACGGCCGCCGCGAGGCCGTACAGGAACTGCCCGGTGTTGTGCGAGAAGTCCATCCCGCCGAGCAGCGCACCGGCGTACAGCACCAGCAACGGGGCCGCCATCAGCAGCAGTTGGGCGCAGACCATGGCGGCGAACTTGGCCCGGACGTAGTCGGTGCGGGTGATCGGGCGGGAGAAGTAGAGCGGCACGGTCTGGTACCGCAGGTCCCGGGAGAGCAGCACCGGCGCCTGGGAGGCGAGGAAGACCGAGACCACCAGGCTGAGGCTGGAGAGGTAGCCCGGGTACTCGACCGGCAGCTCCTCGCGCTTCATGGCGATCGCGACCGCCACGAAGATCATGGCGGGCACGGTGACCACGCCCAGCACCAGGAACGGCAGCACCTTCGACTTGCCGGAGCGGCCGAGGCCGTACGCGGCGCGCAGGCTCTGGGTGAAGAGCGAGCGGGTCGCGTACGCGCGGCCGAGCCGGGGGCCGGTGTAGCCGCGGTAGCCGATGTCGTGGATGACGCCGGTGTCGGCGGGCCTGGTCTCAGGAGGCAGCGACATCGTCCGTCCCTCCCCTGCTGTCCTGGTCGTCGGTGAAGAGCTCGGCGACCCGGTGCCGGCGCTGTTCCAGCCGGACCAGGCCGAGGCCCAGCCCGGCCACGGTGTCGCGGATGGTGTCGTACGTCGACTCGTCCGCGAGCCGGACCAGCAGCAGGTGCGAGCCCTCGGGCTGGGCTTCGACGCCGGCCGCGGCGAGGCGCTCGCGGACCGCCGTGCCGGGTTCGGAGCCGATCGCACCGGGTTCGCGGCCGTGGTCGTCCGGGAAGTCGGTGACCTCGACCGCGAGGACGGCCGTCGCCTCGGTGAAGGAGGCGGTGGAGGAGGAGCGCAGCAGCTTGCCGCCGTCGATGACGACCAGGTGGTCGCAGGTGCGCTCCAGCTCGCCGAGCAGGTGGGTGGTGACCAGCACCGAGATGCCGAAGTCGGAGTGCACCCGGCGGATCAGTGCCAGCATCTCGTCCCGGCCGGCCGGGTCGAGGCCGTTGGTCGGCTCGTCCAGCAGCACCAACTTCGGGTCGTGGACCAGTGCTTGGGCGAGCTTGACGCGCTGCTTCATGCCGGTCGAGTACCCGCCCATCGGCCGGTACCGCTCCTCGTAGAGGCCGACGTGCCGCAGGGTGTCCGCGGTGCGCTCACGGGCGGCGGTGGCGGGCAGGCCCGCCATCCGGGCCATGTGCACCACGAACTCGGTGGCGGAGACGTCCGGTGGCAGGCAGTCGTGCTCGGGCATGTAGCCGACCCGCTCGCGGATCTCGGAGCCCCGGGTGGCGATGTCCAGGCCGAGGACTTCGCCGCGGCCGGAGGTCGCCGGGGCGAGCCCGAGCAGGATCTTGATCAGGGTGGACTTGCCGGCGCCGTTGGACCCGACCAGCCCGACCACCCCGGGCCGCACCTCGACGGTGAGCTGGTCGAGGGCGGTGACCCGGGGGAACCTCTTGGTGAGGCCGTCCGTCGTGATGACAGCTGTGGACACGCCCTCAAGGTAACGGCCTTGCCCGGCACGGGTCATGAGCTGGAATGACGAGGGCCCCTGCTGCTGCGGTATGACGTCCGGGCTCCTCCCCCCTAGGGGTCGGCGGAGCCCGGACGTCGTACCGCGGCCGCGGCGGATCAGCTGTGCGCGCGCTCCCACAGCTCGGTGACCTTGCCGGAGGCGTCGATCGCCACCTTGTAGTCACCGGCCGAGCATGGGTACGAGCCCTTCTCGTTGTGCGGCGTGGCGATGCACTCGTTGACGTGCTTCACCAGGTCCGTCAGGTTGACGTCCTTCGGCGCGGCCAGCACCGAGCTCAGGTGGCCCTTGGCGGTGGGCGCGAAGGGGGCGGTCTTGTCGGCGCCCACCGGGTCGAAGCCGACGTCGTCGACCCCGCAGACGTCCTTGGTCTCCTTGTAGACCAGGGCGGTCGCGCTGGTGCCCTTCACCGGGTAGATCCACTTCTGCCCGGCGGGCAGCGGCTCGTGGGTGCAGAAGCCCTCGGGCTCGCCGGAGGCGGCCGAGGTGCCGCTCGGCGCGGGCTTGCCGGTCGGCGCGGGCTTCCCGGTGCCGGCCGGGGCGGCGGTGGGCGCGGCGCCCGTCGGGGCGGCGGTCGCGGTGCTCGACCCGCTCCCCGCGCCCTGGTCCGACGAGTTGTCCGGGCCGCAGGCCGCGAGCGCGAACGCGGCGGTGGCGACCAGAGCGGTGGCGAGCAGTCTCCTGGAAACACGCATGACGAAAGAACCCCCGTTGTAACGCATGATCAGATTGACGGTGCGGCGGACAGACTAGCGCCTCGCACCGTCGGGCCCCCGCCGGTCGAGCCGCACCGGCGGGGGAAGAAGCGGATCAGCCCAGCTGGGCCAGGCCCTCGGTGGCGATCCGCTCGAACACCGCGAGATCGTTCTCGAAGATCGAGTCCGGCACCGGCCAGTGGACGACCAACTCGGTGATGCCCAGCTCCCGGTAGGTGCCCGCCCAGTCCACGAACGCGTCCACCGACTGCAGCGGCTTCTCCGCGGTCGAGCCCTGGAGCAGCATCTTCTCCAGCGTGGCCACGTCCCGGCCCTTCGCCTCGCAGGCCGCGGTGAGCTTCACGATCTGCTGCGCGATCACCTCGGGCGCCTGCTCCACCGGCACGTCCGCGGGGCCCTTCGGGTCCCCGTACGTGACCCAGCCCTGCCCGTACTCCGCGGCCAGCCTCATCCCGCGCGGGCCGGCGGCGGCCACGTAGAACGGCACCCGCGGGCTCTGCACGCAGCCCGGGATGTTCCGCGCCTCGACCGCCGAGTAGTACGTGCCCTCACGTGTGGTGGCGTCCTGGCGCAGCAGCTCGTCCAGCAGCGGCAGGAACTCCCCGAACCGGTCCGCCCGCTCCTTCGGCGACCACGCCTCCTGGCCCATCGCGGTCGCGTCGAACCCGATCCCGCCGGCCCCGATGCCCAGCGTGAGCCGCCCGCCGGACACGTCGTCCAGGGTGATCAGCTCCTTCGCCAGCGTCACCGGGTGCCGGAAGTTCGGCGACGTTACGAGCGTGCCCAGCCGCATCCGCTCGGTCGCCGTCGCGGCGGCCGTCAGCGTGGGGATCGCCCCGAACCACGGCTCATCCCGGAACGACCGCCACGACAGGTGGTCATACGTGTACGCGGCATGGAACCCGAGTTCCTCGGCCCGCCGCCAGATCTTCTGTCCCTCGCCCCACCGGTGGATGGGGAGGATCACTGTGCTCAGACGCATGGCTCCGACCCTACGGGAGCGGTCGTCGTGAGCCCTGGTCATCGGGGCAGGCCGCACCCAAGGATCAGTAGCGGCTCATGTGCGGCATCGCCTTCTCGGCAAGATCGATGATCGCCTGTGCCTTCGGCAGATCGCCGCTCACCCTTCGGGGGTGATGGCCGGGGCTTCGGCAGACCGGTACTCGCTCTCGTTGCGGCGGATCCGCATGCGGCTGAACGGTCGCAGGACTCCGCCCAACGGCGGGTCGAGCTGCGCCTTCACCGTCTCGTACACGGCGACATGGCCACCCCTGCTCGTGGCACGGAGACCCTGGTTCATCAAGACCGCCGCAAGCGCCTTGCGCGCGGCGTCGTACGCGAGGCTGTACGCGCCGACCGGGTCGGCGTCGAGGAGCAGCTTCGCAGAGGCCAGGTGCTGCCGTGCCTGAGCCAACTCCGCCTGGGCATGCCCCGCAGACGCCGGCACCCTCTCGACCTCACGTCGTTGGATCAGGTCGTCAACGGTCGCACGGCCCTGTTCCCAGCGGTTCACGCGCCATTCTCCTTGTGCAGCGTTAGGCGGACCAGCGGTCGCTCGCGGACCGAGGTGAGGAACGGTTCGGCGCTCTCCGAGGCCCAGGCCAGCGGGGAGATGCGGTGGACGTTGACCTCCCGGTGCAGCTCTCGCGACGCCTGCTCGGCGACGTCGAAAAGCTCGTCCGGGTCGGGCTGCCCGACGACCAGGACATCGACATCTCCTGGGATCGGACCGGGCTCCCCCTCGTAACGGGCCGCCCACGAACCGTAGATGTACGCCTCCTCGACTCCGTCGAGAGTCGAGAGGATCACCGTGAGTCGAGGCACTGGCCCGTATGTCACGAGCAGCAGGTCGCACAGCGGTCGATACAGCAGGGTGTCCGTTCGAGCACTGATGATCCGGGTGCGGCCGAGCCGCTTCCCTGCGAGGATCTCAGCGCCGATCAGCCTGTCCACCTCTCTGAGCACCGCCGTGTGCGAGACGTCCAGCGCCCTGGCCAGTTCGATGAGCGTCCAACTGCGCTCCGGACTTAGCAGAGTGAGCGCCAAGAGGTCCCCCTGTAGCTGAGACCGGAACAGGGGGAGCAGAGAGGGTGCAGAAGACTTCATTACGCGCAGAATATCATGCGCGTAATGCAGATATCGCCTCAGGGTCAGAAAGCGATCACGCTGCGTAAGGTGGCGGAGCTGGCAAGCTCGCGCAGCGACCGGTCCCCCACCCGGCTGCCCCATAAGCCACCGGGTGGATACTCCTCCCGCACCTGCGCGAGTACCTGCTGCGGTCCGCCAACCCGGTCTTCGCCCGGGGCCGTGGAACAGCCCCCGCACCGATCAACCCGATCGAGCGTAGTACTCCTGATCCGCCGCCACTGTCCGGGCGACGGCGATAGCCTGCCCCCGCAGTACACCGTCGTCTGTTCTCCGCGAAGGTCCGCCATGTCACCCGTGTCCCGCAACCGCAGGTCGAACACCAAGAAGCAGCAGGGCAACAAGAAGCGTTCGGGCAACCCGGCGTCCCCGAAGAACATCCCCACCCCGCGCGAGCGGCTGAACCTGTCAGGCCTCCGCGCCGGCAACCCCTTCGGGGATCCGTCCGGCCTGTCGTTCCTGCAGCGGCTCGCGGGCGCGGAGTCCGCACGACCCGACTGGTTCGGACCGTCCATCGAAGGGCTCCTCGACGAGGCCGAGGTGTTGTTCGATGCCCAGAGCCCGCGTCAGCTGGAGGACATGACGGCTCGCCTGCTGGGAGCACACGTCCACAAGGCCGTCCAGGACGAGCACTCCCTCTTCCTCGACTACTGGGTCGAGGAACTGATCGACGTGACGGAGCGACGGGCCCGGGAACAGCTGGTCGCCGGGGCGCCCGGCAGCCGGGCCGCCAACCTGCTCCTGCACGGCCTGACTTCGGTCGGCTCCCCCGCAGTCGCGCACATGGCGGATGCCGCACTGTCCCGGCTGCACCCGATCGTGCACGGCACAGACATCGCGGGGGACCGGCCGGACTGGCTCGACTCGGCAGCGAAGCCGCAAATGACCGGAGACGTGTGGACGATGCGCGACGTCTACGGCAGCCGGCTCGGCGTCATCGCGGCCACCAGCTACCCGAACGGCGCCGACCCGGCTGTCTACCTCTTCGACATCGACGCCTGCGGCTTCGTCGTGCTCGCCGGAGGCGGCACCTTCGACGACGTGCAGCAGGCTGCCGCAGCCTGGCGCACCGCAGTCGGCGCAGCAGCAATCGACTGCGTCCCGCAACCACTCGACAAGGCCCACACGGAAGCGCTGCGCTGCCTCATCGAGGTGGACCTGAGTGAGATCACCATCCGCGGAACTGAGTCGCGGGCGGTGTGGGACGAGTGGTTCCGTGCCCTGCGGCGCATCCACGACCTGTCCAACGCCCTGCAGCGGCACGGCAGCTCACTGCCGACGCCCCTCAGCCTCTACCAGGATATCGATGTCACCCCGACGGTGGAGGCGTTCTCCGCCTGGCTGCGGCACGAGCACGGCAAGGAACCCGACCCGGAAGCCGTAGAAGCGCTGGTCGGCGAGTGGCTGGAGGGCGCCCTTCCCGATACCGCCGACTCGGTGTCACCACATCGGATCGAGCACCAACTCGGCCTGATCAACGACTGGATGCCCGACCATCCGGCCACCATCGGGGCCAAGGGGCTACTGCCGCACTGGGTGCGGTTCCTCGCGCAGCGGACGGACATCCCCGACAATGCGGCCGCTGCCGCCCTCGCGACGCTGGCAACCGTGTCCGGGGGCGGCCACCGGGCCGCCGAACACTGCCGCGACGTCCACTGATCGCGCTGCCGACACAGGACAGCTCGAGCCGATCTGCCGCCTTCACTGCGTCTCCTCGACCCCCTACGTCGCGTTCTCGCAGGTCACACTGCGATAGGTGAAAAAGGATTGACCGAGGTCACCAGCGTGCCCAGCCGCAGCCGCTCGGTGGCGGTGGCGGCGGCCGTCAGCGTCGGCACGGACCCGAACCACGGCTCGTCCCGGAACGACCGCCAGGACAGGTGGTCGTAGGTGTACGCGGCATGGAACCCGAGGTCCTCGGCCCGCCGCCAGATCTTCTGCCCCTCGCTCCACCGGTGGATGGGGAGGATCACCGTGCTCAGTCGCATACCACCGACCCTACGGCAGCCGTCAGCGGCTCCCGGTCGGATTCAACGCTGCAGCCAGCTCAGCAGGGTCGTCGCCGTGAACACCGTGCCCGACGCCAGACAGACCGCGCGCGGGGTCAGCCACCCGGGGCCTTCCGGGGGCCGGGACTGCGGGACCGGAGCCAGCAGCGCGTCCGCGAAGGCCTGGGCGGTCGGCGGTCGGTCCGCCGGCTCGACGGACATCGCGGCCCGTAGCAGCAGGGCGACGTTCGGTGGGAGCTCCGTTCCGGCTGGGAGCGCCGGCAGCGTCGAGGAGGTCGGCTGGCCGGTCATCAGGGCTGTGGCGCGTCCGCCCGGGCCGAACGGCTTCTGCCCGGTCAGCAGCTCGTAGGCCACGACGGCCAGCGCGTACACGTCGGCCCTCCCGTCGAACCCGCCGGTCTGGAAAGCCTGTTCCGGTGCCATGTACGCGGGCGTGCCCGTGGTCACCGTCAGCCCGGATGCGTCGGCCAGTTGCTTCGCGCTGCCCAGATCCGCCACCAGCACCGCGGCGGGCGCAGGGCCGGTGGCGAGCAGCAGGTTGGACGGCTTGACGTCGCGGTGCACCACGCCCGCCTCGTGCAGGACCTGGACCGCGTAGCCCGCCTCCGCGGCCAGCCGTAGCGCCTCCTGCGGGTCGCACTGCCCGACCCGGTCCGCCAGGGTGCCGCCGCGTACGTAGTCCATGACGAAGTAGGGCCGGTCCTCCTGCACCCCGACGTCGTGCACCCGGACCACCCGCGGGCTGGCGATCCGGCGCAGCAGCCTCGCCTCCGCCAGGAACCGCTCGCGCACATCGGCGTTGGCGGCCCAGTTCTCGGCCAGCACCTTCACCGCGACCTCGGTGTCGAGCTCCGGATCGTAGGCCTTCCAGACCGTCGCGAAGGAGCCGGCTCCGAGCCGCTCCAGGAGGAGGTAACGGCCGAGCTTGCGCATGTGGCAGCATTCTGCCGGAGTCGGGGGGAGTGCGGAACTCCCGTTCGGCGGGGGATGCCGGGCGGGACGAAACGGGGGGATCCGGATGTTCGAGGAAAGCGAGCTGGAACGGCTCGTGGCGGCTGCTCAGGCGGGGGACCCGCGGTCGATGGAGCACCTGCTGGCCAAGCTGCGGCCGGTGGTGCTGCGCCGCTGCTCGCGCTTCCTGCCCCACCACGCCGACGCGGAGGAGGCCGCACAGGACGCGCTGCTGTCCATCAGCACGCACCTGGGCGAGTACGGCGGCCGCGGCTCCTTCCTGGGCTGGGTGACGGTGATCGCCTCGAACGCCGCCCGGTCCACCTACCGCTCGATGCGTCGGCGCGCCGAGGACAGCCACGCCGACCTCCCCGAGTCCGTCGACCCGCGCACCACCAGCGTCATCGCCGGGACCCGGCTCGACCTGATGGAGGCGCTGTCCGCGCTGGAGCAGCAGCACCCCACCCTGGTGGAGTCCTTCGTGCTGCGCGACCTGGGCGACCTGACCTACGTCCAGGTGGCCGAGGCGCTGGACGCCCCGTTGGGCACGGTCAAGGACCGTATCCACCAGGCCCGCCGCTTCATGCGCGAGCGCCTGGTCACCGGTCTGTGAACGGCGGTCCCGCGGCGGGCGGCGGCCACCCCGTCGTCCGGCCCCGGTCCGCCGTCGCCGCCCTGGTGGCAGCCGCCGCGCTCGGGCTGGCGACCGGCCGGTTCGTCCTGCCACCACCCCCCGGCGCTACCGCGCACCCGGCAGCACGGTCGGGTGCCGCGGTCGGCGGGGCGTCCCAGGGCGCGTCCGCTCCCGCGACGCCCGGCGGGTCCGTCCCGACGCCCGCGTCCTCGGCCTCCGGCTCCGCCTCGCCGACCGGGGCGACCGGGCCGGTGACGATCGCGAACCTTCTGGAACCCGCGGCGTTCAGCCCGGACGTCGGCATCGGGCGGATCCACGTCACCGACCGGGTCGGCGACGGGGTTTACGCCAACGCGGCCTGCACCGGCGAGAAGACCCTCAGTCAGACCCTGGGCGGGCCCGATGCCCACTTCCGCGGACTGATGACCAGTCCCCGCACCGACCCGGGCGACTTCACGCTGGCCGCCGACCGCGTCGACCAGGTCGCCCGCGAGGTCGCCGCCGAGACCCAGAGCCCTTCCCTGGCGCAGAACTTCACCGAACGCCTGCTGCTGGAGGAGGTGCCCTGCCAGGAGGAACCGCCAGGGCACTGGGTCTACGGAAGGACCACGACGCTGCAGCTCGCCCCGGACGTCACCGCGAGCTGGATGGGCTACTACCAGGGATCGCGCAACACCACCGGCAGAGCACCCGAGGGCAAGGAGCCCTGCGGCGGCATCGCCGTGCTGCGCAGCGGCAACCACTACGGGGTGCTGGAGGTCGATGCCTGCCTGGGGACGGCCGCGATGGACCGCGTCGTCAGGACCGCTCTGTCACAGCTGTGAAACAGCCGGTCAGGGCTCCAACTTTCCCTCCTTGGGCGGCATCTCCCCGGTTGTACGAGGACGCAGCAGGCGTCCCGACCAGCAGGGGGACCAGATGACCGAGAACCAGACCGTCCAGCAGAAGTCCGTTCGCCGCAACCGGCTCGCCGCCGCGGCCTGCTTCGCCGCCGCACTGATCACGGCCAGCGTCGTCGGCACCCAGTCGGCCAGCGCCGACGGGGCCGCGCACGACGCCGCGCACCGCGCCGCGGTCGCCGCCCACCCGGCTGCGGTCGCCGCGCCCGGACTCGGCTCCGCCGACCTCGTCCAGAGCGAGGACTTCCCGCAGGGCCTGAACCCGGTCGGCGCGACCGTTGCGCTGACCGGACGCCAGGCGCTGTCCGCGTGCTCCGGCGAGGAGACGATGCGCGACCTGACCAAGGACAAGGCCACCGCGTACGCATCCGTGAACTGGACCTTCGACACCCACGGCATGCTGATCGAGTCGGCCGCGAGCGCCCCCACCGGGACCGCGGCCGACACCTGGGAGAAGCAGCTCGTCGCGCTCGTTCAGGACTGCCAGGACGAGCCCGCCAGCCACTGGCACTACGGCGCGGCCCACACCCTGACCGTCACCGGCGGCACCGCCCGCTGGTACCCGGCCTACAACGGCGACGGCACCGTCAGCGGCGGGGTCGCGGTCCTGCGCAGCGGCACCAAGGTCGCCATCGTCGAGCTCACCGGACGGCCCACCGACGCCCCGACCTACGTCGAAGGCATCACCACCGCAGCGCTGAACCGCCTCTCCTCCTGAACGGCAGCCCGGCTCCGCCCGCGCCGCCGGGCGGAGCCGGCCCCGAACGTCGAAGCGACTCGCCCGCCCAGGGGTGATGGGTGAACGAGGCTTGACCGAGGTCACGAGCGTGCCCTTCCGGTCAGCCGGTGCCGCCGCGTCCCAGGGCGGTGCCCCACCGTTCGGTGATGGCGGCCGCGTGCGCGAAGTGCGTGGCGGCCTCGGCGTCGCGGCCCAGGAGGCGGGCGAGTTCGCCGAGGGTGTACGCGACCGGGCGGATCGCCAGGGTGAAGCCTGCGGAGGGCGGCGGCGCGGCACGGTGGGGGAGCAGGGTGCGGTAGAGCTCGTCGGCCCGTTCCTGCTCGCCGAGCGCCACCACGGCCATTGCACGGAAGGTCGCGAGGACCGTGAGGAGGTAGTCCGTGCGCAGCGGGCCGAGCCTGGCCAGGACGGCGCGGGCCTCGTCCGGCTGACCGGCGGCGCACAGGGCCGCCGCGAGCAGGTCCGCCACCAGCGGGCCGTACTCCTCGGTCAGCTGCCGGGCCTGCGGGACGAACTCGCCGAGCCTTCCCTGCGCGGCCCGGATCGTCGCCAGCGCGACCTGCAGGAAGCCGTCGGCGTGCGGGGAGCCCTGCCTGGCCATTGCGGCGGTGGCTTCGGCGTACAGCTCCTCGGCGTCCTCGGTGCGCCCTTCGATCAGCGCGCGCGTCGCCAGCGCGGTCTGGCCGACCACGGTGGGCCCCGGCATCCGGTAGGTCCGGGCCAGTTCCACGCACGTGTCGATGTGGCCGTAGGCAGCGGCGACATCGCCTTCGGCCGCGGCAGCGGTCGACAGGGCGAGCAGGCCGAACCAGCGGAAGGCCGGCAGGTCGTGCTCGGTGGCGAGCCGGACGAGTTCCTCGCTCCGCAGCACCAGCTCGCGCACCTCGCGTTCCTCGGGCTCGTTGTCGAGTTCGCGGAGCAGCGCCGCGAGCGCCCGCGCGCGAAGGCCGGGATCCCCCAGGGCCGTTGCGAGGTCGACGGCTTCCTCGGCCGCGGCCCGCACGCGCGGGTTCCGCTCGTCGGACAGTTCGGCGCAGTAGGCGAGCAGCAGCCCGCACCGGGCGGCGGGTACCAGCCCCGGCTGGGCCAGCGACCGGCCGAGCAGCGCGACGACGGGCTCGTCGACCGCGCCGTACGGCCGGGTCTGCCACGGGGTGGGCTCGGACCAGGCGGTGAGTGCGCGGATCAGCAGCTCGCTCCGCCCGGTGCCGACCGCGCACTCGATCGCCCGCTGCCTGGTCTCCCGGGCGGACATGACCGCCCCGGCCCGCACCTGGGCGCGCAGCAGCCTGCCCAGCAGGTCGACGCGTTCCGCCTCCCGGTCCTGCGACGGGCCGACCGGGGTCCGGTCGAAGCAGTCCAGCGCCGCCGCGAGCAGATCGGCCGCCGCGTCGTGGGCGTAGCGGGCGGCGGCCAGCTCGGCCGCGCGCAGGCAGTAGTGCACGCCCTTGGCGGCCGTGGCCGAGGCCGCCGACCTCGCGAAGTGGTGGGCCAGCGCGGACACATCACCCGAACCGAGCCGCTCCAGGCCGGCCGCGATCCGTCCGTGCATGCGTCTGGCCCGCAGGCCGCTCAGATCGGCGAGCAGCGTGTCGCGCACCAGCGCGTGCGTGAACCGGACGCGGCCCGGGGCGGGCTCGGTCAGCAGTCCGGCGACCAGGCCGGCGTCCAGCCCGCCCAGGACCCCGTCCTCGTCGGTGTCCGCGGCGCCGACCAGCAGCTCGACGTCCGCCTCCCGCCCGACGACCGCGGCCAGCCGCAGCACGGCCACCACCGCTTCGGGGAGGCGCCCGAGCCTGCGGCGCACCACGTCCCGTACCCCCTCCGGCACCTCGGACAGGGCCACCAACGCGCCTTCGCTGCCGAGCAGTCGGGCGCTCTCCCACACGTAGAAGGGGTTTCCGCCGGTGCGTTCGGCGAGTGCGGCGACCGTTCCGGCGTCCACCGGCCCGGTACCCGCCGCCTTGATCACCTCGGCGACGGCCGGCACGGGCAGCCCCGGCAGCGGCAGCCGCAGCGGCGACCGCCCCGCGAGCACGGCGAGCTGGTCCGCGAGCGGGCCGCCGATCTCGTTCGGGCGGTAGGCGGCCGCGACCAGGACCGGTGTCCCCGGGGGCAGGTCGGTCAGGCCGGTCAGCAGGGCGAGCGTCTCGGCGTCGGCCCAGTGCAGGTCGTCCAGCAGCACGGCCAACGGCCGCTCGCGGGCCACCGCCGCGAGCCACTGCGACACCGCGCGGTTCAGGCGGAACCGGCCGGCGGCCACGTCCTCGTCGGGGCCCCGGCCGGATGCGCGGTCGGAGAGCAGCGGGGCCAGGACCTCGGCGGACCCGGCCGGGGGCGGCGCGGCGGCGGCGATCGTCCGCAGTGCCGCCACCCAGGGCCACGCGGGTGGCGCGCCCTCGTCGTCGGTGGCCTGGCCGACCGCGACCAGCCAGCCGTCGCCACGCAGCCGCTCGCCGAGCCGCTCCAGCAGCTCCGACTTTCCCAGGCCCGCCTCGCCGGTGACCAGCGCGACCCCGGGCCCCGCGGTGGCCGCCCGGCCGGCGGCCTCCACCAGCCGGGCGAGTTCGGCGTCGCGGCCGACGAACAGGCGCGGGTCAGCGTCGGTGTCAGTGTCAGCGTCGGTGTCAGTGGCGGGTCGGCGAGCCGGTGCCGGGGCGTTCCGGCCTTCGGGCGAGGTCGGCGGCCGGTGCCGCGGAACCTCCGTCGCGGCCCGCAGCACCGCGGTGCGACCGCCCAGGATGGCCGCTTCGAGCTCGTTCAGCGCGGGCCCCGGGTCGAGGCCCACCTCGGCCGCCAGGACCGCGCGGGCCCGGCGCAGCGTCGCCAGCGCGTCGGCCTGCCGGCCCGCCGCCCACAGCGCCAGCGCGTGCAGCCGCCAGCCTTCCTCCCGCAACGGCTCGTCGAGGGTGAGCAGTTCGGCCTCGGGTACGGTCACCGCGGCATCCGCCGACCTCAGCCCGGCGACCACGTTCAGCTCGCGGGCGACCAGCCGCAACTCGTCCAGCCGGGCGACCTCGGCCCGGGCCCAGGAGTCGTCGACGAACTCGGCGTACGCCGTGCCCCGCCACAGCGACAGCGCCTCGCCGAGCAGGCGCCGCGCCACCTCCGGCTGCCACTGCGAGACCTCGCGCGCCTCGCGCAGCAACCGCTCGAACCGCCAGGCGTCGACGGCACCGTCCGGCAGGCGCAGCGCGTACCCGGGTGGTGCGCTGACCAGCAGGGCGGCCGGAGTGCGCGGTGCCCGGCCGGGCTCCAGCAGCCGTCGCAGGTTCGACACGTAGACCTGAAGTGACGTCACCGCCCGTGCAGGCGGGGCACCTTGCCAGATCTCCTCGACCATCCGGTCGACCGAGACGACCGCGCCGCGCGCCACCGCCAGCCGGGCCAGGACGGCGCGCTGGCGCCGGCCGCCGAGCGGGACGGGCCCGCCGTTCCACTCGGCCGCGAAGGAGCCGAGCACGCGTATGGAGACCATCACCGGGCACATCGTAGACGGCCCGATGCTTTTCCAAGTCGCTTCCAAATGCCCTCCAGGAGCCCCCGGCGAGGCTTCTCGCATGGACACCACGAACGCACCCGCACAGACCCGTCCGAACACCCGGGAGATGGTGGTCATCCACCGCGGAATGCGCCGCGAGTCGCGACTGCTCATCGAGCTGATCGCCGCCGTGGCTCCCGGCGACACCGCCCGCGCCCGGGTGCTGGCGGACCACTTCCGCGACTACCGGCTCGGATTGAGCAACCACCACCACGGCGAGGACGCGTTCCTGTGGCCGCCGCTGCTGGCCAGGGTCGACCTCGAAGCCGACCTCGTCCTGCGGATGGAGGCCCAGCACGAACGCGTCGCCGCCACCCTCTCGGCGGCCGAAGCCGCCCTGGCCGCTTGGGAGTCGGGGGCCGGCGAGGCGGAGCGCGACACGCTCACGGCCGCCCTGGCCGAGCACCGCGCGGTCCTCGTCGAGCACCTCGACGAGGAGGAGACCTCACTGCTCCCGCTCGCGGCACGGCACTTGTGGCTGCACGAGTGGAACGCGATGGGCGAGCACTTCCTGGCCAACACGCCCAAACCCAAGCTGCTGTTCTTCCTCGGCATGGTCCTGGAGGAGGCCGATCCCGCCGAACGCTCGGCTCTCCTCGGCGGCCTGCCGCTCCCGGCCCGACTGCTCTGGTACGCCGTCGGCCGCGCGCAGTACACCCGCGCCACCCGCCGGGTCCGGGGCTGACCGCCCCGACCGCCTCCGCCCGGACCGCCCCTCCTCCCCGAATTCTCTCCGAAAGAGCAGGAAAGCCATGAAGCGCTTCACCACCGTCCTCACCGTCCTGAGCGTCCTGTTCGTCCTGTACATCGGCCTCCTCTACGTGCTGGACCCCCAGGGGGCCGCGTCCGGATTCGGCCTGCCGAGCTGGCCCGAGCACGAGGGCACGGGCTTCCTCACCGTCAAGGGCGGGCGCGACATCGCGACCGGCCTGGGCCTCTTCGCGCTCCTGCTGACCGGCCACCGCAAGGCCCTCGGCTGGATGCTGCTGGGGCTCACCGCCGCGCCCGTCACCGACATGCTGACCGTCCTGGGCAACCACGGGTCGGCCGGCACCGCGTTCGGCGTCCACGGCCTCACCGCCGCGGCAGTCGCCCTGAACGCCGTACTCCTCCTGCGCGAACGCCCCGCCCCGGCCGCCGCCTAGGGCCTCGCACGCACCCCGTTCCGCGCCTACCGGGAGAGGCTCCGGAAATCCGCGATGGCGCCCACCAGGTCGTCCCGGACGGGGTCGTCGTCCGAAAGCCGGTTCAGCTCGTCCTCCGAGAACGAGCCCACGGCGGCGAGGAGGGCGTCCACGAAGTCCGCTACCGGCATGCGTCCGATCTCTCCGTCCGATCGAGCTCGCGGACGAGCCGTCCCCGGAGATCTCGATGTCTCCGAGATCGAAGCCGCTCGGAGCCTCCTGGGGCGACCTCCTGGAGAAGTGGAACTCGATCACGGGGCTACGGGTGTGGGCGGGTGCGTTGGGCGGGGAGGCTGGGGGCCTCGGTGCGGCGGGCGAGTTCGGCGAGGGTGTGGAAGAGGACGTCGCCGAGCAGGACCGGGTCACGGGAGGTGTCGGAGGCGTCCGGGGCCGGGGAGTCGGGGCGGGCGGTCGGGGGCGACTGGTCGCGGAGCTGGCGAGTGGGCATGGCTCTTCCTGCCGACGGGGTGGCCGTGGGCTGTCCTGCCCGCCGGGCCCGGGGCGGACACCCGGGGCGGGGGATGATCGGCCGGAAACGGCGCAGGAAGGGCCGGATCGGGCCCCGGGCCGGGGCTGCGCACGGCCGGGGCCCGGGCCGGTGACCCGGCGGCGCCGATGGGCGAAGATGGACCGGTGACCGAACCCCGTACCGTTCCCCGCCTCATCGCCACCGACCTGGACGGCACCCTGCTCTGCTCCGGCGGCACCGTGACCGCCCGCACCGCCGCGGCCCTGGCGGCGGCCGAGGCGGCCGGGGTGCAGGTGGTGTTCGTGACCGGGCGGCCGCCGCGCTGGATGCAGCAGGTGAGCCCGCACATCGGCGGTCACGGGGTGGCGATCTGCTCGAACGGCGGCGCGGTGGTGGACGTGCGGCGCGGCGAGCTGCTGGAGTCCTTCCCGCTGCCGGTGGAGACGACCCTGGCGGTGGTCGAGGTGCTGCGGGCCAAGCTGCCCGGCACCGCGTTCGCCTTCGAGTACCCGGACGGCTGGGCCCGCGAGGCCGGCTACGCGGTGCCGATGTGGGGCGACGACCTGGAGGAGCAGATCGGCTCGGCGGAGGAGCTGCTGGGGGCCGGCGGGCCGGTGCGGGGCCTGTTCAAGCTGCTGGCCAAGCACCCGGACCTGGACCCGGACAAGTTCCTCGCCGAGGCCCGGGAGGCGGCCGGGCACCTGGCCGAGATCACCCGCTCGGCGCCGATCCCGCTGCTGGAGATCAGCGCGCCCGGCGTCACCAAGGCCAGCACGCTGGCCCGCTGGTGCGCCGGGCACGGGATCGACCGCCGCGAGGTGGTGGCCTTCGGCGATATGCCGAACGACCTGGAGATGCTGGCCTGGGCCGGCACCGCGTACGCCGTCGCCAACGCCCACCCGCAGGTGCTGGCGGCGGTGCCGCTGCACACGGTGAGCAACGAGCAGGACGGCGTCGCGGCGGTGCTGGAGGAGCTGCTCGGCCTCGCCTGAGCCGAGCGGCCACCCGGCCGTTGGGCGCCTTGAGCTGCCAGCGGTAGCGCCCGTCCGCGGCCCGTTCGGCGCGGAACCCCCCTCGACGTGCCCCTGCTGCGGTGTGACCGCGGCCGGAAGCGTCCGCAGCCCCCTCCGTCCGGTTACCTTCCGGATTCCCCTCCGAGCGGAGCAAAGCCATGTGTGCACATGGAGCTGCCGAAAGCCCAGAACGTTCACAACTTGCGCTGTTGGTCGCGAAGTTCTCCCTCGTTTAACTTTCACAGATCTTGACCGGCGGGCCCCCGAACGGCCCGCGTGGGTTCAGAGCCGAGCCGTCCAGCGCACCAGGGTGCCCTTGCGGTACGGCCCGCTCTCGTGCCAGGCGTCGCCGCCGAGCGCCTCCGCGCGCCGGGCCAGGTTGCGCAGTCCGCTGCGCCGGCCGCCCGCCGGGATGCCCACCCCGTCGTCGGTCACGGTGAGCAGCACGCCCGGCCGGCCGTCGCGGTCCAGGGACTCCGGGTCGCCGCCCATCGGCCGGCCGTCGTCGCCCAGGTGGACGGTCGCGTCGATCTCCACGCCGACCCGGGAGGCCCGCGCGTGCCGCGCCGTGTTGGAGAGCATCTCCCGCAGGGCGGCCAGCAGTTGACGGCCGGTCTGGTCGCCGACCAGGCTCTCCACCGGCCCGACGAAGCTCACCGAGGGCTTGAAGCCGAGCGCCGCCGCGGCCTGGCTGGCCTCCCGCAGCACCCGGGTGCGCAGGGTGTCCGGCGCGTCGCCGTGGTTGTCGTGCTGCAGGGCGTAGATGGTGGTGCGGACCTCCTGGATGGTGGCGTCCAGCTCGTCCACCGCCTTGCCGATGCCGGATCTCACCTCGGGGACGACCGCCCGCCGGGCCGCGCTCTCCAGCATCATCCCGGTGGCGAACAGCCGCTGGATCACCAGGTCGTGGAGGTCGCGGGCGATCCGGTCGCGGTCCTGGAAGACGGCCAGGCGCTGCTGGTCGCGCTGGCCCTCGGCCAGGCGCAGGGCGAGCGCGGCCTGCGAGGCGAAGGTCTCGGCGAGCTGCTTCTCGGTGTCGGTGAACGGCAGCGCACCGCACGGGCGCCAGACGCAGAGCCCGCCGAGCACCCGCCCGGCGGCGACCATCGGCACGGCCATGGACGGGCCGAAGCGGCGGGCGAGGCGGATCACCACGGTCGGGTCGCTGGACATGTCGTCCAGGTAGACGCTCTCCCCCGCCAGCAGCCGGGCCGCGAAGCTCTCCTTGGGCAGCAGTTCGCCGCGGACGAACTCGGCCACCTCGCCGGAGGCGTGGGCGACCCGCATCTGCCCGTCGCCCTCGCCCTCCGGGCCGGTCGGCAGCAGGATCATGCCGAGCGCGGCGTCCGCCAACTCCCGTACCTGCTCGGCCGCGACGGTCAGCGCCGTCTCGGCCTGCTCGGCGGAGAGCAGCGCGGTGGTGACGGCGGCGGCGCCGGCGATCCAGCGCTCGCGGCGGCGGCCCTCCTCGTACAGCCGGGAGTTCTCGATCGCCACGCCGGCTGCGGCGGCGAGGGCGTGCACCACCTGCTCGTCCTCGGGGGTGAAGGCGCCGCCGCCCTTCTTCTCGGTGAGGTAGAGGTTGCCGAACACCTCCTCGCGGACCCGGATCGGCACGCCCAGGAAGGTCTTCATCTGCGGGTGGTGCGGCGGGAACCCGGAGGAGCGCGGGTCGGCGCCGAGGTCGGTCAGCCGCAGCGGCTCGGGGCGGTCGATGAGCGCGCCGAGGATGCCGCGGCCGGCGGGCAGTTCGCCGATCGCGGCGGCGGTGTCGTCGGCCACGCCGACGTGGATGAAGTCGGCCAGGCCGGTGCCGCCGGGGGCGATCACGCCGAGCGCCGCGTACCGGGCGTCGACCAGTTCGGCGGCGCCGGTGGCGATCCGGTGCAGGGTGGCGTGCAGGTCCAGCCCGGCGCCGATGGAGACCACCGCCTCCAGCAGCCGCTGCATCCGGTCGGTGACGGCGGCGGCCGACTGCAGGCGCTCGGCGACCTCGGTGACCAGGGTGTCCAGCCCGAGCGAGGCGATCTCGGGCACCCGATGGGGTGTCGGCTCGGGGGTGGCCTCGGGGAGGTCCGGCGTGGGGTCCATGGAGAAAGCCTAGTTTGTACGCTTTTCAGCCGAAGGGTGGCGCGACTGGCGGTTACCCGCTGACGCCGGCTACGCCGGAACCGCCTCCAGCAGCCCGTCCGCCTCCCGCTCCCGCCGCCACAGCGCGTGCAGCCGCCCGTCCGGGTCGGCGACCAGCTCCGACCAGCGGCCCCGCTCGGCCACCCGGCCGCCGTCCAGCACCAGCACCTCGTCCACCGTGGCGTCGTCCAGCCCGGCCAGCCGGTGGGTGATCAGCACGGTGGTGCGGCCCGCGGTGGCGGCCAGCAGGTCGGCGGTGAGCGCGTCGGCGGTGGGCAGGTCGAGGTGCTCGGCGGGCTCGTCCAGGACGAGCACCGGGAAGTCCGCGAGCAGCGCCCGGGCGAGCGCGAGGCGCTGCCGCTGGCCGCCGGAGAGCCGGGCGCCGTGCTCGCCGACCATGGTGTCCAGGCCGTCCGGCAGGCCCTCGGTCCAGTCGAGCAGCCGGGCGGCGGCGAGCGCGGCGCGCAGCTCGTCCTCCGCCGCGCCCGGCCGGGCCAGCCGCAGGTTCTCCCGCAGCGAGCTGTCGAAGACGTGCGCGTCCTGCGCGCAGAGCCCGATCACCCGGCGGACGTCCTCGCCCGCGAGCGCGCGGCTGTCCACAGCCTGTGGACGACCGGCGGCGAAGGTGACGCCTCCGGCGGTGGGCTCCAGGAAGCGCAGCAGCGCCTGGGCGAGGGTGGTCTTGCCGGAGCCGGACGGGCCGACCACAGCGATCCGGCGGCCGGGGGCGAGGTCGAGGTCCACCCCGGCGAGCGCGTCCACCGGCTGCCCGGGGTGGCGTACGGTCAGCCCGCGCACCGCGACCGGCAGCGGCTGCTCGGGCAGGTCCACCGGCTCCGCCGGTTCGGTCACCGGCAGCGGAGCCTGAAGGACCTCGTCCAGCCGGGCCTGCGCGGCGCGGCTGCGCTGGCGGGCCTGGACGGCGAGCGGCATCCCGGTGACCGCCTCGAAGGCGGCCAGCGGGGTCAGCACCACCAGGGCCAGGCAGACCGGCGCCAGCGCCCCGTCCCGCACCCCCTGGACGCCGACGGCCGCCGCGGCGGTCACCGTCAGCCCGGTGAGCAGCGCGATCAGCCCGGTGCCGAGCGCCGTGGTGGCGGCCGAGCGGGCGGCCAGCCGGGTCAGCACGGTGTCGGCGCTGCGGACGGCGGCCAGCCGGCCGGGCAGCGCGCCGGCCACGGTGAGTTCGGCGGTGCCGGTGAAGGCGTCCACCACGGCGGTGGCCAGGCGCCCGCGCGCCGGGGCCTGCCGCCGCTCGGCGCCCGCCGACCAGCGGGCGGTCAGGGCGGGCACCAGCACGCCGGCCAGCAGCAGCCCGAGGCCGAGCACCGCCCCGGCGGCGGGCAGGAAGGCGGTCAGCGCCACCGTGGAGGCCAGCGCGACCACGGCCGCCACGGCGGCGGGCAGCCGCCAGCGCAGGTAGTGGTCCTGGATCGCGTCCACGTCGGCGACCAGCCGGGAGAGCAGGTCGCCGCGCCGGAAGGCGGGCAGTGCGGCGGGGGCGAGCGCGCTCAGCCGCCGGTGGACGGCGGCCCGCAGGGTGCCGAGGGTGCGCAGCACCGCGTCGTGCGAGACCAGCCGCTCGGCGTAGCGGAAGACGCTGCGGCCGATGCCGAAGGCCCGGACGGAGGTGACGGCCATCATCAGGTAGAGCACCGGCGGCATCTCGGAGGCGCGGGAGATGAGGTAGCCGGAGGTGGCCAACAGCGCGACGGCGCTGCCGAGGGCGAGCGCGCCGAGCAGGACGGACAGCGCCAGCCGGGGCGTGCTGCCGGTCTCGGCCTCGGGCTCCTCCGGTACGGCGGGGGCGGGCGTCGGCTTCCCGCGGTGGGCGAGCAGCGGGACCGGGGCGGCGCGCCCTTCGGCTCGGGGCGGGGCTGCGACTCGCCCGCTCGACGGGGCCAGCCGTACCCGCTGGTCCGCGACGGCCAGCAGCGCGGGCCGGTGCGCCACGACCAGGACGGTGCGCGCCGGGTCCGCGGCGAGCGCCCGGACGGCGTCCACGACGGCCGCCTCGGAGGCGCCGTCCAGGTTGGCGGTGGGCTCGTCCAGCAGGACCAGCGGCCGGTCGTCGGCGAGCAGCACCCGGGCGAGGGCGAGGCGCTGGCGCTGCCCGGCGGAGAGCCCGCTGCCGTCCTCGCCGAGCTCGGCGGCCAGGTCGGTCACGAAGTCGAGTGCGTGCGCGGCCCGCAGCGCCGTCCACAGCTGTTCGTCGTCGGCCTCGGGCCGGTAGAGCCGCAGGTTCTCGGCGATCGTCCCGGCGAACAGGTGCGGGTGCTGCGGCACCCAGGCGATCTGCCGCCGCCAGCTCTCCGGCTCCAGCTCGGCGAGGTCGTAGCAGCGGCCGTCGGCGGCGGTGATCCGGACGGTGCCGGCCTCGGGGGCGGTGAGGCCGAGCAGGACGGACAGCAGGGTGGACTTGCCGGCGCCGCTCGGGCCGGTGAGGGCCGTGGCGGTGCCCGGGCGCAGGGTCAGCGCGGCGCCGTCCAGCGCGGGCTCGGTCCGTCCGGGGTGGCGGACGACCAGGCCCTCGGCGCGGATCCCGGCGCCGGTCAGCACGGGGGCGGGGACGGCCCCGGCGGCGGGCAGCGGGGTCTCCAGCACCCGGAACAGCTCGTCGGCGGCGGTCAGCCCCTCGACGCTGGAGTGGTAGAGGGCGCCGACCTGGCGGATCGGGACGTACACCTCGGGGGCGAGGACCAGGATCAGCAGCCCGGTCTCCAGGTCGAGGGTGCCGTCCACCAGCCGGAAGCCGACGGTGACGGCGACCAGCGCGACGGAGAGGGTGGAGAGCAGCTCCAGGGTGAAGGAGGAGATGAAGGCGATCCGCAGGGTGCGCAGGGTGGCCCGGCGGTAGTCGGCGGTGATCCGGGCGATGGTGGCGGCCTGGGTGCGGGCCCGGTTGAACACCTTGAGGGTGGGGAGCCCGGCGACGACGTCGAGGAAGTGGTGTGAGAGCCGGGCCAGGGTGTCCCACTGCCGGTCCATCCGGGCCTGGGTGGCCATCCCGATCAGCACCATGAACAGCGGGATCAGCGGCAGCGTCCCGGCGATGATCGCGGCCGAGGTGAAGTCGGCGCCGACGATCCGCAGCAGCACGATGACCGGCACGACCACGGCCAGCGCCAGCTGCGGCAGGTAGCGGGCGAAGTAGTCGTCCAGGGCGTCGATGCCGCGGGTGGCGAGGGTGGTGAGTTCGCCGGTGCGCCGGCCCGCCAGGTAGGACGGGCCGAGCGCGGTGGCGTGGTCGAGCAGCCGGCGCCGCAGGGTGGACTTCACCCGGGCGACGGAGCGGTGTGCGGTGAGTTCGGTGAGCCAGCCGACCAGCCCGCGCCCGACGGCCGTCAGGGCGAGCAGCAGCAGCGGCGTGGTCAGTTCACCGAGCGTCGCCCCGCGCTGGAAGGCGCGGACGACGATCTCGGCGATGAGACTCGCCTGGGCGACCACCAGGGCCGCGCCGGCCGCGCCGAGGAGCACGGATCCGGCGAGGAAGGCCCTGGTGGTGCGGGCGTACCCGAGGAGTCGGGGGTCGACGGGCTTCACGGCGTCAGGCCTGGTCGAGCGGGGCGGCCGGGTTGTGCCCGGGGATGTGCTGGACGCCGATCCGCTTGCGGAACACCCAGTACGTCCAGCCCTGGTAGAGCAGGACCAGCGGGGTGAACACCGCCGCCACGATGGTCATCAGCTTCAGCGTGTACGGCGAGGAGGACGCGTTGCTGACGGTCAGGCTCCAGCCGCCGTTCAGGGTGGACGGCATGACGTTCGGGAAGAGCGCCAGGAAGAGCATCGCGACCGCGGCCACGATGGTCGCCCCGGAGAGGACGAACGCCCAGCCCTCGCGGCCGAGTTGGTTGGCGACCAGGGCGCCGGCCAGGGCCAGCACGGCGATCACCAGCGCGGCGAGGCTGCGGCCGTTGCCGCTGTCCGCCTGGGTCCAGATCAGGAAGGCGGCTGCCAGCACGGCGGTCGCCAGCCCGGCCTGCAGGGCGGCTCTGCGGGCCCGCTCGCGGATCTCGCCGACCGTCTTGAGCGCGGCGAACACCGCGCCGTGGAAGGTGAACAGGGCGAGCGTCACCAGGCCGCCGAGCAGCGCGTACGGGTTCAGCAGGTCCCCGAGGGTGCCGACGTAGTTCTTCTGCGCGTCGATGTCCACGCCGCGCACGATGTTGGCGAAGGCCACGCCCCAGAGGAAGGCCGGGAGGAGGGAGGTCCAGAAGATGGCCTCCTCCCAGTTCCGCTGCCAGCGGGCGCCGTCGCGCTTGGCCCGGTACTCGAAGGCCACGCCGCGGACGATCAGGCAGACCAGGATCACCAGCAGCGGGATGTAGAAGCCGCTGAAGAGCGTCGCGTACCAGTCCGGGAAGGCGGCGAAGGTGGCGCCGCCGGCGGTCAGCAGCCAGACCTCGTTGCCGTCCCAGACCGGGCCGATGGTGTTGATCAGCACCCGCCGCTCGGTGGTGTTGCGGGCCAGCGGCTTGGTCAGGATGCCGATCCCGAAGTCGAAGCCCTCCAGGAAGAAGTAGCCGATCCACAGGACCGCGATCAGCACGAACCAGACGTCGTGGAGTTGCATGTCAGATCCTCAGTTCCCCAGTGATCCTCGGTTCGGCGGTGGTCAGTACGCGAAGGCGAGCGGCTTGTCGGGGTCCTCGCCGACGGACGGTCCGCGCAGCGAGGGGTCCTTGGTGGGCGGCTGTTCGGTCACCACCGGGCCGGCCTTGGCGTACTTGACCAGCAGTCGGACCTCGATGACCGCGAGGATCGCGTACAGCGTGGTGAAGGTGACCAGCGCCCCGATCTGGGTGCCGACACCGACCTTGGGGGAGACGGCGCTGGCCGTGGTCATCAGGCCGAAGACGGCCCAGGGCTGGCGGCCCATCTCGGTGAAGATCCAGCCGAAGCTGTTGGCGATCAGCGGGAAGCCCATGGTCAGGATGCCGATCCGCCAGCTCCACTTGGTGAGCAGCGGCCCCATCTCCCGCTTCGGGGTGAGCATCAGCCGGGGCACCTCGGTGTCGCCGGTGCGGAACTCGGGGCGCAGCAGGAACTTCCGGCGGGTGGTCCAGAGGCCGATCAGGCCGGCCACGAAGGAGGTCATCCCGAAGCCGATCATGAGGCGGAAGCCCCAGTAGGTGACGAAGATGCTCGGGATGTAGTCCTTGGGGTCGCCGCCGTGCTGGGCCGCCTCGGCGGCCGCGGTGTCGTTGATGCCGGGGACGGCGGAGCTGAAGTCGCTGTGGGCGAGGAAGGACAGTATCCCGGGGATCTCCAGCTCGACCGAGTTGTGGCCCTTGCTGACGTCGCCGACCGCGAAGATCGAGAACGGCGCGGGCGCCTGGGTGTCCCACAGGGCCTCGGCGGCGGCCATCTTCATCGGCTGCTGCTCGAACATGACCTTGCCGAGTTCGTCGCCGCTGAGCGCGGTGCCGGCGCCGAAGACGACGGCGAGCACCAGGCCGAGCCGCAGCGAGGTGCGCATCGAGGCGGTCTTCTTGGCGTCGGCGGTCTCGGGCTTGCGCTTGGCCTTCCAGAGGTGGAAGGAGGAGATGCCGACCACGAAGGCGGCGCCGGTGAGGAAGGCGGCGGTCAGGGTGTGGGCGACGACGGTGAGGGTGGTGTTCTGGAACAGCACCTTGGCGATGTCGGTCAGCTGGGCCTTGCCGGTGACCGGGTCGATCGAGTAGCCGACCGGGTGCTGCATCCAGGAGTTGGCGGCCAGGATGAAGTAGGCGGAGAGCACGGTGCCCACCGCGACCATCCAGATGCAGGCGCAGTGGATCTTCCTCGGCAGCCTGTCCCAGCCGAAGATCCACAGGCCGATGAAGGTGGACTCGAAGAAGAAGGCGATCAGCGCCTCCATCGCGAGCGGGGCGCCGAAGACGTCGCCGACGAAGCGGGAGTAGTCGGACCAGTTCATGCCGAACTGGAATTCCTGGACGATTCCGGTGACGACGCCCATCGCGATGTTGATGAGGAAGAGCTTTCCCCAGAACTTCGTCGCGTGGAAGTACTTCTCCTTGTTCGTCCGCACCCAGGCGGTCTCCAGGCCGGCCACGACCGCGGCCAGGCTGATCGTGAGCGGAACGAAGAGGAAGTGGTAGACGGTGGTGATGCCGAATTGCCATCGCGCGATGGTCTCGTGAGCGATTGCCAGTTCCACGTCGCCCTCTCTCCCAACCTGCCCGTGTGATGACGGGCACCTTCCGGACAAACTTCTTCTATAGCCGTGGACCGCCGCCAAGCCGCGCAAGCTTGCCCGCTTGTGAACGTGAACACGTTCACAAGGGCCAGTATCCACCATCCTTACGGCGGAACTGCAGGTGGGGTGGGGTCGACAGCCCTGTGCGCTGCGTCACAGTGCGCGCGGCGCTGCGTCACGGGGTGCGGTGCGGTGCGCACAGTCTGCGGAACCGCCCGGGCCGGGGCAACGAACGAGCGGGCGGACGGCGCGCGCTTCTTGGCCGAACCGGCGCTTGACAGGCCGACGCCCCGCTCGCGTCGGCGGGCGGGGCGTGCTGGGCGGGGCGTGCTGGGCGGGGCGTGCTGGGCGGGAGTCCTACGCGGCCGTCCTACGCCCGGCCGTCCTACGCCCGGCCGAGGAGCTGGGTGCCCGAGACGGAGTCCGCGCGGGCCGTGAAGAACTCGGTGAAGCCCCGCAGGAACTCCTCCCGGGTGATCCGCCCGTCCCCGTCGGTGTCCAACTGCCGGAAACCGTGCGAGAGTTCGGCCGGGTGCACCCGCGGGCCGCCGAACACCACGCGGTACTCGTCGAACTCCAGGAACCCGCTGCCGTCGGTGTCGGCCGCGGTGAACACCGCCCGCAGCGCGGGCAGCAGCCCCTCCTCCAGGTACGCCCCGTCCCGGTCGCAACCCGCCACGGTGGCCGCCACGAACTCCTCCCGGCTGACCCTCCCGTCCCCGTCGGCGTCCATCACCGCGCGCAGCTGCTCCCACCAGCCCTCGAAGGCGCCGTACACCCGGGCCTCGGCGGCCTCGTCCAGCTCCAGTTGCCAGCACACGTTGTGCGCCATCGCCCGCAGGTCGTGTGCGGTGATGAAACCGTCGCCGGTCTGGTCCAGCACCTCGCGGAAGAAGCGGTCCACCCGGGAGCCGCGGGTGTCCCGGCGGTGCGGGCGGTAGCGGCCCGCCGGGCGCTGCTCCTCCGGGGAGCGGTAGCGCAGCCGGTCCGGCAGCAGCGGGACGAGCGCGCCCGCGCCGCGGTGCAGGACGAAGGACAGCAGCGCGGCCCGCCGGGTGCGGACCAGCCCGAACCGCTCGCGCACCGCCGGCGGCAGGTCCGCCACCGTCAGCTCGGTGACCACCCGGGCGGCGAGGCCCCGCACCACCCGCCACCCGGCGTCCCCGAGGAACCACAACCGCCGCGGCCGGGGCGCCTCGCGCAGCAGGTCCCCCATCAGGTAGCGCGCCCCCTCGGTGAACTCCAGCCGCTCGCGGGCATATCGGGCGAAGTACCCCGGCAAGTCCTTGGCGGTGGCCGGCAGTTTACCCTCCGGGAGGTCGAAGGCGGCCACCGCCTCCTTGAACTCCCCGTACGCATGCTCCAGTTGGGCCTCGTCGTAGCCGTCCCCGCCCAGCCGGCGCATGGTGGCCACGCACTCGAAGAGCGTCAGCAGCACCCACGCCCTGGTCCCGGCGTCCCGCGCGTCGTACGGCCGCCCGTCCGCCGCCGTGCCCCGGATCCGCTTGTGCGCCCGCTCCAGCCGCGCGATCTCCCGCCGCAGCGTCTCCGCGTCCTGGTAGAACAGCCGCCGCCCACTCCCCAGCGTGTGCTCCACCCGCCGCCACGGATGCGCCCGGTACGTGGAGTGCTCCGCCATCCCGGCCCCCACCACCGGATCCGCCGCCTGCAACACCAGCAGCCGCCACGCGACCAGGACGATCCGCCACTCCGACAGGTCCCGCTTGAACGACACCGCGGGCTCAGCCACGGCGCTCGCCGGTGATCTCGGGGCCGATCACGAAGCCCTTGGCGGGGCCCTCGGGGATCACGGCCTCCTTGCCGTAGGGGATACGAGTCGAAGAGGCATACGCACGGCGGTCGCGATCCGGCTCGGTGAGGATGGTGACGGCGCCACCGTCGTCGTAGTCGTCGATGATCACGTACACCGGGATGCCGGCGGCAGCGTAGGCGCGGTGTTTCAGGACGTGGTCTCGCTTCCTGGCCTCAGACCCGGGCGAGACGGTCTCGACGACCAGAACGACACCCGATGCCAACACGCCGAGGCCCTCGGGGTGCTCAACCGTCTCGCTGTCATCTGGCGCAACGAAGACGTCCGGGATCAGGACCTTGAGACCGGCAATCACGTTGCCGTCCTGGGCGGAGCCGTGATCAGTTCCGTCCAAAAACCGGTCCAGAGCCTTGTCCAACCGCCGGTTGAGGCTGAAGTGGCGATGCCCGCCAGTGGGTGACAACGTGATCGTCCCCTCGATGATCTCCGCTCGGAAGCCCTCCGGCACATCCAGGGACTTCCACGCTTGCCACAACACCTCGTCCAGGTTCACGGCGACGGTCCTCTCGACGATGGCCTTCTCTGCGACGGCCCTCTCGGCAACGAGCGCGCTCATGGGAACACCCCATTTCCCGTCCAGTGTGATCAGCTCGCACGAATCCGCACAAGCAATGGCTGCACGGTCGCACACGACCGAGGGGCTGACCGGGTGAACGAGTTCCGGTTCACCCGATCGAGGAGTTTCGGGGCCGGGAATGCCGGAACCGCAGGACGGGCCGGGGCCTGTCCTGCGGTTCCGAATGGGTTCGCGACCTCCTCCCGAGCGGGCGCGAACCGGGGTGGGTCAGGAGGTGGAGCGGGCGGCCGGCTTGCGGCGGGAGGATCTTGACGGCCGGGCCGTGCCGATCATAGGCACACGCATTCTTGACGCTCCATGCCGGATTCCGGCAGGAAGCGGGCCGTGGAATTGCCGGGTCGGTCAGCAGAATTGACGAGTCGACAATTTGCCGGAAGGCCGGTCCTCAGGCAGGCCGCTCGCCGTTGTTGGGCAGTTCGACTCGGAACGTCGCGCCCGCGCCCGGTGCGGTGTGCAGGCTGAGGGTGCCGCCGTGCGCGCGGGTGAGGGCGGTGGCGATGGCGAGGCCGAGTCCGGCGCCGCCGCCCTTGTCGCGGCTGCGCGAGGCGTCGACCCGGTAGAAGCGGTCGAAGACCTGCTGGGCCTGCTCCTCGGTGAGGCCCGGGCCAGTGTCGGCGACCTCCAGCAGGCAGACGCCGTCGGCTCCGGCGCCCACCCCGATCCGCACCGGGGTGCCGGACGGGGTGTGCTTGACCGCGTTGCCGACCAGGTTGGTCACCACCTGCCGCAGCCGCGCCTCGTCGCCGAGGACGGGCGCCGCGCCGGGGGAGCCCGTACCGGAGGGGCCGGTGAGCGCGACGGGGCGGCTCGGGTCGAGCGCGGTGAGGTCGTGCAGGGCGTCGGCGGCGAGGGTGCGCAGGTCCATCGGAGCGAGGTCGAGGGGGCGTTCCTCGTCGAGCCGGGCGAGGACCAGCAGGTCCTCGACGAGGGCGCCCATCCGGTTGGCCTCGCTCTCGATCCGGGTCATGGTCCGCTTGACGTCCGCCTCGGTGGGCAGCGCGCCCATCCGGTACAGCTCGGCGAAGCCGCGGATCCCGGCCAGCGGGGTGCGCAGTTCGTGCGAGGCGTCCGCGACGAAGCGCCGCATCCGGGCCTCGGACTCGGCGCGGGCCGCGAAGGCCGCCTCGATCTGGGTGAGCATCCCGTTGAGGGCGATGGACAGCCGCCCGACCTCGGTACCCCGGGAGAGTTCCGGCATCCGGTGGGAGAGTTCGCCGTCCGCGATCCGGGCGGCGCCCGCCTCGATCCGCCGCAGCGGCCGCAGCCCGGCCCGTACGGCGAAGAAGCCGAGCGCGGCGCTCAGCACCAGGACGGCGCCGCCGATGGCGAGGAAGGAGGTGTTCAGCTTGACGAGGGTCGCGTCGATGTCCTCGCGGGAGACGGCGACCATGACGTAGGTCGGGGTGACCGCGGGCGCGGCGTACGCGCTGGGGCCGACGGCCTGCCCGCGGGGCGCCTGGAGCGGCAGTACGAGCACTCGCCAGCTGTGGTGGCCGCGCTGGTCGGGCAGGTCGAAGGGGACGTCGGGGGCGGTGCGGGTCGGGTCGAGGCCGACCAGCTGGGGGGCCGGGTCGCTGTCGGAGACGGGCTGGCGCATGACCGCCTGGACCTTGCCGTCCGCGGACAGGTACTGCACCAGGTACTGGCTGGGCAGTCCGACCCGCCGGCCGGTGGTGACGGCGGGCTTGCCGACGTTCGGCGTGGCCACCTGGACCGGGGGCTTGCGGGACAGCGGCAGCCCGTACCGCTGGAGCTGCTCGTCCAACTGCTCGACCAGCTGGCCCCGGACGGTGCCGAGGACGAAGGTGTCGCTGACCACGAGGCCGGTGGTGACCAGCGCGAGCGCGAGCACCAGCAGCCGGACGCGCAGCGACAGCCGTGAGGTGAACCGGGCGAACACGTACCGGACCGGTCAGCCCTGCGGGGGGCGGCGCAGCGCGTAGCCGATGCCGCGCACGGTGTGGATCAGCTTGGGGCCGTGCGCCGGGCCGGAGTCGAGCTTGCGGCGCAGGTAGGAGATGTACGACTCGACGATGGAGAGGTCGCCGCCGAAGTCGTAGGCCCAGACGTGGTCGAGGATCTGCGCCTTGGACACGACCCGGCCGACGTTGGCCATCAGGTAGTGCAGCAGCTTGAACTCGGTCGGGGAGAGCGCGACCGGGGTGCCGCCGCGGGTGACCTCGTGGGCGATCGGGTCCAGGCTGAGGTCGGCGACGACCAGCCGGCCGTCCTCGGCGGGCCCGCCGGCCCGGCGCAGGATGGCGCGGATCCGGGCGATGAGCTCCTCCAGGCTGAACGGCTTGGTGACGTAGTCGTCCGCGCCGGCGGCGAGGCCCTGCACCTTGTCGCCGACACCGTCCTTGGCGGTGAGGAAGAGCACTGGCAGGTGGTCACCGGGGTGCCCGTGGGCCGGCCCGGCTATCTGGCCGCGGCTGGTGCGCTCGCGCAGCTTCTCGACGACGGTGAAGCCGTCGAGGTCGGGGAGCATCACGTCGAGCACGACCAGGTCGGGGCGTTCGGCGGCGATCAGGTCGAGCGCCTCGGTGCCGCTGGCGGCGGAGGCGACGCGGAAGCCGGAGAAGCGCAGCGAGGCCGCGAGCAGTTCGCGGATGTTGGGCTCGTCGTCCACGACGAGCAGGAACGCCTCGCCCTGGCCCCCGGCCACCGCGGAGCCGCCGGGTGTGGTGACAGTGCCTTGCACGGGGCTTTCGCCTCCTGGTCGGACGGGGACGTTCAGCATGAGGCTAGCCCTCGGAGGCTACGCGGCATGGATGAATGTTGGATTAACACCTTATCGGTCGGTTTTGCCGCCACAAGCCCTTAGGCAGGCGCTCGATGGTGTGCGCACGGGCGTGAGCACGTCCAGTGCGCCCCCTGGAGACTCTGCCCGCCCTGTGCCGTAGCCGGTATGACCCACCTCACTCCCGGGGAACGCGAAGGCGCAGGAAGTCGGCCGAGCCGACTTCCTGCGCCTTGCCGGGTGCTCCGCGTCACTCACCCACGGTTCGAAGCGATCACCACTGCGACCAGTCCACCGTGGAGATGTCGTTGTGGAAGTCCCGGGCGACCGTGGAGAGTGGCTGGACGTAGGTGTAGAAGGGGGGGAAGTCGCTGGTCGAGCCCCCGACGACCGTGCCGAGAGCCTTGTCGCCGAAGATGGCAGCTCCCCCGCTGTCGCCGCCGCGCGACCTCATCTCATCGATCTTGATCAAGTGATCGGTGGTGCCTTCCTTGGTGGTGATGCTGGCGTCGGCGTTGTTGAACGGGCCGCACTTCCAGCCGGTCCGCACGCCCGAGGTGCAGGTCCACATGCCTTTTTCCATCGTGGCCTGCGGGTCGGCGACGTAGCTGTTGTAGAAGTTGTAGACGTCGGCGACGTCCGTCTTGATCATCTTCCCCGTGGGGTGCCACGCTCGCGGGTTGTCCACCCTGATCAGCGCGTAGTCCGAGGCGGGGAGCTCCTTGTTGGTCACGACTCCGATGCGGGTGTTGCCCCACTGATCGGGCCAGTTGTCGTCGCGCCGGATCACCGTGCCGACGTCCCAGCAGTGCCCTGCAGTCATCAGGTAGGTCTGACCAGCCTGCTGGATCATGATGCCGGCCGAGCAGACCTCGTCCTTGTTGTCCCCTTTAAGACCGTCACCCCCGACCAGACCGGTACGGGCGATGGCGGCCCCCTGGTGGGCGGTGACGTTGACCTTCGCGCGGTCGGCTCCGGTGACACCGGCCGCGCGCAGTACCTCGTCGGCGTCCCTTCCGGCCGGCAGGTCCAGCACGACGCGGTTGGCGGTGGTGTCCACTTCCCACGAACTGTCCTGCGGCATCAGCCCCTTCCGCCCGAACGTGTTGAGCCGCTCGTAGACCTCCTTGAGGTCCGCTGTGGTGTAGGCGGCACGCTGCGGAATGACGCCGGCGGCCTTCGCCGCGCGCTCCCCCTCGTCGTCCACCACGTTCGCGTGCACCTCGCCGCGCATCACGTCGAGCCACACGCCCGCGGCCTTCGCGCCCTGGGCGGCGCGGAACGCCTTGGCGGTGTTCGACAGCCCGTCCTGAGCGGCCAGCCGCTGCGCCACCTCCTTTTCCGGGAGGCCGACTTGGGCCGCGACGGCGCTCACAGCGGTTTGCGGCGTGAACGGCGACGGTAACGCGACCGTCGCCGCCGCCGGGCTCTGGACCGCGCCCGGGGCCACGACCAGCCCGGCGAGCAGGACCGCCGTCGCGCCCCTGGCGAGGGCCTTCCTTGAGACCTTCATGGTCATCTCCTTGGATGGATTTCACGTGCGGGGTACGGGCCCTCGCTCAGGCGAGGAGGTTCATCCGCGAGGACATCAGGCGGTACTGGCCGGAGGCGTAGTCGTAGGAGACGTAGCCCGTCCAGTACGGGCCGACCAGCGAGTCGGTGAGAGCCCGGGTGAAGGTGTACGAGGTGCCGGACGAAGCCCACTGCCAGGCGCCCGAGACGTAGTTGTTCACGCCGCACTCCTGCGGGTCGCAGGAGTACAACCCGACCCAGTCGTACTTGCCGACCGGATTCCCGGCGTAGTCCCACCCGATCGTGATGACCTGAGTCTCCTTCACGTGGATGGCGACGGCCCAGGTGCCCTGCGCGGACCGGGCGACGGCCTCGGCGGCCACCGCCGGGACCACCGGCCCGGCCGCCGAGGCAGCCGTGGCCGGCAGCGCGCAGAGCAGCGCAAGAGTGAGGGCCGCCGCCCTCATCGACACGGCCACGGGCTCAGCTGATCGTGGACTTGTGGGACTCGACGATGCGGTACTGGCCCGAGGAGTAGTCGTAGGAGATGTAGGCGGTCCAGTAGTCCCCGCTGACCGCCGCGGCGCTGGTCACGTACGACGTGCCGTGGTTGTAGGCCCACTGCCAGTCCACGTAGCTGTTGATGCCGATGGCGCCCGGGTCCTGCTTGTAGAGGCCGATCCAGTCGTACTTGCCCACGTTGAAGGGCGGGGTCCAGTTGATCTGGACGTAGCCGCCGTTCTTGGACGCCCACGTCACGGGCGAGTCCGCCGACTGGACCGAGCTCTGCGCCTGCTGCACGCCGGTCGGCACCACCGCCGATGCGGTGGCCGAGCCCGCGAGGGGCAGCGCGACGGCCGTCACCAGGGCCGCGACGGCCGCGGCGCGGGTGCGGAAGGGGATGCGGGACATGGGGGTCCTCCTGGATCGTCGGCCGGCGCCCCCGGACGGGTGGGCGCCGGTGTCCGTGACCGGACTCCGACAACGGTCCGGGACGTCGGCAGACGATCAGTCAACACGCATGTCAGCGCGGCGATTTGTGCCACAATGACGCCGAAGTAGACGCCCGATGGACACCGCCCCGGAGGACCGGCCCTACGGCTCCAGCCGGTGCGGCCCCCGGAACAGGAACGTCGCCTCCCGGATCGACGGCAGCCCGAGGGCCAGCATCAGCAGCCGGCCGAGCCCGAGGCCGAGGCCGCCGTGCGGCGGGGTGCCGTAGCGGAAGCAGTCCAGGTAGCCGGAGAGCGGCCCGGTGTCCATGCCCTTCTCCCTGGCCTGGGCGACCAGCCGCTCGTGGCGGTGCTCGCGCTGGGCGCCGGTGGTGATCTCCACGCCCTTCCACAGCAGGTCGAAGGACTCGGTGACGGTCGGGTCGTCCTCCGGCCGCAGGTGGTAGAAGGGCCGGACGGCGGCCGGGAAGCGGGTGACGAACACGAACTCGTGCCCGGTCTCCTCGGCGATCAGCGCGCACAGCGCCCGCTCGCCCTCGGGGTCGAGGTCGTCCTTGACGCCCTCCCGGTCCCAGCCGGTGGCGCGGAGCCTGGCCTGGGCGTCGGCCATGGTGATGCGCGGGAAGGGCAGCTCCGGGACGACGACCCGGGTGCCGAAGTGTTCGGCGATCGCCTCACCGTGGCGTTCGGCCACGGCGGTGAGCACCCGGTGCAGCATCCGCTCCTCGAAGGCCATCACGTCCTCGACGCCGTCGATCCAGGCGATCTCGACGTCGACGCCGGTGAACTCGGTGGCGTGCCGCGAGGTGAACGACGGCTCGGCCCGGAACACCGGCCCGATCTCGAAGACCCGGTCGATGCCGCCCGCGATGGCCATCTGCTTGTAGAACTGCGGCGATTGGGCGAGGTAGGCGGTGCGCCCGAAGTACCCGACCTCGAACACCTCGGCCCCGGACTCGGAGGCGGTGCCCATCAGCTTGGGCGTGTGCAGCTCGGTGAAGCCCTCCTCCGCGGCGAGTTCGCGCATCGCCCGCTCGACGGTCGTCTGGACGTCGAAGACGAGGTGCTGGGAAGGGCGCCGGATGTCGAGGAACCGCCAGTCCAGGCGCTGGTCGATGCCGGTCTTCTCGTCGATCGGCAGCTTCGGCTCGGCGAGCGAGACGACCTCGACCCGGGACGGGACGATCTCCAGACCGCCGAGCTTCACCTGCGGGCTGGCGACCACCTCACCGGTGATCTTCACGGCCGACTCGACCGGGCGGCGGCGGTCAGAGGGTCCAGCGGGTGGTGGTGCCGTTGGGGGCGGTGTAGGCGGCGTACTGGGCTTCCGGGCCGGCTTCGACGGCGAACCACTCGGGGCGGGGGCGGTTGTGGACGAGCCAGTTGCGGTGGGCGGCCTCGACGAGGCGCCAGAGGTCGCGGGGGCCGCCGAGGGCGACGGTGGAGGGGCCTTCGGGGTGGGCGGTGGAGCCGTCCGCCGGGTCGTGGAGGGTGTGGCCGCTGCGGGTGACGGTGGGGGCGAGGCGCAGGCCGGCCCAGAAGGCGAAGCCGGGGTGGTCCAGGACGCGGGCGTCGAGTTCCGTGACCCGGCGGCGGGCCTGCGGGTCGAGGGGGGCGGGCTCGGCGGCCTCCGCCGGGTGCAGCGGCGGGAAGGCGTCCGGGCGGGGGAGGAAGCGGCCGGCCGCCCGGCCGTCGTGGCGCTTGGTCAGTCTGGCGACCGCGCCGGCGACCGGGGCGACGATGAGGCCGCCCGGGGCGCACTGGTCGAGCCAGGCCAGGGGCAGGCGGGGGACGCCGCAGGTGGCGATGATCCGGTCGTACGGCGCTGCGGCCGGGTGCCCGTCGGCGCCGTCGGCCCGGAGGACGGTCGACTCGAAGCCGGCCTCGTACAGCCGGGTGCGGGCGGCGGCCGCCAGGCGGTCGCTGCGGTCGAGGGTGGTGACGTGGGCCGCGCCGGCGAGGCGGCAGAGCAGGGCCGTGAGGTCGCCGGCGCCGGTGCCGATCTCCAACACCCGGTCGCCGGGCCGGACATCGAGCGCGTCGAGCATGTCGGCCAGCAGGCTCGGCAGGGCGGCGGAGGACGGAGCCGCGCCCGACCGTTCGAGCGCCGGGCCCGCGTCGGCTCTGGCACGCAGGAGTTGGTCGTCACTGTGGAGAACGGTCACCATGCCCGGTCGGTCCCTTCCTGGGTGGTCGCAGAACGTCGGGGCCACAGCGGTCAGCTGCTTGGCAGAGACGCCGGCCGTCCTGCATTCCCCGCGACCGGCGAGCCGATCGTCGCGAAGGCGGGAACAGCGGGACAAGGCTTGTGAATCGAGAGGAAAACCGAGAGGGAAGAGGGCCGTGGGACGACCGGCCCCGGCCTGCGAGACCATGGGTCCGTCGGCACAGGAGCGACCGGCACAGGAGCAGGGGGACCGCATGGAGCTACGGCAGCTGCGCTGCTTCGTCGCCGTCGCCGAGGAGCTGCACTTCGGCCGGGCGGCCGAGCGGCTGCTACTCGGCCAGCCCGCCGTCAGTCAGCAGGTCAAGTCCCTGGAACGGGAGTTGAAGGTCCCGCTGTTCGACCGTTCGCCCCGGTACGTCCGGCTGACCCCGGCCGGGGAACGCTTCCTGCCCGCCGCCCGGGACGTCCTGGCCGCCGAGGACGCCGCCCGCGCCCTCGCCGCCGATCTCGCCGCCCCCGCCGTGCTCCGGCTCGGCACCATCACCGGCCTGGGCGAGCGGCTCGACCAGATCCTCGACACCTACCAGCGCCGGGCCCCCGGCGTGCGCGTCGAACTCCACGCCGTCCCCGTCCGGGAGCGGCTCGCCCGGCTCGCGGACGGCCGCCTCGACGCCGCCTTCGTCCGCGGCGCCATGGCGGACAGCAGCCCCGAGCTCCGCTTCCTGCCCATCTGGCAGGACGAGTTGCTGCTCGCCCTGCCCGCCCGGCACCCGCTTGCCGACCGGCCGGAGGTCGACCTCGCGGACCTCGCCGACCTTCCGCTCCGGCTGACCGAGCACCGCAACCACCCGGCCCTGGTGGACCTGGTCATGGACGCCTGCCGGCAGGCCGGCTTCCAGCCGGTCCTCGGCCCGGCGCACAGCACGCTGCAGGACACCCTGGCCGCGATCGGCACCGGGATCCCGATGTGGACGGTGGTGTACGCCGCGAACGCCCGCATGATCAACGCACGCCGGGTCGCCTTCCGCCCCTGCCGCTCCCCGCTGGCCCTGCCGACCTCGCTCGCCGTACGGCGTTCCGCTCCGCTCCCCCGACTTCTCGTCGAGGCCTGTCGCAAAACGTCTCCGACCTGCGACGATCAGGATTCGTGATCGCTGTCAGAGCGAATCGGGTCTGGGTCGGGGAGGCCTGATCGGGTGGACTGGTCTCAGCCGGAAAACCGGCGGAGGAACCAAGAGGAACCCAGTCGAGGAGCCGAAGATGCCGATCGTCACCATCCAGCAGGGCCCGCGCAACGTCGAGCAGAAGCGCGAGCTGGTCAAGAAGGTCACCGACGCGTTCGTGGAGGCCCTGGAGGTCCCCGCCGAGAGCGTGTTCGTGTGGATCCAGGAGTACCAGGCGGAGAACTGGGGCGCCGCGGGCAAGCTCACCGCCGATCGCTGACCGCTGACCGGCGCAGCGCGGGAAGTCGGCCCGGCCGACTTCCCGCGCCGGGCCGGGGCTCATCATGGGGTCCATGAGTGGAGAACCGCTGTCCGTGTCCGTTGACGAGCTGCGCAGGGCGTTCGAGGTGCTGATGCGGCGCGTCGAGACGGCGGCGGGGGGCGGAGACGTCCCGCTGGAGGCCGAGTACTTCTGGGCGGTGCCGCAGGGCGAGATGTACGACGTCACCGGCGAGCCCGGCGAGTTGACGATCGGGCAGCTCTCGGAGTCGTGGCGGCACGTTCAGGACGTACTCGCCGACGAGGACCGCGCCGTCGGCTACCACCTGGTGTGGCTCGCCGATGTCCTGCGGGCCATCGGCCAGGAGCGGCCGGCGTAGCCACCGCGTCGGGGGCGTCGCGGGAAGTCGACCGGGTACGGGTTCGGCCGTACAGGTGCGTACCGGTGGGTGGGGCTGGACAGGCCCTCGGCCCGGCGCGGTGTGTCGCCGTGGGCCATCAGGGTTAACGGCCGGCTCGCCTTGCCTACCCGCTGGCGTGCCTGGCGCGGCGGCCCGGCCCGTTCAGGCTGAAGTGGTGCCACCATCCCCACCTCGGCCGGAGAGAAGCCATGAGAAATTCCCGCACGGTGACCACCGCGGTCACCGTCGTCGCCCTGATCACCGTGGCCTGCGGCGGCTGCTCCAGCAGCAAGAAGTCGACGGCCACGGCGAGCCCGACCCCCGCGGCGACGTCCACGGCGGCCGCCTCCGCCAGCCCGACCGCCGCAGCGAGCCCGACGGAGAGCGCGAGCCCGAGCACCAGCCCGACCCCCTCCGCGGGGGCCACCGGCGCGGGCGCGGTGGTCGGGGCGGCCACCGCCGGCAAGTTCAAGAACATCCTGGTCGACTCCCAGGGCAAGACGCTCTACCTGTTCGAGGCGGACACCTCGCCCACCCCGACCTGCTACGACGCCTGCGCCACCGCCTGGCCGCCCCTGCTGACCACCGGCACCCCCACCGCCGCGAACGGCGCCGACCAGACCAAGATCACCACCGCCGCCCGCAAGGACGGCACGTCCCAGGTCGTCTACAACGGCCACCCGCTCTACTACTTCGAGGGCGACACGGCCAAGGGCGACACCAACGGCGAGGAGTCCAGCGCCTTCGGTGCCAAGTGGTACGTGGTCAACGTCGCCGGCAACAAGGTCGAGGGCAGCTGAGCGGATGCACAGAGTCGAACGGCCGTTCCGATCCCGGCGGCGGGCATCCGGCCTCCTGTGGGTGCTCCTGCCGGTGGCCGTCACGGCCGGCCTCTTCTGGTACGGCCGGGCGCACACCCCCGACTACGCCAGCAGCCTCTTCGGCCGCCGCTTCGACGACGCCAACCTGCTCAAGGCCCAGCTCGGCACCGCCCTGCTGGGCCTCGCACTGGTCCAACTCCTGCTGGCGCTCTGGATGTACGGCCGGCTCCCTGGTCTGCGTGCCGCACCCCGTCCGGTCCGGACCGGTCACCGGCTGGTCGGCCTGGGGGCGTTCCTGCTCTCCCTCCCGATCGCCTACCACTGCATCAACGCCTACGGCGTACAGCTGACGGACAGCCGGATCGCCCTGCACAGCTTCTCCGGGTGCTTCCTCTACGGCGCGTTCGTCACCAAGGTCATCGTGGTCAGGCACCACAGGCTCCCCGGCTGGGCCCTGCCCGTAGCGGGCGGAGCGCTGATCGTCCTGATCGCCCTGCTCTGGTACAGCGCGGCCCTCTGGCGCCTCAACGGCCACCACGTACCCGGCCTGTGAGCCTCCCGGCGCTCGGCGGTCAGCAGAAGACGGCCTTGATGAGGGCGTCGAGCGCCTGGGGGAAGGTCTCGGCCGGGTTGGAGGCGGAGTCGCCGGTGGTGAGTCCGGCGGTGAGGGTCTTGGAGCCGTCGGGGCTGCTGATCATCAGTGCGCCGTAGCCGCCGGGAGCGCCGCCGTTGTGGTGGACGATGGTGATGCCGCCGCTCTCGGGGCCGAGGTCCTGGATGAACAGGCCGAAGCCGTAGCCGAGCATGCCGTGCGGGGTGCGCATCTCGTCGAGCAGGGCAGCGGGCAGGAGCTTGCCGCCGAGCAGCCCGGCGAAGAAGGTGTGCAGGTCCCGGGTGGTCGAGATCAGGTCGCCGGCGCCGATGAGGAGCGAGAGGTTCTGGCGGGTGACGTCGACGACCTTCCACTGGTCCTCGTCCTGGTAGCGGTAGTAGCCGTGGGCGTGCGGCTCGGGCAGCTCGGGTGAGTCGCCCGGGACGAAGGTGTCCCGCATGCCGAGGGGTGCCAGGATCCGGCGCTGCATCTCCTCGGCGTAGGAGCGGCCGGTGACCTGCTCGATCAGGAGCACGGCGAGGGTGTAGTTGGTGTTGGAGTAGCTCTGGTCGGCGCCCGGCTCGAAACGGGCAGGCTTGGCGAGGGCGAAGCGGACGATCTCCTCCGGCTGGTAGGTGCGGAAACGGTTGTCCACCCAGTCCTTGCCGATCGAGGGGAGGCCCTGGACGAAGGTGCCGTCGGGGTCGAGTTCACCGGAGGAGTTGTAGACGCCGCTGGTGTGCTGGAGCAGCATCCGTACGGTGATCCGCTGGTCGAGTCCGAACTGCGGCAGGTGGTCGGCGACCGGGGTGTCGAGCGCGATGGTGCCCTCGGCGACCAGGTGCAGGACCAGGGCAGCGACGAAGGTCTTGGTGCTGCTGCCGATCCAGAACCGGCCGTCGGTTTCGGGCTTGGCGGTCTCGCCGAGCTTGCGGATCCCGGCGCTGCCGGTCCATTCGCCCTGCGCGTCGTTCACGCGCATCTGTATCCCGGCGAAGCCGGCGTCGACGAAGGCCTGGATGGCGTTCTGCAGTTCGGGGCGGTCGTTCACGGTCGGTTCCTTGTCTTCGCGTGGGCTGGGTTGGTGGGGGCGGAGTTGAGGGGGAATCAGATGCTGCTGGCGGTGATGTCGCCGTAGGCGGTGGTGGCCTCGATCGTCACGTCGGCGTCGGCGCCGGCGGTGTTGTTGAGGGTGTTGTGGATGCGGCCGTAGGCGGTGCGGGCGTCGAGGGTCGCGGAGACGCCGGGGGCGGTGCCGACGGAGATGCCGCCGTGCTCGGTGCGCAGGGTGACGAGGCCGCGCACGGCCTCGGCAATGCGGAGGTCGCCCTTCTGGGTGGTGAGGCGGGCCGGGCCGCCGAGGCGGCCGACGGTGATGTCGCCGTCCTGGAGGGTGAGCTGGGCACTCGCGGTCTCGTCGAGCTTGACCGAGCCCTGGGCGCCCTCGAAGGTGACGTCGCCGAGGCGGCCGACACTGCGCAGTTCGGCGCCGGCAGCCTTGCCCTCGACGCGGGAGCCGGCCGGCAGCTGGACGGTCATCTCGACGAAGCCGGAGTTGCCGAGCATCCGGTTGGTCGCGGCCGGGGTCTCGATCCGCAGGACACCGTCGGCGTAGGCGACCTCGACCCTCTCCGCGGCCTTCACGTCGCGGCTCTTCGAGGAGTCCAGCGGGAGGATCTCGACCGTGGTGTCCGCCCGGTCGGAGGCGATGAAGCGGATGTGCCCGGCGGGGATGTCGAGGACGACGGCGACCGGGGCGGGGGTGTTGAACGAGTGCATCGTGCTGCTCCTTGTGCTGCGGTGCGGGCTCTTGCGGCCCGGCGTTTCTGACGAGAGAAAAGCTACGTTGCATTCAAGGATCGGACAATGGCTTCGTTGCGTGAAAATGACATTTCCGCAGGTCAAAGCAGTGGAATCATTGCATCGATCCTGAAAAGAATGCAACATCCCCTGCCTGGTTCGTTGCAATGAAATGATGATGAACGCTATTCTGGAGGCACCACGAACCACGAAGGAGGCCGCGATGCCGGGAGGCAGGCTCACCCAGCAGGAACGCCGGCAGATCGCACTGGGACTGGCCGACAACCTCGCCTACGCGGAGATCGCCCGCCGCCTCGACCGCCCGACCTCGACGATCACCCGCGAGGTGATCCGCAATGGCGGCCCGACCTCCTACCGCGCCGACCTCGCCCACCGCGCCACCGAGCGCCGCACCCAGCGCCGCAGGCAGCCCGCGCCCCGAGAAGCGGACGCGCCCCCGCAGGCCCACGGACGAGACGCCGAGGCGGTACGCGCGTACGAGGAGGTGTTCACCACCGTCCTCATGGCCACGGGCATGCCCAGGATGACGGCCCGAGTGATGGCCTGCCTCACCCTCACGGACCCGGGCAGCCTCACCGCGTCCGAACTCGTCCAGCGACTGCAGGTCAGCCAGGCGTCCGTCTCCAAGGCGATCGCGTTCCTCGACAGCCAGGGCCTCATCCGCCGGGAACCCGGCGAACGCCGCCGCGAACGGTACGTCGTCGACGACGACGTCTGGTACCAGTCGATGATGGCCAGCGCCCGCTCCACCGCCCAACTCGTCGGAACGGCACGCCAGGGCGTCGACGTCCTCGGCGCCCGAACCCCGGCCGGCGCCCGCATGGAGAACATCGCCCGCTTCCTCGACTTCGTCTCCGAGAGCATCGCCCGCGCAGCCGACCAGGCCCGCGAAATCCTCCACACCAAGCCCGAAGCGGCGCCGGACGGCACTACCTGAGCCACGGACACCGGCGGCCCCTTGCCAGGGAGCAAGGGGCCGCCGGATCCATTCGCTAGGCGCGTGGGAGGAGGTGGTCGAACTCCCCCGCCTTCGCGCCCCGGAGGAAGGCAGCGAACCTGGGGGCGGTGGTCCGGACGATGACGTCACCCTCGTCGGACTCACGGAGTTCAATCACTTCATCGACCGCACGAACCTCAACACAGTCGGAGTTCGATCCCGAGTAACTTGACTTCTGCCAGGTAGAGTTACGCATTTTTGCTTTCCATGTCTTTCTTGATGGATCGAATAAACTCTCGGGAATCCTCCTCCGAGAGGGCAGCCGACCCGATCTGGGCAAGCAGTGACCGGAATCGGGCTGTGTGGGCTGGTGCGTCGAAGAGCAGGTTGCCGACGCCCGAGTCCGCTTGTACGGCGTCCAGCTCAGGGATCGGCCCTTCGACGTACGTGAAGTTCTCATTCGGGAGCGGAATATCGTCGACGTCGAACAGCACGACTCGAATCGAGATGTTGGGCTGCTCGGAGGCTTCGAGAAGGGCACCAAGCTGGTCGGCCTGGACCTTGGCTCCACTGAACTGCATGCGCAGCGCCGCTTCATGGATGTACGCGGCGAATGGAGTCGATTCTCGAATGATGTGCTGACGCCGCAGGCGAAAGGCCACCCTCAGATCGACCTCGTGAGCCGGTAGACGCTGATATGAACGAGTGAAGATGGACGAGGCGTAGGCGTTCGTCTGAAGCAACCCATGGACGAAGGCCATCGTGTAGGCCGAGAGCCCTCGTGCGTGACCTTCCATCTCGGCGACCTCAAGGAAGTCCTGCGAGAGACGTCCGCGATACTCCTCCCACCAACCGCCCTTGTCTCGGTCCGTGATGATGTCCGCCAGCGCATCGATCAAGGGCTCGTTGACACACATGCACAACGCGGCAATCGTGCGCAGGCGTTCGACGCTGATGCCGGTCTTCCCGCTCTCCATCTGGGTCACATGGGCGGGGTTGATGCCCAGGGCACGGGCGAGCTGGCTGCCGCCAAGACCGGCCTGCTCCCGCATCCTGCGCAGTTCGGCACCCAGCCGCCGCTGGCGGAGAGTTGGGTTCGATCGAAGTGCCATGGGAACAGTCTGCCTCAGAGCGGCTGCCACGTTCGGGGGAACTTCTTGCGGATCGCCACAAATCTGTGGCTGGCCGCGCTATGGTCGTTGCCAGATGGATCCTACGGATCGTCAGCAATGCCTTCATCCAGGGCAGTAGGCGCCTGCTGCCCGCACGCCGAAGAGCAACCGTCACCCGGCCTGGCTCACGGTCGTATGCCCTACTCCCACACCACAGCCTCGTGGAGGTTCCCGTGTGCACCCGTAACACCCCCTCGCTCACCCTCTCCCGGCAGGCCCTCCGAGACGTCCTGCTCCGCGCCTCCTGGGACTCCGAGACCATCTTCAACGCCGAACTCGCCCTCGCCGAGCTGATCGTCAACGCCTGGCGGCACGCCGCCACCCCCGCGCCGGTCGTCTACTTCTCGCTCCTGGGCTGCACCCTCCGGGTCTCCGTCTCCGACGAGAGCGACGCGCTGCCCCATGAGCAGTCCCTCAGCCGACTCGCCGAGCGCGGGCGGGGCCTCCAGCTCGTGTCCTGCCTGACCCACCGCTGGGGCGTCGACCCGCAGAAACGTGGCAAAACGGTCTGGTATGAGCTGGACTCCGCCGCGTGAGCCCCGCCCGGCCGCCGATCGCCCCGGACGACCCCCGGATGCACGACTACTCCGCTCCCCAAATCACGACCCTGCTCGGCGAGTTGCACCGGCGCGGGCTTCCGTACGGACTGCTCTGGGGCTCCGCCTCGGCCGGCGAGTCCACCCTCGACGGGCGGCTCCTGGTCGACTTCGGCAACGCGCCCGTGAGCACTCTCCTCAACCTCCTTCACCTGCTCCGCGAGCTGGAGCGGGACGAGGCCTGGCGGCATTGAGATGAACACGCGGAGGCCCTCGCCCGGGAAAGGGCGAGGGCCTCGCGGTTTCGTCCGTCGGGCTCCGGGTCAGCCGCCGGACGGGTTCCGGTTGCCGCCGCCGAAGCCTCCGGCGGCACTGCCTTCGACGAGTTGGCTGGCGGTGTAGCCACCGTTGGCGTCGGGGGTGCCGACGACGGTCACGGTCTGGCCGGGCTGGAGGTCGGCGACCTTGCCCTCCTTGTTGAGCTGGACCTTGGTCGCGTAGCCGGTGGTGATCTTGACGGTGTTGCCGTTGGCGTCGGTCAGGTACACGGTGCTGCCGTCGACGGCCTTGACCGTGCCCCGGGCGAACCCGGGCTGCCCACCCTGGCCGGCGCCCGAGCCCTGCCCAGCGCCCTGGCCCCCACGGCGGCCGTTCTGCCCACCAGCGCCCTGCCCGTACCCGCCGCCGCCCGCACCCTGGCGCTGAGCACCGGCCGCCGCCGCAGGCCGGGAGGACTTCCCGCCCGTGTCCCCGTTGTTCTGCTGGTACCAGACCCCGCCCGCGAACGCGCTCGTCGCGATCACCCCACCCGCCAGCACCAGGCTGATCCAGGGGAGCTTGCGCCGGGGCGGTGCGGCCAGTTCGGCGCTGACGTCGCGGGCGTCCGGCGGGGTGGAGAGCAGGGCGACCTGCTCGGCCTGGGTGCTGCTGACCGTGGCGATCTCGTTGCTGCTCATGGCGTGGTGTGTGTCCTACTCGTGCCGGAGGGCGTCGATCGGCCGCAGCGAGGCGGCCCGGTTGGCGGGGTAGCTGCCGAAGAAGAGCCCGATGGCGACGGCGATGCCGAACGCGCCGAGCACCGATTCGGGGATCACCACCGGCTTGATGCCGACGATGCTGAAGTGCGAGCCGACCATGCCGGCCGCGACTCCCAATCCCGCGCCGATCACCGACAGCAGCGTCGACTCGGTGAGGAACTGCCCGAGGATGACCGCGCGCGGCGCGCCGAGCGCCTTGCGGATGCCGATCTCGCGCGTCCGCTCGGTGACCGTCACCAGCATGATGTTGGTGATCCCGATCCCGCCGACCAGCAGCGAGATCGCGGCTACTGCGCCGAGCAGCACGGTGAAGGTCTTGGTGGTGCTCTCCCGGGCCGTGAGCAGGGAGGCCTGGTTGGTGATCCGGAAGTCGGCCTTGCTCGGGTCGGCGATCGCGTGGGTGCCGAGCAGCACCCGGGTGATCTCCGACTGGGCGGCGGTGGTGGTGTCGGCCGACGCGGCCTGCACCAGGATCTGGTTGACCGGGCCGAAGCCGGTGAAGGCGTTCTGCACCGTCGGCAGCGGGGCGATCACCACGTCGTCCGGGTCGGTGAAGCCGCTGCCGCCCTTGGCCTGCAGCACGCCGACCACGGTGAACGGCGTGCCGCCGAGCACGACGGTCTTGCCGACCGGGTCCGCGGTGTCGAACAGCTGCTTGGCCGTGGTGGCGCCGAGCACCGCGACCTTGCGCGAGCCGAGCACATCGTCGTTGGTGAAGTACTCGCCGTGCGCGACCTTCTGGTTGGCGGTCTCGAAGTACGCCGGGTAGGTGCCGACGATCGAGCCGGGGCTGTACGAGATGTTCCCGTACAGCGCCGTGCCGCTGGTGGTGACGACCGGGGCCACCGACTTGATCGCGGAGGCGGCGTCGGCGTCGCTCGCCAGGGCCTTGGCGTCCGCCACCGTGAGCCTCTTCACCGAGGAGGCCGCGCGGGAGCCGCCGGCCGCCGAACCGGCGCTGACGGTCAGCGCGTTGGTGCCGAGCGAGGTGATCGAGTCCTTGACCGCGACGGACGAGCCGTTGCCGACGGCCAGCAGCAGGATCACCGAGGCGACGCCGATCAGCACGCCGAGCATGGTGAGCGCCGAGCGCACCTTGTTGGCGGCCAGGCCGCCGACCGCGAAGCGGAGTGTCTGCCAGAGGATCACGCGGGCACTCCCAGGTCACGAAGGGCGGGTGGCGGCCCGTCCACGGGGGCCTGCCGGACGTCGCTCACGATCTGCCCGTCGACCAGTCGCAGCACCCGCTTGGCGTGCCGGGCGACCTCGTCCTCGTGGGTGATCAGCACGACGGTGCGGCCGGTGGTGTTGAGCCCGTCGATCAGGGCCAGCACCTCCTCCGTGGAGCGGCTGTCGAGGTTGCCGGTCGGCTCGTCGGCGAGCAGCATCGCGGGGGCGGTGACCAGGGCCCGCGCCACCGCGACGCGCTGCTGCTGGCCGCCGGAGAGCTGGTTCGGTCTGTGGCCGGACCGCTCGCCGAGCCCGACCAGCGAGAGCGCGGCCAGCGCCCGGCGCCGCCGCTCGGCGGCCCGTACGCCCGCGTAGGCGAGCGGCAGCTCGACCTGGGCGAGGGCGGTGGTGCGCGGGATCAGGTTGAAGGACTGGAAGACGAAGCCGATCTTGCGGTTGCGCACCAGGGAGAGCTGCTGCTCGTCCAGGTGGCCGACGTCGACGCCGTCCAGCAGGTAGCGGCCGGAGGTCGGGACGTCGAGGCAGCCGAGGATGTTCATCAGGGTGGACTTGCCGGAGCCCGAACTGCCCATCACGGCGACGAAGTCGCCCTGTTCGATGTCCAGGCTGACGCCCTGCGGTTCGCCGGTCTCCGGGTCGTCCGGGCCGCGCAGCGCGTGCACGGTGGCGTAGCCGTGCCCGTACGACTTGGTGAGCCGGCGGATCCGGATCACCGGCACGGGCGCCGCGGGGACGCGCTTGTCGATGACGTGACGCATGCTCAGCCCCGACCGCCCCGACCGCCGCCGGCTCCGCCGTTGCCGCCACCACCGCCACCGGCACCGCCGCCGGTGCCGCCCGGGAAGACCCCGGCCCCGCCGCCCGCACCGCGGTTGCCGCCGCCGGGGAAGGAGCCGTTCGGGAAGCCGTTGGTGCCGCTGGTGGTGGGGAGTTCGACCTTGTCGCCCTCCTTCAGACCGGAGACCACCTGCACCGTGCTGTCGCCCTCGACGCCGACGGTGACGGTGACCCGCTCGGAGCTGCCGTCCTCGTGCACCACGGTCGCGGTGCGGGAGGTGCCGGTGCCGGACAGGGCCGAGGTGGGCAGCGAGAGCGCGTTGTCGGCCTCGCCGGTGATCACCTGGACGGTGGCGCTGAGGCCGGTACGCAGGGTGCTGGTGTCGCCGGTCAGCTGCAGCATGGCCGCGTACTGGACGGCGGAGGAGCCGGCCGCGCCGCCGGAGCCGCTGCTGCTGGGCAGCGAACTGACCGACAGGACGGTCGCGTTGAGCTTGGTGTCGGACTGCGCGTTCAGGGCGACGGTGCCCGCCTCGCCCTTCTTCAGCTTGAGCGAGTCGAGCTCGGAGAAGTTCGCGGTGACCTGCATCCCGGTCGGGTTGGTGAGCACGATGAATCCGCTGGGCGCGCCCGAACTCGCGCTCGCGCCGGTCGACTTGCCACCGGAGGACGAGGCCGAGCCCGCGGCGTTCGCCCCGACGGTGTCGCCGACCTTGCCGGAGACCGAGGCGACCGTGCCGTCCACCGAGGCGGTCAGGGTGGTCCCGGCGAGCGCCGCCTGGGCGTTGGAGAGGTTGGTCTGCGCGGTGGCGACCTGCTGCTGGGCCTGGGCCACGGCCGCGTCGTCGACCTTGGTGGTGGTGATGGTGGTGGTCTGCGGGGCGGGCGTACTGCTCCCGCCCGCCCCGCGTCCGCCACCGCCGGCGGCCCCGCTGCTGCCGGTTCCGCTGCCGTTCCCGCTGCTGCCGGTTCCGCTGCCCGACCCGCTGCCGGCTTCGCTGCCGCCGGTTCCGCTGCCGGACCCGCCGGAGGCCGGGGCCGGCAGCGGCTCGGTGGTCGTGGTGGTGACCCCGGCCTGCGCCTTGGTGAGGTTGGCGTTGGCCGTGGTGAGGGCCGCCTGGGCCGCGTCCACCTGCTGCTGGGCCGCCGTGGTGTCGACGGTGGCGAGCACCTGGCCCTTCTTCACGGCGTCCCCGACCGCGACCTTGACCGTGGTGAGCTTGCCGCCCGTCGCGAAGTCCTGGGCCGCGTCGGTGGGTGAGACCAGGGTGCCGGTTCCGGACACGGTGGCCAGGACCATGCCCTTGGCGACCGTCGCGGTACGGGTCGTGGGCTTGGCCGACGCCGGGCCGGAGCTTCCGCTGACCGTGGTGTACACCAGGGCCGCACCGCCCAGCAGGGCCACGCCGAGCGCGGAGTTGACGAGGACGGCACCGCGCCGCCGTGGGAGCACCTTCATGCCGGACAGCTTCGCGGGGTGCTCTTGCGGAGTCCTGGGCGCGGACTGGGAGAAGACTGAACGGTCGGATCCGGGCATTCCGGACGGAACACCTGCCCTGCGCGGCCCGCTTGGCCGCTCCGTGGACGGCCGTTGGCCGAACTCCCAGCGCACTCCCAGCGATCCACAGCCATCCGGGAGAGAACCGGGAGCGCGGCTCCCTACGAAACACCGCGGGGGCGCGCCGACGACCGGCACGCCCCCGCCGCTACCGGAGGTCCAGGAGGCCCTGGAGGCCCTGGAGGCTCACAGCACCTTGCGGAACGCCTCCGCCACCGACAGGAAGATCGAGTTGCCCTCGGCCTCCCCGATCGACACCCGCACGCCCTCCGGGAACGGCCGTACGATCACGCCCGCCTCGGCGCAGGCCGCGGCGAACTCGGCCGAGCGCTCGCCGAGCCCCAGCCAGACGAAGTTGGCCTGCGAGTCCGGGATCTCCCAGCCCTGGGCGCGCAGCCCGGCGACGACCCGGTTGCGCTCCTCGACCAGCGCGTCCACCCGCTCCAGCAGCGCCTCCTCGGCGCGCAGCGAGGCGACGGCGGCGTTCTGGGCGAGCTGGTTGACGCCGAACGGGACGGCGGTCTTGCGCAGCGCGGACGCGACCGGCTCGTGCGCGATCGCGAAGCCGACCCGCAGGCCCGCCAGGCCGTAGGCCTTGGAGAAGGTGCGCAGCACGCAGACGTTCGGGCGGTCGCGGTAGAGGTCGATGCCGTTGGGCACCTCAGGGTCGCGGATGAACTCGATGTAGGCCTCGTCGACGACGACCAGGACGTCACCGGGGACGGCGTCCAGGAAGCGCTCCAGCTCGGCGCGGTGGATCACGTTGCCGGTGGGGTTGTTGGGGTTGCAGACGAAGATCAGCCGGGTGTTCGGGGTGATCGCGGCGAGCATCGCGTCCAGGTCGTGGTCGCCGGTCGCAGTGAGCGGCACCGGGACGGGCGTGGCGCCGGCGATCTGGGTGATGATCGGGTACGCCTCGAAGGAGCGCCAGGCGAAGATCACCTCGTCGCCCGGGCCGGCCGTGGCGAGGATCAGCGACTGGGCGACGCCGACCGAGCCGGTGCCGGTGGCGATGTGCTCGACGGGCACGCCGAAGCGCTCGGCGAGCACCTCGGTCAGCTCGTTGACGCCCATGTCGGGGTAGCGGTTGAACGAGCCGGCCGCCGCGACCGCCGCCTCCAGCACGCCGGGCAGCGGGTCGTTCGGGTTCTCGTTCGAGGACAGCTTGTAGGCGTCGGCGCCGGCCGGCTTGCCGGGCTTGTAGGTGGGGATGCCGTCCAGGGTCGGCCGCAGGCGCGGGCCCTGCGCTGACGTACCACTGCTCACGGTCGTACTCCGTTTCCAGAAGTTGCACAACTGTCCGGTGCGCTCGCCCGCCGCGGACGGGTTCGCCGCCCGTGCCCGGGATCTCCTGACGCGCCCGGACCACCCCGGTCGGGTGCCTTGCACGATACCGACCGCCCTCACCCGTAGGAGTGAGATGCCCGGTCGGGTTACAGGCGCAGATCAGCCATTCTGCCCCGTTCCTTTGGCACATGTCAGAGGTAAGAGGCCTGGTTTCGGGCGGGTATCGAAGGGGCGCACCCCGGCTCACTCTTGGAGAAACGTATCTCCGAAGGCTCCCGATGCGCCGGTCACAGACCCTTGTCAGGAGCCATACGATCGGTCCGCCATGACAGCAGCAGCCAACCAGAGCGGTCGGCGACCCACCACCTCACGGCGTCTGGAGCGGGCCGGCATCCGGGATGTGGCGGCAGCCGCCGGAGTGTCGATCACTACCGTCTCCGACGCGCTGAACGGTAAGGGCCGCCTGCCCGACGAGACCCGCAGCCGGGTGCGCGAGGTCGCCGAACGCCTCGGCTACCGCCCCTCCGCCGCCGCCCGCACCCTGCGCACCGGACGGTCCGGCCTGATCGGGCTGACCGTCACGACCTACGGCGAGGAGCCGTTCACCTTCACCGAGTTCGCGTACTTCGCCGAGATGGCCCGGGCCGCCACCAGCGCCGCCCTCGGCCGCGGCTACGCGCTGGTGGTGCTGCCCGCCTCCTCCCGCCACGACGTCTGGGGCAACATCGCCCTCGACGGCACCGTGGTGATCGACCCGCCCGACCAGGACCCCCTGGTCAGCGAGCTGTACCGGTCCGGCGTCCCGGTCGTCAGCGACGGCAAACCCGGCAACTGCCCGGTCACCGCCTGGGTCGACAACGACCACGAGGCCGCCGTGCTCGGCATCCTCGACCACCTCTCCGAGGCCGGCGCCCGCCGGATCGGCCTGCTCACCGGCACCAGCACCGACACCTACACCCGGCTCTCCACCGAGGCCTACCTCGGCTGGTGCGCCAAGGTCGGCCAGGAGCCGGTCTACGAGGCCTACCCCGCGCACGACCCGGCCGCCGGCGCCGTCGCCGCCGACCGGCTGCTCGCCCGGCCCGACCGGCCCGACGCCGTCTACGGCCTCTTCGACCCCAACGGCACCGACCTGCTCGCCGCCGCCCGCCGGTACGGCCTGCGGGTGCCGGACGACCTGCTGCTGGTCTGCTGCAGCGAGAGCGACGTCTACGCGACCACCGAACCGCCGATCACCACGCTCTCGCTCAAGCCGCGCAAGATCGGCACCACCGTGGTCAACCTGCTCATCGACGCGATCGAGGGCGTGGACTCCGGCACCGGCGTCGACATCGCGCGGCTCTTCCCGCCCCGCTTCCGCACCGCCGGCAACGGCCCGCCGCCGGGCACCCTGATGCCGACCGAGCTGATCGTCCGCGCCTCCTCCCAGCGCCGGAGCCCGCGCACCACCGTCAGCCCGCCCCGGCCCCCGGGCGAGGTCTAGACCGCGCGGACGCCCAGCCGAGGCGTGCCGAGACGTGCCGAGACCTGACGAGACCCGACGAGACTGACGAGACCATACCGAGCCGGGACAAAACGGACCTTGAGCGGATGCCCGGCTGACGCTCCGGAGGATTGGATGCCCACCAGGTGACGACGGCGGGAGAGTGGTCTTCCTATGATGGGCGAATGACACCCGAGGACCGCTTCCCCGGGCCCGAGCACCCCCACTCAGGCCCCCGCCACCAGCCGGACCTCGACGTGCTGCCCTACGGCACCTATTACGAACCCGAGCCCGCCCCGGGCTACCCCGGCCCCCCGTACGACCCCGAGTCCTACGACGCCGAGACCTACAGCGGCTACGGCGGCGCCCGCTACCTCGAACAGCACTGGACGTCCGACGGCCAAGGCCACACCGTGCACGCCCAGGGGATCACCACCGACCAAACCCCGACCTTCTCGCCCCAGGGGCAGGGCGGCTACGACGGCCGGGAACACCCCGGGTACGAAGGCCGGGAGCAGGGCGGGTACGAGAACCACGAACACCCCGGGTACGAGAGCCAGGAGCAGAGCGGCTACGAGAACCAGGACCACCCCGGGTACGAACCGACCCTGCCCGACCAGCCCTCCCCGGCCCTCCAACTCGCCGACCGCGACGACCCGCCGACCATCGAACTCGGCCCGCCGCTGCCCGACCCCGCCGCCCCGACCTACCCGTACCCGGCCCCCGGCCCCGGCGAGCCGCCCGGCCCGGTCTACGTCGTCGGCGACGTGCACGGCTACCTGGAAGAGCTGCGCGCCGAACTGCACCACCAGGGCCTGATCGACGCCGACGGCCACTGGTCGGCCGGCCGCGCCCGGATCTGGTTCCTCGGCGACTTCACCGACCGCGGCCCCGACGGCATCGGCGTCATCGACCTGGTCATGCAGCTCGCCGCCGAGGCCGCCGCCGCAGGCGGCTACTGCCGCGCCCTGATGGGCAATCACGAACTGCTCTTCCTCGGCGCCGCCCGGTACGGCGACGAGCCGGTCCAGTCCACCGCCGGCACCGCCTCCTTCCTCGCCGCCTGGCGGCTCAACGGCGGCCAGCAGAACGACCTGGACCGCCTGGAGGCGCACCACATCAGCTGGCTCTCCCGACTCCCCGCCATCGCGCTGGAGGACGGCCACCTGCTGCTGCACTCCGACACCACCGCGTACCTGGAGTACGGCGAGTCCATCCCCGACGTCAACGACGCCGTGCACGGCCTGCTCGCCGACGGCACCGTGGACGAGTGGTGGGACTGCTTCCGCCGCTTCACCAAGCGCTTCGCCTTCCGCGGCGACGCCGGGCCGACGGCCGTCCACGAACTGCTGGACACCTACGGCGGCAGCCGCATCGTGCACGGGCACAGCCCCATCCCGTACCTCACCGGCGCGGTGCACGCGGACGACGGCCAGCCCCCGCACATCCCCGGACCGTACGTGTACGCGGACGACCTCGCGGTGGCCATGGACGGCGGCGTCACCATGGAGGGGCGGCTGCTCGTCGCCCGACTGCCCATCAACTGACGCCCCCCATCGAACAGTTGTTCCCGGCGCCCGGGCCGTCGCACGCGCGCGGCCCGGGGCGCGAAATTCCGGAAACCGACTGTCAGCCCGGGTGCACCCGCCCCTACCATGAGGCACACCACACCCGGCCGCCCGTCCGGCGGCCCGCCTCCGCGCCCGTTTCGGCGTCCCGAGGGCCCGCGAGCCCCCGGGGCGGAGCGAACCGGAGTCCGCACGAACGGGGTCCCCATGTCCAACCCCCCGCCACTGCTCGCCGAGGACCGCCCGGAGTACGAGCGCCTCCTCGCCGAAGCCCTGCGCGACCGCACCGTCCTCACCGCCCTGCGCGCCCGCGGCGCGCTCACCACCGACCAGCTGCGCGTCCGCGCGCTGCGCGACGCCGACGGCATCAATGCCGCGGCCGCCACCGAGTACGCGCACTACACCCGGCTGCGCGACAACCTGCGCACCACGCCACCGCCGCCGCCCGGCACCGAGCCCACCGCCCCCGGGCTGCTCACCCAGCTGCGCTCCGCCAACGGCGGCGCCGGGCTGTTCCCCGTCCTCACCGTGCTCACCCCGATCCTGGCCTGGGCCGCCGCCCTGGTCCTGCTGCTGATCGGCTACCTGCTGCGCGCCGCCGCCCCGGACCTCGTCCTCGCCCGCTCCCTGGTCACCGCCGGTTGGGTGGCACTCGCCGCCGGGGTGGCCGCGATGGCCATCGGCATCGTCGGGCTCCTCCTCACCGCCATACGCGATGGCACCGCCGCCCCGGCCGGCACCGACCCGGAACTCGCCGCCGAACTCGCCGACGCCCGCACCGAGTGGCGCACCGCGCTGCGCGAGCACGGCCTGCTCCCGTACCTGCGCGACGCGCTGCCGGCCGTCCCGGCCGACCAGGCAGCCACGCCCGCTGCGTCCGCCCAGCCCGCCGCGTCCGAAGGACCGGAGTTCACCAGCCCGTCCTTCACCGGCCCCGGCTACAGCTCCCCGTCCTTCACCAGCCCCGGCCCCGACGGCCTCACCGACGCTCAGGGCCGCGAGCCACGCCCCGCCGCCTTCACCACCCCCGACTTCACCGGCCCCGGTTACACCCCGCCGGCGTTCACCAGCCCGGACGACGTCACCTGAGCCGTCACGCCGCCCCGGCCACCCCGGCCACCCCGGCCGGCAACGCCAGGAAGGCCCGGGCGGCGGTGCTGGTCTGACGGCGGATCGCGGACATCCTCGGGCTCCTCACCCTGGTGCGGCTGATGGCCCCACATTCCCGTGCCACCACCCGCCCGGTCGTCACACCGAGGAGCCGGATCCGCCGTCATACCCCGGCACTACGGCCTCGGCTCCTGCGCGTCCGCCAGCTCCCGCACGTCCGTCAGCACCCGCAACTCCGGCGGGCCGTCCAGGAGTTCGGCCGTACGGTCCAGCGACCGCGCCAGATGCGGGCTGGCCAGGTGCGCGTCGAACGCCTCCCGGGACTCCCACTCCTCCACGACCACCAGAACCCTCGGATCCTCCGGGTCCGCGTAGTTCCGGTACGACAGGCAGCCCGGCTCGGCCAGGCTCGGCCCCACCATCGTCGCCGCCTGCTCCCACATCTCCGCCTCGCGCCCGGCCTTCGCCCGCAGCCGCGCCATCGCAGTGACCCGCTCAGACATCCCGCCCCCGTCCGTCGATTCCTTGTCCTGTCCCCGAGCCCCAACCACCACCGCCGTCCCGATCTTCCCCTGGCTCCCCCGGGCTCACCCGTACGGCTCAACCGTCCGGCCGTCACCGCGTCAGTTCAGGCCCTACCGGGGGGCTTTCCCCACCACGACCCGGGTGCGGCCACCATCGCCCGACCACCCCGAGCCCGGACAGTCTTGACCCCGCCGAGAACACCGACCCGGGGGAGGACCGCGATGAACACCGGATGCCACGGACCACTGCGCAGCGCACCGACGACACTGCTGATCGCCGCGCTGCTGGCAGCCCTGGCCATCCTGCTCCCCGGAGCGGGACGGGCCGCCGCCACGCCCGCCGCGCCCGGTCCGGCCGACCCGGTCAGCACCCCGGTCAGCACCCCGGTCGAGTTCACCGGCGCCGGCGGAACCGTCCTGCACGGCCAGGTCCTGACCCCGCCCCCGGCCGCGGCCGCCCCCGGCCCCGGCCTGGTCATGGTCGCCGGGGCCGGTCCGGGCCCGGCGAGCGGCCTGCGCGCCGCGGCCGAGGCGTACGCCCGGCGCGGCATCACCACGCTGATCTACGACAAGCGCACCGACGGCTACTCGCAGACCCACCGCGACTACGGGCAGCTCGCCGACGACGCCCTCGCCGCCGTCCGGCTGCTGCGCTCCCGCCCGGACGTCGCCCCGGACCGGGTCGGCCTGTGGGGCCTCTCCGAGGGGGCCTGGGTGGTCTCGCTCGCCGCCACCCGCTCCGACGACGTGGCGTACCTCGTCACCGCCGGCGCGGCCGGACTCACCCCGTCCCGCCAGCAGGCCTGGGCCTACGGCGGCTACCTGCGCCACGCCGGCATCTCCGGCTCGCTGCTGAGCGCCCTGCAGGACACCTCGGTCCGCCAACTCGCCGCCGCCGGGCTGTTCGCCGAAGCCGACTACGACCCGGTGCCGGTGTGGGAACGGGTCCACCAGCCCGTCCTGGCCGAATGGGGCACGCTCGACCGCGAGGCCGCCCCCGAGGAGAGCGCGCCGATCATCCGCCAGGCCCTCGACCGCGCCGGCAACACCCACTACACGATCCGGACCATCCCCGGCGTCCGGCACAACCTGCACCTGACCCACGACGGCGGGTACGACCGGATCGACCGGCTGCCCGACGACTACGCCGCCTACGAGGCCGCCTGGATCCAGCGGCTCGCCACCGCCCCGCCGCCGGTGTCCGCCGACCCGGCGCCGCACCAGGACGGCACGAGCCGCCCGCTCGCCCCGCTCGCCTGGTACGAGTCCACCCCGGTCCAGGCCCTCGCCCTCCTCGTCCTCCTGACCGGCTTCACGGGCTACCCGCTGACCGGCGCCCTCCGCCGGATCCGCCGCCGGATCCGACCCGCCGCCCAGCCCCGCACCGCACAGCCCCGCACCGCCCTGCCCAGTACCGCACAGCCCCGCACCGCCCGCCGGGCCGCCCGCTGGGCCGCCGCGACCGGCACCGCCGCCACCCTGGGCGGGCTCGGCTACCTGCTCTTCCTGGCGGCCACCGCCGCGATGTTCCCCGGCCCGGTGCTGTTCGGCCGTCCGCTGGTCTGGCTGGCCCTGCAACTGCTCGCGCTGACCGCCGTCGGTTCGGCCGCCGTCGCCGCCGGCACCGCCCTGCGGAACCGGGCCGCCCTCGCCGCCGCCCCCGGCCTCGACCGGATCCGGCTGGGCGGGCTGTTGCTCGCCGGGGCGGTGTTCGTGCCCTGGGCCCTGTCCTGGGGGCTCCTGCTGCCCTGACCCTGACGGCGCACCCGGTGGACGCCCCGCTCCCCCGCCCGGGGGAGCGGGTTCGCCCCGGGTGAGGACGCCCCCGCCCCGGCGATCCGGGACCGTCGGAGCAGCGGCGGACGACGGGCGTCCGCCCCGGCCGGGAGGCAGCACCATGGGCACACCGACGATCGCTGAACGACTGCACGGCACCCCCGCCCACGGCGTACCGCGCTGGGCCGTCCGCACCGCGTACGCGATCACGCTGGCGGTCCTGCCCTCCTGCCTCTGGCGGATCGGCGGCTTCATCTTCGGCCTGCCGCTGCTCGACCACGGCCCCACGCCCCCGGACCAGGACCCGACCTCCTTCGACGGCGGCTGGGCGTACATCCTCACCCTCAGCGTGGTCAGCGAGGCCTTGGCCTTCCTCTGCTTCGGCCTGGTCGCCCGCTGGGGCGAGGTGTGGCCGCGCTGGATCCCCCTCCTCGGCGGCCGCCCCGTCCCGGTGCTCGCCGCCGTCGTCCCGGCCGGGCTGGGATCGGCGGTCCTGATGACCTTCCCGTACGCGATGGTGATGTTCTCCCTCGGCCTGAACATCCGGGGCGGCCCGGGCGGGATGATCACCCACGGGTGGCAGACCGTGGTGTTCTGGGTCAGCTACCTCCCGCTGGCCGCCTGGGGCCCGCTGCTCGTGGTGCTCACCGTGCACTACTACCGTCGGCGCACGGCGAGTTGACCTCAGAACCCGGTCGGCAGCCGGGGCGTGTACGGGGCCTCCAGCACCGCCGCCTCGGCGTCCGTGAGGCGTAGCCGCAGGGCGGCCGCGGCGTCGTCCAGGTGGCCCGGGCGGGTCGCGCCGACGACCGGGGCGGCGACCACCGGGTTGCGCAGCACCCAGGCGAGCGCGACCTGCGCCATCGGGACACCGCGGGCCTCGGCGACACCCTCGACGGCGTCCACGATCGGCCGGTCGACGTCCCCGAAGAACCGCCGGGCGACCGGGTCCCCGGCCGAGCGGGTGGTCTGCCGCCCGTACGGCCGGGCCAGCCGGCCCGAGGCCAGCGGGCACCACACCAGACTGGCCACCCCCCGGTCGGCGAGCAGCGGGAACATCTCCCGCTCCTCCTCCCGCTGCACCAGGCTGTACTGGTGCTGCATCGAGACGAAGGCCGGGCCGCCGACCCGCTCCGCGGCATGCCCCAGCTCGGCGAACCGCCAGGCCCACATCGAGGAGGCGCCGACGTACCGGACCTTGCCCGCCTCGACCACCTCGCGCAGGGCCGCCACCGTCTCCTCCACCGGGGTCGCCGGGTCGAAGCGGTGCAACTGGAAGAGGTCGATGCGGTCCGTGCCCAGGCGGGCCAGCGACCCGTCGACCTGCTCCAGGATCGCCCGTCGGGACAGCCCGGAGCCGCCCGGGCCGTCATGCATCGGCAGCCCCGCCTTGGTCGCCAGGACGACCTCGTCACGCCGGGCGTAGCGCCGCACGGCCCGGCCGACCAGCTCCTCCGAGGCGCCGCCGCCGTACACGTTGGCGGTGTCCCAGAAGGTGATGCCGAGTTCGACCGCCCGCTGGAAGACCGGCGCGGCCGCCTCCTCGTCCAGGGCCCACGGGTTGTGCCCGCGGCCGGCCCCGCCGAAGCCCATGCAGCCGAGCGCGATCCGGCTGACCTCCAGGTCGGTGCCGCCGAGCTTCACGTACTCCATCTCCGCCGCCCCTCCCGTCACGCCGGGTACGGCTCGGCGGCCCGCGCGTTCTTCAACGCGCCCGCCCACCAGGAGAGCTGGTCGAGCAGGACCTTGGCGTAGCCGGCCGCCTGCGGGTCGTCCGGGCGGCCGTCCGACCAGGCGGTGAAGTAGTTCGGGAAGGCCAGACCGTCCCGGATGGTCACCGCGTGCAGCTCGGTCAGCACGTTCTCCAGGTGCAGGACGGCGTGCCGGCCGCCGGCCGCGCCGCCGTAGCTGACGAAGGCCACCGGCTTGGCCGTCCACTGCGTGAAGTGCCAGTCGATGGCGGCCTTCAGCGAGGCCGGGTAGCTGTGGTTGTACTCCGGCGTGACGACGATGAACGCGTCGGCGCCCTCCAGGGCCTCGGTCAGCTTCGCCATCCCGGCCGGGCGCGGGTAGTCGTCACCAGCGAACTTCGGTGAGGCGGCCGGGAGTTCGAGCGGGAGCTCGACCTCGGCGAGGTCCACCACCGCCACCTCGAAACCACCGTGCGCGGCGGCCTGCTCGGCCACCCACGAGGACACCACCGGGCCGAACCGGCCCTCCCGGACACTGCCGAGGATGATCACCAGCTTGTGCGCGTCGTTCGCCGCGGACTCGTTCTTCACCGCGGACTCGCTGTTCGCCGCGGACTCGTCGTTCGCCATGGCCCCGGCCCTCTCCGTGGAATCGTTCTTCTCCATGGCCACCACTCTCGGCCCGCCCGGCAGGCCCAACCAGGCCGTGCCCAGGCTGGCCCCCACAGGGCCACCCTCCGCGCCGCCGACCGTCGTACGCTCGCCATATGGGCACACCACTGGGGGACTTCATCCGCGCCAAGCGCGACAGCATCCAGCCCGAGACGCTGGGCCTGCCCACCCACGGCCGCCGCCGCTCACCCGGCCTGCGCCGCTCCGACCTCGCCGTCCGCGCCGGGATCAGCGTCGAGTACCTGACCCGGCTGGAACAGGGCCGCGACCGCAACCCCTCCATCGCCGTGGTCAACGCGCTCGCCGACGCCCTCAGCCTCGACCCCGCCGAACGCAACCACCTGCGCTACCTCACCAAGATCACCGGCGGCGGCTGCCCCAGCCACGTCCGCCCGGCCCCGCCCTCCCGCGAGATCCGCGCCACCGTCCGCGAAACCCTGCGGATGCTCGAACCCGGCCTCGCCGCCGTCACCAACCGCCTCGGCGACATCCTCGCCCACACCAGCGGCTACGCCACCGTCCTCGGCGCCGCCGGCCTCCTCGACGACGCCGCCCCCAACCTCACCCGCTACGTCTTCACCCACCCGCGCGCCCGCACCTTCCTCCCCGACTGGGACGACATCGCCGACGAACAGGCCTTCGACCTCTGGCTCGCCCCCTCGGCCGAGGCCTCCGAATGGTTCAGCACCGAACTCGCCCCACTCGCCGGCCCCGACTTCACCCGCCGCCTCGGCAACCACCTCGTGCCCCGCCGCGGCCCGCTCCGGCTCCACCACCCCCAAGGCCCCGAACTCCGCCTCCACCGCGAGACGTTGGACCTCACCGCCGACTCCCAGCAGCTCCTCGTCCTGCTCCCCGCCGACGAGGAGACCGCCTTCCACCTCGGCCGCCTCCTCACCCCGGCCCCGCCCCGCCTCCGCGCCATCTCCTGACCGCGACGCGCCCCACCCCGTCACACCCGATCGCCCCCGGCGGCGTCCACCGCCGCCCGCACGAACGCCAGCACCCGCGCCGACCCGTCGCCCTCCCGCCAGATCGGGCCGCGCTCGATCGGCGGCGCGTCGTGGATCGGCACGTAGGCGATGTCCGGGCGGGGGTAGTAGCGGCGGGAGTGCTCGCCGACGGGCAGCACCCCGCGGCCCAGGGCGACCAGGCTGAGCATCTCGGAGAAGGTCCGGCCGGACGGCCCCTTGGGCACCGGACGGCCGGAGGGGGTGCGGTCGGGGGTGCGGTCGCGCTTGAAGCCCACCGAGGTCTCATCCGGGTACTGCACCACCGGATGGTCCGCCAGCACTTCGAGCGACACCGACCGCTCCGCGGCCAGTGGATGCCCCGCCGCCACCGCCAACACCCGCTGCTCGCTCACCAGGACGGGCCCACGGGCCATCCCGTCGAACGGGTAGGAGGCGATCAGGACGTCGATCGAGCCGTCCACCAGGCTCGCCCGGGAGTTGGAGAGCTGGACCTCCCGAACGTCGACCCGGCAGTCCGGGTGCCGTTCGCCGAACAGCGCGACCGCCCTGAGCAGCACCGGCGCCGTCCACTCCCCGAGGAACGCCACCCGCAGCTCCCCGGTGACGCCCCGGACGGCGTCCTCCGCCCGCCGCAGGGCCGCCGCCATCGCCTCCACCACCGGGACCAGGTCGTCCGCCAACTGCCGCCCCACGGCGGTCAGTCGGACCGACCGGCTGGTCCGCTCGAACAACGGGCCGCCGATCCGGCGCTCCAGCTTCTTCACCACCTGGCTGACCCGCCCGGTGGTCAGGTTCAGCCGCTCGGCGGTCCGGCCGAAGTGCAACTCCTCCACCAGCACGAGGAAGACCTCGATCTCCAGCCGCTCCAGCATCCCGCCCCACCCTACGATCGTTGAATCCGGCTCAACGATCGTAGAGCGATCCCCCGTTGATGGCGGCCTCCGCACGGTGGATCGTTGACCCGTCCCCATCGGTCGCACCGGAGCGGAGCCGATCCCATGCGCGTAGTAGCCCTCGACCACCTGGTCCTCAACGTCGCCGACGTCGAGCGTTCACTGGCCTTCTACACCGGCCTCCTCGGCCTGGAGCCCGTCCGCGTCGACGAATGGCGCGCCGGCAAGGCGTCCTTCCCCTCCGTCCGCGTCACCCCCGAGACCATCATCGACCTGACCCGCGGCACCCGGCACGAGTCCAACGTCGACCACATCTGCCTCACCGTGGAGCCCCTCGACTGGCAGGAGGTCATCGACGCGGGCACCTTCACCGTCCTCGAAGGCCCCGTCCCCCGCTACGGCGCCCGCGGCACCGCCACCTCCGTCTACGTCCGCGACCCGGACGGCAACACCGTCGAACTCCGCTGGTACCCCCAGGACGCCACCAACTGAAAAGCCCGCCGCCCCGGTCCCACAGGGGAGGACCGGGGCGGCACCCCAACGACGTGCAGACGGCTCCGGGCCCGCTGCCTCGGCTAGTAGTACTTCGTTAGGTTGGTTTGATCTTGATGGTCGCGGTGGTGCATGCTGCGGCCTGTGGATCTTGGTGAGGTGGAGAGGCTCCGCGAGCACCTCGGCGACTTCGTGGCCGAGGTCTTCGCGTCGCTCGCGCGCAAGGACCAGCGCCGGCAGGGGGATTGCTACCTGCGTGGGCTGATGCTGGACGGGCGGCGAAAGTCGATCCAGCCGATGGCCGAGCGACTGCCGGACGGGAACATGCAGGCGTTGCAGCAGTTCGTCAGCCAGTCGCCGTGGGACCACACGCCGGTACTGCGGAAGATCGCCGGGAAGATGACCTCCGCCCTCGCGCCGGAGGCGTGGGTGATCGACGACACCTCGTTCCCCAAAGCCGGGGACCAGTCGGTGGCCACCTCGCGGCAGGACTGCGGCGCTCTCGGCAAGCGCTCGCTGTGCCAGGTCGGGGTGAGCATCCATGCCGTCACCGACAAGGCCTCCAGCCCGTTGTCCTGGCGGCTGTTCGTGCCGCCGGACTGGGACGACCGCGACGACGACCGCAGGCGACGCACCGGCCTGCCGCCGGAGGTCGGGCACGTCGAGAAGTGGCGGCTGGCCATCGACGCTCTCGAAGAGTTGATCTCCTGGGGGCTCGCCCCGCAGGTCGTGGTCGCCGACGCGGGCTACGGCCAGTCGGCGGCCTTCCGCCATGCCCTGCGCTCGCGCGATCTGGACTACATCGTGGCGGTGCGCGGGGACGAGACCGCGCACCGCCACGACGCGGAGCCCGAGGCACCCGCCTACGGCGGCGCCGGCCGCAGGACACTGCCCCGCTACCGCACCGACTCCGTCGCCCTGCACGAGCTCGCCGCCGCGGGCGGGCGCCGGGCGTTTCGGCAGGTCACCTGGCGCCAGGGCAGCCGCGGGGCGATGCGCTCAAGGTTCCGTGTCCTGCAGGTGCGGCCCGCGGGGAAGATCCCCCGGGCCCTCGCCGCCGCAGACGCAGGCGGCGGTGCCTCCTGGGACGGCGTTCTGCCGGCCGAGACCCTCCTGGTCGAATGGCCATCGGACGCGAACGCACCCACCGAGTACTGGCTCACCAGCCTGCCGCCCGACACCGCGATCCGCCGCCTCGTGCGCCTGGCGAAGATCCGCTGGCGCATCGAGCACGACTACCGCGAGATGAAGCACGGCCTGGGCCTGGACCACTTCGAGGGTCGCACCTGGCGCGGCTGGCACCACCACGTCACCCTGGTCACCGCCGCCCACGCCTTCCTCACCCTCCGGCGCCTCGACCCAAAAGTCGAGGCGCCGGCCTGACGTTCTACCGAGTCCTCGACGCCATCCAGGACCTGATACGAGCCTGGACCGGCGAATGCCCCACCTGCCACCGAGAGTTACCCACCACACGCCGACCCGAGCGCACGAGACCACTTCAGACCTAACGAAGTACTACTAGGGCCTGTCCGGCAAGATCCGCCGGACAGGCCCTAAGAACAGGCGACAACGTTCGGCCACGGTGCCGGCGTTGCCTTCGGGCGCCGCGAGTAGCCCGCCGTGCGGATTCGTTGGGTCATTCATATTCGGGCCAACGAATCCGTCCACCGGGCGATACGTCACTTCACCACCCTGGACGCGGCCAAGAGGAGAAACGGTACTGCCAAGGCGTGAGCAGCGTCTCGGGGAGGGTTGCGGTGGCGGTCGGATTGACGGGCTCCGCCGAGAGCCAAGCCGGGTTCCGTCGGCATGGCAGGACCCGAGGGGCCATCCGAAGCCGACGCCGACGGCCTTGTACGCGACACCGAGTGCGTAGGCAAACGACACGCCGAAGCAAGGTGAAATATGCCCCATTGGCGCCAGCGCGTCACCCTTTTGCATCTTTATCATTCTTTCCTTTTTAAGTTGCTGTTGCACGGTGTACTGAGTTGGTGACGGTGCATCACCACCCCTGGCCGGCTGCCGCTCCGCGGCCCCTCCTGGGGATGACGCCCGTGGCGCCCTGGCGCATGCACGAGGGCTTGTGGTCCGACCAGAACTCACCATCGGCGCTCCGAATCCTCTTTCCGAGTGACGGAGCTCAACGGCGACAAGAAAGGGTCCTGTCCTATGGCAGTCGATGCCATTCCGCCCGCCCCACCTGACAGAGGGCGTAAACGCTCCCGACTCACGGGGTCACTCGTCCTGCTGTCCGGACTGACGTTGCTCGCGACGGCGGGTCTGGTCGCGAGCCCGGCGCACGCCGCACAGGCGCCGGTGACGCTGGGGACCGACACCAGCTACGCGGTCCTGGGCGCCTCAACGGTCACCAACACCGGCCCCAGCGTGATCAACGGGGACCTGGGCCTCAGCCCGGGCACCAGCGTGACGGGCTTTCTACCCGGGACCGTGAACGGAGTCCAGCACGTCAACGACGCCCAGGCCGCACAGGCCCAGTCCGACCTGGTCATCGCCTACAACGACGCCGCAGGCCGGGCCCCCACGGCCAGCCTGACGTCTCCGGGCGACATCGGCGGCCTGACACTGACGCCCGGCGTCTACAAGGCGACGTCGTCTCTGAACCTCACCGGGACCGTCACTCTCGACGCCCTGGGCGATCCCAACGCCGTCTTCATCTTCCAGATCGCCTCCACCTTGATCACGGCCCCGTCGGCCGTCGTCAGCCTGGTCAACGGGGCGCAGCCCTGCAATGTGTTCTGGCAGGTGGGCAGCTCCGCCACCATCGACGTCAGCTCATTCTTCAAGGGCAACATCCTGGCCTTGACGTCCATCACGGTGAACCACGCCTCGGTGATCGAAGGCCGCGCCCTGGCACGCACGGGCGCCGTCACGCTGGACGACAACACCATCACCAGGGCGGCCTGCACCGTCGGCCCGCCCGGACCGAGCGGTCCGGCAGGTCCGAGCGGTCCGGCAGGTCCGAGCGGTCCGGCAGGTCCCAGTGGGCCCGCCGGCCCGCCCGGCTCTCCCGGTGCTCCTGGTGCGCCCGGCCCCAACGGTGCTTCCGGCGTGGCCGGTGCTCCGGGTGCTCCTGGTGCGCCCGGCCCCAACGGCGCTCCCGGCGCCCCCGGCTCCCCCGGTGCTCCCGGCCCCAACGGCGCTCCCGGGGCTCCCGGGGCTCCCGGCTCCCCGGGTGCCGCCGGCCCCAACGGCGCTCCCGGGGCTCCCGGTGCTCCCGGTGCCCCCGGTGCCCCCGGTGCCCCCGGTCCCAACGGCGCTCCGGGGGCTCCTGGCGCCCCTGGTGCTCCCGGTCCCAACGGCGCTCCTGGCGTGCCCGGCGCGCCTGGCTCCCCGGGCGCCCCGGGGCCTAATGGCGCCCCTGGAGCTCCTGGTGCCAATGGTTCACCCGGTGCCAACGGACTCCCTGGCGCCAACGGTTCACCCGGTGCCAACGGACTCCCTGGCGCCAACGGCTCACCCGGCGCCAACGGCTCACCCGGTGCCAACGGCTCGCCCGGTGCCAACGGACTCCCTGGCGCCAACGGCTCGCCCGGTGCCAACGGACTCCCTGGCGCCAACGGTTCACCCGGTGCCAACGGCTCACCCGGCGCCAACGGCTCACCCGGCGCCAACGGCTCGCCCGGCGCGCCTGGGCCCGCTGGACCCGCTGGACCCGCTGGACCCGCAGGGCCCGCAGGACCACCCCAGTCTCCCGGCGGTCACGGCGGCCAGGGGCACGGCGGTCACGAGCAAGGTGGTCACGGAAGCGACCAGGGCAACCACGGCAACGTGCCGGGCGGTCACAACCAGGGCGGCGGCCCCGTTCAGGGCGGTCACAACCAGGGCGGCGGCCCCGTTCAGGGCGGTCCCGTTCAGCACCCGAAGGGGTCGGAGCAGGCACTCGCCGCCACCGGCGCGAGCGGATCGATCGGCATCGTGATCGGCTCGGCCGTGGCCATCGCCCTGGGCGGTGGACTCGTCATCCTCGTGAAGCGAAGCGGCCGAACCGCAGCCCGCCGACGGCACTAGCCCCAGTAAGGGGACGCCCAGGATGACGCCCAGAAGGCTCCGTTGAGGTACGTCGTCGACAGCCGGTCACTGCTCGCGGTGCCGGCGGCGGATCTCACCGCGACGGCCGAGGAATGACCGGAGCCGATCGTGACCACCTGGAACGCCTGACAACGTCTGAGCGCACCGGCCCGCGACTCCCCCCTCGGGACGCGGGCCGGTGCAGTCGCTGGTGGTCAGTCCGCCAGCGGGAGGTAGACCCGGTTGCCCTGGGCGGCGAACTCGGCCGACTTCTCGGCCATGCCCGCCAGGACCTCGGCGTCGAAGTCGGTCGGTACGGCGCTGGAACCGTCGCCGTGCTCGTCCCGGATCTTTTGCGAGATCTTCATCGACGACAACTTCAGCCCGAAGCCAGCACCTTGGTCCCTGGCAGCCATAGCTTGCCAGCCGGCAAGTCAGCTCCGTGGCTCAGCACCAGCGGGTGAGCGGGGCCACGCTCAGGGATACCGGTCAGACGCGAGGACGGAAACAAGCCGACAGTCCAACACCCCGCCCGATCACCGCTAGTAGCGAAGTCGTGGCGAGAATTGACGGAACGGACCGACTGTCGAGCCTTTCCCTCTCGGGAGAGTTCACCTATCGTGATTAGTGAGGCGATTCCCCCACCGCAAAGGTAGTCCGCTCGACCTGCTGGTATCCCGACGCGGGGAGAGGCAGCGGTACAGCGGGCGGGGCGCCAGTGCGCGCGATGAGCGCCCGATCTCGCATCCCGGCATCGGATTGCGCAGGCAGCGCGGAAGTATGCCAATGCCAATCAACCCGAGCAAACCTGCTGTCACGGAGCGGCAACGCACGGCGAGTTCGTCGCGTGCTCCGGGCCTCGGCTCCGCAGCGCTACAGGGAGTCCTCCTGTGCTTCCTGTTCTGCACGGGTGCGCTGCCAGTGCTCGCCATTCCCCTGAGCCTGGCCGGGTTGATCACCCTGCACATGGCGGCGGACGACGTGATCATCCCGCTCTGGGGTGCCGCACTGACGCTGCTGCTGCTGTGCTGGAGGACTCCTGTGTCGAGGGCGGCGCGTGCGGGGTTCCTCGGTGGGCTCGTTGCGGTCACCGCCTATGACATGCTGCGTCTGCCGTTCATCCTGGTGGGCGGTTGGCGCGACTTCATACCGAGGCTCGGTGAGTGGATCACCGGCTCCAACAGGCCGAATGCCGTGATCGGTTACTTGTGGCGCTACGTCGGTGACGGCGGGGGCATTGGCATGGCTTTCGCCCTGTTCTGCCTGGTCCTCGGTATCCGTCGCCGCCTGGTGCTCTTCGGCCTCAGCTACGGAGTCTTCGTGTGGTCCGGGCTCATCGGCACGCTGCTCTTCGTGCCGCACGCACAGGCATTGCTCTTCCGACTCACCCCGGCGACCGTGGTCGTCAGTCTGGCCGGCCACCTCGTCTATGGCAGCGTGCTGGGCTGGACCATCAAGTGGTCCGACAGAGGCTACCGAGTGTTGGAGGGCTTGCCCCTGAAGCCGACCACGACCCACGGCTCGGCGATCCGGTCCGGACAGCACCGGCGATCGTCCCGTCCGGGCCAGCCGGATCCCCCGGCTCCACACGACCGCCACGCAGGACATACCGCCCCGGGGAGCACCCGCCTCCCGGGGCGGTGCCTCTCTGGGCGCGTCAGTCGGCCAGCGGGAGGTAGACCCGGTTGCCCTGGACCTTGAACTCGTAGGACATGGCCTTCATGCCCTCGACCGCTTCCTCGTCGTACTCCGGCGAAGCCTTCCCCTGGCCGAACTGCTCATTGATGCTTTTGCTGATCTTCATCGACGACAACTTCAGTCCGAAACCAGCACATCGCGTCTGAATGCGCCGACGTGATGCCTTCTGGGCGGCATCGGGGCGCGGCTCGGGGACGGCTCGGCGTGCCGTGGCAGGGTCAGCGCCGCGGGTAGACGAGGACGGGGCCGATGCCGGTGTCGGTGCCGAAGACCGCGGCGTCCGCACCGATCAGGTCCGGGACGAGTGTCCCGGCCGGGAGCGCGGATGCCTGGCCGGTGGCCAGGACGACCGAGGTCGGTGTATCGCTCAGGCCGCCGGTGTTCTGGTCGGGTGTCTTGGCGTTGCCGTACGCCGTTCCGTCCTTGTCCACCGTGGTCAGTTGAACGGGGTTGCGGGCGCCGGTCGCCTCGAAGCAGTAGCCCTTCTTCGCCTGCAGGTCGAAGACCGCGAAGTCGGCGATCAGGTAGCGGCCGTCGGACGACAGTCGGGGCGTGGCCTTCTTCCCCGTGCACTCGACCGTGGCGAGCACTTGGCCGGTCCCGCCGTCGTGCACGGCCCAGACGGACCTGTCGTTGTCGTGCCCGGTGGACGGCCACGCGGCCACGACATGGCCATCGGGTGATCCGTAGGCCGTCACTGTGCTGGAGCCCACGATGGCGCTCGCCCCTGCGGGTACCACGTCGCCGCTGAACCAGCCGCCGAGCGCCCAGAAGGCGCCCCGGCCCTGAACCAGCGGACCGGCCGGGGTCAGCGCTGTGACGCCCGTACTGGTGTTGCAGGAGCCGAAGGCCAGCTCGCAGGGCTTGGGGGCGTTCAGGGCGGCGTTGTTCCGGTCGTACGTGGTGACCTGGCCCGAGAGCACGTCCACCACGGCCGTGGACCGGCCCAGTTGCACCTCGGTGAGGCCGCCGTCGCGCTGAACGCCGTAACCGGTGGCCTTGTCCGGAACCGTGGTCTCCTTGACCGGCGCCGCCTCACCGCTGGACGCCGTGTCGTACGCGGCAAGCCGTGTGACGCCGCTCGCCCGGTTCACACCGTCCCCGCCTTCGGTACCCGTGACCGCGAGGACCGCGTATTCCTTACCGGCCTTGTGCGTGACGAACACCATGGCGTCGGCGTCCAGGCTGTCGCGCGTGGGATTCGCGACCGGCTTGCTCCGCCAGCGGATCGCGCCGGTCTTCGCGTCGTAGGCGAGGACGCTCGCGGTCTTCTTGTCCTCGGAGATCGAACGGAACAGGATCAGTCCCGCGTCGGATGCGACAGCCGGACCACGCAGGTTCCCGTCCTTGCCCGCCTCGACCTCCCATCCCCTTGTACTGTCGAACGCCGCCGGAATCGGTTTGGCCGGCGCGGCAGACCGGGACGGCACGGCAGCCGAGGTCTGCGTCCGGGACTCCTTGGGATCACCTGGAACCGACGAACCTCCACACGCGGTGAGTGAGAGTGCCGCGAGCGTCACGAACGCTCCCGCCTTCGCCGCTGATCTGACCATGCGCTTCCCCCAAAACCAGCTCTGCACAGCCACTATGACGGTACGACAGGTTTCCCATTTCCAGCACGGAGAACCGTCCCACCATGGCAGCACCCGGCCGCCCGCCTCGTCCACGGGATTTCGGGTGCCCGGAGGCAGCCCCGGAAACAGCGGAGCGCCGCCCCGAGGTGATCGGGGCGGCGCTCAGGTGTCCTGGGTCAGTCGGCCATCGGCAGGTAGACCTTGTTGCCGTGGGCCTTGAACTCCTCGGACATGGCCTTCATGCCCTCGACAGCCGTCTCGTCGTACTCCGGCGAGGCCTGGCCGTTGCCGAACTTCTCATTGATGCTTTTGCTGATCTTCATCGAGCAGAACTTCGGCCCGCACATGGAGCAGAAGTGCGCCGTCTTCGCGGGCTCGGCGGGGAGGGTCTCGTCGTGGAACTCGCGGGCGGTCTCCGGGTCGAGGGCCAGGTTGAACTGGTCCTCCCAGCGGAACTCGAAGCGGGCGTCGGAGAGGGCGTCGTCCCACTCCTGCGCGCCGGGGTGGCCCTTGGCGAGGTCGGCGGCGTGGGCGGCGATCTTGTAGGTGATCACGCCGGTCTTGACGTCGTCCCGGTTGGGCAGGCCCAGGTGCTCCTTGGGCGTGACGTAGCAGAGCATCGCGGTGCCCCACCAGGCGATCATCGCGGCGCCGATGCCCGAGGTGATGTGGTCGTAGCCGGGGGCGACGTCCGTGGTGAGCGGGCCGAGGGTGTAGAACGGCGCCTCGTCGCAGATCTCCTTCTGGAGATCCATGTTCTCCTTGATCTTGTGCATCGGGACGTGGCCCGGGCCCTCGATCATCACCTGGACGTCGCGCTCGCGGGCGATCCGGCCGAGCTCGCCGAGGGTCTGCAGCTCGGCGAACTGCGCCTCGTCGTTGGCGTCCGCGATCGAGCCGGGGCGCAGGCCGTCACCGAGGGAGAAGGTGACGTCGTAGGCGGCGAGGATGTCGCAGAGTTCCTCGAAGTTGGTGTAGAGGAAGTTCTCCTTGTGGTGCGCCAGGCACCACGCGGCCATGATCGAGCCGCCGCGCGAGACGATGCCGGTCTTGCGGCGCGCGGTGAGCGGGACGTAGCGCAGCAGCACGCCGGCGTGGACGGTCATGTAGTCGACGCCCTGCTCGCACTGCTCGATGATGGTGTCCCGGTAGACCTCCCAGCTCAGCTCCTCGGCCTTGCCGTCCACCTTCTCCAGGGCCTGGTAGAGCGGCACGGTGCCGATCGGCACGGGGGAGTTGCGCAGGATCCACTCGCGGGTGGTGTGGATGTTGCGGCCGGTGGAGAGGTCCATGACGGTGTCGGCGCCCCAGCGGGTGGCCCAGGTCATCTTCTCCACCTCCTCCTCGATCGAGGAGGTGACGGCGGAGTTGCCGATGTTGGCGTTGATCTTCACCAGGAAGTTGGTGCCGATGATGGCCGGCTCCACCTCGGGGTGGTTCACGTTGACCGGGATCACGGCCCGGCCGCGGGCCACCTCGGCGCGCACGAACTCGGGCGCGAGGCCCTCGCGGAGCGCCACGAACTCCATCTCCGGCGTCACCACGCCCCGCTTGGCGTAGGCGAGTTGGGTGACGGCGGCGCCACCGCGGCCGCGCAGCGGGCGGCGCGGGCGGCCGGGGAAGACGGCGTCGAGGTTGCGCAGGTTGCCGCCGCGCGGCGAGGTGTGCTTGATCCCGTCGTCCTCGGGGCGCGGCTCGCGGCCGTCGTACTCCTCGACGTCGCCGCGCTGCCGGATCCAGGCGTCGCGCAGCGGGGCCAGGCCGCGGCGCACGTCGGGCTCGTACGACGGGTCCGTGTACGGGCCGGAGGTGTCGTACAGCGGGACGGTCCTGCCGTTGGTGAGCAGCACCTCGCGGTACGGAACGCGCAGGTCGGGGCGGGATCCCTCGCGGTAGGCCTTGCGCCACGCCGGGGTCGGGTACCCGGTGCGCTCGCTGCTGGGGGCGCTCTGGGCAGACTGCGGCTGTGCTTCGAACGTGGTCATCTGACCTCTACTCCCTACGCCGGCATTACCCGGTCCAGGTTCCTGCGGTCGACGCAGCCGTCGGTCCGTCCGTCGACGTCCCGGTCAGCGCCCTCTCAGCCCGGTGCTCCGAGCTCCCGCGTCGCAGGCGGTGTTGCCTGCACATGACGCCCAACACCGTAGCGAGCCGATAGCCGCAGGTCCAGAGCGGGTCCCCGCCCGGATCCCCGCCCGGAACGCGTCGGCCCGAGGACCGGCCGAGACGCCGGGAACGGCCGAGGCCCGGCTTCCCGTGGTGGGGGCCGGGCCTCAGGGCGGCGGTTCGGGGAGGAGGTCAGCTCCTGGCGGCCTTCTTCACCAGGATCACGACGGCGGCCGCGATGCCGACCACCACCAGCAGCTTGAGCACGATGCCCAGCAGTGCGCCGACGACGCCGAAGACGAAGGCGACGATGTTCCAGGCCAGCACCAGGACCAGCACCGGGATGACGATGTTGCGCACCCACGAGGGCAGCGACTTCCAGAGCTCAGCCATGTCCGTTCCTCTTCTCCCCAAGGGTCGGCCGCCGTCCGGTGCCGCATCCCGCTTGCTTTCGGTACGTCGATCGTACGGTGACGCGAGTGCCGGAACGAGGGCCAACGGCCCGGAGAGAACCCCGAGATCACCCGGAGCCGACCCCCCGGGGTGACCCCCGAGAATTCGCCCGGCGGCGTGCAACCCCCGGCCGTCCCGAACGTCCAACTAGTGCCGGAGGAAGGCCCGTTCGGCAAAAACGACCCGGGGGGAACGCGATCATGCGAGCCATGCGAGCCAGAACAGCCGTGTCCCTAGCCGCCCTGGCGGCCCTCACCCTCACTACCCCGGCCCTCGCCGCCGGCCAGGCCCCCGCCGCCGGCCGGGGCGCCGCGGCCGCGAGCTCGGCCGCGGACCTCACCGCGCCGGCCGGCTTCCGCGGGATGTCCCCGTACCGGGTCCTGGACACCCGGGACTACAACCGGGTCCCGACGCACAACCGGTTCGGGCCGCTCGGGGCCGGCGAGTACTACAGCACCCCGCTGGCAGCCCGCTGCGCCAACCACCCCCCGGCGACCTGCGAGGCCGTGGTGCCGACCGACGTCACGGCCGTGGTGGTCAACGTCACCGTGACCGACCCGACCACCGACGGCTACGTCTCGCTCGGTGCCGCCAACGGCACACCCGGCACCGCGCCCGCCACCTCCAGCGTCAACTTCAAGGCCGGCCAGACCGTCTCCAACCTGGTCACCGTCGCGGTCGGCCCGGTCGTGCGGGGCGCCCCGTGGATCAGCGTCTACAACAACTGGGGCACCGCCAACGTCGTCCTCGACCTGGTCGGCTACTACCGGCCCGCGGCGACCGACAAGTACGGCCCGCTGGCCCCGACCCGGATCGCCGACAGCCGGGTCGACGGCACCGGCCGGCTCGGCGGCGACGCCGTGCGCTCGTTCCAGGTCGCCCGCCCCGAGCTGGGCACCGCGGACGCCACCGAGGTGGTCCTCAACGTCACCGCCACCGACGGCTCGTGGGACAGCTTCCTGACGGCGTACCCGAGCGGCTCGCCGCTGCCCGCCGCCGGGTCGAACGTCAACTTCCCGGCGGGGTCGACCGTCGCGAACCAGGTCGTGGTGCCGGTCGGTGTCGACGGCTGGATCGACCTCTACAACCACGCCGGCTGGGTGCACGTCATCGTCGACGTCGTCGGCTACTACGGCCCCTCCGGCAAGGGGCTGTTCAGCGCGCTCAGGACGCCCGTCCGCAGCCTCGACACCCGGGTCACCGGCACGAAGCTCCAGCAGTGGGCGACCACGCAGGTGCCGGTCGTCCCCTCGGACGGCTCCGTCCCGAACGTCATGGGCGTCGAGGCCAACGTCACGGTCACCGACGTCACCGAGTCCGGCCACCTCACGGTGTTCCCGGGCCCGGGCCTGCCGCCGACCACCTCCACCGTGAACGTCGCGCCCGGGCAGACCACCGCCAACTCGGTGACCACCAGGGTGGCCGGCGACGGCACCTACTCCGTCTACAACCACGGCGCCCCGGTGGACGTGATCGCCGACCTGACCGGCTACTTCACCACCGGCTGAGCAGGCGGACGCCGCCCGGCGCGCCCGGCTCAGGCTCGGGCTCAGGCTCAGACCGGCCAGCGCTCGCCGCGCCAGGCGGCGTCCCAGAACATCCACTCGTAGCGCGAGGTGGTCACGAAGTGCTCGACCACCTTGCGGCGCTCGGCCGGGGAGATCTCCTCGCCGAGCCGGTCGGTGAGGGCCAGCACCCGGCGCACCACGGACTGGAAGGCCTCGTCGCCGTAGGTGGCGATCCACTTGGTGTAGAGCGGGTCGGGCGAGCCCTGGGCGAGCAGCGCCTCGCCGACCCGGGCGTAGATCCAGTAGCAGGGCAGCACCGCGCCGACGGCCTCGGCGAAGGAGCCGCCGTGGACGGTGGCCAGCAGGTAGCTGGTGTAGGCCCGGGTGGTGGGCAGCACCGGTTCGGCGGCGGCCTGCTCGGCGGTGCCGCCGAAGGCGGTCATGAACTCGGCGTGCATGCCCTGCTCGGCGGCCAGCGCGCCGATCGCGTCGTCGGCGAAGGCCCGGACGTCCGCCTCGGTGGGCGCCTTGGCGGCGCAGACGGCGAGGGCGCGGGCGTAGTCGCGCAGGTAGTGCGAGTCCTGGACGACGAAGTGGCGGAAGGCCTCGCGGGGCAGGGTGCCGTCGGTGAGGCCGTGGATGAAGGGGTGGGCGAGGATCTCGGCGTGGATCGACTCGATCGAGGCCCAGAGTTCCTCGGTGAGGCTGGGGCTGGGGCTGGGACTGGAACCGGGGCTGCTGGTCATGCGGACGACCCTAAGCGAGCACCCCGGACGCCCGGGCCGGGCACTCAGTCCTCGGGCGGGGAGAACACCACCAGGACCCGCAGTTCCTCGGTGACGTGGTGGAACCGGTGCGGGGTCCCGGCCGGGACGTACACGACGGTGCCGCGCCCGACGGTCGCGGTCTCGGCGCCGACGGTCAGCTCGGCCCGGCCGCTGATCACCTGGTAGAGCTCGTCCTGGTCGTGCGCGGTCTGCGGGTCGGTGTTGCCGGGGGCGAGCGCGTACAGGCCGGCGGACATCCGCGGTTCGCGCAGGAACCGCAGGTAGGCACCGTCGTTGGCCGCGCGCTCGGCGTCCAGTTCGTCCAGCCGGAACAGCTTCACCGTCGCCGTCCTCCCTCGTCCGTCCACCTCCGGGACCACGGGCATTCAACACCAACCTGCCCTGTGGTGGTTCCGCTGGGCCGTGCTGCCTGCCAGGCTTGGGCGGCATGAAGGGTTTCGTCATCAAGACACTGATCAACGCGGCGGCCATCTGGGTCGCCGCCTGGATCGTCAGCGGCATCCAACTCGCCCAGGGCAAGGCCGACTGGCAGCACAAGGCACTGACCGTCCTCGGCGTCGCCGTCGTGTTCGGCATCGTGAACTGGCTGATCAAGCCGGTGGTCAAGCTGTTCTCGTTCCCGCTGTTCATCCTCACACTGGGGCTGATCACCTTCGTGATCAACGCCCTGATGCTGCTGCTGACCTCGTGGGCGTCCGGGAAGCTGTCACTGGACTTCCACGTGACCAACTTCGGCGCCGCACTGGTCGGTTCGCTGATCATCAGCCTGGTGGCCTGGGGCCTGCACCTGGCCCTGGACGACGACTGACGGCCGTCGTGCCCGCCCGCGCGAGGGGCCCGTACCCGGTGGAACAGCCGGGTACGGGCCCCTTCGCCTTGCCAGCGCTCCCCTTGCCGCCGTTCCCCTTACCGCCGTACGTCTCCGAGGATGTCCGCGAGCTCGGCGTCGAGTTCCCGGGCGGCGAGCTCCTGCCCCATCGGCACCAGCCGGTCGGTGCGCGCCAGGAAGGCGATCAGCGGCGCGGACGAGGCCCGCAGCAGTGCCTCGCCGGCGGGGGAGCGCAGCAGGATGCGGACCTCCGGGCGGTCCCCGCCGACCGGGTGGATGTGGACGTCGCCCTCGCCGGCGGGCCCGCCGATCCCGTCGAGCAGCAGCTCCCGCGCGAAGAACCAGGTGACCGGCGCGTCGCCGGGCAGGTGGAAGCTGAACCGGACGGCGTACGGATCGTCGGCCTCGTACGCCAGGTCCGCCAGGATGCGGAGGGAGAGCTCCTGCGAGACCACGAGGCCCATCACCAGGTGGCCCTGGACTGTGCTGTGCTGCATGGCACCAGTACCTCTCGTTCCGGCTCGGCCTTTCGGTACATTCCCCGTGTTTCGACCTTTTCCCCGCGCGGGAGACTCCCGCACAACGCTCCAGCCCCGGAGGTGTCCATGGGCCCCGAGAACCGAACCCCGCCACCGCGTCCGGTGGTCAAGCGCACCGCGCGGGCGATCCTGCTGGAGCTGGACCCGGACGATCCGTACGGCCCGGCCTCGATCGTGCTGATCCGGCGGGTCCGCCCGGGCGCGCCGCACCCGTACTGGATCACGCCCGGCGGCGGGGTGGAGCGGGGCGACCGCACGGTGGTCGAGGCACTGCACCGCGAGGTGGACGAGGAGCTCGGCGGCAAGGTCGTGGACGTGGTGCCCGCCTTCGTCGACACCATCAGCCACACGCACCACGACGACGGCACCCTGCTGCACCCGCACGGGGTCAAGGTGCAGCACTTCTTCGTCTGCCGGCTGGCCTCGATGGACCTCAGCCGGCGGCACGGGCCGGAGGTGACGGAGCCCAACGGGGAGTACGAGGTGGTGCGGCTGCCGTTCACCCGGGAGGGGGTCACCTCGGTCAACGTGGTCCCGCCCCGGCTGCGGGCGTACCTGGCGGCCAACATCGAGGGCATCCGCGCACTGCTCGCGCCCGACCTGGGGTGACCGACCGGTTTACAGCCGGCCGACCTCTGCCGACCGGCCGCCCCCTGACGACCACGTGGGACGGGGCCCACGTGGTCACCCGGCGGCCAGGTCGCCGACCAGGTCGTGCCGGATCCGCTCGGCCGGCACCCCCGACCGCAGCAGCACCCCGACGCCCCGGCGCACCATCGCCGGCGGCCCGCTGAGCACCGCCTCGCGCCCCGCCCAGGGGCCGAACCGGCCCACCACCTCCGGCAGTTCGCCGGTCAGCGCGCCCTCGGCCGGGCCGCCGCCGGACAGCACCGGGCGCACCGTCAGCCAGGGGTGGGCCCGGGCCAGCTCGCGCAGCCCGTCCAGCTCGTACAGGTCGGCGGCGCGGCGGGCGCCGTAGAACACCTCGACGCGGCGGCCGGGCGTACCGTACGCGGCGGCCTCCTCGACCAGTGCGCGGATCGGCGCGATGCCGGTGCCGCCGCCGAGGCAGAGCAGGTCCGGGCCGGCGGCGTGGTCGACGGTCATCGCTCCGGAGGCCGGCCCCAGCCGCAGCACGTCCCCGGGCGCGGCCCGGTGGACCAGCGCGTTGCTCACCCAGCCCGCCTGGACGGCCTTGACGTGGAAGGCCAGCAGCCCGTCCGGCCGGGGCGCGGAGGCGAAGGAGTAGTGCCGCCACACCCGCGGCCACCAGGGCGTTTCCAGGCTGGTGTACTGCCCGGCCCGGAACGGGTACGCCTGGTCCGGGCGGACGGTGATCACCGCGACGTCCCGGGTGCGGCGCTCGTGGCGGACGATCTCGCCCTGCCACCAGGGCGGCGAGGTGCGGGCGGCCTCCTCCGCGGCCTCGATCATGATCGAGGAGATCAGCCGGTAGGCGCGGCGCCAGGCCAGCTCGGTGTCGGCGTCCCAGCGGCCGCCCGCGTACCGGGCCAGCGCCTGCACCAGGCACTCCCCCACCGGGGCGTAGTGGCCGGTCAGCGTGCCGTACCGGCGGTGGCCGCAGCCGAGCGCGCTCAGCCCGGCGCGCAGGGCGACCGGGTCCTCGGCGCCGCGCGCGGCACCCAGCAGGGCGCGGAACAGCCGGTCGCGCTGGACGTCCATGGCGGCGGGGAAGAGCGAGCGGACCTCGGGATGGTGCAGGAAGAGCAGGGCGTAGAAGTGCGCGGTGGCCCGGTCGGCGACCGGCTCGACGACGGCGAGGCTGGCCCGGATCAGCTCGATGTCCCGTGCGGTGAGCGGCAGTTCGACCTCGGGTACGGCGGCTGCGGCCGGTTGGACGGCGGGGAGCGCGGGGGCCGGGTGGCCCTCGGTGGGCGGCTGCAGCGCCCAGGCGTCGCTCCAACTGTCGCCGGGTCCGGCCCAGTTGAGGCCGGGTGCGTCGGTGAACAGCGGCCGGAAGGCGGGCGAGGTGCCGGTGCCCGAGGCCGGCTCGGGGTAGCTCGGCGCGGGGTGGCTCGGCGCGGGTACGGCCGGCGGCTCGGACGGCATGGCCGGAACCACCGGGTGGACGGGCTCCGGACCGGGAGCCACGGGCGGCAGCACCTCCGTCGGCGCCTCCGCCGGAGTTGTCGGCGGCGCGTCCGCCGGAGCCGTCGGCGGCAGGTCCGGCGGGTCCAACGGCCTCGGCGGCCCCGGGATCCCCGGCAGGCCCGGCACGGAGGCGGCCCCCGCCGAGCCGTGCCCGGTGCGGACCAGAAGTGTTCTGCGGGACTTCACCGCTACGTTTCGAGTACCCAAGAGAATCGTTTCGCCTCCGGCCGGCCTGCGCCACCACCTGGCTTGTCTCTGCTGACGCCTAGGCAGCGTGGCACGCCCGAACTGCTCATCCGACAAATCGCGCGAAGCCCGGACACCCGGCCCGGGAACGCGCTACTCTCACTCGATCGCGGTTGCCCTGAGTGGCCCCCCGTCCACCCAGGGCAACCGCGTCCTGCTCACGGCAGGTCCGCTCAGAGCTGCCGCAGCAGCATGCCCGGCTGCTCCACGCAGTCCGCGACGAAGCGCAGGAAGCCGCCCGCCGTACCGCCGTCGCAGACCCGGTGGTCGAAGGTGAACGACAGCTGCGTCACCTCGCGCACCGCCAACTCCCCGCCGTGCACCCACGGTTTGGCGACGATCCGGCCGACCCCGAGCATCGCCGCCTCGGGGTGGTTGAGGATCGGGGTGGAGCCGTCCACACCGAACACCCCGTAGTTGTTCAACGTGAAGGTGCCGCCGGTCAGTTCGGCCGGGGTGAGCGAGCCGCTGCGCGCCGCCTCGGTCAACCGGCCGAGCTCCTCGCCGAGTTGCTCGGTGCTGCGGGCCTGCGCGTCCCGTACCACCGGGACGACCAGGCCGCGCTCGCCCTGCGCGGCGAAGCCCAGGTGCACCGCCGCGTGCCGGACGATGCCCGAACCGTCCTCGGTCACCGAGGAGTTGAGCTCGGGGAAGCGCGCCAGCGCGACCGTGCAGATCCGCGCCAGCAGCGCCAGAACGCTCACCTTCGGCCCCGGCGTGGCGTTCAACTGCCGCCGCAGCGCCATCAGTTCGGTCGCGTCGGCATCCACCCAGCAGGTCGCGGCCGGGATCTCCCGGTGGCTGCGGCTGAGCTTCTCGGCCACCGCCTTGCGCAGCCCGCGCAGCGGGACGACACCCTCCTGGACGGCCGCCGAAGGAGCCGCGGCGGGCACGGCAACCGACGCGGCCGTCGGAGTGGCCACCTTGGCCGCGACCGCCCGTTCGACGTCCGCCCGCATGATCAGCCCGTCCGGCCCGCTCCCGGTGAGCGCGGCCAGGTCGACCCCCTGCTCCCGGGCCAGCCGCCGCACCAACGGCGAGATCACCGGCAGCACGGCCGGCCCGGCGGCACCCGCCACCACCGCAGGCGCCACCGCGACCGGCGCAGCGGGCGCAACCGGAGCGACCGCCCCCGAAGCCGCACCCGCACCGACCCGGCGCCGCCGCCCGCCCTTCCCCGTCTCCGCGACGCCGTACCCGACCAGCGGCCGCTCCACGGTCTCGCCCAGCGAGGACGAGGGCCCGTCCGACCCTCTCTCCGCCGAAGCCGGAGCCCCGGCCACCGCGACCGTCACCAGCGGCGCGCCCACGGCGATCTCCTCGCCCTCCTCGCCGTAGCGCGCGGTGACCACCCCGCCGTACGGGCAGGGCACCTCCACCACGGCCTTGGCGGTCTCCACCTCCACCACCGGCTGGTCGACCGCGATCACCTCGCCGACCTCGACCATCCAGCGCACCACCTCGGCCCCGGTGAGTCCCTCACCGAGGTCGGGCAGCCGGAACTCCCGCACGACGGGCATCATGCTCAGTCCTCCCACTGCAGCCGGGCGACCGCGTCCAGGATCCGGTCCACCCCGGGCAGGTGGTGGTGCTCCAGCATCGGCGGCGGGTACGGGATGTCGAAGCCGGTCACCCGCAGCACGGGCGCGGCCAGGTGGTGGAAGCAGCGCTCGGTGACCCGCGCGGCGATCTCCGCGCCGGCGCCGCCGAAGCCGCTCGCCTCGTGCACCACCACGGCCCGGCCGATCGAGCGCACCACCCGGCAGACCGTCTCGTCGTCGAACGGCACCAGGGTGCGCAGGTCCAGCACCGCGAGGTCCCAGCCCTCGGCCTTCGCCGTCTCGGCCGCCTCCAGGCAGACCGGCAGCGAGGGTCCGTAGGTGATCAGCACGGCGGACGTCCCGGTGCGCCGCAGCACGGCCCGGCCGATCGGCTCGACCGGCACCGCCGGGTCGAACCCGTCCTTGCCCCAGTAGAGCCGCTTGGGCTCCAGGAAGACCACCGGGTCGTCGGAGGCGATCGAGGCCCGCAGCAGCCCGTACGCGTCGGCCACCGTCGCGGGCGTGACCACGTGCAGGCCGGGGGTGCTGGTGTAGTACGCCTCGGAGGCGTCGCTGTGGTGCTCGACCCCGCCGATGCCGCCGCCGTACGGGACGCGGACGGTGATCGGCAGCGGGAGCCGGCCCGCCGTACGGTTGCGCATCTTGGCGACGTGCGAGAACAGCTGCTCCAGCGCCGGGTAGGCGAAGGCGTCGAACTGCATCTCGACCACCGGGCGCAGCCCGTACATCGCCATGCCGACCGCGGTGCCGAGGATGCCGGCCTCGGCGAGCGGGGTGTCCAGGCAGCGGTCCCGGCCGAACTCGGCGGTCAGCCCGTCGGTGATCCGGAAGACGCCGCCGAGCGCGCCGACGTCCTCGCCGAGCACGTGCACCGCCGGGTCCTCGCGCATGGCGTCCCGCAGCGCGGAGTTGAGCGCCTGCGCCATCGACGCGGTGCGGACACCGGAGGGGTGCCGCGCAGCGGCTCGGCCAAGGGTGGGGGTGGGCGACGGGTGGGAGGTCGACATCAGTGCTGCACCTCGGCCTCGGCGGCCAGCTCGGCGGACAACTGGGCGGCCTGCTCCCGCAGTTGCGGGGTCGGCTCGGCGTAGACGTGGGCAAACAGCGACATCGGGTCGAGCTCCGGGTCGGCGTGGAACTCGGCGCGCATCCGGGCCGCCAGCGCCTCCGCCTCGTCCGCCGCCTCCTGCACCAGCACGTCGTCCAGGACGCCCAGTCCGCGCAGCGCGCGCTCCATCAGCAGGATCGGGTCGTGCTCCCGCCAGGCGTCGACCTCGGGCTCGGTGCGGTAGCGGGTGGCGTCGTCGGCGTTGGTGTGCGCCTCGATCCGGTAGGTCAGCGCCTCGACCAGGGTCGGGCCGCCGCCGCTGCGGGCCCGCTCGACGGCCTCGGTGAGCACCGAGTGCACGGCGGGCGCGTCGTTGCCGTCCACCAGCCGGCCCGGCATGCCGTAGCCGACGGCCTTGTGGGCCAGGCTGGGCGCGGCGGACTGCGCGCTGAGCGGGACGGAGATCGCGTAGCCGTTGTTCTGCACCAGGAAGACCACCGGGGCGTTGAGCACGGCCGCGAAGTTCAGCGCCTCGTGGAAGTCGCCCTCGCTGGTGCCGCCGTCGCCGAGCATCGCCAGCGCGACGGCCGGCTCGCCGCTCAGCCGGGCGGCGTGCGCCAGCCCGACGGCGTGCGGGGCCTGGGTGGCGAGCGGGGTGCTGAGCGGGGCGGTCCGGCTGGCGCGCGGGTCGTAGCCGGTGTGGGCGTTGCCGCGCAGCAGGGTCAGCGCCTCCAGCGGGTCCACGCCCCGGGAGACCACGGCGAGGGTGTCGCGGTAGCTGGGGAAGAGCCAGTCGCGCTCGCCGAGCACCAGCGCGGCGGCGATCTGGCAGGCCTCCTGGCCGGTGGAGGCCGGGTAGACGGCGAGGCGGCCCTGCTTGGTCAGGGTGGTGGCCTGCTGGTTGTACCGGCGGCCGACGACCAGGCGCCGGTAGAGCTCGCGCAGCAGCGCCGGGTCGTACTTCTCCAGCGCAGGGGTGCCGAGCACCCGGACGGGGGAGGGGTCCGGCAGGAGCGGGGCCGGGTCGGTGCGCGGAGCGGTGGCCCCGGGCAGCCAACCGGGCACATCCGTGTGGTGTCTGTGGTCGAGAACGGTCATCTCGGGGCACCTCCAGGGGTCGCGGGGGCTCCCTACCGATTGTTCGGTCGTCTGTTCATCTTGACCAGAAGCGTGACAAGGTGGTGGACATTCGGCCTGAGCGACGGTCGACTGGTGGCAGTGCGTCCAATCGGTGAGGGTGGGGGGTCATGTCGGCTGAACAGATGTCCAGACTCGACCGGGTCGACCGGTCGATCCTGCGGCTGCTGCAGCAGGACGGTCGCGCTTCCATCCGCTCGGTGGCCGAGCGGGTGCACGTGTCCCGGGCCAACGCGTACGCCCGGATCTCCAGGATGGTCGAGGACGGCGTCATCCGCGGCTTCACCGCCAGGGTGGACCACGAACGGGCCGGTCAGGCCGCGTCCGCCTACATCACCCTGAAGATCGTCCAGAACTCCTGGCGCACGGTCCGCGAGCAGCTGCTGGAGCTCCCGGGGGTCGCGCACATCGCCCTGGTCGGCGGGGACTTCGACGTCCTGCTGCTGGTGCACACCGCCGACAACCGGGCGCTGCGGGAGCTGGTGCTCAACCGCATCCAGTCCATCCCCCAGGTACTTGGTACACAAACCATGCTGGTGTTCGAGGAGACCGACCAGGTCCCGCCCGATTAGACGCCTACCGCTAGACGCCTACCGCCAGACGGCTACCGCGCCCGCAGCCCGTCGAAGGCCAGGTGCACCACCGCGTCCGCGACCCCGTCGGCGGCCTTCAGCCCCGGCCGGTACCACTCCACGATCGAGTTGATCATCCCGAACAGCAGCCGGGTGGCCAGCCGCGGCTCCACGTCCGCGCGCAGCGCGCCGTCCGCGACGGCCGCCCGCACCAGCTCGGCGACCTGGTGGTCGAAGTCCCGTCGGCGCTCCAGCGCCCACAGCTCGGTGGCCGTGTTGCCCCGCACCCGCAGCAGCAGCGTCACGTACGGCAGCTCCGCCAGCAGCACCTCCGCGGTGCGCCGCACCACGTGCTCCAGCCGCTCCACCGCCGGGCCCCCGACCGCGGCCGGCTCGGCCAGGATCGCGAACAGCCCGTCCAGCGCCCGCCCCACGGCCAGCCGCAGCAGCTCCTCCTTGCCGCGGACGTGGTGGTAGATCGAGGACTTGGAGATCCCGGCGGCCCGGGACAGGTCCTCCATCGAGGTGCCGTCGTAGCCGCGCTCGTTGAACACGTCGACGGTCACCGCGAGCAGTGACTCCACGGTGTAGGCGGTGCGCGTGGTGTGATCGGCCATCCTCCGAGTATCCCCGGCGGCCCCGCGCGGTACGCGATCGGGTCCGGCTGGTCCACACCGGCCGCGGGAGCGAAGCCCTAGAATCTGCGGACGATCCGTCCATGTCCAGCAGGCTGGGGTCCACGGCTGATGAACGCAATACCGGCAGTCGCCTCCGATGTGCCCGAGCAGCGCAGCGAGGACCCGCAGGACGCCTCACACGGCCTGCTGGACCGCGCCCGCGCGCTGGTCGTCCGCTTCGGCCCGGCCGTGTGGTGCTACGCCGTGCTCAAGCTGATCGGCTTCACCGTCTTCATGAAGCTGCTCTCCTTCGCCGGCGACTACGCCAAGAAGCCGGCCCGGTTCGGCGGCGGCGCCAACCCGTGGGACGTGCCGGCCAGCTGGGACGGCTGGTGGTACCAGCAGGTGGCCCAGTTCGGCTACCACCCGGCGCTGGTCCCGATCGCGGGGCCGGAGGGCTTCAACATCGAGCAGAACTCGGCCGCCTTCTTCCCGCTGTACCCGGGCCTGATGCGGCTGACCTCGGACGTCACCGGCCTCGGCCTGTACGGCGCGGGGATGCTGGTCTCGGTGGTGGCCTCGCTGTTCGCCGCCGCCGGGATCTACGCGGTGGTGGAGAAGCTGTCCGGGGACGTACGGGCCGGTGTGATCGCGGCCGGGATCTGGGCGATCGCCCCGGGCTCGGGCGCCGAGTGGGCGGTGTACTCGGACTCGACCTTCGTCGCGCTGGCCGCCTGGGCCTGCTACTGCGTGATGACCAAGCAGTGGGTCACGGCGGGGGCGATCACCCTGGTCGCCGGGCTCAACCGGCCGACCGCGGCGGCGCTGATAGGCGCGGTGGGCCTGGCCGCCCTGGTCGAGCTGTACCGGCGGGAGAGCGGCGTGCTGCGCCCGCTGGCCGCGATCCTGCTGGCCCCGATCGGCCTGCTCGGCTACGTCGGCTGGGTGGGCTGGAGGACGGGCGAGTGGGGCGGCTACTTCCGGCTGCAGCACGACGCCTGGCTGCACTACTTCGACTGGGGCCAGGGCACCTGGCACGCGATCCGCGGGGTGGTGCTGGGGCGCAGCGACTACCCCTTCGCCTTCCCGGTGCCGGACCTCCTCGCGACCCTGATCGTGTTCACCCTGCCGGTGCTGATCGTGCTGCTGGTCCGGTTGCGCCCGCCGCTGGTGCTGACCGCCTACACGCTGGCCACGATCGTCTCGGTGCTCGGCAGCCTCGGCATCTTCGGCAACGTCTCGCGCTACCTGCTGCCCGCGTTCCCGCTGTTCATCGCGCTGGCGATCGGGATGCGCAAGCTGAGCTGGCCGGTGCTGGCCACGGTGCTGGGCACCGGCGCGGTCGCCTCGGGCTGGTACGCCGGGTACGTGATCTTCGAGCTGGGCGTGCCGTAAACCCGGATCCAGCCGTAAACCCGGGTCACCCGGATCAGCGGCAAGCCCGATCAGCCGTAGCCCCGGAGGGCGCGTCCGCCACGGACGCGCCCTCCGGCCGTTGCGGCGCGATCCTGCCGCCCGCACCCTCTTGAGCCGACCGATCGTTCGGTTACTCTGTGACGTGTCCCGTCCTCCCCTCTGAGGAGCGCACAGATGTCCGCAGCGGTCACCCACCCCCTCGTCAGCGAGCTGGTCGAGCGCCACCAGGCCACCCTGGACGCCGCGCTCGACGCCGCCGCCAAGCGCGACTACTGGTCGCCCTACCCCGAGTTCCCGAAGGCCTACGGCGAGAGCGGCCCGGCGGACGGCAAGGCCGCCTTCGACGCCCTGCTCGGCGCCCCCTTCGCCCTGGCGGGCCACCCCACCGACGGCGACCAGGTCGGCGGCGAGGCCTCCCCGTACGGCATCGAGCTGGGCATCACCTACCCGCACGCCGGCCCGGACGCGCTGATCGCCGCGCTCACCGCCGCCCGCCCCGGCTGGGCCGCCGCCTCCCCGCTGGAGCGCGCCGCGGTCTGCATGGAGATCCTGCACCGGATCAACGCCCGCTCCCACGAGTTCGCCCAGGCCGTCATGCACACCACCGGCCAGGCCTACGGCATGGCCTTCCAGGCCGGCGGCCCGCACGCCCAGGACCGCGGCCTGGAGGCCGTCGCCTACGCGTACGCCGAGCAGACCCGGCTGCCGAAGCAGGCCGGCTGGACGAAGCCCCAGGGCAAGCGCGAGCCGCTGGTGATGACCAAGGAGTTCACCGTCGTCCCGCGCGGCCTCGCGCTGCTGATCGGCTGCAACACCTTCCCCACCTGGAACGGCTACCCCGGCCTGTTCGCCTCGCTGGCCACCGGCAACCCGGTGCTGGTCAAGCCGCACCCGCGGGCCGTGCTGCCGCTCGCGCTCACCGTCCGGATCGCCCGCGAGGTGCTCGCCGAGGCCGGTTTCGACGCCAACCTGGTCTGCCTGGCCGCCGAGCACGAGGGCGGCACCGTCGCCGCCGCCCTCGCGGTCCGCCCCGAGATCAAGATGATCGACTACACCGGCTCCACCTCCTTCGGCGACTGGCTGGAGGAGAACGCCCGGCAGGCGCAGGTGTACACCGAGAAGGCCGGCGTCAACGCGGTCGTCATCGACTCCACCGACGACTACAAGGGCATGCTGGGCAACCTGGCCTTCGCGCTCTCGCTCTACAGCGGCCAGATGTGCACCACCCCGCAGAACGTGCTGATCCCGCGCGGCGGCATCAGCACCGACCAGGGCGACAAGTCCTTCGACCAGGTCGTCGCCGACCTCGCCGGCGCCATCGAGGGCCTGCTCTCCGACGACGCCCGCGCCGCCGCCATCCTCGGCGCCGTGGTCAACCCGGGCGTGCTGCAGCGCTCGGCCGCCGCGGCCGGCGGCGAGTACGGCGAACTCGTCCTCGCCCCGCGCACGGTGACCTCCCCGGAGTTCCCCGGCGCGACCGTCCGTACCCCGGCCCTGGTCAAGCTGGACGCCGACAAGCCGGACGACCGCTCGGTCTTCCGCAGCGAGTGCTTCGGCCCGGTCTCCTTCGCCGTCGCCGTCGAATCCACCGCCGCCGGCGTCGAGTTGCTGCGCACCACGGTCCGCGAGAAGGGCGCCATGACGGCCTCCGGCTACACCACCTCGCCCGAGGTGGAGGCGCAGCTGGTCGAGGCCGCGCTGGACTCCGGCGTCTCGCTCTCGCTCAACCTCACCGGCGGCGTCTTCCCCAACCAGACCGCCGCCTTCTCCGACCTGCACGGCACCGGCGCCAACCCGGCCGCCAACTCGGCCTACTGCGACGGCGCGTTCGTCGCCAACCGGTTCCGCACGGTGGAGATCCGCCGGCACAGCTGAGGATTCGTACCGGCATCCCCCGGGCCCGTCTCCGAACTCCCGTCGTTCGCCCGGAGGGCGGGCGGGGCGGCGTTGGGGTGCGTGCATCGCAAGGCGGAGGAGGGAGGCGATGCGGAGCATCGGGCGACCGACGACAACGCAGCGAGGTGCGTGCACCGGCGTCGCCCCGCAGGCGAGAGTTCGGAGACGGGCCCGACTGGCCCCGGCGGTCACCCACCGCCGGGGCCCGGCGGTTCGCGGCCGCTGGGCCCCGGGGATGATGGAGGCTGGGAGAACGCCGGGAACGGCGTCCAACCGCCCTCAGAGCAACGGGAGCTGATACATGGCCGTGAAGCCGACGACCGAAACCGACGTCCTGATCGTCGGCGCCGGACCGACCGGACTGCTGCTGGCCGGCGACCTCGCCGCCGCCGGGGTCGGCGTCACCGTGCTGGAGAAGCGGGCCGCCGAGTCCAACCTCACCCGGGCCTTCGCCGTGCACGCCCGCAGCCTGGAGATGCTGGACGCCCGGGGCCTGGCCGACGAGCTGATCGCCACCGGCCGGCCGCTCGGCGCGCTGAAGATGTTCGACCGCCTCGGCATCGACCTCGGCTCGCTGCCCACCCGCTTCCCGTTCGTGCTGATCACCCCGCAGTACAACGTCGAACGGCTGCTCCTGGAGCGCGCCGAGAAGGCCGGCGCGACCCTCGTGCGCGGCGCCGAGGTGACCGGGCTGCGCCAGGACGCCGACGGCGTGACCCTGGAGACCGCCGACGGCCACGCCTACCGCGCCACCTACGCGGTCGGCACCGACGGCGTCCACTCCGCCGTCCGCGACCTGCTCGGCATCCCCTTCCCCGGCGAGTCCGTGGTCGACTCCGTGGTGCTGGCCGACGTCCGGCTGGAGCGCGAGCCCGCCGGGGCGATCACCGTCGGCGCCAACGAGACCGGCTTCGCGTTCATCGCCCCGTTCGGCGACGGCTGGTACCGGGTGATCGCCTGGGACCGCAACGAGCGCTTCCCGGACGGCATCACCCCCTCGCAGGAGCAGCTCACCGCCCTCGTCGGGGCCATCCTCGACGAGGACTACGGCCTGCACGACGTGCGCTGGAGCTCCACCTTCCACAGCGACGAGCGGCAGGTCCCCAACTACCGCTCCGGCCGGGTCTTCCTGGCCGGCGACGCCGCCCACTGCCACTCCCCGGCCGGCGGCCAGGGCATGAACACCGGTCTGCAGGACGCCGCCAACCTCTCCTGGAAGCTCGTCGCCGCCGTCAAGGGCCGGGCCACCGACGCCCTGCTGGACACCTACCAGACGGAGCGGCACCCGATCGGGAAGACCGTCCTGCGCACCTCCGGCGCGCTGATCCGGCTCGCCCTCGCCGAGTCCGCCCCGACCCGCGCCCTGCGCGGGGCGCTCACCGCGCTGGGCGGCCACCTCGACCTGGTCACCGAGCGCGGCGCCCGGCTGGTCTCCGGCATCGAGTTCTCCTACCCGGCCCCCAAGGGCGCCCACCCGCAGGTCGGCAAGCGCGTCCCGGACCTGCGGCTGACCGCCCTCAGCAAGCCCGTCGAGGGCGCCCCGGCCGCCCCCGAGCGGCTCTACGAGGCGCTGCGCGCCGGCGTGTTCGTCCTCGTCAGCAACGACGAACTGGCCGCCGCCGAGCCCTGGGCGGACCGCATGGTCTCCGCCGCCCCCGCCGACCCGCACGGCAAGCTGCGCGACACCGTCCTGCTGATCCGCCCGGACGGCTACGTCGCCTGGGCCGGCGTCGACCCGGGCCAGAACGAGCTCCGCACCGCCCTCACCACCTGGCTCGGGGCGGCCTGACCGACCGTCGGCGGGCGCGGCGCCACCCCCGCGTCCGCCGACCATTCGTTCGGTCGTCCGTTAACCCCGCGCCTTCTCGTAGTGCCGCGCGGCCTTCGCCCGATTCCCGCAGACCGCCATCCGGCACCACCGCCGGCGCCCGTTCTGCGAGGTGTCGAAGAAATACAGGATGCACGCCTCGTGCGCGCACTGCTTGATCCGCCGGGCGCCCCGGTCCAGCAGGTCCAGGAAGTCGTCGACGGCCAGCCAGGAGGCGAGCCACTCGGGCCGGTCCACCTCGACGCGCTCGGTCGGCCCTTCCGGGCCGAGCTCCCGGCGCAGCCGCCCCTGGCGCAGCACGCCGTTCAGCCGGGCCACCGCCTCGGCTCCCAACTCGCCCTTCCCGCACAGCTCCTGGACTGCGCCGGCGATCACCTCACGGGTCTCCCGCAGGGCCGTCAGCCCTGGGTCGGCCGTCCGGCAGCGGTCCGCGAGGCCGGCCGAGGCGAGCCAGATCCCGTAGCCGTCCGGCTCGGCGAGCAGGTCGTTGACGGGCGTCCCGGCCCAGCGCGTGTTGAGCAGGTCGAGCGCGAGCGGCTCGCCGATCAGCGGTCGCGGGTCCCTCGGGTCTGCCTTCACGTCAGTCATCGTTCTCCCTCGGCTCCAGCCGATTCTACGTCCGTGTCCGGCATCGCGAATTGGTATGGACCGACTCCGGAATTCCGGTCATTCACTGTATGGAATCCGGGAGTTTGCGGCTCTCCACACTTGACTGTTTTTTAGCAACGAATTGCTTGATCATGAGCCACATCGCACACGAGTTCTGTCATGTTCGAGCCAGCGTTCTCGACCCCGGAACGCCTGGCCCCTTGCCGGCCCCCACAGCCGGCCAGAGGAGGATCCGTTGCGCCCCCGTTCCCTTGCTCTCGCCGCGGCGATAGCCGTGCTGCCGCTGACCGCCGTCTCGCTCGGCGTCTCCGCCGCGCAGGCCGCCACCCCGAACGCCGCACCGCGCGTCTCCCTCCCGAACACCGTGAACCCCGCGGTGGCCCACTCGGAGAAGAAGGGCGACGTCCCGTCCGAGCAGCAGATCTCGGTGGCCGTCAGCCTGAAGCTGCGCAACACCGACGCCCTGGACCACTTCCTCACCGCGGTGGCCACCCCCGGCACCCCGGAGTTCGGCAAGTACCTGACGCCGGAGCAGTTCACCACCCAGTTCGGCCCGACCCAGGCGGACGTCGAGCAGGTCAAGGCCTACCTGGCCGCCCAGGGCCTGACCGTCACCGAGGTGAGCGCCAACCGCCAGGTGGTCAGCGCCCACGGCAGCTCCGCGCAGGTCTCGCAGGCCTTCGGCACCCACGAGAGCGCGTACGTCGACCCGCAGCTGCAGCGCGCGTTCTTCGCCAACGACGCCGCCGCCTCGATCCCCTCCGACCTGGCCTCCGTGGTCCAGGGCGTGAGCGGCCTGGACAACCACGCGGTGCGCAAGAACCGCCTGGCCAAGCCGAACTCGATCACCCCGAACGCCGCCACCGCGAGCCCGAACGGGATGTCCCCGGCCCAGTACACCGGCGCGTACAACCTGAACAAGACCGGCGCGGACGGCACCGGCGTGACGGTCGCCCTCTGGGAGTTCGACGGCTACAAGTCCTCGAACCTGACCACCTACGACTCGCAGTACGGCCTGACCGGCCCGGCCGTCTCCACCGTCTCGGTGGACGGCGCCAGCTACGACTCCGCCCCCGGCCAGGGCCAGGGCGAGGTCGAGCTCGACAGCGAGATCGTCCGCGGCGCGGCGCCCAAGGCCACCCAGCTGGTCTACGAGGCCCCCAACAGCGACCAGGGCGAGATCGACATGGCCAACAAGATCGTGGCCGACAACCGGGCCTCGGTCATCTCGATCTCCTGGGGCTCCTGCGAGCCCGACACCACCGCCGCCTCGATGACCGCGGTCGACAACGCCTTCAAGCAGGCCGCCGCCCAGGGCATCTCGATCTTCTCCGCCTCCGGCGACGACGGCTCCCGCGACTGCACCCGCTCCACCAGCGGCTCCACCGTCAAGGCCGTCGACTTCCCGGCCTCCAGCCCGCACCAGACCGGCGTCGGCGGCACCAACCTCAAGGTCACCAGCAGCAACACCTACTCCTCGGAGAGCGCCTGGAGCACCGCCGGCGGCGGCGTCTCCACCGTGTTCGCCAAGCCGAGCTGGCAGACCGGCACCGGCGTCAGCGGCACCATGCGCACCGTCCCGGACGTCTCCTCCAACGCCGACCCGCAGAGCGGCTTCGCGATCTACACGGCCGGCGGCTGGCAGGTCTACGGCGGCACCAGCGCGGCCGCGCCGCTCTGGTCCGGCTACGCGGCCCAGTTCAACCAGAAGGCCAAGGCCGCCGGGCAGCCGGCTCTTGGCGAGGCGAGCCCCCGGCTCTACTCCGTCGCCAACAGCAGCAGCTACGGCAGCACCTTCCACGACGTGACCACCGGCGCCAACCAGGACTTCTCCGCCAAGGCCGGCTACGACCAGGTCACCGGCTGGGGCTCCCCGGTCGCCGACGCGCTGACCACCGCCCTGCTCGGCGGCAGCACCACCCCGCCCTCCGGCGGCTGCACCGCCGCCCAGCTGATCGGCAACGGCGGCTTCGAGACCGGCACCGCCGCCCCGTGGACGACCTCCAGCGGCGTCGTCGACAACAGCTCCTCCCAGGCCGCCCACTCGGGCAGCTGGAAGGCCTGGCTGAACGGCTACGGCTCGACCCACACCGACACCCTGTCGCAGACCGTCTCGATCCCGGCCGGCTGCGCCTCCGCCAAGCTGACCTTCTGGCTGCACATCGACACCGCGGAGACCGGCACCACCGCGTACGACAAGCTGACCGTCCAGGCCAACAGCACCACGCTGAAGACCTACTCCAACGTGGACGCCGCCGCCGGCTACGTACAGCGCACCCTGGACCTGACCTCCTTCGCCGGCCAGACCGTGACCATCAAGTTCACCGGCACCGAGGACTCGTCCCAGCAGACCAGCTTCGTGATCGACGACCTCGCGCTGAACGTCAGCTGATCACCGCCAGGTAGCACCACCGATACCCCCGCCGGGGCGGCGCCGTCAGGGCCCGCCCCGGCGGTGTCGCGCCCGGCGGGCCGCCCGTCCGGGAGCCCCGGGTAAGCCCTGTGTTTCCGGACTGTTTCAAGATCGATAACCATCCGGTCGACCTGCCGTGACCACTGTCATACGCACGACTGATGACGTAGCCTCTCGACCGTGCATAGGGTTCCCCAAAGCTCGGTGAAGCCGCAGGCGGCGCGCCCCGGCGTCGGCCAGGTCCCACCGAACGCACCTGGTGGGGAGGGTCACCGTATGGCCGCACAGCAACCTCAGGACGCCGCGCGGCTGCGGCTGGTCGGATCGCATACGGACCGACCGGGGCCGCCCGCGCCCGGCTCGGCCCCGGCACCCGCACCGGCACCGGCCCCCGCACCGGCTCCGCCCGCCACCCGGCTCGCCCCGGTCGGCGGCTTCGCGGACACCCTGCACCTGGCCATCGAGGCCAGCGGCCTCAGCCTGGACCGGATCCGCGCCGCCCTCGCCCAACGCGGCGTCAGGGTCAGCGTCACGACGCTGAGCTACTGGCGGCGCGGCCGCAGCCAGCCCGAACGGGCCAGCTCGCTGCGCGCCGTCCACCTGCTGGAGGAGCTGCTCGGCCTGCCGCACAGCGCGCTCTCCTCGCTGCTCGGCCCGCCCCGCCCGCGCGGCCGCTGGGCCGCCACCGCCAACACCCTGCACCTCGGGCTGGAGGACGTCTGGCCGGGCGAGCAGGAGATCGCCTCGATCTTCGCCGAGCTGGACGCCCCGCCGGCCGGCGAGCTGGAGCGCCTGAGCATCCACGACTCCTACTACGTGGACGGCGAGCGGCGCGCCAACCTGCTGCGGATGCGCCAGGTGGTGCGCGCCACCGTCGGCGGCGTCGGCCGCTGCCTGGTCGTGCACAAGGCCGACGAGGAGGCCACCGGCTGCCCCGAGATCACGTCGGTGCGGCACGGCCGGCTGGGCCGGGTGCGCCGCCGCCCGGAGGTCGGGCTCACCGTCGCCGAGCTGATGCTGGACCGCCCGCTCGGCCTCGGCGACAGCACCGTCTTCGAGTACGAGGTGGAGATCCCGCCGGGCGGCCCGACGCTGGAGTACAGCCGCCGCTTCGCCACCCCGGTGCGCGAGTACGTGCTCCAGGTGCACTTCGACCCGGCGGCCGTCCCGGCGCACTGCGAGCGCTACGACCGCGAGCCGGGCGCCGACGTCGACCACCGCCGCGAGCAGCTGTGGATCGGCGCCTCGGCGAGCGCCCACGTCCTGGCCCCGGACCAGCAGCCGGGCCACATCGGCATCCGCTGGGAGTGGGCGTAGCCCCACCGCCCCACCCCGCTCTAGGAGCCCCGTCGGACCATCAGGTCCGGCGGGGCTTCCGCATGTCGGCCCCTCCGCAGACCTAACCACTTCAACGCCTCATGCCGGTTGACGCTTCATCACCTAACTCCTACTCTCATGAGTACCGGTTAGGCAGCAGCCTCGCCGGAAGCCCCAGCCCCACGGGAGTGACCAGGCATGTCCAGCACCACCCTGCTCCGCACCCTGCAGACCGGCCACGTGGGCCTCAACGTCACCGACCTCGCGCGCTCGATCGACTTCTACCGCGCCGTCCTCGGCCTCCAGATCACCCACGAGGGCACCGACCCCGAGCGCCGCTACGCCCTGCTCGGCCGCGACGGCCGCCTGGTGGTCACCCTCTGGCAGCAGAGCACCGGCACCTTCGCCACCGCGAACCCCGGCCTGCACCACCTCTCCTTCGAGGTCGAGAGCCTCGACGAGGTCCGCGCCACCGAGCGGCTGCTGCGCGAGCTGGGCGCCGAGTTCGCCTACGACGGCGTCGTCCCGCACAGCGAGGGCTCCGCCTCCGGCGGCATCTTCTTCACCGACCCGGACGGCATCCGGCTGGAGGTCTACACCCGCAGCGGCGTGGCCGAGACCGAGGCCACCGCCCCCACCACCGGCGCCCCGACCTGCGGCTTCTTCTAACCACCGCCGTCCGACCAGCCCCGGGGGGAGCCGACCATGACCACCATCAGCACGCCGTACCACGCCGGCGAGCGGACCGCCCAGGCCCGGGCCGGCCGGACCGAACGGGCCGACCACGCCGGCCGGTCGATCCGCAGCACCATCCCCGCGGTCGCCGCCCGCTTCCTGACCGAGCGCCGGATGCTGGTCGTCGGCGCCGCCGACCAGGACGGCCGGGTCTGGGCCACCCAGCTGGCCGGCCCGGCCGGCTTCCTGCGGGCGGCGGACGAGCGGACCATGGCGGTCGCCGCCCGCCCGGCCGGGGACGATCCACTGGCCGAGGCGCTGGCCCGCCCGGCCCGGGTCGGCACCATCGCCCTGGACCCGGCCGGCCGCCGCCGGATGCGGCTCAACGGCGGCTCCGTCCCGGACGGCCGGGGCGGGCTGCTCGTCGGCGCCGACGAGGTGGTCTCCAACTGCCCGAAGTACATCCAGCGCCGCACCCCGCTGGACCGCCCGGCCGCCGGCCCGCCCCGCGCGCTCGCCACCGGCCCGCGGCTGACCACCGCCCAGCTCCTGGCCGCGGCCACCGCGGACACCTTCTTCATCGCCACCACCGGCCCGGACGGCAGCGTGGACGCCTCCCACCGAGGCGGCTTCCCCGGCTTCCTGGAGGCGGTCGCGCCCGACCGGCTGCGCTGGCCGGAGTACCCGGGCAACAGCATGTTCCTGACCCTCGGCAACCTGGAGCTGGACCCGCGGGCCGGCCTGCTGCTGCCCGACTGGGAGACCGGCGGGGCGCTGCTGGTCACCGGCGAGGCCCGCACCGACTGGTCCGAGCAGGCCCGGCAGGCCGTCCCGGGCGCCGAGCGGATGGTCGAACTGGCCGTCACCGGGGTGGTCGAACTCGCCGACGCCACCCCGCTGACCTGGACCGACCCCGAGTACTCGCCCGCCATCCCGCACTGACCCGGGAGCCCTGAGGTCACCTCCCGGCCGAAGGCCGGGCGAGGGCCGTCACCCGCCCGGCTGCCGCCTCTTCTCCTGACACCTCCCCCTTTCCGCTGCCTCACCGCTTCCCGGACATCCAGTGGAAGAGCCCCATCGCGACACTGGTCGCCAGGTTGAAGCTGGACACCCCCGGCTGCATCGGCACCGCGACCAGCCGGTCGGCCCGCGCCTTGAGCTCCTCCGAAACCCCGTGCCGCTCGGTGCCGAAGGCGAGCAGCGCATCGTCCGGGAACGGCAGGTCCCGGATGTCCGTACCTTCCGGATCCAGCACGAACAACGGCCCCGCGGGCAGCTGCGGCAGGGTCAGCCGCTCGACGGCGGTGGCGAAGTGCAGGCCCGCACTGCCGCGCAGCACGTTCGGATGCCACGGATCCAGATCCCCGGTGGTCACCACCCCCGTGGCACCGAACCCCGCCGCCAACCGGATCACCGCCCCGACGTTCCCCAGATTCCGCGGATTCTCCAACACCACCACCGGCGCCCGCCGCGGCCGCGCACCCAAAGCCGCCAGGTTCGCCTCCGCCGAGGGCCGCACCGCCAACGCGATCACCCCCGTCGGATGCAGCCGGGGCACCAACGTCCGCAGCACCACCTCCGGCAGCTCCACCGCAAGCGCATCAACCGCCGCAACCACATCCCCCGCCAACTCGGCACCCAACGCCGCCAGCGCGCCCCGATCCGCAGTCAGCACCCACCGGACGTCACCCCCGAACCGCAGCGCGTGCTTCAACGCATGGAAGCCGTCCAACAGCACCGCCCCCGGCTCCCCCTCAGCCGCCCGCCACGCCCGCACCAGCTCCTCGTCGTCCATGCCGCCCACTCTGCCACCCACACCGCAGCACCCACCCACACCCAGCCACCGCCAGCCACCCCCACCC
>NZ_JNWQ01000010.1 GCF_000716875.1 Streptomyces novaecaesareae | reverse complement strand
GGGCGGCAGCAGCCACCCCAAGGCCGCCGCGAGCGCCACCACCGCCGCGCCCGTGCCGCCCGCCGCCCCGGTCGACCCGCGGATCGCCCTCGCCACCGGCTCCCACCTGCTGCCCCCGGCCCCGCCCGCACCACCGTCCACTCCCCCCACCCCGGCCGCGCCCGCCAAGATCACCCTGGACAAGGGCCGGGTCAACCTGGTCAAGGGCAGCTCCGTCTCCCTCGTCAAGAACGGCCGCCCGTTCCTCTCCTCCGTCCGGATGGCGCTCGGCTGGAAGTCCGCCGCCCGCGGCCGCGACATCGACCTGGACGCCTCCTGCCTCGCCTTCGACGCCCGCCACAAGCGGCTGGAGACGGCCTGGTTCATGAAGCTGAACATCTTCAACGGCGCGATCGCCCACTCCGGCGACAACCTGGTCGGCGGCGCCGGCGGTGACGACGAGCAGATCACCGTCCACCTGGACGGCCTGCCCGCCGAGGTCCACGGCCTGGTCTTCGTCGTCAACTCCTTCTCCGGCCAGAAGTTCACCGACGTCCGCGACGCCTACTGCCGACTGCTGGACGCCCGGACGGACGAGGAACTGGTCCGCTTCGACCTCACCCACTCCGAGCCGCACACCGGCGTGGTGATGTGCAAGCTGGTCCGCCGCCCGGCCGGCGAGTGGGAGATGACGGCGCTCGGCGAGTACGTGGACGGAAAGACCGCCCGGGCGATGATCGAGCCCGCCGCCGCCCTGCTCTGACACCCGACACCCCGACACCCCGGCACCCCGGCACCCCGGCCCCCGGCCCTTCCACGTCGCGGCCGCGCCCGCGAATTCACCCCCCCCTGAGGCATCAAGCCGTCCACACACCGGCTCGATTGACTCTCAGGGGGGTGAATCGCACTCTCCCCCGCACCCGTTGAGGAGAGCCGTGCCACGCTTCCTGACCCGCCTCGCCGTCGCCGGCAGTGCCGTCGCGCTCGCCGCCGGGCTGATCACCCCCACCACCGCCCAGGCCGCCGCCAAGCCCTCCAGCCGCACCCGGGCGCTGGAGTGGGTCGCCATGGGCGACTCCTACACCGCGGGCGTCATCGAGGCCACCGGCGACGAGACCGAGCCCCCCGACGGCTGGGCCCGCACCGCCGTCCTGGAACCGCTCAACGCGGTCATCGCGGCGCAGACCGCCCGCCACCACGACACCTTCGTGGACCCCTACCCGTCCACCGCCGGCCACAGCGTCTGCGACCCCGACCACTGGCTCGACGGCGTGCTGACCAGCATCCTCCCGTTGCAGTACGCGGTGGTGCACCCCAACGCCGAGGGCCAGGCCAACGCCGCCGCGCGCGTCGGGGACGCCGTCCTCGGCGGCTGAACGGAAATCCGGTGGCCCGCCGGCCCACCGGCCGTCATCCTGTCCGGATGATCATCCGCGAAGCCACCCCCGAGGACTGGCCGGCCATCTGGCCGTTCTTCCGGGCCATCGTCGCCGCCGGCGAGACCTTCCCCTACCCGCTCGACATGCCCTCCGAGCTCGGCCGGGAGTGGTGGATGCACGCCGCTCCCGACCGCACGGTGGTCGCGGTGGACGACGACGGCCGGATCGTCGGCACCGCCACCATGAACCGCAACCGCCCGGGCAACGGCGCGCACGTCGCCAGCGCCAGCTACATGGTCGACCCGGCGCACCACGGCAAGGGCATCGGGCGGGCCCTGGTCGAGTACACCCTCGACTGGGCCCGCCGATCCGGCTTCCGCGCCATGCAGTTCAACGCGGTGGTCGCCAGCAACCACCACGCCGTGAAGCTCTACGAGTCGCTCGGCTTCGAGATCGTCGGCACCGTCCCCGAGGCCTTCCACCACCCCGTCGACGGGTACGTCGGCCTGCACGTCATGTACCGCCCGCTGTAAGGGACTTACTCCTCGATCGCCCCGCCGACCCGCCGCAGGTGCTGCCGGAAGCTGTACGCCGGGTCGGCGGCGCGGCGCTCCAGGTACTCGTCTCCTCCGAGCAAAAGGCCAGTTCACCAGCTCCGGAAGCCTACGCCCGGCCCCAAACTCACACCATCGGGTGAAAGTCCGCCGCCTGCTGCATAAGCCGGGCCAGCCGCGAATAGCGTGACGCCCATCTGAAGGAGGGGCATCATGAGTGCTGTGGCGCATGAGCAACCGATCACGGGCTCCCCATCGCAGGCCGACATCCTGCTGGAGAGCTTCCTGAGCCTGCACTCCCCCGAAGGCTTCCGAGCCGAGCTCATCGAGGGAGAGATCATCGTGGCACCACCGCCGGACGGCGATCACGAGGACCACATCAACCACCTGCTCAAGCAGGTGATCCGGCGTTCCAAGATCGACATGAGCGTTTCCGGCGGCAAGGGCCTCCGCCTCGTGAGCGGTGGCCTGTGCCCGAAGAACCACGTCATCCCCGATGCCACGTTCGCCCCTGAGGAGCTCCGCCTCTTCCGGGGAGCACCATCCTGGATGGAACCGGACGGTGTCGCCATGGTCGCGGAGGTGACGTCCGCCAAGCCCGATCAGGACCGCATCGCCAAGCGGCACTGCTACGCCCGCGCCGGCATTCCGCTTTATCTCCTCATCGATCGCGAGAACTCGCAGGTCAGCCTGTTCGGCAAGCCCCATCGCGAGGAGTACACCGAGGTGCATCTGGCTGCCTTCGGCGAACCGCTCACCATCCCCACTCCGTTCGACTTCGACCTCGACACGAAGCCCTTCCTCTGACGCCGAACGGCCCGCACCCCCCGTCAGGGGTGCGGGCCGTCGCGCGGGGTGCGGCCGGGGTCAGCCGCGGGTGGCCATGGCGCGCAGGAAGAAGGTCAGGTTGGCCGGGCGCTCGGCGAGGCGGCGCATGAAGTAGCCGTACCACTCCTGGCCGTACGGGAGGTACACCCGCATGGTGTTGCCCTCGCCGGCGAGGCGCAGCTGCTCCTCGGGGCGGATGCCGAACAGCATCTGGTACTCGAAGGAGTCCCGCTTGCGGCCGTTCCACTGGGCCAGCTGGCCGGCGATCTTGATCATGTTGGGGTCGTGCGAGGCGATCATCGGGTAGCCCTCGCCGGCCATCAGGATCTTCAGCGCGCGGACGTACGCGAGGTCGACCTCGTGCTTGCCCTGGAAGGCGACCGACTCGGGCTCCTTGTAGGCGCCCTTGCACAGGCGCACGCGGGAGCCGGGGCCGGAGAACTCGCGGCAGTCGGCCTCGGTGCGGCGCAGGTAGGCCTGCAGCACGACGCCCAACCACGGGAAGTCGGCCCGCAGTTCGCGCGCGATGGCGAGGGTGGAGTCGGTGGTGGTGTGGTCCTCCATGTCGAGGGTCACCGTGGTGCCCGCGTCGGCGGCGGCCTCGCAGATGCGGCGGGCGTTCTCCAGCGCGATCTTCTCGCCGTCCACCGGGAGGAACTGGCCGACGGCCGACAGCTTGACCGACACCTCGGAGCCGGCCGCCAGGCCGGTCTCCTTGAGGGCCTTGAGCAGGTGCTCGTAGGCCTCGGCCGTGCCGGCGGCCTGGGCGGCGTCCTTGGTGTCCTCGCCGAGGTGGTCCAGGGTGACCTTGCGACCGGTGGCGATCAGGTCGTCGGTGGCGGTGACGGCGTCGTCGAGGACGTCGCCGGCGACGAAGCGCTCGACTATCGCGTGGGTCGGCGGGAACTTCTCGACCACGGTACGGACCTGCGGGGACCGGGAGGCCGCGAGAAGGGCGGAACGGAGCATCGTGACTCCTGGAGCTGGTGCTTCTTAAGGGTGGCAGAAGGGCCGGGGCGGCGGTACGGGGGTCGGGCCCGCCGCCCCGGCGGGGCGACGCCCGGCTGCGGGGCCGGGCGTCGCGGGTGACCGTTGGCTACTGGCGCAGAGCGGTCGAGAAGGGGCAGGTCAGCCCATGTGCGGGTAGCGGTAGTCCGTCGGCGGGACGAAGGTCTCCTTGACCGAGCGGGTCGAGGTCCAGCGCGCCAGGTTCTGCTTGGCACCGGCCTTGTCGTTGGTGCCGGAGGCCCGGCCGCCGCCGAAGGGCTGCTGGCCGACGACGGCGCCGGTCGGCTTGTCGTTGATGTAGAAGTTGCCGGCCGCGAAGCGCAGCTTCTGCATCGCGTCCTGGGCGGCCGCGCGGTCCTGGGAGATGATCGAGCCGGTCAGGCCGTACGGGGACACCGACTCCATCTGGGTCAGCATCTCCTCGTACTTCTCGTCCTCGTAGACGTACACGGCGAGGATCGGGCCGAAGTACTCGTCCTTGAAGTACTCGCTCGCCGGGTCCTGGCAGACCAGGACGGTCGGGCGGACGAAGTAGCCGACGGAGTCGTCGTAGGTGCCGCCGGCGAGGACCTCCACGGCGGGGTCGGCCTGGGCGCGGTCGATGGCGGCCTTGTTCTTGGCGAAGGCGCGCTCGTCGATGACGGCCGACATGAAGTTGGACAGGTCGGTGACGTCACCCATGGTGAGGCCGTCGACCTCGGCGGCGAACTCGTCCTTCAGCCCGGCCCACAGCGAGGCGGGGACGTAGGCGCGGGAGAGCGCCGAGCACTTCTGGCCCTGGAACTCGAAGGCGCCGCGGGTCATCGCGGTCTTCAGCACGGCCGGGTCGGCGGACGGGTGGGCGACCAGGAAGTCCTTGCCGCCGGTCTCGCCGACGATCCGCGGGTAGGTGCGGTAGCCGGCGATGTTCTCGCCGACGGAGCGCCACAGGTGCTGGAACGTGGCGGTGGAGCCGGTGAAGTGGATGCCGGCCAGCGCGGGGTGCTTCAGCGCGACCTCGGAGACGGCCAGGCCGTCGCCGGTCACCATGTTGATGACGCCCTTGGGCAGTCCGGCCTCCTCCAGCAGCTGCATCAGCAGGTGCGCGGAGTACTGCTGGGTCGGCGACGGCTTCCAGAGCACCACGTTGCCCATCAGCGCGGGCGCGGTCGGCAGGTTGCCGGCGATCGCGGTGAAGTTGAACGGGGTGATCGCGTAGACGAAGCCCTCCAGCGGGCGGTGGTCACTGCGGTTCCACACGCCGTCCGAGGAGATCGGCTGCTCGGCCATGATCTGGCGGGCGAAGTGCACGTTGAAGCGCAGGAAGTCGACCAGCTCGCAGGGCGTGTCGATCTCGGCCTGCTGGGCGGTCTTGGACTGGCCGAGCATGGTGGCGGCGGCCAGGGTCTCGCGCCAGGGGCCGGCCAGCAGGTCGGCGGCCTTGAGGAAGATCGCGGCGCGGGAGTCGAAGGAGAGCGCCTGCCAGGCCGGAGCAGCGGCCAGGGCAGTGTCGATGGCCTCCTGCGCGTCGGCCTGGGTGGCGTTGCGCAGGGTGCCGAGCCGAGCCGCGTGGTTGTGCGGCTGGACGACGTGGATCTCGGTGCCGCCGCCCATCCGGCGCTCACCGTTGATCGTCATGGTCAGCTGGACCGGCTCCTGGCCGCCCAGCTCCTTCAGCTTGGCCTCCAGACGGGCCCGTTCCGGGCTCCCGGGGGCGTAGCTGTGGACCGGCTCGTTCACCGGCGCGGGGACCTGGGTCACAGCGTCCATAGAGCGCACGCTCTCCTTCGTTGATGCGGGGGGATTGCCGGCGCGGATCGCACGCCGGCCACAGCACGAACGCTATTCCTGGCCACCGGGCCACTTGATTGGCCGGGCGGCTAAATTCCCCCGTACGGCGTTGTCCGCCCCGACCAAGGAGGTCACGCCGCGGTCACGGACGCCCCTCCGTCACGCCCCCGTCCCGGCGCTCGCCTTCCGGCTGTTGACGACCGCCGCCTTCGCGGCGACCTCCTCCACCGCAGGCCGCCGTGCCGCCTCGTAGGCCGCGAGGGCACTCGGCAGGTCGGGGTGCGACTCCAGGCAGCGGGCCAGCACGACAGCGCTCTCGACGGCCAGCGAGACCCCCTGGCCGGAGCTGTTGGACGGGGCGTGCACCGAGTCGCCGACGAGCACCATCCGACCCCGGTACCAGTTCGGCACGGACGGCATGATCTCCAGCCGCGGGAAGACTTCGACGGTCGCGGCGTCCGCCTCCGCCAGGACGTCCCGGGCGGGCAGGTCCTCGGCGTGCAACTCGCGTGCCAGCGCCAGCCAGTCCTGCCGCGACACCCCCCGGGCCTGCTCCGCGGTCAGCTGCTCGGGCTGCGGGATGTTGCTGAACCAGGCCGTCCCGGCGCCGCCCGGCAGGGCCCAGAAGCCGAAGAACGCCCGCCCGCCCTGCGCGAAGTGCACGGACTCCCCGCGCCCGGGCGCCCCGTCCAGCCGGTGCGCGCTGTGGCCGCCGACGCCGATCAGGCCGGTGTACTGCGGGCCGGGCGCGGCCGGGTCGATCAGCTCGCGGACGACGGAGCGGGTGCCGTCAGTGCCGATCAGCAGGTCACCGTCGGCGGTGCTGCCGTCGGCGAAGCGGGCGGTGACGCCGGTCGGGCTCTCCTCGACTCCGACCAGTCGCTTGCCGTACCGGACGGAGAGGCCTTCCTCGCGCAGCCGCTGCTGGAGCACTGCGTACAGTTCGGCGCGCCGCATCGCCCGGCCGCCCAAGGGGATCTCGGCGAAGGCGCCGCCCTTCCCGTCCTCCATGACCATCCGCTCGATCAGCTGGCCGACCCCGTCGACCTGCTCCGCCAGGCCGACGGCGGCCAACGCGGCCAGCCCGTTCGGCGCGACCGTGAAACTCCCGCCGATACCGTCGGCGGAGGTTTCGTAGGCCTCGAAGACCTCCGCCTCGATGCCGGCCCTGCGCAGCGCCAGCGCCGTGACCGGCCCGGCGATGCCGCCGCCGATGATCAATGCCCTCCGAATGGTGCCAGTAGTGCCGGTGGTGCCGGTGTTACTCATTCCAGGCTCCTCATGAATTCCTGCAGGGTCCGGTTGAACTCCGGCTCCCCGAGCTGTCCGATGAGGCTCTCGGTGAAGCGCCGCTCGGCCTGCAGCAGCGCGAGGGCGTACTCCTCCTCGATGACGAACATCGGGTGAACGTCCGTCTCGGCGGCCTTGTGCAGCAGGGCGCGCGAGGTGTCGATCCGTGCGTCCAGCGCCGTCAGCCGCCGGCCGAGCAGGTCGGCCGACTCCGCGGTCGGGAGCGCGACGAGCAGGCACAGCGCCACCCCGAAGGCCGGGTACTCCTCCTGCGGTTCGACGATCCACTCGCGCATCCAGTCGAGGAGTTCCATCTGCCCCTCGGGCGTGAGGGCGTAGACGGTGCGCTCCGGCCGCTGGGTGTCGCGAACGGTCTCCTGCTCGGCGACGAACCCGGCCTTCCGCAGCTGCTCCACGACCATGTACAGGGAGCTGCGGTTGTACCTGACGTTGCGGTCCTTGCCATGCTCCTTGAGCCGGCGACCCATCTCGTACGGGTGCATCGGCTCGGCTCCGAGCTCGGCCAGGACCACGAGGGCCAGCGGGTTCGACACCTTGCGTCGCTTCGCCATGAGAGTGTTCCTCATCACTTGGTCGGTACTGACTATTCATTCTCGGATAGTCAGGGTCAACTATTCAGGATCGACGAGCCCCAACTCTGTCCGCCCGGCTAAAATCAACCACACAGCGTTGTCCGCGCGGATGAAGGAGGCCCGGAGTGACCACCCCCGGCCTGCCGCTCCGCCAACTGCTGATGTCCCTCGGCGAGCCCCTGGTCGAACTCCAGGCCGCCCCGCAGGGGTTGGACGTCCCGGTGCGCGACGTCGCGATCCTCGACCCGGAGGACCCGCCGACCGCCGCCCCCGGCGAGCTCGTCCTCGCGATCGGCGCCCGCGGCCGCGCCGCCCTCCCCGCCCTGCGCGCCGCCGGCCGGGCCGGCGCGGCCGCCGTCGCGGTCAAGCTGGACGGCCCCGGCCAGGCCGACGCGCTGCGCGAGGCCGCCACCGAGGCGGGCGTGGCCCTGCTGTCGGTGCGCCGCGAGACCCGCTGGGAGCACCTGGACTCGCTGGCCCGGGCGATCATCGCCGGCCCGGACGCCCCGGACGCGCCCGGCGCCCCCGAGCCCAACGCGGGCGACCTCTTCTCCCTCGCCCAGACCGTCGCCGTGCTCACCAACGGCATCGTCTCGATCGAGGACACCTCCAGCCGGGTGCTGGCCTACTCCCGCTCCTCCGACTCCGACGAGGTCGACGACCTGCGCCGGCTCTCCATCCTCGGCTGGCAGGGCCCGGAGCCGTACCTGTCCAAGCTCCGCGAGTGGGGCATCTTCCAGCACCTGCGCAGCTCGGACGCCCCGATCGCGGTCGAGCCGCACCCCGAGCTCGGCCTGCGCCGCCGCCTGGCCGTCGGCATCCGGGCCGGGGCGCAGCCGCTCGGCACCATCTGGGTGCAGGAGGGCGCGCAGCCGCTGGCCCCGCTGGCGGAGCAGGCGCTGGTCGGCGCCGCGCGCGTCGCGGCCGCCCAGCTGGTGCGCCGCCGCCGGGAGCTGTCCGCCGACGTCCGGCTCACCCGGACCCTGCTCACCGGTCTGCTGGAGGGCTCCACCGGCCCCCAGTCGCTGGCCACCCACCTGGGTCTGGACGTGCGCCGCCCGGCCACCGTGCTGGCGTACGGCGCGCACACCACCGAGGCGCTGCACCGCTCCGACGTGACCGGTCTGATCTCGGTGCACACCGCCGCCCGGCACCGCACCGCGCTGCTCGCCCCGATCGAGTCCCGGGTCTACGTGCTGCTGCCCGAGCTGCCGCCCGGCCTGCCGATGACCACCGTGCGCGGCTGGGCCTCGGAGGTGGTGACGGCCGCCCGGGAGCACCTCGGCGTGCCGCTGCGCGCCGCGATCGGCTCGACCGTCGACAACCTGGCGCAGGTGCCCGACTCCCGTGCGCAGGCGGACCGCATCCTGGACGCGATGGGCCGCGGCGGAGTGGACCTCGACGTCGCGGCGCTGATCGACGTCCAGGCGGAGGTGCTGGTCAGCGAGGTGCTCGCGCTGCTGCAGGAGCGCACCGGCCTGCGGGATCCGCGGCTGACGGCGCTCACGGCGTACGACCGCCGGCACGGCACCCGGCTCGCCGAGTCGGTGCTGGCCTGGCTGGACGCGCTCGGCGAGGTGCGGGTGGCCGCCGACGCCCTGCACATCCACCCCAACACCCTGCGCTACCGGGTGCGCCGCGCCGAGCAGTTGACCGGCATCGACCTCGCGCAGCCGCAGCAGCGGCTGCTGGCGATGCTGCAACTGCGGCTGCCCGCGGACGAGTAGTCCGCGGGCAGGCGTCACCCTTCGAAGGCCGCTAGCGGGTCACTCGCCGTAGCCCTGGCCACGCTTGTGCTCGTTCAGCCGGCGCCACGGGCCGGTGATGGCCAGCTGGATGCCCGGGGTCTGGATGTTGGCGAACAGGGTCCTGCCGTCGTCCGAGAAGGTCACCCCGGTGAACTCGCTGAACTCGGGCTTCTCGGCGGTGCCGATGTTCAGCTCGTTGCGGGCGATCGGGTAGACCAGCCCGTCCTCGGTGGCGCCGAACAGGTGCGAGACGCCCTCGCCGTCCTCGGCGATCACGATGCCGCCGTACGGCGAGACGGTGATGTTGTCCGGGCCGTCGAAGTTGTCGTGGTCGCCCCAGGCGTCGGTGTTGACGCCGAGCAGGACCTTCAGGGTGATGGTGCGGCGGGCCGGGTTGAAGAACCACACCTGGCCGTCGTGCTGCACCGGGCTCTCCGAACGGGCGTAGCTGGAGACGAAGTAGAAGCCGCCGTCACCCCACCACATGCCCTCCAGCTTGCGGGCCCGGGTGACCTCGCCGTCCTTGAACTGCTTGCGGACGGAGACGGTCCTGGCGTCGCGGTCCTGGACCTTGACCCAGTCCACGCCGTAGGTGGTGCCGACCTTGGTGGCGCGGGAGAGGTCGTCGACGAACTTGCCCTGCGCGTCGAAGACCTTGAAGGCCTCCAGGACGCCGGCGTCGGCGGCGAGCCCCCGCAGCCGGTGGCGGCCGTGCTCGAAGCCGGCCGGCGGGGTCCAGCGGAACAGCAGGCCGTTGGGGTTCGAGGCGTCCTCGGTCAGGTAGACGTGGCCGCGCTTCGGGTCCACCACGACGGCCTCGTGCGCGTAGCGGCCGAAGGCCTTCACCGGCTGCGGGTCGCGGTTGTAGTCGTCGTCGAACGGGTCGACCTCGAAGACGTAGCCGTGGTCCTTGGTGAAGCCGTTCTTGCCGGCCTTGTCCTCGGTCTCCTCGCCGGACAGCCAGGTGCCCCACGGGGTCACGCCGCCCGCGCAGTTGGTGGCGGTGCCGGCGATGCCGACCCACTGCTCGACCGAACCGTCCCGCTTGGCGTGCACGATGGTGCAGCCGCCGGCCGCGCCCGGGTCGTAGACGTGGCCCTCGGTCAGCGGCACCGGGTGCGGCCAGTTGGCGCGGGCGCCGGACAGCTCGTGGTTGACGACCATCAGGTTGCCGCCGTGCTCGTCCTCGAACGCGGAGGTGCCGTCGTGGTTGCTCGGGGTGAACTCACCGGTGCGCAGCTTGGTGACGCCGGCCCGGTTGAGGACCTTGTACGCGAAGCCCTTCGGCAGGGACAGCAGGCCGGCCGGGTCCTGGACGAGCGGGCCGTAGCCGACGGCGGTGCCACCGGCCGCGTTGGTCCCGGCCGCGTTGGTCCCGGCGGCCGCGGCGGCCGGGACCTCGCCGCCGGCCGGGGCGGCGATCGCGCCGGGGGCGCTGGCCAGGGCCTCGGCGCTGCCGGCGATCAGCACACCGGCCCCGACGATGGTGGAACGGTTGACGAAGTCCCGGCGGGACAGCGACATGGCAGCAACTCCTGGGGGATGAGCGGGGCGTCGAGGCGGGATGCCGACGCCCAGCAGGCTCCGCCGGACGGGTGAACCCGGCATGACGTCCATCTCACGCCGAGGCGGCCATTTGCCGACCGATGACCGACCCATGACCTCCGCTTTGCCAAAGCGCCGTCAACCCGAGCCGTCAGCGTCGCGCCGCCCGCCACCACTCCCGGACCGTCAGCGCCGCGCCGCCCGCCACTGCTCCCAGGCCGCCAGCCACAGCTGCTCGGAGATCCGGTGCTCCTCCCAGACCCCCGCCCCGCCGCCGCCCGGCCGCTCCCGCCACAGCTGCTCCCAGGCCCGCTGAGCGGGCAGGCTGGCCACGTGGCTGGCGAACACCGTGTACCGGACGACCTCCTCGACGGCCGCCTCGCCCTCCGCCGTACCGACCAGCCAGTGCGTCTGCTGGGACAGCCGGTTGAGGTGGTTGACCATCGCGGTCACCGCCGCCGCGGCCTCCTCCCGGGTCTCGGTGGCCAGCCGCATCTGCTGGCGCACCGCCGCCTCCCAGCGCACCGCGCCGGCGTCCCCGCGCAGCCCGCGCGGCAGCCTCGGCGTGCGCCCGGCCCGGACCTGCGCCTCGATCGCGGCGCTCTCCGCGATGCTCTGGGCGATCAGCGCCCGGTGCGTCTCCAGCCCGACGGCGGGCGGCAGTTCACGCTCCTCGACCGGCACGTACCGGGCCCGCCGGGAGGCGAGGTCGCACAGCAGGTCGGTGCGCCCGCGCAGGTACCGCTCGAAGTCCGCGATCGCGCCGAGGTCCACCCCGCCCGGGTCCACCCCGCGCCCGCACACCGTCACGGTCAGCCCGCCGACCCGCAGCCGTCCGGCCCACACCGGCCCGGCGCCACTCGCCGGGGAGCCGGGCCGCAGCACCGGCCGGTCCTCGTGCAGTTCCACCGCGCAGGGCTCGCCGTCCACTGTGATCCACTCGCGCAGCGCCCGTACCCGGCCCGGCCCGTCGCCCTCGTCCACGCCCAACTGCTCGTACACGCGGTCCCGTTCGTCCTCGACCACGTCCTCCAGCTCGGGCAGCAGCTCGCACCGCTCGGCCCCCGGCCGGTAGGTGCGCACGGTCACGTACGGGCCGGCCGCCGAGCGCCACTCGCCGCACTGCACCTCGACCCAGCGCAGCACGCCGCCGGAGGTCTCGTAGGCGGCCAGCGCCTCCCCGGCACGGGCCGGCCCGGCGGTGACGCCGTACACCGGGAAGTCGGCCGCGGCGAGGGTCCGGCGGGAGAACTCCTCCTGGTCGGCGAAACGATCCTCCCGGCCCGGCCGGTCCCGGGTGGGGCCCGAAGGCCCGGTGTTCCACTCCTGGTGCCTGCCGCCGCTCTCCCGCATCATCCTCTGCCGCACCCCCGACTCCTCGCGCCCGCACCGCCTGAGCCACCTTACGTGCCCGCCGCTGCCGGGTCATCAGCTCCGGTGCCGGGCGGGGGCGGTGGCCGGGCGGTGGCCGTGTCAGGAGGCCCCGTTGTCAGCCGCCCTCCCTAACCTGGCGACATGACAGCACAGAGCAGCACGGGGGACGGCACCGCGCCACAGGCCGGCGTCCCCGCCAGGATCAGCATCGTCACCCTCGGAGTCTCCGACCTCGACCGCAGCGCCGCCTTCTACGAGGCCCTCGGCTGGCGGCGCTCCACCGCCTCCAGCCCGGAGATCGTCTGGTTCCGCACCGCCGACTCGGTGCTCGGCCTCTTCCCCACCGAGGAGCTGGCCGCCGACGCCGGCGTCCCCGCCACCGGCGAGCCCACCTTCCGCGGCGTCACCCTCGCGGTGAACCTGGAGTCCCCCGCGCTGGTGGACGCCGCGCTGACGACGGCGGTCGAGGCCGGCGCCGTGGTGGTCAAGCCGCCGGTCCCGACCGACTGGGGCGGCTACTCCGGCTACTTCGAGGACCCGGACGGCCACCTCTGGGAGCTGGCTCACAACCCGTTCTTCCCCTTCACCGAGGACGGCTCGCTGGACCTCCCCTGACAGACCCGTCCTAGGGTCAGCTCCTCGGCTCTTCGGGTCTTCGGCTCCTCGGGTCTTCGGCTCTCCGGCCGGCTCTTCGGATCAGCTCTTCGAGCGCGCCTTGAAGGCCGCCTTGCGCGCCTCCTTGGCCAGCGCCCGCTCCGGGTGCAGCTCCCCGATCGCCTCCAGGACGTCCACCGTGTACGGGTGGTCGACCCGCCACAGCTCGCCGAACCACCCCGCCGCATCGTCGTTCACCGGCAGGTCGGTGATCAGCTCGCGCAGCAGCTCGGCGTCGCCGCCGTTGTCCAGCAGCTGGGCCGCGAAGGTGTCGACCACCGTCCACAGCGCCATCGCCCGGTCCGGCACCGGCACGTCCGCCGCGCCCTGCGCGGTCAGCCACGCCCGCGCCGCGCCGCCCAGCTCCGGGTCGTCCAGCACCTCCCGGACGGCCGGCTCGGAGCCGGGCCCCAGCAGGTTGAGCGCCGAGACGCAGAGCATCCGCCGCAGCGGGCCGTACGCGTCGCTGCCGCGCGCGGCCGCGAGCAGCTCGCGCGCCGCCGCCACCGGCTCCCGGCCGGCGGTCCAGACCCGCAGCTCCTCGTCCGGCAGCACGTTGGCCGACTCGCACACCGCGCGCAGCAGCTCGGCCGCGTCCCCCTTGGCCAGGTCGCCGACCAGCGGCGCGTCGTAGCCGTCCTCCAGCAGCCACTGCCGGATGCCGTACTGGCCGAGCGGGGTGAGCCGGACCAGGCCGAAGCGGGCCGACTCCTCCTCGTCCAGCGGCTCCTCCCCGACGGCGGCGGGCTGCTCGCCCTCCTCCTCGTCGAACAGCTCCGGGTCGATCGGGCGGTAGTCGAGCAGGCCCAGCTCGGCGAGGTCGCCCAGCATCGGGTCGAGCGCGACCATCACATCGGTGATGTCGCCCAGCAGCTCCTCGTCGGGCTCCTCGCCCTCCGGCACCACCAGCAGCGCGGCGAGCACGCCCAGCGGCACGGTCTCGTTGCCCGGCTCGGCGAAGGCGGTGGTCTCGTAGAGCACCTGGAGCGCCTCGTCGAGCAGTTCGGCGGCCTCGTCCCGGGCCTCCTCGACCTCGGAGAGCCCGTCCTCGTCCTCCTCCGCCGGGGCCTCCTCCGCCTCGCCGTCCCCCTCCGGCAGCGAGTCCGCCTCCACGGCGAGCTCCCGGACGATCCCGGCGGCGGTCAGCCACAGCTCCAGGACGGTCTCCGGGTCGCCCTGCTCGGCGGGTTCCAGGTCCGGACCCGGGACGGCGACGTGCTCGCCCTCCGCGGTCGTGCCCAGCTCCACCAGGTCCAGGTCGCAGGCCAGCGACCAGGCCCGCAGCGCCTCGACCTCGGCCTCCTCGGGCACCTCGCCCTCGGCCGGGGCCAGGCCCAGCAGCCGGGCCGCGGGCGCCCGGTCCTCCTCGACGAGGTCGCCGAACTCGTCCACCGCCCGGTGCGGCGCGGCCCAGCGGGCCAGCGTCAGCGCGTACCCGAACATCGGGACGGCCTTCGCCTGCCCGGCCAGCTCCTCCTCGGAGGGCAGCTTCACCGGCGGTACCAGCACGGCCGCGTCGTCCAGGTCCTCGTCATCCAGCCCGTGCGCGGCGAAGGCCCCGTAGAGGTCCTGGAGTTCCAGGTCTGCGGGCAGGACCGCCTCGACCGCACCCTCTCCCCCCGAAGCACCGGCGTTCTTCCGACGTCGTCCGGCCATCGTTGTGCGCTCTCCCTCAGCCAGCAGCGGTCAGCCCAACAGCGCCGCGTACCCGATCCACCACCTCAGCGTATAGGCCGGGCACCTCCGATGCCCGGCCGTAAGGGGCGCGCACAGGGGCGCGCGCCGTATATGTGCGCCCACCCCTTATCCTTCGATCTGGTATCGCGCACACCCCGCGCGGACCACCGGGGCAACGAAGCCCCGATCCTCAGCTCATCCGCTCCACCAGGGAGCCCCGCACCGCGGCCACCACCACAGCGCCTCAGGACGGGCGCGCCGGCATACCCCGCCGACCCGGTGGTGCCCTGCCACAGGAGACCCCTCACATGGCGGACCTCTCCCCCGCCGGCTCCGGCCTGCGCACCGCGCAGCTCGACGGACGCCGACTGTCGGAGGCCCTGCTCCCCCTGGAGCTCGCGCCGCGCGCCCAGCTCCAGCTCGCCGCGATCAGCCGCTGGAACGCGCTGCGCGGCGTCCGCGTCGGCCTGGTGGCCGCCGCCCTGCTGTTCATGCTCATCGGTGCCAACCTGGCGACGCCGATCTACCCGCTCCTCCAGCAGCGTCTCGGCCTCGGCCCGCTCGACACCACGATCCTCTTCACCATCTACGTGTTCGCCCTGGTCCCGGTGCTGGCCATCGTCGGCCACTGGTCCGACCACCTCGGGCGGCGCGCCCTGATCCTGCCCGCCGTCGCGCTGGCCGCCGCCGGCGACGTCGTGTTCGCCACCTCCGGCAGCTTCTGGCAGCTCGCCGCCGGCCGAGCGATCCAGGGCATCGCCGTCGGCCTCTCCACCGGCGCCGCCGGAGCCGCCCTCGGCGATCTGCTGCCCGACCACCCGACGCTCGCCGCCAAGTTCACCCTGGCCTGTTCCGCGGGCGGCGTCGCCCTCGGCCCAATCGTCGGCGCCCTGCTGTCCGGCGGCTCCGACCCGCTGCTGACCCCGTTCCTGCTGCACGCCATCGCACTCCTCGCACTCTGCGTGCCGCTGGCCCTCGTCCACCCCCGGATGCCCGGCCGCAACCGCCCCCCGGCCGCGCCGCCCCGCATCACCACCCCGGCCCACCTGCGCCCGCAGCGCCTGCGGCTGCCCCGCACCGGCCGCCGCGAGTTCCTGCTCGCCGCCACGGCCGGCTTCATCTCCTACGCGGTCTTCGGCGTCTACCTCAGCCTGGCCCCGGCCTTCGCCGCCAAGCTGCTGCACACCACCTCGCACCTGACCGGCGCGATCGTGGCCGCCCTGCTGCTCGGCTCCTCGGCCATCGCCCAGCTGCTCGTCCCCCCGACCTCCGACCGCCTGGTCATCGCCCTCGGCATGACCGGCCTGGCCACCGGCCTCGGCCTGGTCGTCGCCGCCGGGTACACCGGCACCCCGGCCCTGCTGTTCATCGGCAGCGTCCTCGGCGGCTCCTGCCAGGGCGTCGCCTTCCGCTCCCTGTTCACCACCGCCGTCGCCGCCCTGAACCCGGAACGCCGCGGCTCCGAGCTCTCCGCCCTCTGGGTGATCGTCTACCTCGGCAGCTCCCTCCCCATCGTCATCGTCGGCGCCCTGGTCCAGGCCTACGGCCTCCTCCCCGCCGTCAGCGGCTTCGCCACCCTGGCAGCCGTCCTGTGTGCTGCCCTGGCCCTCGCCGTCGCCCGCAAGCCCAAGGCAGCCTGACCCCGAACACCAAAACGCCGCTGCCCGGGACTTCCCCTTCGGAAGTCCCGGGCAGCGGCGCTTCCGCCACCGGGTGAACACCCGCGCATCATCTGCTCCGTTGAGCAGCTCTACCGTCGTTCCCCACCATCCCCCCCGCCTGCCGGCGGGTGCCCGCCCCCGCCCTCACCGCGCGCCGCCATCCGGGAGCCGAGGGTATTCCTCCCGCCCTCCCCAGACCCGATGCCGGCGTCGGTGGTCAGGCAACGAGCGCAATGTCCAGGTACGCCTGCACCGGCTCGAAGAGCCCGTACGGCACATACTCGGGGATCTCGGCGAGAGCCACCCACGCGAGCTGGTCCAGCTCCTCCGTGTCGACCACCTCGGCAGTGCCGCTGACGACCTCACAGGCCGTGTACGACATCAGCCGACCGGTCTTCGGATGCACCCGCTCGCCCAGAAGCTTGACGGCGGCCACACCCAGTCCAGTCTCCTCCGCCGTCTCACGGACAGCCGCCTCCTCGGGCGACTCGCCAGCCTCGATCTCACCGGCCGGGAACTGCCAGGAGAGCTGGCCCTCGCTCACCCGCCGCCTCACCATCAGGACACGGCCTTCATGGACCACGATCGCAGCGGCAATACCCGGGCGCTCCTCCGCAGCCTGCTGTGTCACGTCTGCTCCTCCTAGGCGGCGATCACCGAGGGGCCGGGGAATTCGGCGGCGAGGGCGTCCATGATCAGTTCGTCGCAGACCTGGCCGAGCCAGTACCCGGCTTGGCGGAGGCTGCCGACAGCGCGGAAGCCGGCCTTCTCGTAGGCGCGGACGGCGGCGGTGTTGGGGGCGAGGACCTTGAGCCAGATCATCCGCAGGTTGGTGATGTGGAAGCCGTAGTCGAGGACGAGCCGGGTCGCGGCGGTGCCCAGGCCCTTTCCGCGCGACTCGGGGGCGAGCATGATCACGTACTCGGCGGTGCGGACGGACGGGTCGGGCAGCAGGGTGACGACGCCGACCGGGACGGGCGCCTCTCCGGCGAGGTCGTAGACGGTGAACCGGATGTTGTCGCCGCGCAGTTGAGCGGTCATGCCCTCGGTGCGGGCCTCCAGCGATTCGGGCTGCTGGCGGCCATACCCGACGAGGAGGGCCGGGTCCTGTTCCCAGCGCCAGTACGTCTCGACCAGGTCGGCGCGGTAGGGCCCGAGGCCGCAGGTGCTGTCGCGGACCCAGATGATCGGGTCAGGGCTGGTGGTGATGGCGGGCTCCGAGAGTGAGGACGGGCGTGAAGGCGTGGGTGGACGGCGGCTCGGCGACGGGGCTGCCGTCCTCAGTCTGTACCCAGGCGTGCAGGCGGACCGGGTCGGCGGCGACTCCGTGGCACCAGGTGATGCTGAGGCGGCGGGAGGCAAGCAACAGCACGGCGGCGGCGGATTCCTCCAGGCAGGCGGTTCGGGCCGGGGAGTGCCACGCCGCGCGGCGGACGGCGTGGACGGCGGCGGGTCGCTGGCCGGCCGACGGCAGGTTGACGGCCCGACGGTTGATGCGGATTTGGTAAGGCATCACAGGATCGCTACTCGAAGGCGCCCGTGGTGAGAGCGGCGCGGAGGAACCCGGCGAGCGATCGCGCGGTGGGTCGCTGCTCGGGGTCGGGGGCGAGGCTGGCGTGCAGGGCGGTCTCGAAGGCGGGGAACTGCCAGGGTCGTACGGTGGCGAGGTCGTGTCGGCGGGCGGCGGCGGTGTCGGCGAGCAGGTCGGGGCGGCTGGCCTGGGGGTCGCGGTAGTCGGTGGGCGGAGTGCGGGTCCAGGACCAGAAGAGGGAAGCCGACAGTGACCAGACGTCCGCCTCGGGGGTGGTGGTGATGTGGTCGGTGGTGTTGAGGATCAGGGCGGCGATCTCGGGGGCTGTGGTGTGGGCCAAACCACCGTGGTGGACGTAGAACGGCACCGGTACCGGGCCCTGGGCGCAGGCCAGGTCGATGATTCGTACGGCGCCGCTCTCGAAGACGATGTGGTCGGGTTGTAGGTCGCCGTGGGTCCAGCCGGCGGCGTGGAGGTCGGCGAGTGCTTCCGCGGCCTCGGCTGCGGCCGTCAGGATCGAGCGACGGGTGGCGGGTGCGTCGTCGCCGCGGTGGGCGGGTTCCAGGGCGTCCCAGAGGCTGGTGCCGTCGATCCACCGCATGGTCAGCCAGGTGCCCTGGCCGTGTGTGCCGTGGGCGATGTAGTGGCCAGCGTCGAGGGCGGCCAGGACTTCACCTTCGCGGCCGGCCATCAGGCCATCGGTGATCTTCAGAGCGGTGTCGCCGACCTTGAAGAAGGTGGTGCCGCGCCGTTCGTGCAGGAGCTTCGGGTCGCCGTCGAGTCCGAGCTCGGTGATCAGGGGGTGCACAGAAGTCCTTCCGGGATGGGTTGTTTTCGGCCGGTGTTCAGATGGTCAGCCCGCCAGGAGCGAGGTGGGTGTGACAGCTGACGGCGAGATGCCGTGCTCGGGGTGCCTGCGTCCGGTGCGCTTCAAGTTGCCCTAGGGTGTGGGGAGTTCCCGGTGGCGGCTCGCTGCCGGGACTTCGTGCTTCCTGGGGCGGAGTGGATCATGCGATACGTGCGGTTGCTGCGGCGCGGGCCTGTGCTCCTGCTGTGGGGAGCGCAGACGGCGTCGGTGTTCGGCGACCGCCTGTACGCCATGGCCGTGATGTGGATGGCGTGGGAGCACGCGGGTGCCGGGGCGATGGGTCTGGTGGCCGTCGCGGAGTCGCTGCCGTACATCGTGCTGGGTACGGTGGGGCGCCAGGTGATGGAGCGGTTCGCGTCGCTGCGGGCGCTGGCGGTGGTGGACGCGGTGCGGCTGGTCCTGGTGGCCGCGCTGCCGTGGGCGTGGGCCGAGTTCGGTACGGCGGGGCTGATCGCCTCGGCCACTCTGCTGGGAGTCGGCGGAGCCCTGTTCGACCCGAACCTCGGCGCGATGGTGCCGGACCTGGTCAGGCCCAGCGAGATCCAGGCCGTGAGCGGGCTGATGGACCTGACCGGCCGGATCGCCCGAATCGCCGGTCCGGGGGCGGCCGGACTGCTGCTGGCGGTGATGCGGCTGGCCGGGCTGTTCTGGGTGGACGCGGCGACGTTCGCCGTCTCGGCCCTCGCCCTGGTGCTGCTGGCCACCCGCATCCGGCCGGCCGCTGCCGCCCCGCAGGCCGGGCCGCAGGCGGCCGGGGTGCGGCCGGGCGCCTGGTCGCTGGTACGGACCCATCCGGACACCGGGGTGGTGCTGGCCGTGCACGGGATCGGGATCTTCGCCGGGGCGGTGTCGCTGGCGATGCCCGCCCTGCTGGCCGCGCGCCTCGGCGCCGGGGCCTCCGCCTACGCGGCGGTGCTGGCCTGCACCGGCGCCGGGGCCCTGGCCGGGAACCTGGTGGCCGGGAACCTTCGACTCCCGGCGCCGCTGACGGCGGTGTACTGCGGGGCGTGGGCGGTGTCCGGGCTGGTGCTGGCCGGCACCGGGCTGGCCGGGTCGCTGCCGGCGCTGCTGGCGTTGTCCGTGCTGTCGGGGGCGGTGTCGCCGTTCTTGCAGATCGCGCTGTCGACGCACTTCGCGCTGTTCCCTCCGGCCACCCGCAGGCGGCTGCTGACGGTGGACCTGACCGTGATCCGCACCTGCGGGACGGTCTCGATGCTGTTCGTCCCCGGGCTTGCCGCCACCGGCCCGGGGGCCGCGTTCCTGGGCGGGGGTCTGGTGGTGGCGGTGGTCGGCGGGGCGGGAGCCATGGTGGTGCTGGCTCTGGCGCGGGGTCGCAGGCCGCTGCCGGAGGTCGAGCCGGTACCGGAGCTGGCGGCCCGCGACTGAGCGCGGGCGTGGGCCGGGCCCCGCGGTGCGGGGCCCGGCCGGTGTGCTGGTGGTGCTCAGGTCAGCTGGTGATCAGCTGCCAGTGGGTGACGGTGATGTCCTCCAGCGGGATGCCGAGGTCCTTGTAGATCCGCTGGTGCATGGCGCCGAACCAGGCGTCGCGGCGGTCGTCGAAGAACGCCTTGTCGTACCAGGCGACGCCGAGGAGGACCGTCCCGCCGCCGCCCGGGTTACCCGGCTCGGCCTCCCAGTAGGTGCACTGCCAGTCCCAGAGCATGAGCTCCTCGGGGCGGTTGCGCAGGCGCTCGTCGGACTCGCGCAGGGACTGGATGCACCGCTCGGCGGTGGCCGCGTCGGGGCAGTAGTAGGTGCAGTCGGACTTGGCGATCGGGGTCTTGTCGGCGCGGCGGGCCGCGTCGGCGTCCTCCCCGGTCAGGACGCGGACCCGGATCACCAGGTCCGCGCGGGTGGCGATCTCTTCGAGGATGGTCACGGCGTTGTGCTCCTCTCGCTGGGGTGTTGATCCCTTGGGTGGTGCTACCAGCCCGTCCCGGTGACCGGGTCGGGGCTGGGGCTCTGGGGGTCGCGGCGGCGGATGCCGCCGGGGGCGACGTAGCGGACGTTCAGGCCGATACGGGCGCCGTCGCCGGTGTTGGTGCCGGAGCGGTGCAGCAGGCGGCTGTCCATGAGCAGGGCGGTACCGGCGCGAAGCGGCAGGGCGGTCGAGGCGTCGGCGGTGAAACCGATCGCCTGGTCGGCCCGGCCGCGTTCGGCGCCGTTGTCGGCCTCGGAGGAGAACGGCAGGTAGCCGAAGTGGTGGGAGCCGACGACGGCGTGCAGGCAGCCGTTGTCGAGGGTGGCGTCGCTGAGGGCCAGCCAGGCGGAGACGGACCGGTCGGGGTCGAGTTCGACCCGGGCGTCGATGCCGTCCTGGTGCCAGGGGATCTCGAAGCCGCGGCCGGGCCACTTCACTACGAGGAAGGTGTTCTCCACCGCGACGTCCGGCCCGATCGCCTCCTGGACGGCGGCCAGCAGCTGCGGGGCGCGAACGGCCGCGCGGGCCCACTCGGCGCTCAAGTGCGGGTTGCGGAGGATCTCCAGGTGGCGGGCGCGGTGCTCGGCGCCCGCGAACTCCTCGAACGCGCGCGACAGATAGCGCCACATCCGGTCTGATCCGGCACAAGCCACCCGGCGGCTGACGTTCCTGACCCGCCTGGGCGAGGGGACAGGGGCCTCCGCCATCACCCGGCCTCGGCGATCGCGTGCAGCGGGTCCGCCTCGACGCCGCGTACGGGCATATCCTCTTGTCCGACCCGGCTACCGCCGCCGACGGGCTCACCGTTCTCGCGGCGGCCGCTGAACTGGCCGCCAAGTACGGCATGAGTCACCAACTACAGAGCATCGACGGCATCTGACGGGACTACGGCCGCGAGCCCGCTCGGGGACGCCGGTGATCAAGGAGTATGCGGGTGCCGGACATTCAGCATGTCATCACGGATGAGCAGCGGCGGGATGCCCAGACGATCTGGGACTACCACCGGATGCAGCACGAGCTGCGGCCGTGCGATGCGGCGATCGGCCTCGGCAGCCACGATCTCGGCGTGCCGGTCTACGCGGCCGAGCTGTACCACGAGGGACTCTTCCCGACCCTGGTCTTCACGGGCGGCCCCAACCCCACCCACCCGGAGCGGTTCCCCCGGGGCGAGGCGGTGCACTTCCGCGAGCACGCTCTTGAACTCGGCGCCCCGGAGTCCGCGATCCTGCTGGAGCCCAACGCCACCAACACCGGGCAGAACATCAGCCTCTCACGTGAGGTGCTTGCCTCGGCCGGTCGCAAGGTTCGGTCCGTAATGCTGATCGCCATGCCGTACATGGAGAGGCGCGCGTTCGCCACCTGCCGCAAGCTGTGGCCGGACGTTGAGGTGGTTTGCTCCTCGGCACCGCTGGAGTTCAACGACTACGTGAAGGTCATCGGGAGCGAGAAACACGTCATCGACATGCTCGTCGGGGACATGCAACGGGTGATCGAGTACCCGAAGCTCGGGTTCGCCGTCGAGCAGGAGGTCCCGGAGGAAGTCAATGCCGCTTACGACCGGCTCTGCCGCGCCGGCTTCGACACACGGCTCATCAAGTCCTGACATTCTGCCGCCGCTTGGCCGGACGTGCGCAGTCCATCCAAATACATGACGCAGCGTCAAGTAGCGTGATACGTTCCGCAATCTAACCGAAAACAGAATCGGCGCCAAGAACCCTCCCTCCCCCCGAGCCCAGCCGACGAAAGCGGCCAGGACGGCGGGAAGGCGCCGCCGGACAGCGAACCGCTCCGCGGAGCGGTGGCCACCCTGTTTCGCGTGATCCGCCCCGAGCCCCGGCTGCGCCTGGGCGAGGCCGAAGCACGGGAACTGGCACCCTTGGTGGCGCAGTGGCTGGCGCGCCACTGCACCGCAGCCGACCTCGCCCAGGCCCTGCTGCCGGGCCTGCCCACGCCGATGCACTCGGCGGCCGCCGTGCTCCGCTACCGTCTGGAGCACAAGATGCCGCCCGTCCGGCCCGTTGCACGGCCACCGGCCCGGTACGCCGAGTGCGCCAAGTGCCACGACCCCGTGCCACGACCAGGCATCTGCCGCCCGTGCGCTGACCTGACCACCCAAACCCCCACGGCCCGCAAGGGCGCGGAGGTGGCCACCGCAGGTGCCGCCCGAGTCCGAACTGCCCTGCGCTCCGCAATAACCGCCAGTCGGCCTGCACACATCGCAGCCTGAGACACGCTCTCCCACCAGCCCGAAGGGGCACCGGCGGGACAGGGCCCTCTCGCTTCGGGCAGGTGTCTCGCCCTGCTCCATCAACGCCGCGCGCCGCCTGGCCGGGCGGCGCGCGGCGAGGGCTGGGGTGGACACCCGCCGGAAGGCGGGTGGGGGGTGGATGGTGGGGAACGGCGGTGGACCGGCTCAACGAAGCAGATCCCGCGCGGGTGTTCACCCTGCGGCGGGCGAAGCGCAGGCGCGGAAACGCCACTGCCGCGCGAACCCCGGGGGGTTCGCGCGGCAGCGGAACAACGATCGACCAGCGACCTCAGACGTTGAAGCCCAGCGCCCGGAGCTGCTCGCGGCCGTCGTCGGTGATCTTGTCGGGGCCCCACGGCGGCATCCAGACCCAGTTGATGCGCAGGTCCTTCACCAGGCCGTCGGTGGCGGTCTTGGCCTGGTCCTCGATGACGTCGGTCAGCGGGCAGGCCGCCGAGGTGAGCGTCATGTCGATGGTGGCCACGTCGGTCTCGTCGATGTGGATGCCGTAGATCAGGCCCAGGTTGACGACGTCGATGCCCAGTTCGGGGTCGACGACGTCCATCAGGGCCTCGGTCAGGTCCTCCACCGAGACGGTGCCGGCCGTGGTGCCGACGATGATGCCGGTCTGTTCCTCCGCAGCGGAGGGGGTTTCGTCACTCATGGTCTGTCCTCCCCTGCGGGGTCAGTCGTTCACGGCGGGGTGCTTGGCGAGCGCCTGGGCGGTGGCGTCCTTCCAGGCCATCCAGCTGAGCAGGGCGCACTTGACCCGGGCCGGGTACTTGGAGACGCCGGCGAACGCGACCGCGTCCTCCAGCACCTCCTCGTCGCCCTCGCCCTGGCCCTTGCTCTGCATCAGCTCCAGGAAGGCTTCCTGGACGGCCTGCGCCTCGCCGACGGTCTTGCCGACCACCAGGTCGTTGAGCACCGAGGCGCTCGCCTGGCTGATCGAACAGCCCTGGGACTCGTACGAGACGTCGGCGACGGTCACGCCGTCGAGCCTCACCCGCAGGGTGATCTCGTCGCCGCACGTCGGGTTGACGTGGTGCACTTCGGCGTCGCCGTCCCGCAGCCCCTTGCCGTGGGGGTTGCGGTAGTGGTCCAGGATGATGTCCTGGTACATCGAGTCGAGCTTCATCGTGGTCCTGCCCCGTCCCGTCAGCCGAAGAAGTTCCGGACGTGGTGCAGGCCGTCGATCAGCGCGTCGACCTCGCCCGGCGTCGAGTACAGGTAGAACGACGCCCGCGTGGTCGCCGGAATTCCGTACCGCAGGCAGACCGGCCGCGCGCAGTGGTGGCCGACGCGCACGGCGATGCCCTGCTCGTCCAGCACCTGGCCCACGTCGTGCGGGTGGATGTCACCGAGGGTGAAGGAGATCGCGGCACCGCGGTCCACGGCCGTGCGCGGGCCGATGATCCGCAGGTCCGGCACCTCCAGCAGGCGCTCCACCGCGTACTCGGTGATCGCGTGCTCGTGCGCCGCGATCTTCTCCATGCCGATGCCCTGGAGGTAGTCGATGGCCGCGCCGAGCCCGACCGCCTGGGCGATCGGCGGGGTGCCGGCCTCGAACTTGTGCGGCGCCGGGGCGTAGGTGGACGAGCCCATGGTGACGGTCTCGATCATCTCGCCGCCGCCGAGGAACGGCGGGAGGTCCTCCAGCAGCTCCTGGCGGCCCCAGAGCACGCCGATGCCGGTCGGGCCGAGCATCTTGTGGCCGGTGAAGGCGACGAAGTCGGCCTCCAGCGCCTGCACGTCCATCACCATGTGCGGCGCGGCCTGCGAGGCGTCGATGACGACGAGCGCGCCGACCGACTGGGCCTTGCGGACGATCGTCTCGACCGGGTTGATCGTGCCGAGCAGGTTGGAGACCAGGGTGAAGGAGACCACCTTGGTCTTCTCGGTGATCAGCTCGTCGATGTTCGACAGGTCGAGCCGGCCCTCGTCGGTCAGCCCGAACCACTTCAGCTTCGCGCCGGTGCGCTGCGAGAGCAGCTGCCACGGGACGATGTTGGAGTGGTGCTCCATCTCCGTGATGACGATCTCGGAGTCGGCGTCGACCTTGTACGGCTCGTCGGCCCAGCCGAGCATGTTGGCGACGAGGTTGAGCGACTCGGAGGCGTTCTTGGTGAAGATCACCTCGTTGCGGCTCGGCGCGTTGACGAACGCCGCGACCTTGTCCCGGGCGCCCTCGTACAGCGCCGTGGCCTCCTCGGCGAGCACGTGCACGCCGCGGTGGACGTTGGCGTTGTGCCGCTCGTAGTACGCGTTCAGTGCTTCGAGCACCTGGCGCGGCTTCTGCGAGGTGGCCGCGTTGTCCAGGTAGACCAGCGGCTTCTCGTCGTGCAGCAGCCGCTGCAGGACCGGGAAGTCCTTGCGGATCGCATCGGTGTCGAGCAGGCCCGACAGCGGGGTATGGGTCACTCGGACGCGCCGCCCTTCACGTACGACTCGTAGCCCTCTTCCTCCAGCTTGTCGGCCAGCTCGGCACCGCCGGACTCGACGATGCGGCCGCCCGCGAAGACGTGGACGTAGTCGGGCTTGATGTACCGCAGGATGCGGGTGTAGTGGGTCACCAGCAGGGTGCCGACCTCGCCGGTCGAGCGGACCCGGTTGATGCCCTCGGAGACGATCCGCAGCGCGTCGACGTCCAGGCCGGAGTCGGTCTCGTCGAGGATCGCGATCTTCGGCTTGAGGAGCTCCAGCTGGAGGATCTCGTGGCGCTTCTTCTCGCCACCGGAGAAGCCCTCGTTGACGTTGCGCTCGGCGAAGGCCGGGTCCATCTGGAGGGCGGCCATCGCCTCCTTGACCTCCTTCACCCACAGCCGCAGCTTGGGGGCCTCGCCGCGGACGGCGGTGGCGGCGGTGCGCAGGAAGTTGCTGACCGAGACACCGGGAACCTCGACCGGGTACTGCATGGCCAGGAAGACACCGGCCTTGGCCCGCTCGTCGACGGACATCTCCAGGACGTCCTCGCCGTCCAGCAGCACCGAGCCACCGGTGACGGTGTACTTGGGGTGGCCGGCCAGGGAGTAGGCCAGGGTGGACTTGCCGGAGCCGTTCGGACCCATGATGGCGTGGGTCTCGCCCTGCTTCACGGTCAGGTCGACGCCCTTCAGGATCTCGCGCGGGCCGTTCTCGGCCTCGACGGAGACGTGCAGGTCGCGGATTTCAAGGGTTGCCATGTGTACTCAGGACTCCTGGTTGACGGAGACGAGCACATCGTCCCCTTCGATCTTTACGGGGTAGACAGCGACCGGCTTGGTGGCGGGCAGGCCGGAGGGCTTGCCGGTGCGCAGGTCGAAGCTGGAGCCGTGCAGCCAGCACTCGATCATGCAGTCCTCGACCTCGCCTTCGGAGAGTGCGACGTTCGCGTGCGAGCAGATGTCGTTGATCGCGAACACCCCCTCGTCGGTGCGGACGACGGAGACCGGCACGCCGTTGAGGTCCACGCGCTTGGGAACGTCCTCCTGGAGGTCGCTCAGCGCGCAGGCACGGAGGAAGGTCATCGCGTTCAGACCGCCGATTCCAGCTCGGCGTCGATCTTCTCCATGAGCTGCTCCTGGACCTCGGGCACGCCGATCTGCTGGAGCAGTTCGGCGAAGAAGCCGCGCACCACCAGGCGGCGGGCCTCGTCCGCCGGGATGCCGCGGGCCTGCAGGTAGAACAGCTGCTCGTCGTCGAAGCGGCCGGTCGCCGAGGCGTGGCCGGCGCCGACGATCTCGCCGGTCTCGATCTCCAGGTTCGGGATCGAGTCGACCCGGGCGCCGTCGGTGAGCACCAGGTTCCGGTTGAGCTCGTAGGTGTCGGTGCCGAGGGCGGCGGCACGGATCAGCACGTCGCCGACCCAGACCGCGTGCGCGTCCTGGCCCTGCAGCGCGCCCTTGTACGCCACGTTCGACCGGCAGTGCGGCGTGTCGTGGTCGATGATCAGGCGGTGCTCCAGGTGCTGGCCGGCGTCGGCGAAGTAGAGGCCGAACAGGTCGGCCTCGCCGCCGGGGCCCGCGTAGTTGACCCGCGGGTGCAGCCGGACCAGGTCGCCGCCGAAGGTGACCACCACGGACTTGAAGGAGGCGTCCCGGCCGACCAGCGCGTTGTGCTGGGCGACGTGGACGGCGTCGCGGTCCCAGTCCTGGACGGAGACGAAGGTGAGCTTGGCGCCGTCGCCGACCAGCAGCTCGACGTTGGCGGCCCGGGTGCCGCTGCCGGTGTGGTTGAGCACCACGACGGCCTCGGCGAACGGCTTGACGTCGATCACCACGTGGGCGAAGCGGACGCCGCCCTCGCCCCGCACGTCGATCTTGACCGGCTCGGCCAGCACCGTCTCCTTGGGGACGGTGACGACGAGAGCCTGCTCGAAGGCGCTGAAGGCCTGCGCGGCGACCCGGTCGACCGGCGTGCCGGCCTTGCCCAGGCGGGCGTCGTCGCGGCCGACGGTCTCGGCGGTGACGCCGTCCGGCAGCGTGAACTCGACCTTGTCCTCACCGCGCTCGCCCGCGGCGGCGGTGCCGTCGTGCAGCCCGCCGAGGCGGTGCAGCGGGGTGAACCGCCAGTCCTCCTCGCGGCCGGTGGGAACCGGGAAGTCGTTCACGTCGAAGGACGGCTTGACCGCGACGCGCGCGTCGATCGGCTGCTGGACCGAGGTCCGGCCGGTGCCGGGGCCGGCGAGCTGCGCGCCCGCGCCGGCCGTACCGACCTCGATCGACCCGGCGGTGGTGGAGCCGGTGGTGTTCTGAACGTCAGCCATGGCTGTTCGTAGTGCTCTCTTCCTCGAAATCAGTGGATGGCGGGTGCTCGGCCGGGCGTCAGCCGACCGCGCCCTCCATCTGCAGCTCGATCAGCCGGTTGAGCTCCAGCGCGTACTCCATCGGCAGCTCGCGCGCGATCGGCTCGACGAAGCCCCGGACGATCATCGCCATGGCCTCGGTCTCGGTCAGGCCGCGGCTCATCAGGTAGAACAGCTGGTCCTCGCTGACCTTGGAGACGGTCGCCTCGTGGCCCATGGACACGTCGTCCTCGCGGACGTCCACGTAGGGGTAGGTGTCCGAGCGGGAGATGGTGTCGACCAGCAGCGCGTCGCACAGCACGTTGGACTTGGCACCGTGCGAGCCCTCGCCGATCTCGATCAGACCGCGGTAGGAGGTCCGGCCGCCGCCGCGCGCCACCGACTTGGAGACGATGTGCGAGGAGGTGTTCGGCGCCATGTGCACCATCTTGGCGCCGGCGTCCTGGTGCTGGCCCTCGCCCGCGAAGGCGATCGACAGGGTCTCGCCCTTGGCGTGCTCGCCCATCAGGTAGACGGCCGGGTACTTCATGGTGACCTTGGAGCCGATGTTGCCGTCGATCCACTCCATGGTCGCGCCCTCGTACGCCACGGCGCGCTTGGTGACCAGGTTGTAGACGTTGTTCGACCAGTTCTGGATGGTCGTGTAGCGGCAGCGGCCGCCCTTCTTGACGATGATCTCCACGACCGCCGAGTGCAGCGAGTCGGAGGAGTAGATCGGCGCGGTGCAGCCCTCGACGTAGTGGACGTAGGCGTCCTCGTCGACGATGATCAGCGTCCGCTCGAACTGGCCCATGTTCTCGGTGTTGATCCGGAAGTAGGCCTGCAGCGGGATGTCGACGTGCACGCCCTTCGGCACGTAGATGAACGATCCGCCGGACCACACCGCCGTGTTCAGCGCGGCGAACTTGTTGTCGCCGGCCGGGATGACGGTGCCGAAGTACTCCTTGAAGATCTCCGGGTGCTCGCGCAGCGCGGTGTCGGTGTCCAGGAAGATGACGCCCTGCTCCTCCAGGTCCTCGCGGATCTGGTGGTAGACGACCTCGGACTCGTACTGGGCGGCGACACCGGCGACGAGGCGCTGCTTCTCCGCCTCCGGGATGCCCAGCTTGTCGTAGGTGGCCTTGATGTCGGCCGGCAGGTCCTCCCAGGACTCCGCCTGCTTCTCGGTGGAGCGGACGAAGTACTTGATGTTGTCGAAGTCGATGCCGGAGAGGTCGGAGCCCCAGGTCGGCATGGGCTTCTTGCCGAACAGCTTCAGGCCCTTGAGCCGCAGGTTCAGCATCCACTCGGACTCGCTCTTCTTCGCCGAGATGTCGCGGACGACGTCCTCGCTGAGCCCGCGCTTGGCCACGGCGCCGGCGGCGTCCGGGTCGGCCCAGCCGTACTCGTAGTTGCCGAGGCCTTCGAGCTCGGGGTGCGAAACGGTGTCAGTCATGCGAGCTTCCTAACGCGCGGACGCTGAATCATCGGTGGACGTACCGGCAGTCGGCACTGCATCGGAGTCCCGGCCCGCGGCACGGCGGGCGGACGACGATGCGGCACCGGGTGCCGGCACATAGGTGGTGCAGACCCCGTCGCCGTGGGCGATGGTGGCCAGCCGTTGCACATGGGTGCCCAGGATCCGCGAGAAGACCTCGGTCTCCGCCTCGCAGAGCTGCGGGAACTGCTCGGCGATGTGCGCGACCGGGCAGTGGTGCTGGCAGAGCTGGGCGCCCGCCGGGGCCTTGGCCGCGGCCGACGGGACACGCCGCACCGTGGCAGCGTACCCGTCCGCACTCAGCGCCTCGGCGAGAGCCTCGGTGCGCTCGTCCTCCCCGGCCTGGCGCAGGGCTTCCAGGTACTTTTCGCCCTGCTTGCCGAAGCGGGCCCGGGCGAAGGCGGCGACCGCCTCCTCGCCCGCCTTGCCGCCGCCCACCGAGTCCGAGATCCAGCGCAGCGCGTCGGCCGCGAGCTGGTCGTAGGCCTGGTAGAAGGCGTCCCGCCCGCCGTCGGTGAGGGCGAACACCTTGGCCGGACGACCCCGGCCACGGCTGCCGTAGACCCGCTGTTCGCGGGACTCGACCAGACCGGCGGCGGCCAGTCCGTCGAGGTGGCGGCGGACGGCGGCGGCGGTGAGGCCGAGCCGGCTCGCCAGGTCGGCGGCGGAGGAGGGGCCGTGGTCGAGGATCGACCGGGCGACCCGGTCCCGGGTGGCGCGGTGGCCCTCCAGCAGCACCTCGGCCGCCGTCACGGGCACGTCACAGCCGGGGGCCGACTCGGCCTCCTGCTGCGTGGCGTGCTCGCGCATGTTTTTCACAACACCAGTGTTGCGTAATTACTTCCGTCGGGACAAGCCGTGATCCAGGCCTCACCGGTGGCATCGATCACGCAGGTAAGCCTTACCTGGCCTGGGAAAACGATCACCGAGGCCGCCGTCCGGCCTGCGTGTGAGCGCCTCTTAGACTCGCCGGTATGAATCCCGTACCCGCGGTCCAGATCGCCGGACTGGTCAAGCGCTACGGCACTGCGCCCAAGAACCGCGTGGTCGCGGTGGACGGCCTCGACCTCACCATCGCGGCCGGCGCGATCACCGCCGTCCTCGGCCCCAACGGCGCCGGCAAGACCACCACCATCGAGACCTGCGAGGGCTACCGCCGCCCCGACGCCGGCACCGTCCGCGTCCTCGGTCTCGACCCGGTCACCCAGAGCGCCGCCCTGCGCCCCCGGATCGGCGTCATGCTGCAGTCCGGCGGCGTGTACGCGGGCGCCCGCGCGGTCGAGATGCTGCGGCACACCGCCAAGCTGCACGCCCACCCGCTGGACGTGGACGCCCTGGTCGAACGCCTCGGCCTCGGCTCCTGCGGCCGGACCACCTACCGGCGGCTGTCCGGCGGCCAGCAGCAGCGGCTCGCCCTGGCCATGGCCGTGGTCGGCCGCCCCGAGCTGGTCTTCCTGGACGAGCCCACCGCCGGCCTCGACCCCCAGGCCCGCCGCGCCACCTGGGACCTGGTCCGCGACCTGCGCCGGGACGGCGTCACCGTGGTCGTCACCACCCACCACATGGACGAGGCCGAGCAGCTCGCCGACCGCGTCGCCATCGTGGACCGCGGCAAGGTGATCACCGAAGGCACCACCGAGGAGCTGTGCCGCGGCGGCGCCGAGGACTCCCTGCGCTTCGACGGCCCGCCCGGCCTGGACCTCGGCCCGCTGGTCAAGGAACTGCCCGAGGGCGCCACCGCCGTCGAGACCACCCCCGGCAGCTACCGCGTCGAGGCACCGGTGGACCCGAAACTTCTGGCCACCGTCACCGGCTGGTGCGCGGCCGCCGGCGTCCTGCCCGAACGGCTGTCCGTCCAACGCCGCAGCCTCGAAGACGTCTTCCTCGACCTGACCGGACGGGAGCTCCGCTCGTGACCTCGTACGCACCGAAGCCCGGTGCCGCCCCCGTCGGCCGGATGCTGCTCGCCCAGACCGCCTTCGAGACCCGGATGCTGCTGCGCAACGGTGAGCAGCTGCTGCTCACCGTGGTCATCCCGACCGTGCTGCTGGTGCTGTTCTCCGCCGTGGACATCGTCGCGGTCGAGGGCCCCGGCAAGCGGGTCGACTTCCTGGCCCCCGGCCTGCTCGCGCTGGCCGTGATGTCCACCGCCTTCACCGGGCAGGCCATCGCCACCGGCTTCGAACGCCGCTACGGCGTGCTGAAGCGGCTCGGCGCCAGCCCGCTGCCGCGCTGGGCGCTGCTGACCGCCAAGACCGGCTGCGTCCTGGTGACGGAGGCGCTGCAGGTCGCGCTGCTGTCGGTGATCGCGCTGGCGCTGGGCTGGTCCCCGCTGGGCAACCCGTTGTCGGTGGTCGCGCTGCTAGTCCTCGGCACCGCCGCCTTCTCCGGGCTCGGCCTGCTGATGGCCGGCACCCTGAAGGCCGAGGCCACGCTGGCCGCCGCCAACCTGGTCTTCATCCTGCTGCTGCTCGCCGGCGGGGTGATCGTGCCGCTGAGCAAGTTCCCCGGCGCCGTACGGTCACTGCTGGAGCTGCTGCCGATCTCGGCGCTCTCGGACGGCCTGCGCTCGGTGCTGCAGAGCGGCGCCGGAGTGCCCTGGGCGGACCTCGGGATCCTGGCCGGCTGGGCCGTGCTGGGCCTGGCCGCGGCCGCCCGCTTCTTCCGCTGGGAGTGACCGGCGACGCACGAACGCACAACGCCCCCCGGCCAGTTGAGGCCGGGGGGCGTTGCGGTGTTCAGCTCACGGCACGTCAGCTCTGGCTGCCGCCACGGCGCTTGCGGGCGAGCAGGACGAGCGCGCCGCCGACCAGCAGCACGCCGCCGCCGGCCGCCGCGATCACCGGGGTCGCGTCGCTGCTACCGGTCTGGGCGAGCGCCGGTCCGCTGGTGCTGGGCGCCGGGGCGGGGGTGCTCGGGGCGGGCGGGGTCGACGGGCTCACGGTCGGCGGCGTGGTCGGGGTCGGCGTGGGGGTCGGGGTCTTCGTCGGCGTCACGGTCGGCGTCGGGGTGGGCGTCGGGGTCTTGGTGGGGGTGGGCGTCGGGGTCGGAGTCGGCGTGTGGCACGGCTCGATGGTCTTGGTCTCGTTGATGTTCCAGCCCTTGTCGTTCGGGTTCTCCGTGGTGGAAACCACCAGGTTCGCCTTGATCGGGGCAGTGTGGTCCTTCACCGGGAAGGTGCCGTGGAACTCCGCGGGGAAGGTCTTGGCGTCCAGGACCTTCTCGCCGTCGATGGTGAGGCTGACGGTGTTCTTCACGTCGGCCTTGGGGCTGTAGTTGATCAGGTCGACCACGATCTTGTCGCAGGTCACCGACCACGTCGGCACGTGCGCCGAGGCGTCGGTGGCCAGCGCCAAGGGAAGTAGAAAACCGGCCGCCGCCGTACCGGCAAGTGCCGCCGCGCCGATCCCGATGTGCCGCTGCTGTCGCGCCATTACCCTGTTCCCCTCCGAACGGTCTTGCGCAGCAGGCGTGTTGATTGGATCGCGGTGGCCCGCCACGAGCTGTCCGAGGGACTCTACCGGCACTCCCGCATCCCGCCACACCCCGCCGTACGACCGGATTTCGTCTGTCCGCCCGTTCTCCGATGTGCATGACCAGCCCATCACAGTCACCACCTCGCAGAATGCGGATTCGGCGGACTTGAATGAACTTCGTCACCTTTCAGACAGAACGGCGCTCCCGGCGATCAGGTTCAATCACCCGGGGGCGTCGCTTCGATCAGCCGACGAACATTCGGGCTTTTCGGCCCCTATCAGGCCTTCTTGGCCGCCTTGCGCCGCGCGGCCACCACGATCGGGCCACCGGCGGCGATCACCACGGCACCGCCGACCGCCAGCGGCAGCACGGGCCGTAGACGCCGTCGCCCTTCATCACCTGGGTGTTCTGACCGGTGATCTTGCCGGCCACGACCAGCGCGTTCTTGCCGGGCAGCGAGTCGACCTCGGCGGCGGTCAGCTCCTGGCCGACGGAGAAGCCGCCGGTGAAGTCGGCGTTGCCGCCGACCGCGACGGCGCCCTCGGCATCGGGGGTGTGGGTGTCATCGGCCTCGATGAACTCGCCGTAGAGGTTGGTGACCCCGAGGCTGCGGCACTCCTGGTCGGCGCCGACGGCCTGGGCGGCCGCCGCGAGGAGGCCGGCCAGTCCGCTTTGGTCCCCGGTCACCGCACCCCGCGCCCCGCCCCAAGATCGCCCGTAAGGCCGCCTACGATGGAGCGCGTGCTGAACCCCTTCTCCCTGCTCGCCGAGCGCTGGCAGCCCTCCGCCGCGATGGTCCGGCGCGCCACGTTCGCCGCGCTGGTGATGAGCGTGGTGATCGTCGTCACCGGCGGCGCCGTCCGGCTCACCGCCTCCGGCCTCGGCTGTACGACGTGGCCCCGCTGCACCGCCGAGAGCCTGACGCCCACCGCCGAGATGGGCTTCCACGGCGTCGTCGAGTTCACCAACCGGATGCTCACCTACGTGCTGAGCGCGGCGGTCGGCTGGGCCATCCTCGCCGCCCGCTGCCACCGCCCCTGGCGGCGGAGCCTGACGAAGCTCGGCTGGGCGCAGTTCTGGCTGGTGATGAGCAATGCAGTGCTCGGCGGCATCACCGTGCTGACCGGCCTCAACCCGTACACCGTGGCGCTGCACATGATCGCCGCGATGGCGCTGGTCTGGGTCGCCCTCCTGATGTGGGAACGGTCGAAGGAAGGGGACGGCGCCCCCAAGCTCCACGTGGCCCGCCCCATCCACCAGCTCTCGTACGTCCTGGTCACCGTGATCGGCCTGCTCGTCACGGCCGGCACCCTGGTCACCGGCGCCGGCCACCACCCGGGCACGCCGAGGGACAACAAGATCGTCCCCCGCATCCCGCTGGACTACGACCGCCTCGCCCAGTTCCACGCCGACTTCGCGTTCATCTCGGTCGGCCTGACCATCGCGATGATCTTCGTCTTCGCCGCCGTCAAGGCCCCCCAGCCCGCCAAGGCCCGCACCAAGGAACTGCTCGCGGTACTGCTCCTCCAGGGTGTACTCGGCTTCATCCAGTACTTCACGGATGCCCCCGAGCTCATGGTCGGCCTCCACATGCTCGGCGCCACCCTCACCTGGATCGCCGCCCTCCGCATTCCGCTGGCCCTCCGCACCCGCGAGGCCGAAGAGGTCGCCGACCAGCTGCCCGCACAGACCCCACAAGCTGCCACCGTCTGAGCACAACCTCGACGCACTGTGCAGGCTCCCATCCCCTCGGATGGGAGCCTGCACGGTATCCCGGACCAGGCATTCCCGAGTCCGAGAGCGATCATGTTGATTGCTGCTGCCATCGATCACTTGGCGACAAACCCTCGGGTCAGGACGCTTCCTCCTGCCCCACGATCCCGCCCGACCCAGCACGTGCTACGCAGTGCGCGCCCGCTTCGCTCACGCAGATCATCAGTCTTGGCCGAGGTTCCCGAACAGCGTGCTATGAGGCCACTGCGGCCTCGGCAGTCCCAGTTCCTGCAGGTAGCCGATCCGCGCGTTTATGGCGGCAGAAAAGTGCCTCCAGTCCAGACTGACAACCGGCTCATTCGGCTTCGGGTCAGTCGCGGACGACGTGACGTAGCAGACCGCGTCGTAGAGCTGCTCGGCCATCAACCGCTGGCAGAAGATACCGAACCGCTCCTGGTAGGACTTGCCGTGCCAGACGCCCTCGACTGGGAGAGCCCCATCAGCCGGCTTCACGGGCCGCCTCGACCCTTCCTCGTCCTGCATGATGAAGAAATAGCCGAGCCAGGGCTTCTCCCCGGGGTAGAGGTCGGCCAGCGCCGCCCTTCGAAGGTCGACGGCGCTGCCGAGGGCCTCCTCGACCCGGTTGTTGTAGTTGTTGCCGAAAGACGGCCCGCCCAGGGCCTTCATCTCGAAGGCAGCCACCAGCGTGTTCTCATAGGCGACGACGACGTCCCACTGCTTCTGAGGCCTGTAGTAACCGGGAAGCTCCAGACGCTGGGACTTGGCGATCCGAATGCTCTCGCGCGGGTAGCCCGCTTCGAGGAAGAACTTCGCCAAGAGGGTCGCGATGGAATCGAAGTGCTTACCACCTCTGACGGAACCCGCCGTGCCGGCGCCAACTGCGGCCTTGATCGCCGACTGTTCGTTCTGGGCCTGTTTGACACCCCAGTACGCCGCGACGGCGTCCTCGAAGTCCTGGCGGCTGACCGTCAAGATCGGTTCCTCCTAATCGGGAAGCTCGGTAAGCCCGTAGACGCGCAGTGCTGCCTCGGTGGCCGCATTCACGTCCCGCTTGTCGAAGGCGTCTGCCAAGGCGGTACGGTCCTCATCGGCGATGGCCACCGGGTCTGGCACACGGATCTTGCGGAGGTACTGCGCTTGGAAGCGGAGCGTTCCCCCACGCATCTTGACCGCGTATGCCTCCACGAACGCCTCAGCTACCTTGGAGAGGAGCAGGCCACCGAGCACGCGCATGTCCCAGACGTCCGAGACGATGAAGTACAGGTTGTGGTGAGGGTACAACTTCCCTTCGTCGAGCACCGGATGGATCGTCAGTTTCATGTCCGGGAAGAAGAGCTTGGACCGGCTCGTCAGTCTGTGGTCGACCTTGTCGATCGTCTTGTACCAACGGTCGGGCTGCTTGACTGCGACATACCTCTTACGAAGAGCGCCACTGTGTTGGCGAAAGTAAGCGCCGAGTTTCGGATAGGCAGCAAGGTCAACGAGTTCGCCCTGGGAGTTCCACGGATTGACCAGGCAGGACCCGCTCCAGTCGATGGAGCCGCTGGTGGTGTCTCGAACCATGGCCAGAGGCAGGAGCCGGTCCGGCTCAACCAGTTCAGGATCATCAGTAATGAAGACCTTGTCCGCACCGGTCGCGATACCGATGCCGACGCGTGTCCCCGTGCTCTTGTCCTCTAGCAGCCGAAACCGGTCGCTGAGGTCTTCAAGAACCGCGAGCCTGGCAGGTGAGGCCGCTGGCCAGGAGTCCTCATCAGGGAACCAATGCGGCAGAGGGGCCGCCTGAAAGGAGGCCGTGGCGATCGGCTTCCGCCCCTCGGCCTCGTACCAGGCGAGGAAGTCACGGGCCTCCGGCTCCCCGAACGCGCGGGTCGCATCGGCGGCAACCGCGCCACCCTGTGCCTGTCGGGAAATGATCGTGACAGCGGGGTACGCCGAAACCTGCTCCTGGAAGGCGTCCACGTCGTGCATCACCAGCGTCAGATCCATACTGAACTGCCTGGTCACCAGCTGGCGGAGCTTACGGCCGTACTGGTTCCTCATCCAACGGTCTGCGCAGATGAAGCCGAGCCGGCCCCCTGGCTGCAGGCTCCGGAGCGCCACCTCGTAGAAGCCGATATAGATATCGGCGCGGCCTCCCATCGTGGGGCAGGCTCTGCGGTAAGCGTCCATCCGGTCGTCGGGGACATCCTCCAGCCTGATGTAGGGGGGATTGCCGACGACGAAGTCCGCACGGTGCTCGGCGTCAGCCTGGAGAAGATAGTCGCCCTGCTTCACCCAGTACGAGGCAACCTTCCGCGCCTCACGCCGCTCCCAGCCATCATCGTGGAGCCGTTGCTCGATGACTCCACGGCTCTCGGCCACGTTGCGCCCGAGCAGGTCGAACGCCTGGACGGCGTTCGCCGCGTCGGTGATCGGACGACCGTGGGCTCGACATGAGGCGCTGATCCGTGAAGCGATCACGCCGAGGAACGCTCCTGCACCACAAGCAGGCTCGACGACCTTCAGCTGCGCGAGGTCCTTGTCCGGCGTGTAGCCGAGCAGATCGAGGATGAGCTCGACGACCCAAGGGCGGGTGAAGACCTCGCCATGCTCGACGGCTTCCGCGGGAACCTCAGGCAACGCCTGCTTGTCGATGTCAAAGAGCGCCAGAGTTGCCACGACTCGACCCTACAGCGGACACCTCGGCGACCGCCCCAGGCCTGACCACGATCAATTGACATCGAGTATTGAAGACGTCACTCCTTGTGCTTGCCGCCCCGAACCAAGGCCACCTACCTCGCGCTACACGTGGAGGTGATACTGGTGTCGATCAGACGGCAGGCGGATCGATGTCGTCACAGCAGGTGTCGGCCGTCGTGGCTCCTGATGCTTGGTGCCATGTCGTCCCGAAGCGCGTCCAGGACACGTACGACATAGACCTCGGCCATGCGGTCGGACACCTCGGCCGGTGTGAGCCAGTCGACTTCGGCTGCCTCGTCCGAGAGCCGCGCTGCCCCGCTCTCCGGTCGGCAGCGGAAAACGAGGGCGACGATCCCTCGGCTCACATTCTTGTAGACGCCGGTCAACCGCTCCACGCCGACCTTGATCCCGGTCTCCTCGTGGACTTCGCGGCGCACGCCGTCCTCGATGGCCTCGTCCAGCTCCAGCACGCCACCCGGAAGCTCCCAAGCCCCGTTGTCAGCCGGACGAATCGCCAGCACCCGGCCGTCCTCCCGCGCCACCACCCCCGCGACGGACACCGAGTGAAGCGGCGGCATCCCTGCCTCCTGTTGATCTCGATCCGCGGTATCGCCCGTCACGTGGCCCGCTCGGAAAGGCGGCTGCGGGTAGGACGGAGCAGGTCGAGGACATGGGTCCAGCTGTATTTGTCGCGTCCTCCGCCGGACTTGGGCTTGTGGGGCACGTAGTCGCCGATCAGGACGCCCATCGAGCGCAGTCGGGCCAGGCTCTCCGAATAGGCCGGGTGACCGGCCTGGGCGGAGTTGACGTAGGGCTGAACGGCAACGGGGATGCCGAGCCCGTACGCCTCACAGAGGATGCCGAGGGCAAGCGTGTCGGAGATGCCGGCGGCCCACTTGTTGACGGTGTTGAACGTTGCGGGGGCCACCGCGATCGCGTCTGCCGGGGGCAGCGGCTGCGGAATGCTCGGCGTGCGCCAGGCCGAGCGGATCGGATAGCCGGTCTGGGCCTCGACCGCGCCCTGGTCTATGAAGCCGAGGGCACTGGGGGTAGCAATCACACCGACCTTCCAGCCCTCGACATGGGCAGCGGCGATCAGTTTCGCCCACACCGTCGGCTATTCCCGAAGCGCAGACGACGACATAGAGGAAAGGCTCGCGGCTCTCAGTCAAATCCGGACTCCCAACTCCTGGCAGAAACGGCGAGTTCCGGGACAGTACCGCGTCGGTCCCGCGCGGCCATGTCACCGACCAGTTCCAGCACGCTGGGACGCCGGCGAATGTCCTCAGACGCGCAGCGTTCCGCGATCCTGAGCGCTTGGTATCCCTCAATCAGCCTGCCTTGTTGGCTGTAGGCCCGTGCAGCATCCACCCGGAGTGCGGCCCGCCGCTCCGGAACGGGGATGCGGCGGCGCATCAGGGGTTGAGCGGCTTCCAATGCCACGCTTGCGACCGCCGGATGCTCCGAAAAGGCTCTTCAGCGGGCCGTAGCGATGGAGAGGGCGGCGCGAGCTCGTACGACGGTGGCCGCCGGACGACACACCGGATCGGGCCTCAGAGCGTCTGTCAGAGGTGAAGAGCGCAGGACGTGGTGGTAGCCGGCGGCGCCGCCACCGCGCAGGGATTCCAGGTAGAAGACCCGCAGGATCACCGCGAGCTCGGCCTCGGTGACGTCCACGCTGTGCCGGCTGGAGCCCTCGACCGGGCGCGCCCTGGCGATGGCCGTACCCAGCAGGCCGGCGTCCACACCGGGGAGGAGGCCGGCCTCCGCGTCCTTGCAGACGGCGCGGAGGAGGGGCAGGTCGAAGGCGCGCACGCTGATCGTGGTGTCCGGCACGCAGTCGACCACCGGTGTGACGGGCCGCTCGGCAGGGCGGTCCCGCAGGGCCCGGTAGCGCAGCAGGTCCTGCCCCAGCCCGGTGACCCGCACCGCCCACGCCGGACGGGCCCCGCTGGCGGCGAGAGCGTCGAGCTGTTCAGGGCCGGCGAACTCGCACAGCTTCGCTCCGACGAGCCGGCGGACGGTCCCGTGCTGCGCGATCCGGCGCTGCAGGGGAAGATCCCCTGTCAGCCAGCCGGAACTCTCGGCAGCGGCAGCCTCCAGCATCACCCACTCATCGTGACTCAGCGCCACAGGTCCCTCCCTTAACGTGACTACGCCGATCCTGCCACGCCGGTTGACCACAGCACTCGGATTTCACACTTCCCAGCCGGGCTCGGATTGGGGGGCCGCAACGGTGGATCCGTTGTTGCCGGCGTCTCGGTTCCGCGTGCGGCGAAGCTCTGCCGGCGCAGCACCGCCCGGGGGCGACCGAGCAGCCGACACAGCGCTCCGATCGCACCACCAACACCAAAACACAGCAAGGCAGTTAGAGAACCATGAGCACCAGCACCCGGCAGATCCCCGTCATCGACGTGCACATCATCGTCCGCACCCCCGAGGACAAGATCCTGCTGTCCCAGCGCGGCGGCCCCTACGGCTACGGCCAGTGGCACGCTCCCAGCGGCAAACTCGACCCCGGCGAGAACCTGACCGCAGCCGCCGCCCGCGAGCTCTGGGAGGAAACCGGCCTGCGCGTCGCCCCCGACGCTCTCACCCACGTGCACACCGTCCTCCACCACCCGGGCGGCGTCACCCAGCACAACTGGCCCACCGACTGATCATCCTGGGGGCGGCCCGAGGCCCGGGCCGCCCCCAGGGCAGCCTGCCCCCACCAGCAGACACGTCACGTCACAGCCGCGTCCGTCCAGCGCTTCGGTCCGCCAAGACAACGGCCCGGCTCCCCCGCCGAAGGGGAGCCGGGCCGTCGCGTCGTACGTCCGGGGATCAGCCGCCGAGCTGGATCCCGGCCATCCGCTTCCACTCGTACGGGCCGGTCTTCACCTTGAGGCCCAGCTCGCCCTCGAAGTCCTCGTGCAGGGTCAGCCCGGCCAGCTCCGCGGCCCGGCGGCCGACGGCGTAGCTGGGGGCCACCTGGTCGCCCCAGGCGCCGTCCGCGCCGACCACGACGATCCGGGTGGCCACGGCGCCGACGTACTCGACGACCGCGTCGGCGCTGCCCCCGTGCTGCCGGGCGAAGCTGGTGAGGTTCTTGGCGATGCGCTTGGCGCGGCGCTCGGTACGGGCGTCCGGCGCGGCGGCGGTGGCGGTCTCTGCGCTGCTCATGCCCGCATGCTACCCACCGGTAGACACCCTGGCGACGGGAGCGTCCTGTGCACCGGGACACATACTGGAGGAGTGACGTTCCAAGGCTGGCCGACCGAGGCGCTCGACTTCTACGAGCACCTGGAGGCCGACAACTCCAAGACCTTCTGGCAGGCCCACAAGGAGCAGTACGACGACGTCGTACGGGCCCCGATGGAGCGGCTGCTCGCCGAGCTGGAGCCGGAGTTCGGGCCGGGGAAGATCTTCCGCCCGAACCGCGACGTCCGGTTCAGCGCCGACAAGTCCCCGTACAAGACGCACATCGGCGCGCACCTGGAGGGCGGCGGCTACATCCAGCTCTCCGCCGACGGCCTGGCCTGCGGCAACGGCATGTACGTCCTCGCCCCGGACCAGCTGGAGCGCTACCGCGTCGCCGTCGCCGAGGAGGTCGGCGGCGCCGAGCTGGTGCGGGTGATCGCCCGGGTGGAGAAGGACGGCCCGCAGGTCTTCGGCCGGGACTCCCTCAAGTCGGCCCCGCGCGGCTACCCCAAGGACCACCCCCGGATCGAGCTGCTGCGCCACAAGGGCCTGGTGGCCTGGCAGGAGTGGGAGCCCGCGAAGTGGCTGGGCACCCGCACCGCCTACACCCGGATCACCGGCTTCCTGCACGCCTCCCAGCCGCTGCGGGACTGGCTGGACGGCCACGTCGGCCCCTCCGAGCTCCCCACCCGCTGAACGCGGAAGGCCCCGAACGCGAAAGGCCCCGAACGCGAAGGAGCCCCGGCCCAAAAGGACCGGGGCTCTTCCGTGCATCAAGCCGCTACTTCACGAACGGGTCGACCGCGCACACCACCATCAGCAGCGACAGGTAGGTGATCGACCAGTGGAACAGCCGCATCTCCTTGAGCTTGGCGCCCACGACCCCGGCCTTGGCCCGCGCGTACAGCGCGTGCGCCTCGCGCAGCCAGGCCGCGCCCAGCACCACCGCGGCGACCGGGTACAGCCAGCTCATGTGCCCGAGCGGCCACAGCGCCAGCGAGACCGCCACCATGACCCAGGAGTAGGCGACGACCTGCTTGCCGACCGCCACGTTGCCCTTGATGACCGGCAGCATCGGCACGCCGGCCCGCAGGTAGTCGTCGCGCACCTTCATCGACAGCACCCAGGTGTGCGGCGGCGTCCAGAAGAACACCACCAGGAAGAGCACCACGGCCGCCCAGGACACCGAGTTGGTGACGGAGGACCAGCCGACCAGCACCGGCATGCAGCCGGCGATGCCGCCCCAGACGATGTTCTGCGAGGTGCGCCGCTTGAGCCCCAGCGTGTAGACGAACACGTAGAACAGCAGCGCGCCCAGGGCCAGTCCGGAGGAGAGCCAGTTGACCCCGAAGCCCAGCAGCAGGGTCGACACGACCGCGAGCACGATGCCGAACACCAGCGCCTCGCGCGGCGACACCATCCCGGTGACGATCGGCCGCCGCTCGGTGCGCGACATCACCGCGTCGATGTCGCGGTCGATGTACATGTTGAGGGCGTTGGCGCCGCCCGCCGAGAGGTAGCCGCCGATCACGACCTTCAGCACCAGCAGCATGTTCGGCACACCCTGCTGGGCCAGGAACATCACCGGCACGGTGCTCATCAGCAGCAGCTCGATGATCCGGGGCTTGGTCAGTGCGACGAAGGCGCCGACACGGGCCCCGAGCGGCCGGTGTTGTGCAGGAGTCGCCCCGGTGACCCCGGCGGGACGGGTTTCGACGGCGGTCACTAACACCCCAACTGAAGATGAATCCTCGCAGGCGTCCACAGGAACGAAGGGTCCCGAATCGTCCGCTCTGCGCGTACCACGACACCATAGACGCTCCATACATCCCAACCGGCTCCGGGGTCCCCCGGCGAGGCGGATCGCACGCCCCGGGTGAACCGACTGGGTCAACCACCCGGCCCAAAGGGCCGGGCTTGCGGTTAACCATGTGCCTGACGAGTTGCCCCGTCAGCGGTCACCGCGTCTGACCAGCGCTCTACGGTGCGCTGGTGGGGCAGTTGACTTTGCCCCGCTGCCACGCATCAGCCGCGCGGTGGCGGATGTTGCGGGAGCCGTTGACGTCCGCGTGCATGGTCATGCCGCATGCGCGGCACGCGAACGTGGCCTGATCCACTCTGTTCTGCTTGTGGGTGTGCCAGCAGGCGGAGCACTGGCGGGAGGTGTGGGCCGGGTTGACGCGCACGACGGGTACTCCGGCGCGCTGAGCCTTGTACTCCACGAATGCTCCGAGCTGAGCGAATGCCCAGGAGTGGAGGCGGTACCGCTGGTCGTGCTTGGCCTTGACCCTCTCACGGATACCTGTCAGGTCTTCCAGGGCGATCCCGCGCGAGGTGCGTTCAGCGGTCTTGACGATGGTCTTGGATATGCAGTGGTTGGTGTCGGTGGCGAAGCGCTGCTCACGGCGGCGCAGGGCCTTCAACCGGCGCTTGGCGGACTTGGTGCGCTTGGCCTGGAGTTTGGCGACGTTGGTTCGCATGCGCTTGCGGTAGCGCTCCAGGCGGCGCCCTGACAGGACCTTTCCGTCCGAGGTAGTGGCAATGTTCACGATCCCGAGGTCCACGCCAATCCAGTCAGTGGGCTCGTATGGCGCGGGAACGGAAACATCGCAGGTCGCGAACAGGTACCAAGCTCCGTCGCGGAACAAGAGATCGGATTCGCCCTGCCGGTGATCGGCAATCATCTTCGCCGCGTCCTCGGAGCACGCGAACCGGATGCCCTTCAACCGCCCGGCAGTCGTCCAGATCGACACGGTACGTTTCGCCGCCTGCCACGAAAGGCAGCGGTCGTCGAACGCCTGCGCCGCATCCTCACGGAAGGAAATCGGCTTCGCCTCCGCCTTGTTCCTGCGCTTCGACCCCTTCAGGCCGAGATTCCCGGCTCTGACGTTCGCCTTCAACGTCGCATATGCGTCGCAAACCTTCTTCACCACCCGCACCGCCGGTTGTGCCGACAGGTCGAAATCCTCCTTGACCTGCCGGTACACCATCGACTGGAGACCGTTGCGCCGCTTCTCCCCCGTCCGGAACGCGACCTCGGAGACGTGGTTCGCCGCACGGTTGCACGCGCGCAAGGTGGCGGCGAGTGCATCGGCCTGGTAGGCCGACGGCTCCAGCTTCACCCGTACCACGATCTTCACGACCCGCACCATAGTTCAAGCAACCACAGAGATCAATACGGAGAGTCAGCACTGATCCACAGAGCGCCACGAAAGTCGGGCGCCCTAGAGGCCCAGGACCTGCCGCTCCTCGGACCGACGGCCGGTGCATCTCCTGGGAGGAGTCGGTTGAACGCACGAAGCCGCTTCGGCGCGCCCCCGCTCCCCCGTCCTGACCACCGGGGCGGCGGCGGGCCACGAAACAGGAGAGCCTTGGACAAAAGCAGTCATACCGGCCTAGTGGGAATCACCATGCGGAAATCCCGGTTGTCTCAGCACGGAGGGTGATCCCCGGCCCGGACGGTAGGCTCGCACGCAGAAGCGGGATCTACCCTCCGTGACCGGCACCACCCAGCGTCGGGCCCACAGCGCCGTGGCCGACCCGGTCCCCATTCACGGGGTCACTCTTCAATATGGAAGGAGCCCTGAGACAGGGTGAGCACTGCGCCGACGAACGCATTCGAGTGGACCGATCTGGATGAGCGCACGGTTGACACCGCGCGAGTCCTCGCGATGGACGCCGTCCAGAAGGTCGGAAACGGACACCCCGGGACGGCCATGTCGCTGGCCCCGGCTGCGTACCTGATCTTCCAGCGGTTCCTGCGCCACGACCCGACGGACCCGGCCTGGGTCGGCCGCGACCGCTTCGTCCTCTCCCCCGGACACACCAGCCTGACCCTCTACACCCAGCTGTACCTCTCGGGCTACGGCCTGGAGCTGGACGACCTCAAGGCCTTCCGGGTCGCCGGCAGCCGCACCCCCGGCCACCCCGAGCACGGCCACACCGCCGGGGTGGAGACCACCACCGGCCCGCTCGGCCAGGGCATCGCCAACGCGGTGGGCATGGCGATGGCCGCCCGCTACGAGCGCGGCCTGTTCGACCCGGAGGCCCCGGCCGGCGAGTCCCCGTTCGACCACACCATCTGGGCCATCGTCTCCGACGGGGACCTGGAGGAGGGCATCTCCGCCGAGGCCTCGTCGCTGGCCGGCCACCAGCAGCTGGGCAACCTGGTCGCCGTCTACGACGACAACCACATCTCGATCGAGGGCGACACCGAGACGGCCTTCTCCGAGGACGTCCTCAAGCGCTACGAGGCGTACGGCTGGCACGTCCAGCGCGTCACCCCGAAGGCCAACGGCGACATCGACGTGGTCGCCCTGGCCGAGGCGCTGGCCGCGGCCAAGGCCGAGACCTCCCGCCCGTCGATGATCGCGATGCGCACGATCATCGCCTGGCCGGCCCCGGACGCCCAGAACACCGCCAAGGCGCACGGTTCCGCGCTCGGCGCCGCCGAGATCGCCGCCACCAAGAAGGTCCTGGGCTTCGACCCGGAGAAGACCTTCGAGGTCAGCGACGAGGTCATCGGGCACGCCCGCGAGGTCATCAAGCGCGGCAAGGCCGCCCGCGACCAGTGGCAGCAGTCCTTCGAGGCATGGCGCGCCGCCGACCCGCAGCGCGCCGCCGAGTTCGACCGCATCGAGGCCGGCGAGCTGCCCGAGGGCTGGAAGAAGGCCATCCCCTCCTTCCCGGCCGGCAAGGACGTCGCCACCCGCAAGGCCTCCGGCGACACCCTCAAGGCGATCGGCGCGGTGATCCCGGAGCTGTGGGGCGGCTCGGCCGACCTCGCCGAGTCCAACCTCACCACCATCGACGAGGAGAGCTCCTTCCTCCCCGACGGCAACCCGCTGAAGTCGGCCTCCCCGTACGGCCGGACGATCCACTTCGGCATCCGCGAGCACGCCATGGGCTCGACCATGAACGGCATCGCACTGCACGGCAGGACCCGTGTGTACGGCGGCACCTTCCTGGTCTTCGCCGACTACATGCGCCCGGCCGTCCGCCTGGCCGCGCTGATGAAGCTGCCGGTGACGTACGTCTGGACGCACGACTCGATCGGCCTCGGCGAGGACGGCCCGACCCACCAGCCGGTCGAGCACATGGCCTCGCTGCGCGCCATCCCGGGCCTGGCCATGGTCCGCCCGGCCGACGCCAACGAGACGGCCGTCGCCTGGCGCACCATCGTCGAGCGCCACACCAGCCACCCCGGCCCGGTCGGCCTGGCCCTCACCCGCCAGGGCGTCCCGACCTTCGACCGCGAGGTCTTCGGCTCCGCCGAGGGCACCGCGAAGGGCGGCTACATCCTGGCCGAGGCCTCCACCGGGGCCCCTCAGGTGATCCTGCTCGGCACCGGCTCCGAGGTCCAGCTGGCCGTCAAGGCCCGCGAGGTCCTGGAGGCCGAGGGCATCGCGACCCGCGTGGTCTCGATGCCGTCGTTCGAGTGGTTCCAGGAGCAGGACCAGGCCTACCGCGACAGCGTGCTGCCGCCGTCGGTCAAGGCCCGGGTCTCCGTCGAGGCCGGCATCGCCCAGGGCTGGCGCGAGCTGGTCGGCGACCACGGCCGGATCGTCTCGCTGGAGCACTTCGGCGCCTCCGCCGACTACAAGGTGCTCTTCGAGGAGTTCGGCATCACCGCCGAGCGCGTGGTGGCCGAGGCCCACAACGCCCTGCGCTCCCTCGAAGCCGTCAACCGCTAGCAGTTCCCGGGCCGGGCCCGAGACCCGCACGTCGACGGCCCGGCCCCTCTGACTACCCCACGAAGCAGAAGAAGACGAAGGACTGAAGCACCATGACTGACGCACTGAAGCGCCTCAGCGACGAAGGCGTTGCGATCTGGCTGGACGACCTCAGCCGCAAGCGACTGAACTCCGGCAACCTGGCCGAGCTGGTGCAGAGCAAGCACGTGGTGGGTGTCACCACCAACCCGACCATCTTCCAGAAGGCCATCGCCGGCAGCGGCGACTCCTCCTACGACAGCCAGCTGCGCGACCTCGCCGTCCGCAAGGTCACCACCGACGAGGCGATCCGCATGATCACCACCTCGGACGTGCGCGACGCGGCCGACGTGCTGCGCCCGGTCTACGACGCCTCCAACGGCCGCGACGGCCGGGTCTCCATCGAGGTCGACCCGCGCCTGGCGCACGAGACCGCCCCCACCGTGGCCGAGGCCAAGCAGCTGTGGTGGCTGGTCGACCGCCCGAACGTCTTCATCAAGATCCCCGCCACCAAGGCCGGCCTGCCCGCGATCAGCGAGGTCATCGGCCTGGGCATCAGCGTCAACGTCACGCTGATCTTCTCGCTGGAGCGCTACAAGGCCGTCATCGACGCCTACCTGACCGGCCTGGAGGCCGCCAAGGCCAAGGGCCTGGACCTCTCCCAGATCGAGTCCGTCGCCTCCTTCTTCGTCTCCCGCGTGGACACCGAGATCGACAAGCGCCTGGACAAGATCGGCGGCGACGCCAAGAACCTGCGTTCCAAGGCCGCCCTGGCCAACGCCCGCCTCGCCTACCAGGCGTACGAGGAGGTCTTCGGCAGCGTCGACGGCAAGACCGCCGGCAACGCCCGCTGGCGCTCCCTGGAGGCCGCCGGCGCCAAGCCGCAGCGCCCGCTGTGGGCCTCCACCGGCGTCAAGGACCCGGCCCTGCCGGACACCCTGTACGTCACCGAGCTGGTCGCCCCCGGCACCGTCAACACGATGCCCGAGGCCACCCTGGACGCCACCGGCGACCACGGCGTGGTCACCGGCAACACCATCGTCCCCAACTACGCCGACGCCAAGGCCGTGCTGGACGCGATCGCCGCGGCCGGCGTGGACTACGACGACGTCGTCCAGGTCCTGGAGGACGAGGGCGTCGAGAAGTTCGAGCAGTCCTGGAACGAGCTGCTCGACACCGTCACCGCCTCGCTCGCCGCCTTCGCCGACGAGAAGTGACCCCTGCTCACAGCCAGCGCACGAAAGCGGAGCCCATCAAGTGAGCACTGATTTCCCAGAGTTGACATCGGATTCGGACACGGACGACCTCCCGCCCACCCCCGTCAACCCGCTTCGTGACCCCTCGGACCGACGGCTCCCGCGCATCGCGGGGCCGTCCGGTCTGGTCATCTTCGGGGTCACCGGCGACCTGTCCCGCAAGAAGCTGATGCCGGCCATCTACGACCTGGCCAACCGCGGTCTGCTTCCGCCGGGCTTCTCCCTCGTCGGCTTCGCCCGCCGCGAGTGGGACGACGAGGACTTCGCCAAGGAGGTCCACGACGCCGTCCGTGACCACGCCCGCACCCCGTTCCGGGAGGAGGTCTGGCAGCAGCTCGCCAAGGGCATGCGCTTCATCCACGGCACCTTCGACGACGACGAGGCCTTCGACAAGCTGCGCGAGACCATCGAGGAGCTGGACAAGGCCCAGGGCACCGGCGGCAACTTCGCCTTCTACCTGTCCGTCCCGCCGAAGTTCTTCCCGACCGTCGTCCAGCAGCTCAAGAAGCACGGCCTGGCCGACCCGCCGCAGGGCTCCTGGCGCCGCGCCGTCATCGAGAAGCCCTTCGGCCACGACCTGGAGAGCGCACAGGAGCTCAACAAGGTCGTCCACGAGGTCTTCCCCCGGGACGAGGTCTTCCGGATCGACCACTACCTGGGCAAGGAGACGGTCCAGAACATCCTGGCGCTGCGCTTCGCCAACCAGATGTTCGAGCCGATCTGGAACCGCTCGTACGTCGACCACGTGCAGATCACCATGGCCGAGGACATCGGCATCGGCGGCCGGGCCGGCTACTACGACGGCATCGGCTCCGCCCGTGACGTCATCCAGAACCACCTGCTCCAGCTGATGGCGCTCACCGCCATCGAGGAGCCGGCGTCCTTCCACCCGAAGGCACTGGTGGCCGAGAAGCTCAAGGTGCTCAGCGCCGTCAAGCTCCCGGCCGACCTCGGCCGGCACACCGTGCGCGGCCAGTACGCCTCCGGCTGGCAGGGCGGCGAGGAGGTCGCCGGCTACCTGGACGAGGACGGTATCGACCCGGAGTCCAAGACCGACACCTACGCGGCCATCAAGCTGGAGATCAACAACCGCCGCTGGGCGGGCGTCCCGTTCTACCTGCGCACCGGCAAGCGCCTGGGCCGCCGGGTCACCGAGATCGCGGTCGTCTTCCAGCGCGCCCCGTACCTGCCCTTCGACTCCTACGCGACCGAGGAGCTGGGGCAGAACGCCCTGGTCATCCGGGTCCAGCCGGACGAGGGCGTGACGGTGCGGTTCGGCTCCAAGGTGCCGGGCACCTCCTTCGAGGTCCGGGACGTCACGATGGACTTCGCCTACGGCGAGTCCTTCACCGAGTCCAGCCCGGAGGCGTACGAGCGGCTCATCCTCGACGTGCTGCTCGGCGACGCCAACCTGTTCCCGCGCCACCAGGAGGTCGAGCTCTCCTGGCAGATCCTCGACCCGATCGAGAGGTACTGGGACAGCCACGGCAAGCCCGCCCAGTACGCGGCGGGGACCTGGGGCCCCATCGAGGCGGACGAGATGCTCGCACGAGACGGCAGGAGCTGGCGCCGACCATGAAGATCGACCTCACCAAAACGACGTCCAGCAAGATCAACGCCGCGCTCATGGAGGCGCGCCGGACCAGCGGCTCCACCGCCGCCGGCATGGTGCTCACCCTGGTGATCGTGACCGACGAGGGCAGCGCCTACGACGCCCTCAAGGCCGCCAACGACGCCTCCCGCGAGCACCCGATGCGCACCCTCGCGGTGATCAAGCGCGCCGGGCGCTCGCCCCGGGCCCGCGCCGAGACCCGCCTGGACGCGGAGATCCTGGTCGGCTCGGACGCCGGCTCCGGCGAAACGGTCATCCTGCGCATGCACGGCGAACTCGCCGCGCACGCCCAGTCGGTGGTCCTGCCGCTGCTGCTGCCGGACGCCCCGGTCGTCGTCTGGTGGCCGGACAACGCGCCGCTGCACCCGGCGCAGGACCCGCTGGGCTCGCTCGCCCAGCGCCGGATCACCGACGCCGTCACCGCCGAGTCCCCGGTCGGCCAGCTCGCCCAGCGGGCCGAGAGCTACACCCCGGGCGACACCGACCTGGCCTGGACCCGGATCACCGGCTGGCGTTCGATGCTGGCCGCCGCGCTGGACCAGCGGCCGTCCCGGATCGTCTCCGCGATGGTCGAGGGCGAGTCCTACAACCCCAGCGTCGAGCTGCTCGGCCTCTGGCTGACCAACCGGCTGCACGTGCCGGTCGAGCGGGTCGTCACCGGTGGCCCAGGCATCACCGCGGTGCACCTGCGCACCAAGGACGGGGACATCACCCTGGACCGCCCGGACGGCCTGATGGGCACGCTCTCCATGCCCGGCTCGCCGGACCGCCAGGTGGCGCTCAAGCGGCGCGAGACCTCGGAGCTGATCGCCGAGGAGCTGCGCCGCCTGGACCCGGACGACATCTACGCGACGGCCGTGCGCACGCCCGTCGAGCGGCTGCACGAGCCGGCCAACGCCGAGACGGCGGCGGCCGAGCGGATCGCCCACGAGGTCACCGAGGCGGCCGTGGCCGCCCAGGACCGGGTCACTGCGGACACCGCGGACGCCGCGGAGAAGAAGCCCGCGAAGAAGGCCGCCGGCAAGCGCGCCGGCAAGGACGGCGCATGACCAACGCGACCCCGCAGCTGGTCGTCCACCGGGACAAGGAGCTGATGGCCCAGGCGGCCGCAGCCCGGCTGATCACCCGGATCGTGGACGCCCAGGCCGCCCGCGGCACCGCCTCGGTGGTGCTCACCGGCGGCCGCAACGGCAACGCCCTGCTGGCCGCAATCGCCGCCTCCCCGGCGCGCGACGCGGTCGACTGGGCGCGTCTGGACCTCTGGTGGGGCGACGAGCGCTTCGTGCCCGCCGCCGACCCGGACCGCAACGCCGTCCAGGCCCGCGCCGAGCTGCTGGACGCCGTCCCGCTCGACCCGGCGCGGGTGCACGAGATGCCCGCCTCGGACGGGGTGGACGGCTCGGACGTGGAGGCCGCCGCGGCCCGCTACGCCGAGGAGCTGGCGAAGGCGGCCGGGCCGGGCGACCGGCTCGGCGTCCCGGCCTTCGACGTGCTGCTGCTCGGGGTCGGCCCGGACACCCACGTCGCCTCGCTCTTCCCCGAGCACCCGGGCGTGCGGGAGGCCGAGCGGACGGTGGTCGGCGTGCGCGGGGCCCCCAAGCCCCCGCCGACCCGGATCTCGCTCACCCTCCCGGCGATCCGGACGGCCCGTGAGGTCTGGCTGCTGGCCGCCGGCGAGGACAAGGCGGGCGCGGTGGCGCTGGCCCTGTCCGGCCCCGGCGAGCTCCAGGCGCCCGCCTCCGGCGCGTACGGCCGCAGCCGCACCCTGTGGCTGCTGGACCGCGCCGCCGCGGAGCGGATCCCGCCGCAGCTCTACCCGCCGGCCTCCGCCTAGGAGCCCACGAGAGCCCGCGAACGCCGAAGGGCGCCACCGTCACTCGACGGTGGCGCCCTTCTCCGCTTCGTACGGCGGCTCGGCCCGGTTCCGGCGCGCCCCTTCGGCTCGCCCGCGCCGGCCGCTCGCCCGCGCTGTCAGATCTCGCCGCGCAGCTTCGCCAGAGCCTCGGCCAGGATCGCCTCGCCGTCCGCGTCGGTGCGCCGCTCACGGACGTAGGCGAGGTGCGTCTTGTAGGGCTCGTTGCGCGAGGGCGCCGGCGGGTTGTGCTGGTCCTGCCCGGCCGGGAAGCCGCAGCGCGGGCAGTCCCAGGTGTCCGGGATCGCCGCTTCGGCGGCGAAGCTCGGCCGGGTCTCGTGCTTGTTCGCGCACCAGAAGGAGATCCGGTTGCGCGGGGCGGACTCGCCGCGCTCCGCCTCGCCCATCGGGCCGGCCCCGACCCTGCTGCCACGGATGGCGTTGCCACTTGCCACGGTCTGACTCCCTGCGTACTGGTGCGCCGACCCGCCGCGGTGCGCGTCGGTGGCGAAAGTCGTCCTAGTGTAAGCAGGAGTTAAGCCACCGCCACCATCGCCTCCGCCCCCGACCGTCCCAGGATAGGCGCTCGGGCGACGGGGCGTCAGGCTTGTGTCAGCCCTTGTACTTCAGCAGCAGGCCGAGCACGATGATGCAGGCGAACCAGCCCAGGCCGACCACGATGGTGATGCGGTCCAGGTTGCGCTCGGCCACCGCGGAGCCACCGCCGGTGGACATCGCGCCACCGCCGAACATGTCCGACAGGCCGCCGCCCTTCCCCTTGTGCAGCAGCACCAGCAGGATCATCAGCAGACTGAAGATGATCAGGGCAATCGAGAACCCGAGAACCACGACGGGACCAACTCTCTCGTATCTTCGGCGAAGGGGCCGGGCCGCGTACGGCGGTCCGGCCCCAAAGCCTACGTTGCTGCGGCGGCGTTAGCCTACTGCCTGCTCACGGTAGCGCACGATCTTGACGAACTCGTCGGCGTCCAGCGAGGCGCCGCCGATCAGGCCGCCGTCGACATCGGGCTTGGCCATCAGGCCGGCCGCGCTCGACGACTTGACCGAACCGCCGTACAGCACACGGACCTTGTCGGCCAGCTCGGCGTCGTACAGCTCGGCGATCCGCTTGCGGATGGCGGCGCAGACCTCCTGCGCGTCCTCCGGGGTGGCCACCTCGCCGGTGCCGATCGCCCAGACCGGCTCGTAGGCGACGACGACGGTCTCGGCCTGGTGCGCCGGGACGTCCGCCAGGGCTCCGTCCAGCTGCGCCAGGGTGTACTCGACGTGGGTGCCGGCCTTGCGGATGTCCAGTGGCTCGCCGATGCACAGGATCGGGGTGATCCCGGCCCGGTAGGCGGCCTTCACCTTGGCGTTGACGATCTCCTCGTCCTCGCCGTGGTACTGGCGGCGCTCCGAGTGGCCGATCACCGCGTAGGTGCACTTGAGCTTGGCCAGCATCGGGCCGGAGACCTCGCCGGTGTAGGCACCGGAGTCGTGCCGCGAGATGTCCTGCGAGCCGTACTTGATCTTCAGCTTGTCGCCGTCGACCAGGGTCTGCACCGACCGCAGGTCGGTGAACGGCACCAGGACGGCGACCTCGACGGCCTCGTAGTCCTTGTCGGCCAGCGCGAAGGCCAGCTTCTGGGTGTGCTGGATGGCCTCAAGGTGGTTGAGGTTCATCTTCCAGTTGCCCGCCATCAGCGGGAGACGCTCAGTCATGCTTTCAGCCTTCCAGGGCGGCGAGACCGGGGAGGGTCTTGCCCTCCAGGTACTCGAGGCTCGCGCCACCGCCGGTCGAGATGTGTCCAAAGGCGTTCTCGTCGAAGCCGAGGATGCGGACGGCCGCGGCGGAGTCGCCGCCGCCGACCACGGTGAACGCGTCGCTGTCGACCAGGGCCTGGGCGACGGCCTTGGTGCCCTCGGCGAAGGTCGGGTGCTCGAAGACGCCCACCGGGCCGTTCCAGAACACCGTCTTGGCGTCGGCCAGCTTCGAGGCGAACAGCTCGCGGGTCTTCGGGCCGATGTCCAGGCCCTCCTTGTCGGCGGGGATCTTGTCCGCGTCGACGACCTCGAAGTCCTGCACCGGCGCGTGGGTCTTGGTGTCGGGGAAGGACGCGGAGACCGCGACGTCCACCGGCAGAACGAACTCGACGCCGTTCCGCTTCGCCCGCTCCAGGTACTCCAGGACGGTGTCGACCTGGTCCTTCTGCAGCAGCGAGATGCCGACCTCGTTGCCCAGCGCGTACAGGAAGGTGTACGCCATGCCGCCGCCGATCAGGATGCGGTCGGCCTTGCCGAGCAGGTTGTCGATCACGCCGACCTTGTCGGAGACCTTGGAGCCGCCGAGCACGACCACGTACGGGCGCTCGACCTCCTCGGTGAGGCGCTTGAGCACCGACACCTCGGTGGCGATCAGGTCGCCGACGGCGTGCGGCAGCAGGCCGGGCAGGTCGTAGACCGAGGCGTGCTTGCGGTGCACGGCGCCGAAGCCGTCGCCGACGTACAGGTCGGCGAAGGCGGCCAGCTGCTCGGCGAAGGCCTTGCGCTCGGCGTCGTCCTTGCTGGTCTCACCGGCGTTGAAGCGCAGGTTCTCCAGCAGCGCGACCTCGCCGTCGGCCAGCGCGGCCACGGCGTCCCGGGCGCTCTGGCCCACGGTGTCGGCGGCGAAGGCGACCGGCCTGCCGAGGATCTCACCGAGGCGGGCGGCCACCGGCGCGAGGGAGAACTGCGGGTCCGGCTCGCCCTTGGGACGGCCGAGGTGCGAGGCGACGACGACCTTGGCGCCGCGCTCGACGAGCTTGGCGATGGTCGGGGCGACGGCGCGGATCCGGCCGTCGTCGGTGATCCTGCCGTCCGACAGCGGAACGTTCAGGTCGGCGCGGACGAACACGCGCTTGCCGGCGACTTCGAGGTCTTCGATGGTCTTCACGGGGATTCGGTTCTCCTGGGGAGATGGTTGATGCGCAGAGGCGGCACGGCGCAGGGGCCGCCTGGAAAGTACTGGAAGCGCGGAACGAGGGCCCGGTCGGCGGTGCGCCGTCCGGGCCCTCGCCCCTACATCACGTCAGCTCCCACTGCGTCAGAGCTGCCCACCGACGAGGGTGACCAGGTCGACGACGCGGTTCGAGTAGCCCCACTCGTTGTCGTACCAGCCGAGCACCTTGACCTGGTTGCCCTGGACCATGGTGAGCTGGCTGTCGAAGATGCAGGAGGCCGGGTCGTTGACGATGTCCGACGACACGATCGGGTCCTCGGTGTAGGCCAGGATGCCCTTGAGCGGGCCCTCCTGGGCGGCCTTCTGGAAGGCCGCGTTGACCTCGTCCTTGGTGACGTCGCGCTCCAGGGTGACGACCAGGTCCGTGATGGAGCCGGTCGGGACCGGGACGCGCAGCGAGGTGCCGTCCAGCTTGCCCTTCAGCTCCGGCAGGACCAGGGCGGTCGCCTTGGCGGCACCGGTCGAGGTCGGGATGATGTTCTGCGAGGCCGCACGAGCACGGCGCAGGTCCTTGTGCGGGAAGTCCAGGGTCACCTGGTCGTTGGTGAACGCGTGGACGGTGGTCATCAGACCCTTGACGATGCCGAAGCTCTCGTTCAGCACCTTGGCCATCGGCGCCACGCAGTTGGTGGTGCAGGAGGCGTTGGAGATGATGTGGTGGTTGGCGGCGTCGTACTTCTCGTCGTTGACACCCAGGACGATGGTGACGTCCTCGTCGGTGGCGGGCGCCGAGATGATGACCTTCTTCGCGCCGGCGGCGAGGTGCTTCTTCGCGGCCTCGGCCTTGGTGAAGATGCCGGTGGACTCGACGACGATGTCGGCGCCCAGGGCGGCCCACGGAAGGTTGGCCGGGTCACGCTCGGCGGTCACCTTGAAGGTGTGGCCGTCGACGGTGATGCTGTCCTCGGTGTGCGAGACCTCGCCCGGGAAGGTACCCAGGGTGGTGTCGTACTTGAGCAGGTGAGCCAGGGTCTTCGTGTCGGTGAGGTCGTTGACACCGACGATCTCGATGTCCGCGCCCTGGGCCTTGACCGCGCGGAAGAAGTTGCGGCCGATGCGGCCGAAGCCGTTGATGCCTACCCGGATCGTCACGAACCGATCTCCTCGTTAGGTACGCCGGGCCGGAGCCCGACGGGGGTGAGATTTGGGAAGTCCCCGACCGCCTATGACCCTACCCCTCCGTGGCCTGGGAGGGCACATCGCGCCACCTCGTGAGACGTGGCGTGGCGCCCTTGAAACCCGCTTTCGGGCCGTCCGGCCCTGGTTCGGCAGGCAGTTGGTCCCGGGACCATTGGTCTCTACCAATTCGGGCTGCCGGCGCCTTCGGATGCCCGTCCGGAAACGACGGCGGCCGGCGCCCGGAATCCGGGCGCCGGCCTGTTACTCGCCCTCTCGCCCGGGCCGAGTGCTCGGGGCGGCCATCACGGACCGTGAGCGTCAGTTCATCGCCATCTCGTCGGTCAGGCTGGCCTCGGTGCTCGGCAGGCCGAGCTCGGAGGCGCGCTTGTCGGCCATCGCCAGCAGGCGGCGGATCCGGCCGGCCACCGCGTCCTTGGTCAGCGGCGGGTCGGCGAGCGCGCCCAGCTCCTCCAGCGAGGCCTGCTTGTGCTGCATCCGCAGCTGGCCGGCCGCGGCCAGGTGCTCGGGCACCTCTTCGCCGAGGATCTCCAGCGCGCGCTGCACCCGGGCGCCGGCCGCCACCGCGGCGCGGGCCGAGCGGCGCAGGTTGGCGTCGTCGAAGTTGGCGAGCCGGTTGGCGGTGGCCCGCACCTCGCGCCGCATCCGGCGCTCCTCCCAGGCGAGCACCGACTCGTGCGCGCCCAGGCGGGTCAGCAGCGCACCGATCGCGTCACCGTCGCGGATGACGACTCGGTCCACCCCGCGCACCTCGCGGGCCTTGGCCGGGATGCCGAGCCGGCGGGCCGCGCCGACCAGGGCCAGCGCCGCCTCGGAGCCGGGGCAGGTGATCTCCAGGGAGGAGGAGCGGCCCGGCTCGGTGAGCGAGCCGTGCGCCAGGAAGGCCCCGCGCCAGGCCGCCTCGGCGTCGCAGGTGGCACCGGAGACGACCGCCGGGGGCAGACCGCGGATCGGGCGGCCCCGCCCGTCGACCAGTCCGGTCTGGCGGGCGAGCAGCTCGCCGTCCTTGACGACGCGGACCACGAAGCGGCTGCCGCGGCGCAGCCCGCCCGGGGCCATCACCACGAGGTCGGAGGAGTGCCCGAAGATCTCCAGGAGGTCCTTGCGCAGCCGCCGGGCCGCCGACCCGGTGTCCAGCTCGGCCTCGATCACGATGCGGCCGCTCACGATGTGCAGTCCGCCCGCGAACCGCAGGATCGCCGACACCTCCGCCTTGCGACAGCAGGCCCTGGTGACCGGGAGCCGGCTGATCTCGTCCTTAACCGCTGGAGTCATCGCCATGGCCCGATCCTTCCATGTGTCCGGAAAATCCGGTCGTACGCTGCCGCCAACAGCTCGGGGTCGTGTCGCGGCGTGCCGTCGGTGCGGGCCACCGAGCCGAGCACCAGGGCGGCGCCCATCCGCTCGGCGGCCTTCTCCAGACCGGCGAGGTCCGCCTGGCCGAAGGCGCCGCCGGTGACGGCGCGCTCGTCCACCAGGATCGCATCCACCGCGAGCTCCGGGGCGTGGTCGGCGATGACCTCCAGGTGGCGCTGCGGGGTGAAGCCCTCGGTCTCGCCGGGCTGGGGGGCCAGGTTCAGGGTGAGCAGGCGGCGGGCGCGGGTCTCGGTGAGCGCCTTGGCCAGCTCGGGCACCAGCAGGTGCGGCAGCACGCTGGTGAACCAGGAGCCGGGGCCGAGCACCACCCAGTCCGCCTCCCGGACGGCGGTGACCGCCTCCGGGACGGCCGGCGGCTCGTCCGGCAGCAGCCGGATCGACTGCACGGTGCCCGGGGTCACCGCGACGTTGGCCTGGCCGCGGACCGCCGACACCGTACCGGGGTGCGCCGGGTCGTGGCCGCGGACGGTCGCCTCGATGTCCAGCGGCACCGCCGACATCGGCAGCACCCGGCCCTGGACGTTGAGCAGCCGGGCGACCCACTCCAGGGCCGCCACCGGGTCGCCCAGCTTCTCCCAGAGCGCGACGATCAGCAGGTTGCCGACGGCGTGGCCGCCGAGCTCGCCGTTGCCGGTGAAGCGCTGCTGGATCACCTCGGACCAGGTGCGGCCCCATTCGTCGTCCCCGCACAGCGCGGCCAGCGCCTTGCGCAGGTCGCCCGGGGGCAGCACGCCCAGCTCGGTGCGCAGCCGCCCGCTGGAGCCGCCGTCGTCGGCGACGGTGACCACGGCGGTCAGGTCGCTGGTGAGCCGGCGCAGCGCGGACAGCGAGGCCGACAGGCCCTGGCCGCCGCCGAGCGCGGTGATCCGCGGGGCCGGGTTCGACCTGGCGGGGCTGCTGCGCGGACGGCTCGGCGCCAAGGGCCGGGCCGGGCTGCCCGCCCGGTCACCGGTCCTGTTCTGCGGCTGCCGCCCGGGCACGTATCCCGCCACACTCACCTCGCGTTCCTCCGGCCCGCCGCTCGCTCCGCCGGCGGGCCCGGCAGGGAATGCGGCGGTTACTCCCGTCCCATGTCACGGTGGACCAGCACCGTCTCGACTCCGTCGGCGATGAGACGCTTGGTCAGACGCTCGGACATGGCGACGCTGCGGTGCTTGCCACCGGTGCAGCCTACGGCAAGCGTCATGTAACGCTTCCCCTCGCGCCGGTACCCCTCGGTGACGATGCGCAGCAGCTCCGCGTAACCGTCCAGGAACTCGTTGGCTCCGGGCTGCTGGAACACGTACGCGGCGACGTCCGCGTCGGTGCCGGTGCGGGCCCGCAGCTCGGGCACCCAGTGCGGGTTGGGCAGGAAGCGGCAGTCCACCACGAGGTCGGCGTCGACCGGCAGGCCGTACTTGAAGCCGAAGGACATCACGGTGGCGCGCAGCTCGGGTTCGTCGTGGTCGGCGAACTGGGCGTCCAGCTTGGCGCGCAGCTGGTGCACGTTGAGGTTGGAGGTGTCGATCACCAGGTCCGCCTCGCCGCGCAGGTCGCGCAGCAGGTCGCGCTCCTGGGCGATGCCGTCCACGATCCGGCCGTCGGCCTGCAGCGGGTGCGGGCGGCGCACGCTCTCGAAGCGGCGCACCAGCGCCTCGTCGGAGGAGTCCAGGAAGACCACCCGGAGCCGGACGCCGCGCTTCTCCAGCTCGTCCAGCGAGGTGAGCAGGTCGTCGAAGAACTGGCGGCCGCGGACGTCCACGACCACGCCGATCCGGGCGACGTTGCCCTGGGAGCGGGCACCCAGGTCGACCATGGTCGGGATGAGGGCCGGCGGCAGGTTGTCCACCACGAACCAGCCGAGGTCCTCCAGGCACTTGGCGGCGGTGGAGCGGCCGGCTCCGGACATGCCGGAGATGATCACCAGCTCCGGCGCGTTCTCGGCCACGTCTGACACGGTCACTTCGGTTCCCCGCTCTCGGTCTTTCTGCTGGGGAGAACGCGCAGGGCACGGCCGCCCTTCCCCGGCCCGGGCAGGCGGGCGGGGCCGGGGCACACCGGCTGACGGGCGGCGTCGGCCGTCATGGCGTCTCCTGGGATGGTGCGGTCTGGGGTGCTGCTGCCACCGGCTCGTCAGCCCCGTCCTCGATGATCTCGCCGGTCGCGGTGTTGACCGCGGGTGCGGCGGGTGTACGGGACGACAACACCGCCGCAACAGTTTCCGCGGTGCGGCGTCCGATGCCGGGTACCGCGCAGAGCTCGTCCACGGTGGCGGCCCGGAGCTTCTTCAGCGAGCCGAAGTGCTTGAGCAGCGCCTGGCGGCGAGTCTCGCCGAGCCCCGGGACGGAGTCCAGCTCCCCGGCGGTGAGTCGCTTGGAACGCTTGTTGCGCTGATAGCCGATCGCGAAGCGGTGGGCCTCGTCGCGCACCCGCTGGAGCAGGTAGAGGCCCTCGCTGGAGCGGGGCAGCACCACCGGGTCGTCCTCGCCGGGCAGCCAGACCTCCTCCAGGCGCTTGGCCAGGCCGCACAGCGCGACGTCGTCGATGCCGAGTTCGTCCAGGGCGCGCTTGGCGGCGGCGACCTGCGGCTGTCCGCCGTCGACCACGAGCAGTTGGGGCGGGTAGGCGAAGCGCTTGGGGCGGCCCTCCTCGTCCCGGGCCGCGCCGGCCGGGCCGGGCTCGTCCTCCTCGGGGACGGCCCACTCGCCGGTCTGCTCGCGTTCCCGGAGGTAGCGGCGGAAGCGGCGGCTGATCACCTCGTGCATCGAGCGGACGTCGTCCTGGCCCTCGAAGCCCTTGATCTGGAAGCGCCGGTACTCGCTCTTGCGGGCCAGGCCGTCCTCGAAGACGACCATGGAGGCGACCACGTCCTCGCCCTGGAGGTGGGAGATGTCGTAGCACTCGATGCGCAGCGGGACGGAGTCCAACTCCAGCGCGTCGGCGATCTCCTGCAGGGCGCGGCTGCGGGTGGTGAGGTCGGAGGCGCGCTTGGTCTTGTGCAGCGCGAGCGCCTGCTGGGCGTTGCGCTGCACGGTGGCCATCAGGTCCTTCTTGTCGCCGCGCTGCGGGATGCGCAGGTCGACCTGGCTGCCGCGCAGGCCGCCCAGCCACTCCCGCACCGGCTCGACCGGCTCGGGCAGGGCGGGGACGAGCACCTCGCGCGGGACGGACTCGTCGCGTTCGTCCGGGCCGGCGCTGCCGTAGAGCTGCTGGAGGGCGTGCTCGACCAGGCCGGCGGTGTCCACGTCCTCGACCTTGTCGGTGACCCAGCCGCGCTGGCCGCGCACCCGGCCGCCGCGGACGTGGAAGATCTGTACGGCGGCCTCCAGTTCGTCCTCGGCGACGGCCAGCAGGTCGGCGTCGGTGGCGTCGGCGAGCACGATGGCGTTCTTCTCCATCGCGCGCTTGAGGGCGCCGATGTCGTCCCGCAGCCGGGCCGCCTTCTCGTACTCCAGCTCGGCCGCGGCCTCCTGCATCTGCTCTTCCAGCCGGCGCAGGTAGTTGCCGGTGCGCCCGGCCATGAAGTCGCAGAAGTCCTCGGCCAGCTCCCGGTGTTCCTCCGCCGAGACCCTGCCGACGCAGGGGGCGGCGCACTTGCCGATGTAGCCGAGCAGGCAGGGCCGGCCGACCTGCCGGGCGCGCTTGAAGACGCCGTTGGAGCAGGTACGGACGGGGAAGACGCGCAGCAGCAGGTCGACCGTCTCGCGGATCGCCCAGGCGTGCCCGTACGGGCCGAAGTAGCGCACGCCCTTCTTGTGCGCCCCGCGCATCACCTGGACCCGCGGGTACTCCTCGTCGAGGGTGACGGCGAGTTCCGGATAGCTCTTGTCGTCGCGGTACTTGACGTTGAACCGGGGGTCGTACTCCTTGATCCAGGAGTACTCCAGCTGGAGCGCCTCGACCTCGGTGCCGACCACGGTCCACTCCACCGAGGCGGCGGTGGTGACCATGGTCGCGGTGCGCGGGTGCAGGCCGGCGAGGTCCTGGAAGTAGGACGACAGGCGCGGCCGCAGGCTCTTGGCCTTGCCGACGTAGATGACCCGGCCGTGGGCGTCGCGGAACCTGTAGACGCCCGGGGAGGTCGGGATAGCGCCGGGCGCCGGGCGGTAGGTGCTCGGGTCAGCCATGGGTCCACCGTACCGAGTGGGGCAGGGGCAGCGGGGCGGAGATCGACTCGACGGGGGTCAACTGCTTCAGCTCGGGGTCACCTTGAGGTTCCCGCCCTCGACCGTGACGGTGTAGGCGGGGAGCGGGGAGGGGGCCGGGCCGTCCTGCACGGAGCCGTCGGCGATGCCGAACCGGCTGCCGTGGCAGGGGCACTGGATCTGCTGGTTCTTCACCTGGTCCACGATGCAGCCGGCGTGGGTGCACCTGGCGTTGAACGCCTTGTACTGGCCGGCGGTCGGCTGGGTCACCACGATCTTCTGGTCGCGGAACACCTTGCCGCCGCCCTCCGGCACGGCCGAGGCCGGGCCGAGGTCGACCGGGCCCTTGGGGGCGCTGCTGCTGCCGGAGGACGAGGAGGAAGAGGAGGAGCCGCAGCCGGAGACAGCCACGGTGCCGCCGGCCGCCAGGACGGCCGCGGCCCCGCAGAGCAGGGTGCGGCGGGAGGCGGTGGGGCTGGACTCGGGGGCCTCGGACATCGGTGCGCTCCTACGGTTCTGCTGCTGCGGTTCTGCTGCTGCGGGGGACCACGGAAGTCTATGCCGCACGCTCCCGGCCGCTCCGTCCGCTCCCGGGGTTCTGGGCCCGGGAGCGGACGGAGCGGCGGGAGCGGACGGCGCTGCTTCCCCGGCTACTTCTTCGCCGCGGCGGCGCGCTTGCGCGGTGCCGCCTTCTTCGCCGGGGCCTGCTTCGCGGGGGCGGCCGCCGGGGCGTCCGCGAAGTCGCTCGGCAGGATGTCCCGCAGGAACTTGCCGGTGTGGCTCTCCGGGACGGCGGCGATCTGCTCCGGGGTGCCCTCGGCGACTACCGTGCCGCCGCCGGAGCCACCCTCGGGGCCCATGTCGACGACCCAGTCGGCGGTCTTGATCACATCGAGGTTGTGCTCGATGACGATCACCGTGTTGCCCTTGTCGACCAGCCCGCTGAGCACCTTGATCAGCTTGCTGATGTCCTCGAAGTGCAGGCCGGTCGTCGGCTCGTCCAGGACGTAGACCGTCCGCCCGGTGGAGCGCTTCTGCAGCTCGGAGGCGAGCTTGACGCGCTGCGCCTCGCCGCCGGAGAGCGTCGGCGCGGACTGGCCGAGCCGGACGTAGCCGAGGCCGACGTCGTTGAGCGTCCTGAGGTGGCGGGCGATCGCCGGGACGGCCTCGAAGAAGGCCAGCGCCTCCTCGATCGGCATGTCCAGCACCTCGGCGATGGACTTGCCCTTGTAGTGCACCTCCAGCGTCTCCCGGTTGTACCGGGCGCCGTGGCAGACCTCGCACGGCACGTAGACGTCCGGCAGGAAGTTCATCTCGATCTTGATGGTGCCGTCGCCCGAGCAGTTCTCGCAGCGGCCGCCCTTGACGTTGAAGGAGAACCGGCCGGGCAGGTAGCCGCGGACCTTGGCCTCCTGCGTCTCCGCGAAGAGCCGGCGGACGTGGTCGAACACCCCGGTGTAGGTGGCCGGGTTGGAGCGCGGGGTGCGCCCGATCGGCGACTGGTCGACGTGCACGACCTTGTCCACCTGGTCGGTGCCGGTGATCCGGGTGTGCCGGCCGGGCACGCTGCGGGCGCCGTTCAGCTCCCGGGCGAGGTGGGTGTAGAGGATGTCGTTGACCAGCGTCGACTTGCCGGAGCCGGAGACGCCGGTGATCGCGGTGAAGGTGCCGAGCGGGAAGCCGACCGTGACGTCCTTGAGGTTGTGCTCGCGGGCGCCGTGGACGGTCAGCTGGCGCTTCTTGTCCCGCTCGCGGCGGGCGGCCGGGATCGGGATGGCCCGCTTGCCGGAGAGGTACTGGCCGGTCAGCGACTCCTCGTTGCCGAGCAGCTCCTTCAGCGAGCCGGAGTGCACCACCTTGCCGCCGTGCTCACCGGCGCCCGGGCCGATGTCGACCACCCAGTCCGCGGTCTTGATGGTGTCCTCGTCGTGCTCGACCACGATCAGGGTGTTGCCGATGTCGCGCAGCCGCACCAGCGTCTCGATCAGCCGGTGGTTGTCCCGCTGGTGCAGGCCGATGGACGGCTCGTCCAGCACGTACAGCACGCCGACCAGGCCGGAGCCGATCTGGGTGGCCAGCCGGATGCGCTGGGCCTCGCCGCCGGACAGGGTGCCGGCCGCGCGGTCGAGCGAGAGGTAGTCCAGGCCGACGTCGACCAGGAAGCGAAGCCGCTCGTTGACCTCCTTGAGGACCCGCTCGGCGATCTGCTTGTCCCGGGCGTTGAGCTTCATCGCGCCCAGGAACTCGGAGCAGTCGCTGATCGACATCGACGAGACGTCGGCGATCGACTTGTCCTGGACGGTGACCGCGAGCACCACCGGCTTGAGCCGGGTGCCGTGGCACGTCGGGCAGGGCACCTCGCGCATGTAGCCCTCGAAGCGCTCGCGGCTGCTGTCGCTCTCCGCCTCGGTGTGCCGGCGCTGGATGAACGGGACGGCGCCCTCGAAGCCGGTGCTGTACGAGCGCTCGCGGCCGAAGCGGTTGCGGTAGCGGACCTGCACCTGGTGCTTGTGCCCGTACAGCAGCGCCTTCTTGGCGCGGGCGGGCAGCCCGGCCCAGGGGATGTCGGTGCGGAAGCCGAGCTCCTCGGCGAGCGCGTCGATCAGGCGCTGGAAGTACTCCTTGGCGTGCCCGGCCGACCACGGGTGGATCGCGCCCTCGTCCAGCGAGCGCTCGACGTCCGGCACGACCAGCTCCGGGTCGACCTCCATCCGGTTGCCCAGGCCCGAGCAGTCCGGGCAGGCGCCGAACGGCGAGTTGAAGGAGAACGAGCGCGGCTCCAGCTCCTCGAACGACACGTCGTCGTACGGGCAGTAGAGGTGCTCGGAGTACATCCGCTCGCGCTCCGGGTCGTCCTCGGGGAGGTCGACGAAATCGAGCACGACCATGCCGCCCGACAGCCGCAGGGCCGTCTCCACCGAGTCGGTGAGCCGCCGCTTGGCGCTCTCCTTGACGGTCAGGCGGTCGATGACCACCTCGACGGTGTGCTTCTCCTGCTTCTTGAGCTTCGGCGGCTCGGCGAGCTGGATCGTCTCGCCGTCCACCCGGGCGCGGGAGTAGCCCTTGGACTGGAGGTCGGCGAAGAGGTCGACGAACTCGCCCTTGCGCTCGCGCACCACCGGGCTGAGCACCTGGAAGCGGGTGCCCTCGGAGAGCTCCAGCACCTTGTCCACGATCGCCTGCGGCGACTGCTTGGCGATCGGACGGCCGCAGTGCGGGCAGTGCGGCTTGCCGATCCGGGCGAACAGCAGGCGCAGGTAGTCGTAGACCTCGGTGATGGTGCCGACGGTCGAACGGGGGTTGCGGTTGGTCGACTTCTGGTCGATCGAGACGGCCGGGGAGAGGCCCTCGATGAAGTCGACGTCGGGCTTGTCCATCTGCCCGAGGAACTGGCGGGCGTAGGAGGACAGCGACTCGACGTAGCGGCGCTGGCCCTCGGCGAAAATCGTGTCGAAGGCGAGCGAGGACTTGCCGGAGCCGGAGAGGCCCGTGAAGACGATGAGGGAGTCGCGGGGCAGGTCGAGCGAGACGTTCTTGAGGTTGTGCTCGCGAGCACCGCGGACGATGAGGCGGTCGGCCACTGCTTCTGGCGCCTTTCTCCGGGGCGAGAGGGCTTGCGGTGAGATTCGGTACTTCTTCCAGGATGCGGCAGCCAGCCTATAGCTCAGACGTTCGAATATCGACTCTGTCCAGCGGAGATCACCCGAACGAGTGAGGCCCGCCCCGGGACCGTCCGTGCCCGTACCGTGCGCGTACCGAAAAACCCCCTGCTCAGGGCCCGGATTCGGCGATAGCGTCGTCAGGTCAACGAGCGAGGCCCCCCGCGGGCAACGCGCCGCTCCCACCGAAGGCAGATTCGATGACCGACCCGCAGTCCGCCGCCTCCGCCGCCGCCTCCTGGCTGGGCCAGGTCGAGGAGAGCACCCGACGCCTGCTGGAGACCGCCTCCGGGCTGAAGCCCGAGGCCGTCGCCGAGCCCTCCGCGCTCCCCGGCTGGACCCGCGGCCACGTGCTGGCCCACCTCGCCCGCAACGCCGACTCCCTGGTCAACCTGCTCGACGGCGCCCGCACCGGCACCGACATCCCCCAGTACGCCAGCAACGAGGCCCGCGACGCCGACATCGAGCGCGACGCGCCCCGCGCGCTGGAGGTCCACCTCGCCGACCTGCGCGACTCGCACGAGCGCTTCGCCGCGGCCGCCGCGCGGCTGACCGACGAGGGTTGGACGGCGTCGGTCAAGCATCGCACCGGCTACGTCTTCCCGGCCTCCGACATCCCGCACAAGCGCCTGCTGGAGCTGGAGTACCACCACGTCGACCTGGACGGCGGGTACGCCCCGGCGCAGTGGTCGGAGTCCTTCGCGGTGGCCCAGTTCCGTCGCCTCGCCACTGTCCTGAACGGCGACGACGACCTGCCCGCCGTCCGGCTGGTCGCCGACGACACCGAGGACCGCGCCCTGATCGGCGCCGCCTCGGCCGGGACCGGCCCGACCGTCGAGGGCCCCGTCCGCGCCCTCGCCGCCTGGCTCTCCGGCCGCTCCGACGGCGCCGACCTGCGCCGCACCCCCGACACCGAGCTCCCCCAGCTTCCCCCCATGGGCTGACGGCGCGAGGATGATCCTGAACCCTGTAGCCGGACGAGGAGCAGTGGCATGACCTACCACGGAGCGGTCAAGGTCGGCGGACCGCCGGACGTGCGCGAGCTGGCCCACCTGATCATCACCAAGGTGGCCGTCGGCCCGTACGACAACAACGCCTACCTGCTGCGCTGCCGGGCCACCGACGAGCAGCTGCTGATCGACGCCGCCGCCGACGCCCCGGTGCTGCTGGAGACCGTGGGCGACGACCTCGAAACGGTGGTCACCACCCACCGGCACCACGACCACTGGGGCGCGCTCGCCGAGGTGGTCGCGGTGACGGGCGCCCGCACCGCCGCCGGCGAGCACGACGCCGAGGGCATCGAGGTGCCCACCGAGCTGCTGCTCGCGGACGGTGCCACGCTGCGGGTCGGCGACGTCGAGCTGACCGTCCGGCACCTGGTCGGGCACACCCCGGGCGCCATCGTGCTGGTCTACGACGACCCGCAGGGCCACCCGCACGTCTTCACCGGCGACTGCCTCTTCCCGGGCGGCGTCGGCAACACCTGGGGGGATCCGGAGGCCTTCCGGACGCTCTTCCGGGACGTCAACGAGAAGATCTTCGACGCCCTCCCGGACGAGGCCTGGGTCTACCCCGGCCACGGCAACGACACCACCCTCGGCGCCGAACGCCCCCACCTCGACGAGTGGCGCGAGCGCGGCTGGTGACCATCGCCGGGCCGGTCGGCTCCTGCCGGAGCCGACCGGCCCGGATCAACGCTCGCCCGCCGAGAGGTGCCGAGCGCACGCACACGTCGGCTCCATGCAGAGACACACCACGACGGCGGCCCTGGACACCTCCCGGATACCGCCGGGACAGGCCCAATGCGCATCGAGCTGGCACTCGGCGCTGACGTAGCACCCGGCCCTGCCCACGTCGAAGCGGATCACGATGCCGGTCGGCGAGTCCGACCGGCGGGCGGCAGCGGTCATGACCAGGCCCCCACATCGATCATGTTGAAGTCCTCCAGTTCGACCCAGACGATGACCTCACCCGTGGCGTCGGTGGAGCCCCACTCACAGCCCGACCGAAGGATTTCGAGCACCTCTGTCCACTGCGTGGACGAGGTGTCGGCCGGAGCGGCCGTTGAGAGCCGGACACGACCGGCCTTCCCCTTGGTGACTCGCACGGGAGCCCCAGCGGCTTGACCTAGAGAGGCCTTGAGCAGGCTTGTGCGCATGCTGATCTGCACCGACGTTCCCCTTATCGGCACGGTGAAATCGTATCGATAGAGTAGCGCCGTGAGCGTTACGGTGTCAGCCGCAACGCACCTTTCGGAGCGAGGAGGCCGAGGCGTGAGCGACACACCCTCTTACCTGCACGTCGCGGACGCCCTGCGCGGCCACATCACCTCCCGACGGCTTCGGCCAGGCGATCGAATGCCGTCCATCAGTGCACTTCAGCGCGAACACGGCGTCTCGACCGGCGTGGTCCAGCGGGCCTACGCCGTGCTGATCGACGAAGGACTCGTACTCGCGCGCCCGGGCGCCGGCTACTACGTCAAGTCCCAGGAGCCACCGGCCGTCCTGGTGCGGCGCCAGCGTGTGGCACCCGGCGACGGCTCCCCCACCGAGGCCGTCCTCGCCCGCCAAGGCGTGGTCGGCACCTGGCGGCACGAGTCGCAGCCTCGTGCCGCCGATACACGAATCGCGGCCCGACTGGAGATCCAGCCCGGCGATCCGGTGATGCACACCAGCTACGTCTACCTGGCCGACGGGGATCCGGCTCAGCTCGCCGAGAGCTGGGAGCCCATGGCGATCACCGGCGGCAGCCTGATCGTCCTGCCGGAGGCCGGTCCGCACGCCGGTATCGGCGTCGCCGACCGAATGGCCCTCATCGGCATCGAGGTCGGTGTCCCGGTCGAGCGAGTCTCAGCCCGTCAGGCCAGCCGTTCCGAGGCCCAAGCCCTCGGCGTCGCGCCCGCCGTGCCCGTCATGACGATCGAGCGCACCTACTACGACCAAGCCACCGGCCGCCCGGTCGAGACCGCCGACATCGTGCTACTCGGCTCGCGATGGGTCGCCGAGTACGGCCGCCGCCCACAGAGCTGAGCCCCGCCGCCGGATGACACATCCGGCGGCGGGGCCCCAAGCTTTCCTATTTCGTTCAGACGCCGAGCTTCTGCGGCTCGCGCTCGGCCTCGGCGGCCTTCTTCGAGGCCCGCAGGCTGGTGAAGGTGGTGACGGCCAGCACCACCACGATGAAGCCGAGGGAGACCGGGATGCCGATCTCCGGGGCCCAGGTCGCCCCGGCCTCGTGGGCGGCGTGCAGCACCAGCTTCACGCCGATGAAGCCGAGGATCACCGACAGGCCGTAGCTCAGGTGGACCAGCTTCTTCAGCAGGCCGCCGATCAGGAAGTACAGCTGGCGCAGGCCCATCAGGGCGAAGGCGTTGGCGGTGAAGACGATGTACGGGTCCTGGGTGAGGCCGAAGATGGCCGGGATCGAGTCCAGGGCGAACAGGACGTCGGTGGTGCCGATCGCCAGCATGACGATCAGCATCGGGGTCATCAGCCGGCGGCCGTTCTCCCGGACGAACAGCTTGGTGCCGTGGTACTTGTCGGTCGACGGGAAGCGCTGCTCGATCGACTTGAGCAGGCGGTTCTCCTCGAACTCTTCGTCTTCCTCGTCGGCCCGGGCCTCCTTGATCAGCTTCCACGCCGTCCAGACCAGGAAGGCGCCGAAGATGAAGAACACCCAGGAGAACTGGGCGACCAGCGCGGCGCCGCCGGCGATGAACACCGCCCGGAGCACCAGCGCGATGATCACACCGAACATCAGCACGCGCTGCTGGTAGATCCTGGGCACCGCGAACTTGCCCATGATCAGGATGAACACGAAGAGGTTGTCGACGCTGAGCGACTTCTCGGTGATGTACCCGGCGAAGAACTCACCCGCCGGCTGCCCGCCGGAGTGCCACCAGAGGAACCCGCCGAAGATCAGCGCCAGCACGACCCAGACACCCGTCCAGATCCCGGCCTCCTTGATCGAGACCTCGTGCGGCTTGCGGCCACCGATGAAGAAGTCCGCGACGACCAGTGCGATCAGCACACCGATCGTGGTGACCCACATGGTTATGGAAACGTCCACTACTGCTCCTCCGGCAGGTAGGCGAGACAGTCATCGTCACTGCCGGAGGTCTCTTCCGCCCATCGGGCCAGCGCCCCGGGGTGCCACGACGGGCACCCGTGATGACGGGGTCGGCTGTCGAGGAATACTCCCCTCCGCTGCCATCGAGAGTAACAGGGAAGGCAAAGAAAGGTAAAGAAGGTAAAGAACCGTCAGGGGTCAGGGACTCAGAGGAACGGCTCGATCGCCGGCAGCAGGTCCTGGAAGGTCCGCCCCTTGGCCGGAGCGCCGATCGCCTGCATCTCCCAGCCGCCGTCGCCGTCCCGGACCACCTTGGCCATGATCTGCCCGGTGTGCGGCCCGCCGCCCGCGAGCTCGTAACGGGCCAGCTCCAGCCCCGTCGTCTCGTCCACCAGCCGGCAGTGCGCCCGCTGCACCTCGGCGAAGGTCTGCCCGGTGTACGAGCTCACCGTGAACACCACCTGGGTGATGTGGGCCGGCACGTGCAGCAGGTCGACCAGGATCGCCTCGTCGTCCTCGCTCCCCGAGCCGCCCTCCAGGTTGTCCCCGGTGTGCCGGACGGACCCGTCGTTGCTCTCCAGGTGCTGGAAGAACACCACGTCGGACGGGGTCCGCTCGGCGTACAGCAGCGCCGAGGCGTCCAGGTCGATCGTCCTGGTGCGGCTGCCGAACAGGCCCCGCTTGGGTGCGGCCTGCCAGCCGAGGCCCATCCGGACCACGGTCAGGGCGCTGCCCGGCCCCTTCTGGAGGCTGACCCGCTGCCCCTTGGCAAGGTTGACCGACACGACGTTGTCCTCTCTGCCGGCCGTGCGGTCGCTGCCGCCCGGCTCCCCGGTGGAACACCCCGTCGCCGTCCCCCGGCTGAGGCCCCCTCTGCTACGGCCCGCGCCCGTCCCGTGAGCACGATGCCGCAGGCCAGCCTAGGCCCTGCGGCACCCCGGCCTCCCCAGGGTTTCCCCGTTTGTGGCAAGCCTGAGACACCGCCGGGCTTGACCGGTGCCATCCGGCGGCTCGATCAGGCCACACCCGCCTCGCGCATCTGCCGCAGCTCCTTCTTCAGCTCCTTGACCTCGTCGCGCAGCCGGGCCGCGACCTCGAACTGCAGATCGGCGGCGGCCGTGTGCATCCGGTCGGTCATCTCCTGGATCAGGCCCGCCAGCTCGGCCGCCGGCAGGGACTTGCCGGGCTTGCGGTCCGCCCCCAGCGCCGGCACCGGGGCCTTGCCCTTCCCCTGGCCGCGGTAGCCGGTGGAGAGCAGCTCGTCCGTGTCCACGTCCTCGCGGGCGAGGGTGTCCAGGATGTCGCCGATCTTCTTCCGCAGCGGCTGCGGGTCGATCCCGTGCTCCTTGTTGTAGGCCTGCTGCACGGCCCGGCGGCGGTTCGTCTCGTCGATCGCCTTCTCCATCGAGGGGGTGATCCGGTCCGCGTACATGTGCACCTGGCCGGAGACGTTTCGGGCCGCACGGCCGATCGTCTGGATCAGCGAGGTGCCGGAGCGCAGGAAGCCCTCCTTGTCCGCGTCCAGGATCGCCACCAGCGACACCTCGGGCAGGTCCAGGCCCTCGCGCAGCAGGTTGATGCCGACCAGCACGTCGTACCGGCCCGCCCGCAGCTCCCGCAGCAGCTCCACCCGGCGCAGGGTGTCCACGTCGCTGTGCAGGTACCGGACCCTGATGTCCAGGCCGAGCATGTAGTCGGTGAGGTCCTCGGCCATCTTCTTGGTCAGCGTGGTGACCAGGACGCGCTCGTCCCGCTCGACCCGCTTGCGGACCTCGTGCACCAGGTCGTCGATCTGGCCCTCGGTCGGCTTGACGATCACCTCGGGGTCGATCAGGCCGGTCGGGCGGATGATCTGCTCGACCTGGCCGTCACCGCGCGACAGCTCGTACGGGCCCGGCGTCGCCGACAGGTACACCGTCTGGCCGATCCGCTCCAGGAACTCCTCCCACTTCAGCGGGCGGTTGTCCATCGCGGACGGCAGCCGGAAACCGTGCTCGACCAGCGTGCGCTTGCGCGAGGCGTCGCCCTCGTACATCGCGCCGATCTGCGGGACGGTGACGTGCGACTCGTCGATCACCAGGAGGAAGTCCTCCGGGAAGTAGTCGAGCAGGGTGTTCGGCGGGGAGCCGGGCTCGCGGCCGTCGAAGTGCATCGAGTAGTTCTCGACGCCCGAGCAGGTGCCGATCTGGCGCAGCATCTCGATGTCGTAGGTGGTGCGCATCCGCAGCCGCTGGGCCTCCAGCAGCTTGCCCTGCTTCTCCATCCTGGCGAGCGTCACCTCCAGCTCCTTCTCGATGCCGGTGATCGCGCGCTCCATGCGCTCGGGGCCGGCGACGTAGTGCGAGGCGGGGAAGACGTAGATCGACTCGTCCTGGCTGATGATCTCGCCGGTGAGCGGGTGCAGGGTGTACAGCGCCTCGATCTCGTCGCCGAACATCTCGATCCGGACGGCCAGCTCCTCGTAGACCGGGAAGATCTCGATGGTGTCGCCGCGCACCCGGAAGGTGCCGCGGGTGAAGGCGACGTCGTTGCGGGCGTACTGGATGTCCACGAAGCGGCGCAGCAGCACGTCCCGGTCGATCTCCTCGCCGACCTTGAGCTGCACCATCCGGTCCACGTACTCCTGCGGGGTGCCGAGGCCGTAGATGCAGGAGACGGAGGCGACCACGATCACGTCCCGGCGGGTGAGCAGCGAGTTGGTCGCCGAGTGCCGCAGCCGCTCGACCTCCTCGTTGATCGAGGAGTCCTTCTCGATGTAGGTGTCCGTCTGCGGGACGTACGCCTCCGGTTGGTAGTAGTCGTAGTACGAGACGAAGTACTCGACCGCGTTGTTCGGCAGCAGCTCGCGGAACTCGTTCGCCAGCTGCGCGGCCAGCGTCTTGTTCGGCGCCATCACCAGGGTGGGCCGCTGCAGCTTCTCGATCATCCAGGCCGTGGTGGCCGACTTCCCGGTGCCGGTGGCACCGAGCAGCACGACGTCCTTCTCCCCTCCCCTGATCCGCCGCTCCAGCTCGGCGATCGCCGCCGGCTGGTCACCGTTCGGTTGGAAGGGACTGACGACCTCGAAGGGCGCCACGGACCGCTCAATACTCGTGATGGGACGCACCACTCAACCGTACGACCCGCCACTGACAACCGGGATCCGTTCGGTCAGGCCGCGTGCGCCTCGAACCTTATGGCGGGCTCGCGGGCGGGGTCGATGCGGACCACCGAGTCGAAGGCCGCGGCGAGACGTTCGATCAGCGGCAGGGTCGGATCGACGCCGCTCTCCTCGATGCTCTCGACCGTCGCCTCGTCCAGCCCTGCCCGCTCGGCGAGCTGCGCCGGGCTCCAGCCGAGAGCCGAGCGGCGGGCGTACACGGCCTCCGCCAGCGCCATCCGCCGCCCGGCCGCCCGGTACTCCTCGCTCTCGCGGTGCTCCGGCGGCACGACCCACCGCGTGTGATAGCCGCTGCTCACCGCTGCTCCTCCCGGTCGTACACCTCGTGGTCGGCGGCGGGCAGATGCTCGGCCTCGCACACCTTCGGGGCTCGCCGTGCCCGCTCGACCTGGTCCGTCTCGCGGTTCCTAGTCTTGCGGAAGACAGTCAGCAGCACAGCCCCTCCGCCCGGGTGCGAGCCAGTACGTGATCCGCACCGGCCCGACCCGCAGCTCCCGCAGCCCGCTGCCGAGGTGGCTGGAGAGCGGGAACGGCAGGAGCTCACCCTCCTCGGCCAGTCGGTCTGCCGCACGCTCGACCGCACGGTACTCGGGGAGCGAGCACTGCTGAAGCCACTCGCGTACCTCGGGTTCGATCCCGATCGAGTAGCCCGCTCCGGGCCCGCCACCGGCCATGCGCCACCCTTCGCTCCGCGAGGGAACAACGCCCGGCCGGGACGGAGGTCACGGGTTCAGCCCCGGCCGCAGAAGACGCAGGCCGGGTACCAGGGCAGGGGGGGTCAGGACGCGGTGGCGGACGCAGGAGGCGGCCATCGCCTCGGCGGGGTCGGCGGGAGGGGCGGGGGCGGGGCGGGCGTGCTCGACCATCAGGCGGAAGGTGCGCAGGTAGCCCTCGGCGTACGGGGGGTCGTAGCCCAGTTCGTCCCAGCGGTGCCGGGTGAGCGCCAGGTCGACGACGGCCAGCGCGAAGGCCCGGTTGCGCTCCGGGTCGGCGCCCCAGTCCAGCTCGTCCAGGTCGAGGCCGACCACGCCGCGGCCCATCAGGTTCTGGTCCTGCCGGGCCAGCTCGGCGGCGAAGACGTGGTGCCAGTCCTCCCGGGCCAGGGCGGTGACCGCGAGCATCAGGACCTCGACCAGCACCTCGGTGGCGCCGTTGCGCAGGTCCAGCTCGTGGCCGCCGCCCCTGAAGGAGTTCACCCCTGCTTGGCGCTGTCGCGGGCGAGGGCGACGAGGCGGGAGACGGCGCGCAGGTACTTCTTGCGGTAGCCGCCGCGGAGCATGTCCTCCGGGAAGACCCGGTCGAAGGGGATCCCGGAGGCGGTGATGGGGAGCTCGCGGTCGTACATGCGGTCGGCGAGGACGACCAGGCGCAGGGCGGTGGACTGGTCCTCGACCTGGCGCACGCCGCGCAGGCAGACGGCGGTGACGTCGTCCAGCAGGGCGCCGTAGCGGCTGGGGTGGACGGCGGCGAGGTGCGCCAGCAGGGCGTCGAAGTCGTCCAGGGAGGCGCCGGAGGTACGGGCGGCGGCGGCTTCGACGGCCTCGTCGGCGTACGGCGGCGGGGCGTCGGGCAGGCCGCGGTGGCGGTAGTCCTGGCCGTCGATCCGCAGCGGGCGGAAGTGCGCGGACAGGCCCTGGATCTCGCGCAGGAAGTCGGCGGCGGCGAAGCGGCCCTCGCCGAGCTTCTCGGGGAGGGTGTTCGAGGTGGCGCAGAGCTTGACGCCGGCGTCGACTAGGCGGCCGAGCAGGGTGGAGACCAGTACGGTGTCGCCCGGGTCGTCCAGCTCGAACTCGTCGATGCAGAGCAGCGTGTGCCCGGAGAGGGTCTGCACGGCCTGCTGGAAGCCGAGCGCGCCGACCAGGTTGGTCAGCTCGACGAAGGTGCCGAAGGCCTTGGGGCCGGGGGCGGCGTGCCAGAGCGAGGCGAGCAGGTGGGTCTTGCCGACGCCGTAGCCGCCGTCGAGGTAGACCCCGGCCGGGCCGGTGGGCGCGGGGGCGGAGCGGCGGAACCAGCTGCGCTTGGGCGCCGAACCGTTTCCTCCGGCGAGGGTGGCCGCGAACTGCTCCAGGACCTGGACGGCCTCGTACTGGCTGGGCTGGCTCTGGTCCGGGATGTACGACCCGAAGCTCACGCCGGCGAACCGGGGCGGCGGGACCATCTCGGCGACGAGCCGCTCGGCGGGCACGACGGGGCGGCGGTCGGTGAGCGCGATCGGGGAGCCGGCCGCGCTCGCGTCGGCTATGGACTCGGTCGCGGTGGCGGGGCGTGAGGCTACGGGCACGGTAGTAGAGGGTACGCCTGGTCCCGGCCGTCTTCGAACCGCCTCCGAGCCGTCTCCGGACCGCCTCCGGATCCGCCTCCGGGCGGCCCGCGGTGGAACACTGAGGACATGCAACTGTTGATCAGCCCGCTGGGTGAGCCGGTCGCCGATCCGGCCGCACTGGACTCGCTCGCCGCCCTGTACGCGTACCCCGAACAGGTGAATCGGGGCCGCCCCTGGCTGCGCGCCAACATGGTGGCGGGCCTGGACGGCGGGGCGAGGCTCGACGGTCTGTCCGAAGGGCTCTCCAGCGACGCCGACAAGCGGATCTTCGGGGTGCTGCGCGCGCTGGCGGACGTGGTGCTGGTGGGCGCGGAGACGGTCCGCGCGGAGGGCTACCGGCCGGGCCGGGCCCGCAAGGAGTTCGCCGCGGCCCGGGCGGCGGCCGGCCAGGCGCCGGCCCCGGCGATCGCCGTGGTGACCCGCTCGCTGCAGCTGGACCTGACCGCGCCGCTGTTCACGGAACCGCTGGTCAGGACGGTGGTGATCACCACCGAGGACGCACCCGAGGAGCGCCGCCGGGCGGTCGCCGAGGTGGCCGACCTGGTGCTCGCCGGCACCGGCGCGGTGGACCTGCGGGCGGCCGTGGCCGCGCTGGCCGAACGGGGCTGGACCCGGCTGCTGTCCGAGGGCGGCCCGCGCCTGCTGGGGCAGCTCGCGGCGGCCGACCTGCTGGACGAGCTGTGCCTGTCCCTGGCCCCGCTGCTCACCGGCGGCGACGCGCCGCGCATCCTCCACGATGCGCAAATGCCGGACGTGCAGCGGATGCGGCTGGTCTCATTGATCGAGCAGAAAGGATTCCTCTTCACCCGCTACCTGCGTCACCTGGGTTCGGAATGACCCCGTGACTCCCCGATCGTGATCCCGTTATGCGATGCCGGGGCCCGGGGGCCGGCCACTGGAAGGGACTCACGTGTTCAAGACGGTACTGATGATCGAAAAGGCTCTCTCCGACGCGGACGTGGAACTCGTCACCACGCTCCACAGCGACGAGAAGGTCTCCTTCGTCGTCCTGATGCAACCGCGCGGCAAGCAGGACGAGCTGCTGCGGGCGCTGGACGACGTCGCCCTCGGCCACCTCGACAAGGTGGTGCACGAGCACGACGAGTCCGAGAGCGGACCCACCGTGGCCACCGAGTCGCTCGAACACAGCCTGCGCCACCTGCGCACGGCCGGGGCCGAGGCGGTGGGCGAGCTGGTCGAGGAGAAGCCGCTGGAACGCCTGCGCGAGGCGGTGGAGCAGCACCAGGCGGACGAGGTGGTGGTGCTCACCTCACCGCACTTCGTTGAGGAGTTCTTCCATCGGGACTGGGCCTCCCAGGCCCGGCACAAGGTGGGGGTCCCGGTGCTGCGGCTGTTCGCCAGCGACTCCTAGGGCCGGAGACCGGCCCCGGCTCCGCGCGCCGGTGGTGCAGAATCGTCCTTGCGGTCCGCCCGCGAGGACGATTCCCGCGTCGACACGTGCCCCCCGCGTCGACACGCCACGGAACCGTCCGCCCGACCTGTCTGCCCCCGCCCGTACGGAGCCACGCCTTGAACGACGCCGCGCACGACCTGCACGCCCCGCACTTCATCGGCATCGGCGGCGCCGGGATGTCCGGCCTGGCGAAGATCCTCGCAGTGCGCGGTGCCAGTGTCTCCGGCAGCGACTCCAAGGAGTCCGAGACCGTCCTCGCGCTGCGCGCCCTCGGCGCCACCGTGCACGTCGGCCACGCCGCCGAGCACGTGCCGGACGGCACCAGCAGCGTGGTCGTCTCCAGCGCGATCCGCGCCGACAACCCGGAGCTGGCCGCGGCCCGTGAGCGCGGCATCCCGGTCGTGCACCGCTCCGACGCGCTGGCCGCGCTGATGGGCGGCCGCCGCGCCCTCGCGGTGGCCGGCACCCACGGCAAGACCACCACCACCAGCATGCTGGCCGTCGCCCTCGGCGAGCTCGGCCTGGACCCGTCCTACGCGATCGGCGGCGACCTCGACGCGCCCGGCTCCAACGCCCACCACGGCACCGGCGAGATCTTCGTCGCCGAGGCCGACGAGAGCGACCGCAGCTTCCACAAGTACGCGCCCGAGGTGGCGATCGTGCTCAACGTGGAGCTGGACCACCACGCCAACTACGCCTCGATCGACGAGATCCACGAGTCCTTCGAGACCTTCGTCGGCCGGATCGTCCCCGGCGGCACCCTGGTGGTCTCGGCCGACCACGACGGCGCCCGCGAGCTGACCTCCCGGGTGGCCGGCCGCGAGGGCCTGAACGTGGTCACCGTCGGCGCCGCCGAGGACGCCGACGTCCGGGTGCTCTCGGTGGCGCCCCGCGGCATGACCAGCGAGGTCACCGTCGTCCTGGACGGCACCGAGCTGATCTTCACCGTCTCGGTGCCCGGCCGGCACTACGCCCACAACGCCGTCGCCGCGCTGGCCGCCGGCGTCGCGCTGGGCGTCCCGGCCGCCGACCTGGCCAAGGCGCTCGGCGCCTACACCGGCGTGCGCCGCCGCCTGCAGCTCAAGGGCGAGGCCGCCGGGGTCCAGGTGATCGACTCCTACGCCCACCACCCGACCGAGATGACCGCCGACCTGGAGGCGATCCGGGAGGCCACCGAGGGCCGGGTGCTGGTCGTCTTCCAGCCGCACCTGTTCAGCCGCACCCAGCAGCTCGCCGAGGAGATGGGCCAGGCCCTGGCGCTCGCGGACGCCTCGGTGGTGCTGGACATCTACCCGGCCCGCGAGGACCCGATCCCGGGCGTCACCAGCGAGCTGATCATCGACGCCGCCCGCCGGGCCGGCGCCGAGGTCACCGCCGAGCACTCCTTCGCCGCCGCCCCCGCCCTGCTGGCCGGCCTCGCCCGCCCGGGCGACCTGCTGCTCACCATGGGCGCGGGGGACGTCACCAACCTGGGGCCCGAAATTCTGGAGCACCTCGCGAACGTTGCCACCAACGTCTGAACGTCCGTCCACCGCGACCGGGAGCCCGTGATGAGCTACGAGATCGAGAAGTCCGAGGCCGAGTGGCGCGCCCAGCTCAGCCCCGCGGAGTACCACGTACTCCGCGAGGCGGGCACCGAGCGGCCGTTCACCGGTGAGTACACCGACACCAAGACGGTCGGCGTGTACAGCTGCCGGGCCTGCGGCGCGGAACTGTTCAGCTCCGAGACCAAGTTCGACAGCCACTGCGGCTGGCCCTCCTACTACGCGCCGCTGGCGGAGGACCGGGTCCAGTACATCGAGGACACCACGCTCGGCATGCGCCGGGTCGAGGTGCGCTGCGCGCGCTGCGGCGGGCACCTGGGGCACGTCTTCGACGGCGAGGGCTACGGCACGCCGACGGACCAGCGCTACTGCATCAACAGCGTTTCGCTGACGCTGAAGCCCTCCGAGTAACACCCCGCATCCTTCGAGGGCGGGGCCGTGGACACCACCACGGCCCCGCCCTCACCCGTATCGCACTCACGGCTTCACGACGAGTGGCGCGGGCAACCATCCCGTATCTGCGCAGGAAGTCGGCCGCAATGTCGGGAGGAGGCTTGATGGCGGCCGCTGGGCATTCGGCCGGCAGTCGGCGTGTGACGCGCTCCTGGCTGGGTGTCGGCCAGTGGCGGGTTCCCCGTACGCTGTGCGGATGGATCGGGCGGCAGCGACTTCGTTTCGTGCGGTGGTCTTCGACTTCTTCGGCGTTCTGACGTCGAACATGGTCGAGGTCATCACGTGGTTCGAGAGCCGGGAGCGGATCGCCCCGGGGACGTTCCTGCGCGCCTGGTCAGACCCGCGCGGGCAGGACCTGTTCAGGCGCCTTGAACTCGGCCGGATCAGCCAGGAGGACTGGAATGCCGGGTTCGCGGCCCTGATGGGAGTGAAGCCGGACAACCTGCTGGCCAGGTACCTCCACGACGCTTTTCCGGCGTACCCGGTTCTCCAGGTCGCGCGGCAGGCCCGTGCGGCGGGGGTGCGGACCGCGGTGCTGTCCAACAGTCTCGGCCGGCAGCCCTACGATCCGTACGCCGGCTTCGACCTGGACGGCACCTTCGACGCGGTGGTGCTGTCGGCGGATCACGGTGTCCGCAAGCCCGAGCCCGAAGCCTTTCAGATCGTGCTGGGCCTCCTGGGCGTCAGCGCCGAGGAGTGCCTGTTCGTGGACGACAGCGAGGAGAACCTCGTCGCTGCCCAGGGGCTCGGCTTCACCCCGGTGCTCGGGCTGGACGAGGACGTGGTCGTGCAGCGGCTGCGCGAGCTACTGCGTCTGCCCGTCCGCTAGGAAGTCGCGAACCCCGGCGTGGGCCGTGTGCGGAGCCAGTTTCTCGCGCAGGCCTCGTAGTTGGGACGCAGAGCGCGCGGAGTCGACCGAGCCGAGGCAGGCTGCCGCGTGCCGGCCCGTGGCCACGGCGGCGTCCAAGTCGTGCAGCGCGAGGTGCGCTTCCGCCGCGCGGGTGAGGTAGATGGCGTGGCTGCGGGGGTACTGCTCGTCACCCGGGTACGCCTGCATGCCGGCCTCGAACCGGCGCAGGGCCTCGGCAGGGTCTCCCAGCTCCAGGGCGGAGGAGCCGGCGATCATCTCGATCTCGCCGTAGTCCACCCAGTAGAGGAAGCCGGGGTCGTCCTCGCGCCGCCCCTTGTCCAATGCGGCGCGTGCCAGGTGAAGCTGGTGCCTGGTCTCCTCCTTCGCCCCGCCCTTCGACCATGCGCGGGCGGCGCGGGCGGCGAGCATCGCCTCCATCCGCGGAGTGCTTCGGCCGCTCACTTGGGTCCGGGCGGTGTCCACGAACGACACTGCCCGGCCGGCCAGGCCGGGGGAGGAGTAGCACTGGATGGCGGCGAAGGACAGGGTGTAGGCGCCGGCGATCACATCGCCGCACTCGGCGGAGGCGCGCAAGGAGGCGTCGAAGTAGGACTGGGCGAGGCCGATGCGGCCCTGGTCGAAGGCCGCCCAACCGACCTGGCGGGCGGCCTCGGTGGTGATCGCGTACAGGCGCGACAGCTGATCGCCCTTGTAGCGCCGGGACTTGATCGCCGCCACCGCCAAGGCGAGGTCGCTGCGCGCAGCCGTGAATACCTCGCCGCTGCCGAGCTCGTCGTCCACGTGACGTAGAAGTTGGAGCCGGCCCTCCAAGCCCGCCAGCAGGGACGAGTGATCGACAGGCGTGGCCCGTGGCTCCAGGAGAGTGCGCCCGATGGCCGTGACCCAATTGTTCGTTGACGCCGACAGAGCAACGCCGGCAGCGAGGAACCCTCGGCGATCCACTCGTCTTCCCTCCATCAGGCTCGTGAGAACCGCCAGAGTCGCCCCGGCTTGGTTCCAAGAAACGTCCACAGGCGCGGCATCGGCAAGAGCAGCGACGAAGCTTCCGCCTGTTTTGAGGACCCTGTCGTAGGCGGCGGCCACCGACTCGGTCACCCGGCGGTTGCCGTTCTCCACGTTGCGCAGGTACGCCACGCCGAACCCGCTCGCACGAGCGAACTCGGCCCAGCCCATGCCGGAAGCACGGCGGGCTTGCCGCATATCGTGCCGTAGTTGATCGGGCATCAAGGCGCTCCTCGGAGATGGGATCGCTTCTGGATCGCGTCACAGCATTGTCGCCAGGGCGCTGGCGGTGTGTGATCAATTCCGTACAGATCGCAGTCGTCGCCGTCCGGTCACCGGGAGCAAGAACGTTGACCCCGGCGCGCACCGGCCTATCCGCGCCTGCCTGAGCCCACGTCAGCATGGGTCCCGGGGGCGGCTCTTCCTTTCCTTCCCGTTCCGAGGTACTTCGCCATGCTCGAAACCTGCTCTGCGGCCCACCACCGCATGCCCAACACCGGCGACCCCACCCGCTACTGGACCACCCTCGTCACCGCCGGCGAACTCCTCACCACCACCCCCAACCCCGACACCCGCATCAAATTCGCCCTCCTCCGCTGCCGCACCCACGCCACCCAGGCAGCCCAGGCCGCCCACCCGTAAGCACAGGAAGTCGACCAGATCGACTTCCTACGCTGAGGAAGCGCAAGGGCGAGGAGGCAAGTTCTGGCTCCTGCGGCCCCGGCCGGCCCTGGCCGGGGCCGCCGTTGCTGTGCATTTCCTGCGGGGCAAGTGGGGCTGGGCACCCACGAACCAGCTTCCCGCTATTCCGGGCGGCCCGGCCGATTCGGCCGGGCCGCCCACCCATTCCCAAAGTTCACTTTGCCGCTACCCAATCCCGCCGGTGGGTGGGTGGGTGGATGGGGCACCCAGGAATTGGGCGGGCCCGGGTGGAAGCACCCGGGCCCGCTCAGTTCTGTTGATCGTTTCCGCGGTAGCGGACGTCCCGTCAGGGGATGACCGGTGCGAAGCGGACCGGGAGGTGCACCAGGGCGCGGTGGAACGGGCCCGGGCGCCAGAGCAACTCCTCGGCGGGGGTGGCCAGTTCGAGGTCGCTGAGGCGGCTGCCCAGCTGCTCGATGGCGGTGATCGCGATCAGCAGGGCCGGGTCGCGGGCGGGGCAGGCGTGCGGGCCGGCCGCCCAGGCCAGGTGGGCGCTCTCGCCGCTGCGCAGCTCGCGGTCGTCGGTGGGCGGCGCGGCCTGGGAGTTGGCGGCCGCGTAGGAGATCAGGACGAGGGTGCCGGCCTTGATCTCGCGGCCGTGGAAGGTGATGTCGTAACGCGGGTAGTGGGCGGAGAGGTTCGCCAGCGGCGGCTCGTGCCAGAGCACCTCGTCGATCGCCTGGTGGGCGGTCATCGCGCCGCCGAACAGCGAGCCGGCGTAGCGGGCGTCGGTGAGCAGGCGCAGCAGGGCGTTGCCGATCAGGTTGGTGGTCGGCTCGTGCCCGGCGATCATGGTCAGGGTGATCTGCCGGAGCGCCTCGTCGTCGTCCAGCCCGACCGGGTGGGTGACGAACCAGGAGGCGAGGTCGTGCCGGGGGCGCTCGCGGCGTTCGGCGACCATCGCGCTCACCACCGCGACGAGGTCCCCGTACGCGGCGACGGCCTGCGGGGTGGACTCGATCGTCCCGGTGATCCCGGCGACCACCCGGTCGCGGTGCTCCTCGGGCACGCCGAACCAGGTGGTGAGCACGAAGGCGGTCAGCCGGCGGGCGTACTGGGAGATCAGGTCGGCGTGGCCGACCGCCGCGAAGCGGTCGATCAGCAGGTGGGCGGTCTCGGCGACCTGACGCTGCAGCCGGTGCGGTTCGAAGAGCGCGAGGGCGTCGGTGATCACGGCGCGGTAGCGCGCGTGCGTCTCGCCGTCGCTGAACAGCGCGGTCGGGCGGTAGCCGAGCACCGGCAGCAGCGGGGAGTCCGGCGGGACGCTCCGCTGCCAGGCGCGGGAGTCCTTGGAGAAGGTGTCGCTGTCGCGCAGCAGGTCCAGTGCGGCCTGGTAGTCGGTGACCAGCAGCGCCTCGACGCCGGGCGCGATCTCCACCGGGGCGATCGGGCCGTGCCGGCGCAGCCGCTCGTACACCAGTTGGGGGTCGGCGGCGAAGACCGGGCCGTGGATCGGGGTCGGGCGGGTCTCGACGGTCACGGGCGCTCCTGGGTGGCGGTGGCGGCGGGCAGGGCGTCCAGGACGTGCTCGGCCAGCGCGATCAGCGCGTCCAGGCTGCTCTCGCGCTCGCGGGCGTCGCAGAGCAGCAGCGGGGTGGCGGCGTGCAGGTCCAGGTGGGCCCGCAGCACCTCGACCGGGTGGTCCGGCGCGTCCGGGAAGCGGTTGACGGCGACGGCGTACGGCAGGCCCTGCTCCTCGACCATGTCCATGATCTCGAAGGAGTCGGCCAGCCGGCGGGTGTCGGCGAGCACCAGGGCGCCCAGCGCGCCGCGCGCGATGTCCTGCCAGAGCGGGAAGAAGCGGCGCTGGCCGGGGGTGCCGAACATGTAGAGCACGACGTTGCCGGGCAGGGTGAGCCGCCCGAAGTCGACGGCGACGGTGGTGGTCGCCTTCTCCGGCAGGCCGGCCAGGTCGTCCACCGGCCGCCCGGTCTCGGTCATCGCCTCCTCGGTGTGCAGGGTGGCGATCTCGGAGAGGGTGCGGATGAGCGTGGTCTTGCCGACCCCGAACGGGCCGGCGACCACCAGCTTCATCAGTGTCTGGTCCCGGTCGGGCAGGTAGCCCACGCGACCTGTCGGGTCGGCCGGGCTACCGGAGCGCACGGAGTCCAACGAGGAGCCTCTCGACGATGGAGCGGTCGGTCTGCTGGGCGCGCGGGATCGGCGCGCGGGCGTGCAGGCAGCCCGCCTCGACCAGGTCGGCCGCGAGGAAGACGGTGGCGCTGACCGGGAGGCGCAGGTGCGCGGCGGCCTCCACCACGGTCAGCGCGCCGGGGCGCAGCAGTTCCCAGAGCCGGCGGTGTTCGGGTTCGAGCCCGGTCGGCGGTTCGGCGCGGTCGGCGAACAGGACGGTCAGCCGCTCGAAACCCTCGCTGCCGGGGCGCGTACGGCCGCCGGTGGCCAGGTAGGCGGGCACCATCCGCCTGCGGGGGAAGGCGGTCATGACCGGGTGGTGTCGTCCTGCTGCCGGGACGGGCTCGCGAGCGCGCGGCCCAGGGCGGCGACCTGCACCTGCATCTGGTAGGACACGTTGCCGAGTTGGGCGTCCGGGGAGGTGAACACGGCGAGCGAGGTGTTCTCCCCGGCGGGGACGACGATGGCGTAGCCGAGGTCGGACTCCACCACGGTCTGGGCCAGCCGGGGCCGCTCCGCGTCGGTGAACGCGGCGGTGAAGGCGCGGGCGGCGGCGTGCACGGTGGCGGTCATCGCGGCGACCCGCTCGGCGGAGGCGCGCCCCAGGCCGTCCGAGGCGCCCTCGACCAGGCCGTCCCCGGTGGCGATGACCGCGTGCAGCACCCCCGGCAGCTCCAGCAGCGGGGTCAGCACCCACGAGATCTCGTCGGTGGCGGTCAGGCTGGGCGTGCTGCTCACTTCTCGGCTCCTTCTAAGGTCGTCGGGCCGGTGGTGGTGTCACCGGTGGGGCGGCCGGCGGAGGTGTCGCCGGGGGTGGGGTCGGTCGGGCTGTCGCTGTTCTGGCGCATGGCGTCCTCGCGTACGGCCCGGGCCACGGCGGCCCGGCCGGAGTCGGTGCCCTGCTGCAGCGCCTGCCAGTGGGCGGCGGCCCGCTCGGGGGTCCGCCCGGCGGCGGTGGCGGGCGTGTCCGCCTCCCCGGCGGCGAGCGGACGGCGCCGACGGCGGGTGGGCAGGCCGGTGCCGTCGTCCGCCGGGGAGTCCGGGGCATCCGGAGCGTCCGGGGAGCCCGGAGAGCCCGGAGAGTCGGAACAGCGCGCCGGAGAGGGATCCCCCGCCGAACCGTCCGTGCCCGGGGCGGGCACCACGTGGATCGCCGGTGCCGGGTGCGGTCCGGGCTGGTGGTGGCGGTCGGCGAGCCACGGGCCGTCCTGCTCGTCGGCGCCGCGCATCGGCGGGACGGCGGCGACGGCGGGCGCGGGGGCGGGCCCGGAGCCGGCCCGCAGCGGCAGCGGGGTGAGCACCGACAGCGGCTGCTCGTCGTCCACGACCGTCACCAGTGCGGCCGGGATGCGCAGGATGGTCCGCATGCCGCCGTACGGCGAGGGCTCGATGTGGCAGGAGAAGCCGTACTGGCGGGCCAGCTTGCCGATCACCGCGAAGCCGGTCCTGGGCGGGTTGCCGAGTTCGGTGAGCAGGACGTCCGGCGGTCCGGCCAGCAGCCGGCGGGCGCGGCGCAGCTGGTCCTCCTCCATGCCGATGCCGCTGTCGTCGATGATCACCAGCGCGCCGCGTCCGCCCTGCTGGACGGTGACCGGGACGTCGGTCTCCGGGTGCGAGTAGGCGGTGGCGTTGGCGAGGAGTTCGGCGATGGTGACGGCGATCGGCTCGGCGGCCCGGGCGACCACCGCGAGCCGGTGCTCGCGCAGGTGGTTGGCGACCTTGATCCGGGCGTAGCCGGGCACCCGGGAGAGCGCGCCGACGACCACTTCGGCGAGCGGCGAGTCGGTGCGGGCCAGGCCCGGCCAGGCCTCGCAGAGCACTGCGACGGTCTGGATCCGGCGCAGCGCGACCTCGTTGCGGAAGTCGACCTCCAGCAGCCGGGGGTCGTCGTTGTCGTGCTGGAGTTGCTGGACCAGGCTCTGGATCTGGTAGAGCAGGGTCTGGATCCGGGCGGTGGCGCCGCGCATGGCGGCGCGGGCGGCGGCGTCCACCCGCTCGCGCTCGTCGGCGAGGGCGGCGGTGGTGGCGTCCAGGACGGACTGCAGTGCCCGGACGGCCTCCGGGCCGACGGCCTGCGGGTCCAGCGGGCCGACCGGCGGCGCGTTGGTGTGGGTGAGCCGGACGGCGGTGGCGGCGACCCGCTCCTGGGCGAGGTGGCCGACCTCGGCGAGCAGTGCGGCGGCGCGTGCCTCGGCGGCGGCGAGGCGGCGGTCGGCCTCCTCGGCGCGGGTGGTCGCGGCGGCACCCTGCCGGACGGCCTCCCGGGTGGCGTCCTGGGCCGTACGGACGGCGTCCTGGGCCTCCCGGGCCGCGTCCTCGGCGGCGCGGGCGCGCTGCTCGGCCGCCTCCGCCCGCTCCTCGATGCCCAGGTGGCGGGCCTCGGCCTCGGCGGCGGACTCGCGCAGCAGCCCCTCGATGGAGGTCAGCCGGTGCTCGGCCACCACGGTGCGGTGCTCGGCCTCGCCGGCGGCCGTCTCGGCGGCCGCCGCCCGGGCGACGGCCACGGCCCGGGCGCGGGCGAGCACGGCCGTGGCCACCGCGGCGACCAGCGCCAGGACGATCAGCGCGATCTGCGTCATCGAAGTCCTCGGGAGTGCTTGCGGGTTGGGTCGCGGGGGCGGCCGGGCAGGTCCCGGGTGGGGACCGGCGCCGCTGGGGGCCGGTCCCGAGCGGGAGGGGTCAGCTCCGGCCGGTGCGCGGGCGCGGGATCCGGGCGCCGTCCCCGGCCAGCTCCCGGGCGACCAGGGCGACCTGCCCCATCGCGTCCAGGGCGCCGGGCGCCGCCGAGCCGTCCAGGTGCCGGTACTCGGCCGCGACGGTGAGCACCAGCCGCTCGGGCAGGCCGAGTTCGGGGTGGCGCTGCTCCGCTATCACCCGCCGGGCGGCGTCCAGTGCGGGTATTCCGGCGGCGTGCAGGGCGTGGGCGCGCTCGCGGACGTAGGCGAGGTAGCCGATGTGCTCGCGGACGCCGTCGCGGTCGAGCACCGGGCCGTGGCCGGGGACGAAGATCTCGGCGCCGGTGGCCAGGGCCTGCTCGCAGGCGCCGATGATGTTCTCCAGCGGGCCGGCCCAGTGCGAGGGGTGGTCGCCGGGCTGTTCGGGCGTCGAGGCGAAGATCACGTCACCGGTGAACACCGCGCGCTGGTGCGGGAGGTGGACGATGAGGTCGCCGCCGGTGTGGGCGGCGGGCAGGCTGGTGATCTGCACGGGGTAGCGCCCGACCCGCAGCTCCAGCTCGCCGGTGAAGACGGTGTCCGGGTGCACCGGCTCGGTGGCGGACCAGTCGAACTGCCCGAAGTGCTCCTTGAGGTAGCCGCCGAGCGGGGAGTCCGGGTCGCTGTTGGCGACCAGCGCGTGCTGCTGCTGAGGGGTGGGCTCCCAGTGGATGTGCTCCAGCGCCTCCCGGGTGGCGATCACCTCGGCGTCCGGCAGCACTCCGGCGCCCCACAGGTGGTCGCCGTTGGCGTGGGTGACGACCACCCGGTCGACCTCGACCCCGCTCGGCAGCAGCCGGCGGCTCGCGGCGAGGAACTCCTCGGCCATCGAGGGGTCGTAGGGCGTGTCGATCCAGAGCGCGGTCGCCTCGGAGGCCAGCAGCCCACAGTTGGCCAGGCCCCAGCCCCGCTTCGGGGGGAGCCACACGTACAGGTCCTCGGCAATCGCGCTCACGTTCGCGCGGTTGATCGTCATGTGCGCGATTATGCCCATGCCGCGCCGAGAGTGGGGCAAAACCTGGACGGACGACCGGAGTTCGTGCCCCGGTCCCTCCCGGGCTGTCCGGATTCGCGCCGCATGGTCGAGACCAATCGTCTCACTGCTCGGGACGACTGGCGGACACATCGCCCCGAAATCCTGACGGTACGTCGGATCGCGGCGCGGGCAGCACCCGGCAGACCTCGACCGTGACGTCCACGGTGTCCAGGCCGATCACCCGGCCCTCCACGGCGGCGAATCCTTTCTCCCCCGACCGGAAGAGCGCCGCCAGCGGCGAGTTGCGGCCCGCCGCCGTCAGCGCCTCCACCGCCATCGCGGAGCCGAAGGCGAACACCCCGCAGAGCACGATGCACGGCGCGTGCCGGGGCGTGCGGGTCACGAAGACGAAGCCGTGGTCGCGGATCAGCTCCCCGGCCGGGTTGTACAGCGCCTCGAAGGTCATGCCGCCCCACCGGGCGCGGGCCTCATCCGGGTACTCGATGGCGAAGTCCGGGAACACCGCGTCCAGCACGCCGGCGGAGTAGGAGTTGACGCTCGGGCCACCGATCGAGAAGGTCGGCATCCGCGGGTCCTGCGCGCCCGCCACCACCAGCTCGATCGTGGCCTTCCGGTTGACCTTCCGCAGCAGGTCGGTGAGCTCCGCTATCGCCCTGGCCTCGGCCATCGGCATGAACAGCACGTTCTTCGGCCCACGGCTGGCCAGTTGGCAGCCGTCCGAGGTGACGGCGAACTCCGCGACCTCGATGCTCGGCGTGATGATCTGCACCCGGCCGTACGGCGCCACCATCGCCCGCAGGAAGCCGTAGCGCAGGAGCAGTCTGGTCTGGGCTAGGGAGCGGGCCGCGAGGAAGCCGATCACCGCCGGAACGGATGCGATCAGCACCTGGAGCAGGATGTCCATATGACCCCCGGAGGAAGACTCGACCACGAACGGTACGCCCTGGTCATGTCCCCGCCCGTGGCCGAAATACCCCCCTTGCGGCAATCCGGAGCGTAAGAATTGCAGCACTCTGCGTTACTTCAGGTGCTTGATGCCCTTGCGTTCCCCGGCACAGCGCTCGTACCCCAGCCACGCGTTGATCGCCAGCATCGGCGCGTTGGTCTCGTCATTGGAGGTGTACGCGCGCCGGTAACCCGCCGCGGCCGCCAGGCGCAGCGACTCCAGTTTGGCCAGCTTGCTCAGGCCACGCCCGCGGAACTCCCGGCGGCAGGCGGTGAACGCGGACCAGTAGCGGTCCACCCCGTCCGTCTGCACCATGCTGAACGCGGCCGGCACGCCGTTCACCACGGCGACGACGGTCAGCGCCAGGTCCAGGTCCGGCCGGGCCCATTCGGTCCGCAGCCACTCCTCGTACTCCAGGGCGTCCATCGGCACCTCGCCGGGCTCGTCCCGGATGGCGTCCGCCTCGACCAGGAACAGCGGGCGCGGGTCGTCCGCCCAGTCGGCGGCCGGACGCAGCTCGACGCCGGCCGGACGGACGGGCGCCTGCGGCAGCGCCAGCGCGAGGTCCCGTGCGCCGAACTGCGCCGCGCGCCCGACCTGGTAGCCCCGGGCGGTGCCGAAGGCCAGCCCGGCGGGCTCGTCGTCCAGCCAGGTGTGCAGCTCCGTCACCCCGTGCTCGGCGAGGTGGCGTTCGGCCGCGGCCAGCAGGGCGGTGGCCGCGCCGTGCCGCCGGAACTCCGGCAGCACGCTGCCGTTGGCGTGGCCGACCCCGGTGGTCGTCGTCCCGAGCACCAGGCCGCAACGCACCGAGCCGACCACCCGGCCGTCCAGCTCGGCGACGAAGGTGCGGTAGTGCTCGTCGGGGCTCGGCCGGTCGTTCAGCCAGAGCAGGGCCTCGGCCGTCGTCACCAGGTGCTCGCGCCCGGCCCGGTGGGCCGCCACCGCGGCCTCGGCGTCCTCGGGGCGGAATTCACGGATCGTCAAAGAATGCGAAGAAGTCATCGGCTCCCACGCTAGCCGCACCCGCCCGTCCGGCGCCTCCGATTTTCTCCGTCGACAGGGCACCCCACCTGCGGAAATGACCGCAGATGGGGACCAAAGTCCCTCATCACCACGGCCGCATGCTCAAATAATGCTCTGAGAAGACCGGGTGAGGCTTGGCAGCCACCCCGCCCGGGGACATCCTCAGCAACACGGCCGCGCGGTCCTGGCGACGACGCCCGCACCGCCCGACGGCCCTCCCACCCGGCCCTCCGAAGGGGGCGCACCGATGACTTCCCCTGCTCTGGACCTGCCCGTACGGGCCGCCGGCGGCCCCGCCCATCCGGGCGTCGACGGCCCCGCCCGCCTGGGCGTCGGCCTCGGCTGGCGTAGCGAGATCGACACCGTGGTCGAACGCCAACCCGGCCTGGACTGGGTCGAGGTGGTCGCCGAGAACATCTGCGCCGACCACCTGCCCGACTCGCTGGCCGCGCTGCGCGGACGCGGCGTCACCGTCGTCCCGCACGGCGTCGGCCTCGGCCTCGGCGGCGCCGACCTGCCCGATACCGGCCGCCTCGCCCGGCTCGCCGACACCGCGCTGGCGCTCGGCTCCCCGGTGGTCACCGAGCACCTGGCCTTCGTCCGGGCCGGCGGCCTGGAGGCCGGCCACCTGCTGCCCGTCCCCCGCACCCGCGACTCGCTGCGGGTGATCGCCGAGAACGTCCGGATCGCCCAGGACCAGCTCCCGGTGCCGCTCGCCCTGGAGAACATCGCCGCCCAGCTCGCCTGGCCGGACGACGAGTTCACCGAGGGTCAGTTCCTCGCCGAGCTGGTCGAGCGCACCGGCGTCCGGCTGCTGATCGACGTCGCCAACCTGCACACCAACCGGGTCAACCTCGGCGTCGACCCGGCCGCCGAACTCGACCGCCTGCCGCTGGAGGCGCTCGCCTACGTGCACGTCGCGGGCGGCACCCTGGTCGACGGCGTCTGGCACGACACCCACGCCCACCCCGTCACCGCACCGGTCCTGGAGGTGCTGGCCGAGCTGTGCGCACGGGTCGCACCGCCCGGCGTGCTGCTGGAGCGGGACGCGAACTTCCCGCCGCCCAGCGAGCTGGCCGGTGAACTGGACGCCATCCGCCGGGTGCTGGAGGGGAGCACCCGGCGATGAGCGACCCGACCACGGCAACCGACCGCGCCACCGCCACCGTCACCGGGGAAGGCGCCGACGCCGCCCGGGCCCGGCTGGCCCGGCGCCAGGAGGAGCTGCTGGCCGCCCTGGTGGCCGGCGGGCCCGTCCCGCCCGGCTTCGACCCGGCCCAGGTCCGCGCCCAGTCCACCGGCCTCGCCGCCAAACGGCGCGACACCACCGCGAAGGTCGCCCCGGACCTGCCCCGCCTGCTCGGGGCGCGGTACGGGCCGCTCTTCCTCGACTACGCCCGCACCCACCCGCAGACCGGCGGCTACCGCGCCGACGCCCGGTCCTTCGCCGCGTGGGTGCTCACCGACGGCGGCCCGCCCGCCGCCGACCACCGCCGGGCCCTGGAGCAGTGGCTCCACCCGGCACCCGTACGGCCGCCCGGCCCGCTCGCGCGCCTGCGCCGGGCCCTGCGCGGCTAGCACTCGCCGGGCCCGTTCGGCCGGCGACCCATCGTCACCTCGGGGGAACCATCCATGTGGCACAACAGCTACTTCATCATCCCGGCCGTCCTGCTGGCGGCCGCCGCCCTGTACGCCGTCCGGAGCCGGCAGCGGATCGGCCACGTCCCGTACGCCAAGGGCCTGCCCGGCCGCGGCCTGCCGCTGCTCGACGCCGCGTTCCTGGCCGGCGGGCCGGGCCGGGTGTTCGACACCGCCCTGGTCCGGATGCACCTGGGCGAGCAGGCCGTGATCAGCCGTTCCGGCCTGGTCACGCTCACCGGCGGCAAGCCGTACGACGCGGTCGACCAGGCGATCCAGGAGGCCGTCGGCCCCAGCGGGAGCCGTGAACTCGCCCCGCTGCGCCGTATGGTGATGCGCTCCGCCGCCGTCCAGGAGATCGGCGACCGGCTCGCCGACCGCGGCCTGCTGCGCCGCCCCGAGCGGCTGCACCGGGCCAGGACCGCCCGCCGGCTGCTCTGGCTCGCGATGCTCGTCCTCGTGGCCTTCACCGTCGCCGCCGTCCTGCTCGACGACGGCGCCTACGGCCACGGCCGCGCCAACCTCGGGATCCCGGGCTTCCTGCTGGTCGGCGGCGTCGTCGCGCTGCTCGCCACCAGGCCGGTCAAGGGCCGGATCACCCCGGCCGGCCGGCGCCAGCTGTCCCTGATGGACGACCGGCCGTGGACGCCCCACTCCGGCGTCTCGCCCCAGCTGGCCGGCGGCGCGCTGCTGGGTGCGCTCGCGCTCGGCGGGCTGGCCGCCGCCGGGCTGGACGACCCGGAGCTGGAGGCCACGATGCTGGCCGCGGAGGCCGAGGAGGAGGCGATGCGGCAGGCCGCCGCGAGCTCGTCCTCGTTCGCCTCCTCGTCCTCGTCCTCTTCGTCTTCGTCGTCGTCCTCGACCTCGTCCTGCTCCTCCTCGTCCTGCTCCTCCTCGACCGCCTCCTGGTGCGGCTCGTCCTCCGACTCCGGGTCCGGGTCCGCCGGCTGCGGATCGTCAAGTTGCGGCTCGTCCTCCAGCAGCTGCGGATCGTCGTCCAGCAGCTGCGGCTCCTCGTCCTCCAGCTGCGGATCGTCCTCCTCCAGCTGCAGCTCCTCGTCCTCCAGCTGCGGATCGAGCTGCGGGTCGAGCTGCGGATCCTGACGCCCGCCCGCCGGAGTTCGCCCCACGGCTGACGTCACAGTTCGGTATCGCGGACCGGGAAGACGTTCCCCGCGCCATCGGGCCAGGCATACAACAAGGCCATGTGGTTGCTCTTCCTGATACCGGCCTGTGTCGTGGCGGTGCTCTCCTGCCTCCGGCTGGTCCGGATGACCGCCACCGCCGATGCCCTGGCCGAACAGGACGGGCTGCGCCCGCCCGAGGCCGTCGGCATCGGGCTGTACGAGACGGCCTACCTGGCCGGCGGCCCGGACCGGGTGGTCGAGCTGGCCCTCGTCCTGATGGCCGGCCGGGGCCGGCTGCACCTGGCGCACACCGGCTGGACCACCGTGGTCGACCCCAAGGGCCGCAGCCGCCTGGAACGGGCGATCATCGCCACCGTCGGCCCCGAGGGCCAGTGCCGCACCGACGAGTTGCGCCGGGCGATGGCCGAGCACCCCACCGTGCTGGAGATCGGCGCCCGGCTCGCCCTGGCCGGCCTGGCCACCCCGGCCCTGGTGCAGCGCAACACCGTCGTGGTGGTCCGCCAGGTCCGGCACGCGCTGCTGCTGTCGCTGCTCCTGCTGGCCGCGTCCCTGGCCGTCAGCGGCTTCACCGGCGGTGACACCCTCTCCCCGCTCGCCTGGTTCTCGCTGCCGCTGGTGCTCACCTCCGGCACCCTGCTGATGGCCCGGGTCGACGTCTACCCGTACACCCGCTGGGCGTCCCCGATCGGCCAGGAGGTGCTGCGCGAGGTGCGCCCGGCCCGCCAGCGCGGCCTCGCCGACGACGAGGAGCGCGAACTGCTCACCGCCGTCGCCATGAACGGCCCCGCCGTCCTCACGGACGCCCGCCTGCGCGCCGCCCTGCGCCCGCACCGCGGCTGAGCCCGCGGCCCACGGCCGCGGCAACGCCGGAGGCCGGCTCCCCGTACACGGGGAACCGGCCTCCGGAGAACGCGCGGTCGCTCAGACCAGGCCGTTGAGCAGCTCGCCGACCGGCTTGCGGCGGCCGGTGAAGAACGGCACCTCCTCGCGGACGTGCAGCCGGGCCCGGGACGGGCGCAGGTCGCGCATCAGGTCGACGATCCGGTGCAGCTCGTCCGCCTCGAAGGCGAGCAGCCACTCGTAGTCGCCGAGCGCGAACGAGGCCACCGTGTTGGCCCGCACGTCGGGGTAGCCGCGCGCCAGCATGCCGTGCTCGGCGAGCATCGCGCGCCGCTCCTCGTCCGGCAGCAGGTACCACTCGTAGGAGCGCACGAACGGGTACACGCAGACGTAGTCGCGCGCGCGCTCGTCGGCGAGGAAGGCCGGGATGTGCGACTTGTTGAACTCGGCCGGGCGGTGCAGCGCCATGTTCGACCAGACCGGCTCCAGCTGGCGGCCCAGGCCGGTGCGGCGGAAGCGGTTGTACGCCTCCTGCAGGTCGTCCGAGTCGCCGGCATGCCACCAGACCAGGATGTCGGCGTCCGCGCGCAGACCGGAGACGTCGTACGTGCCGCGCAGGGTCACGTCCTTCGCGGCCAGCTGCTCGAACAGCTCGTCCACCTCGGCGGCCAGGGCGGTGCGGTCCTCGGGCAGGGCGCCCTTGAGCTTGAACACCGACCACATGGTGTAGCGGATGACCTGGTTCAGGTCACGTGCCTTCTTCTTCTCGGGCTGCTGCTCCGGCTGCCGCTCAACGGTCTCAGTCATGCGCCCATTGTCCTCTCCGTGGAACCGTCCCCGGTCTCCGGGGTCAACAGTCTGTCGACGGCGGCCACCGCGGCGGCCGCCGAAGCGATGCACGCCGGGATGCCCACCCCGTCGTACGCGGCGCCGCACAGCGCCAGCGCGCCCACCCGCTCGGCCGCCGCCCGAACCCGGGCCACCCGGTCCGGGTGGCCCACCGGGTACTGCGGCAGGCCGGCCGTGAAGCGCGACACGAAGGTGTCGTACGGCCGGGCGGTCAGCCCGATCGCCTCGGCCAGGTCCGTCAGCGAGCGGGCCACCAGCTCCTCGTCCGGCAGGCCCAGCGCCTCGTCCTCGCGGTGCCGGCCCAGCGAGGTGCGCAGCAGGAACGCGTCCGGCGCGGAACGCTCCAGCCAGCCCCACTTGTTGGAGGAGAAGGTCGACGCCTTGATCCGCCGCCCGTCCACCGGCGGCACCAGGAACCCGCTGCCGCTCGGGAGTTCGGCCAGGTCGGAGCGCCGGAACGCCAGCGTCACCAGTGCCATGCCCGCGTACTCGACGGCGTCCAGCTCGGTGGCGGCCGCCGGGGCGTCCTCGCGCAGCAGCCGGGCCGCGGCCGGGGCCGGGACGGCCAGCACCACGGCGTCCGCGTGCAGCACCTCGCCGCCGGTCACCACCCGCCAGCCGTCGGGGGTGCGGCGCAGCTCGTCCACCGGGGCGTCCGTGCGCAGGTCCACGCCCGCCTTGACGCAGGCCGCCGCGACCGCCTCCGGCAGGGTGCCGAGGCCGCCCCGCAGGCCGTTGAACACCGGGGTGCCGACCGTCGCCGGCCGCGAGGCCAGCTCGTGCACCCCCTCGACCAGCGAGCCGCCGCCCCGGGCGATCGACAGCAGCTGCGGTACGGCGGCCCGCAGCGAGATCTCGTCGGCGCGCCCGGCGTAGACGCCGCCCAGCAGCGGCTCGACCAGCCGGTCCACCACCTCCCGGCCCAGCCGGTCGGCGACGTAGCGGCCGATCGCGACGTCATCCCCCACCTCGGTGGACTCCTCGCGCCGGGCCCGCTCCAGCCCCTCGGCGGTGAGCACCCCGGAGGCCTCCAGCGCCGCCAGGTCGCCCGGCACGCCCATCACCTGCCCGCCCGGCAGCGGCCGCAGCGCCCCGCGCGTCCAGATCGCCGCCTTCGCGGTGGTCGGCGGCTCCAGCTCCCCGCCCAGCCCGACCGCCCGCGCCAGCTCCACCGCCTCCGGCCGCCGGGCCAGCACCGACTCGGCCCCGAGGTCCACCCGGACCCCGCCGACCTCGCCGCCCCACAGCTTCCCGCCGACCCGCCCCGACGCCTCCAGCAGCGTCACCCGGGCCCGCGCCACCCCCCCGGCCGCCCCACTCAGGAAAGCGGCCGCAGCCAGCCCCGCGATCCCACCACCGACGACGACGACGTGTGCATCCGACATGCCTCGCAGTCTCGCAGGTCTTTACGCCGGACCCTCAATCCGCTGCACACCCGACATCGATCGACATCGGCCACGGCACCGGGCGCTCCACCCTGCCGCGAAAGATCCCGGCCGGAGCGTAGGCAGAGAGCGTCCGCTCCAGCTCGTAAACGTGGACGACCGGCCGGCCGTCCTCCTCCTCGACGATCCAGTAGTGCGGGATTCCCGCCTCGGCGTACTTGCGGAACTTGACTCCGCGATCGCGGCCCTCCGACTCCGGCGAGAGCACCTCGACAGCGAGCAGCACCTCCGCCGGGGTGTACCAGGTGCGATCGGGGTCGAAGGCAGCATCACTGACCAGCACATCCGGTTCCAGCCGGTTCCACGTGTCGAGCGTCACCGTCATGCTGTTCTCCACCCGGACCCCGACCGGAGCGGCCCCCTCCAGTACGGCGACCAGCCACGCCACGACCCGGCTGTGCCATGACCGCTCGCGTGCCAGCCGGAACACCAGGGCGCCGTGCAACAGCTCGGTGTGCGGCGGCGCCTGCGGCAGGTTGTCGAGGTCCTCGGCGAACCACCCCTCGACTCGGGGCGCGTACATCCAATCCGGAAGATCATTCATCATCATCCTGCACGAACGACCTGATCAGCCCCGTGGTTACGCTCCAGCCATGGAACCGATCGTGGTGAGTGCGTGTCTGGCCGGGGTTCCCTGCCGGTACGACGGGCGGGCGAAGACCTCCGACGGCGCGGTGCGGCTGGTGGAGGAGGGGCGGGCCGTGGTGGTGTGCCCGGAGGGAATGGGCGGGTTGCCGACGCCTCGGCCGCCGGCGGAGATCGTGGGCGGGGACGGGGCGGACGTACTGGACGGGCGGGCGCGGGTGGTGGACGCGACCGGGGCGGACTGCACCGGGGAGTTCCTGGCCGGCGCCCGGGCCGCCCTCGCCGCCGCCGAGGCCGCGGAGGCACGGCGGGCGGTGCTGATGGCGCGCAGCCCGTCCTGCGGCTGCGGGCAGGTGTACGACGGGACGTTCACCGGGGAGCTGCGACCGGGCGACGGGGTGACGGCGGCGCTGCTTCGCCGGGCCGGGATCGAGGTCACCGCCGGATAGGGCGTGTCCGGCCCGCCGCCGACTCGTGATCGACCTGGGATCTCCGGGCCGGGTCCGTTCGACCGGCTCTCTCGTCCAATGGGGAGAACTGCCAACGGACTTGGGGAGGGCCCGATGAGGGGTGGACGGGCGAGAGCCGGCGCGTCGGCGGCAGCGGTGACGGCGGCGGCCGTGGCCGTGCTGCTGGTGGGGGGCTGCAGTGCGGGCGGTACGGGAGGGGCGGCCAAGAACGACTCGGCTGCGGCCCCGGCAGCGGCGGCCCCGGCCAACCCGGGCGGGGAGGCGGCCCAGCCGTCCGGTGCTCCGGCGGCGGCCGGGGTCACCCCGGTCGCCGACAGCCGACTGATCGCGTACACCGCGCAGCTGAGCCTGCGCGCCCAGGATGTCCCCCAGGTGTTCGCCAGGGCACGGGAGTTGGCCACGGCGGCGGGCGGCTACGTCGGCGCCGAGTCGGTCTACGGCGGCCCCGGGAGCGAGTCGGGGCAGGTGACGCTCAAGATCCCGTCCGCCGCGTACCAGCAGACCCTGGACCGGCTCGCCGCCCTGGGCGAGGTGGTGTCCCGCAAGAGCCAGGCGGACGACCTGACCCAGCAGGTCGCCGACGTGGCGAGCCGGGTGCAGACCCAGCAGGCGAGTGTGGACCGGGTGCGGGCGCTGATGGCGCAGGCCAAGTCGCTGAGCGAGATCACCTCACTGGAGGCGGAGTTGAGCCGCCGCGAGGCCGACCTGGAGTCGCTGCAGAAGCAGCAGAAGGAGCTGTCCGCCAGGACCTCGTATTCCACCGTCACGCTGGAGGTCCAGCACGAGGCCGCCACGCCGTCGGCGACGCCGGCGCCCAGCGCGGAGGAGGAGGGCTTCGGCGACTCGGTCGGCTCGGCGCTCGGCGGCGGCTGGCACGTCCTGGTCGCGATCGTCCGCGCGCTGGCCGTGGCCATCGCCGCGGTGGCGCCGTTCCTGCTGCTGTTGGGCGTGCCGGCGGCCTTGGCGTACCGGTACTGGAGCCGTCGCCGCCCGGCCGCGACCGGGGCCCGGACGGACCCCGAGCAGGACGGGGAGGGCGGGGAGGACGGGGACGCCGAGGGCTGAACACGACGGTGGCGGGCCCGCCGCGATCGGAGGGCCCGCCACCGCGGGGTGTCAGCGCGCGCTCGCCTCGTGGACGAAGGCGGCGAGGCGGCTGAGCGCGTCCGGGTCCATGGACGGCATCACGCCGTGGCCGAGGTTGAAGATGTGGCTGCTGGTGCCGAGCGCCCGGGCGGCGTCCAGCACCTCGCGGGCCTTGGCCTCCACGACCTCGGTGGGTGCGAACAGCACCGCCGGGTCGAGGTTGCCCTGCAGGCCCTTGCCCGGGCCGACCCGCTCGGCGGCGACGTTCAGCGGCACCCGCCAGTCGACGCCGACGATGTCCGCGCCGGCCTGGCCCATCAGGCCGAGCAGTTCGCCGGTGCCGACGCCGAAGTGGATCCGCGGCACGCCGTAGCCGGCGACGGCGTCGAAGACCTTGGTGCTGGCCGGCATCACGGAGCGGCGGTAGTCCTCGGGCGCGAGCGAGCCGACCCAGGAGTCGAACAGCTGGACCGCCGAGGCGCCGGCCTCGATCTGGACCTTCAGGAAGGCCGAGGTGATGTCCGCGAGCCGGTCCACCAGGGCGGCCCACAGCTCGGGCTGCCCGTACATCATGGCCTTGGTGTTCTCGTGGTTCTTGGACGGCCCGCCCTCGACCAGGTAGCTGGCCAGCGTGTAGGGCGCGCCGGCGAAGCCGATCAGCGGGGTCTCGCCGAGCTCGTCCACCAGCAGGCCGACGGCCTCGGTGATGTAGGGGACGTCGTCCGGCTCCAGCGGGCGCAGCCGCTTGAGGTCCTCGAAGGTGCGGATCGGGTCGGCGATGACCGGGCCGACGCCGGCCTTGATGTCGACGTCGATGCCGACCGCCTTGAGCGGCACGACGATGTCGCTGAAGAAGATCGCCGCGTCCACCTTGTGCCGGCGCACCGGCTGCAGGGTGATCTCCTTGACCAGCTCGGGCCGCATGCAGGACTCCAGCATGGGGATGCCCTCGCGGACCTTCAGGTACTCGGGCAGCGAGCGGCCCGCCTGGCGCATGAACCACACGGGGGTGTGCGGTACCGGCTCGTGCCGGCAGGCGCGCAGGAACGCGGAGTCGTACGCGGCGCCGCGGCGCGCGGGGGTGGTCCGGCCGTCGTGGGTGGCCGCCGTCGTGTCTGCCGTTGTCTCGCTCACGCGTCAAATCTTCGCACGCGCCCCCGGGCCGGTTTTCCGGCCGGTCTCGTCGGTTCCTCCAAGATCTGCCCGGGTTTGCCGTTCCGGCACGCCGCTGGGAGAGAAGTTGCGGCGATAACCCGGGCTTTCGACCTAGTCTTCGGGTCATGGCAGCGGTCGGAGGGCACCCCGCACAGGGTGGCGGAGCAGGTGGCGGAACGGGTCACGAGGGGGCGCCGAGCGAGTTCCGGGCCGCCGTGGCGGCCCTGGACGGGGCCCGGCTGCGGCCCGAGGTGCAGCTCTCCCCCGCGCCGGCGCCGCGCCGGCTCGCCCCGTACTCGTTCGCCGTGACCGCCGCGGTGGAGGTGGACGGCGAGGAGCTGGCGGACGGCCGGCTGGTGCTGCTGTACGACCCGGCCGGGCAGGAGGCCTGGAACGGCGAGTTCCGGGTGGTCACGATGACGCGGGCCGAGCTGGAGCCGGAGATGGCCGGCGACCCGATGCTCTGCGAGGTCGGCTGGGCCTGGCTGCTGGACGCGCTGCAGACCCACGGCGCCGGGTACGCGGAGCCGTCCGGCACGGTGACCAGGTGCGCCTCCCAGTACTTCGGCGGTCTGGCGGACCGCCCGACCTCGACCGAGATCGAGATCCGGGCGTCCTGGACGCCGGCCGACGGCCGCTTCGAGCGGCACCTGGCGGCCTGGGCGGACCTGCTCTGCATCGGCGCCGGCCTGCCGCCGGCCGCCCCGGCCCCGCAGGGCCCCGCCGAGGTGCCGTCACTCGGTGGAGTGGTCCCGATGCCCGCACGGCGACGCCCCCGGTCGCACTGACGAGTGGCGTCCGGGCCCGACGACACGGGACGGCCGGACGCCACCCCCAGGGCTGACGGAGTGTGACTTCGGACCCGCTCCGCGTCAATTAACCGGTCGATACCGACTGATTGGCGTCGAATCTGATCGATTTTGTGCGAATACCAGGCATGTCGCATCAATCATTTGCGCGATTTGTCCGTATTGTTACTCACTAGATCGTGATCTTTCGCTAAAGCCGGGCACGGTTGCTGCCGAAGCAGACTGTGACCCTTTCCGAACGCGGAACACTCCGACCGCCCCCATCGGGGTTCCGTCCGCCACTCCCCGCAGGAGGCCTGGTGTCGGTCCTTCTTGAGCACCCCGCAAACGTGGTCGCCTACCGCCCGACCAAGCCCACCGCCATGGTGGTCATCGCCGATCCCCGCGTCCGAAACACCGTCACCCGTCACCTGTGGGCGCTCGGCGTCCGGGACGTGATCGAGGTGTCATCGATCGCCGAGGCCCGCCCCCGGGTCTCCACCCCGCGCGACATCTGCGTCGCCGACGTACACCTGCCGGACGGCTCCGGGCTGACCATCCTCGCCGAGACCCGCGCCGCGGGCTGGCCCAACGGCCTGGCCCTGTCCGCCGCCGACGACATCGGCGCGGTCCGCAGCGCACTGGCCGGCGGCGTCAAGGGCTACGTGGTCACCGGCACCCGCACGAACGTGGCGATGCCGGGCCGCCCGGGCCTGCCGATCGGCGCCGGAGGACTGGCCGGGCGGATGCGCCGCCCCGGGATGCCGGGCATGCCGGGCGCCGCCGGTGCACCGGGCGCCCCCGGAGCCCCCGGTGCGCAGGGCCCGCAGCCGACCGCCTACCGCGAGCTGTCCGGCCGCGAGGTCGAGGTGCTGCGGCTGGTCGCCGAAGGGCAGTCGAACAAGGCGATCGGCGTGGCGATGGGCCTGTCGGCGCTCACCGTGAAGAGCCACCTCGCCCGGATCGCCCGCAAGCTGGGCACCGGCGACCGCGCCGGGATGGTCGCCGTCGCGCTGCGCACCGGCATCATCCACTGAGCCGAACGCTCCGTCCGTACCGCCGCGGCGGCCGAGGAGGAACGTTTCCTCCTCGGCCGCCGCCCCGTCGTCGCCCGGTCCGAGCGCCCCGGAGGCGAGCGGGCGAAGACCGGGTGAGTAACTGTCTGACCAGTCCGACAACACTCCCGGCCGTGAGGAGCGTCGTACCCTTGGTGGGTGACCGACGCCGTAGCAGCCATCCCAGAAGAAGCAGCCCCGGTCCCGCTCCTTGAGCCGAAGGAGGGGATCCCGCCCGTCGTGGAGGACGAGCAGGCGCTGGCCGCCACGATCGCCGCCTTCGCCGCGGGCACCGGGCCGGTCGCCGTAGACGCCGAGCGGGCCTCCGGTTACCGCTACGGGCAGCGCGCCTACCTCATCCAGCTGCGCCGTGCCGGCTCCGGCTCCGCCCTGATCGACCCGATCGCCTGCCCCGACCTGAGCGCTCTAGGCGCCGCCCTCCAGGACGCCGAATGGGTGGTGCACGCGGCCACCCAGGACCTGCCCTGCCTGGCCGAGGTCGGGATGAGACCCCAGCGCCTGTTCGACACCGAGCTCGCCGGGCGGATCGCCGGCTTCGCCCGGGTCGGCCTCGGGCCGATGACCGAGAACGTCCTCGGGCTGAGCCTGGCCAAGGAGCACTCGGCGGTCGACTGGTCCACCCGCCCGCTGCCCGAGCCCTGGCTGCGCTATGCCGCTCTGGACGTCGAGGTGCTGGTCGAGCTGCGCGACGCACTCGAACAGGAGCTGGACGCCCAGGGCAAGCTCGACTGGGCCCTGGAGGAGTTCGCCTCCATCGCGGCCGCGCCCCGACCGGCCCCGCGCACCGACCCGTGGCGGCGCACCTCGCAGCTGCACAAGGTCCGCCGGCGCCGTCAGCTGGCCGTGGTGCGCGAGTTGTGGCTGGCCCGCGACCGGATGGCGCAGGAGCGCGACGTCTCCCCCGGCCGGGTGCTCTCGGACGCCGCGATCGTCAACGCCGCGCTGGCCATGCCGCTGAACACCGCCTCCCTGCAGGCCGTCCAGGGCTTCGGGCCGCGGGTGCACCGGCGCCAGCTGGAGCAGTGGCTGGCGGCCGTGCAGCGCGGCCGGGAGATCCCGGAGAACCAGCTGCCGCCGGCGGCCGCGCCGCACGACGGGCCGCCGCCGCCCCGGGCCTGGGCCGAGAAGGACCCGGTGGCCGCCGCCCGGCTGTCGGGTGCGCGCAGCGCGGTCAGCGAGCTGGCCGAGCGGCACAACCTGCCGGCCGAGAACCTGATCACCCCGGACCTGGTCCGGCGGGTGTCCTGGGAGCCGCCGGCCGACCGGGGCGCCGAGGGCGTGGCCACCGCGCTGCGCCGGCTCGGCGCCCGGCAGTGGCAGGTGGACCTGGTGGCACCGGTGGTGGCCGCCGCGTTCGCCGCGGCCGCGGCCTCCACCGCGGCCGAGGGCTGACCGGGCCGAGCCTCGGAAGGGGATGCCGTCCGCACGGACGGCATCCCCTTCGTCGTCCCCGCAGGAGCGTTCCTGGTCGGACGTGGCGCGGGACACACGGGCGGAACCGTCCGAGGGGCCTGGGCAGGTTGGTTACCGACCGGTAGCATGACGGTGAAGCGGCGCCGCTCGGGTCTTCGACGGCGGCAGCCTGCCCACCTCGAAATGTTGGTCCCTGGGAGGAGAGCCCCCGTGCCTCGTACCGCGAGGGACGTCGTCTTTGTCGATGGCGTCCGCACCCCGTTCGGCAAGGCCGGCCCGAAGGGCATCTACCACGAGACGCGCGCCGACGACCTCGTCGTCAAGTGCATCCGGGAACTCGTGCGCCGTAACCCGAACCTGCCCGTCGAGCGCATCGACGAGGTGGCCATCGCCGCCACCACGCAGATCGGCGACCAGGGGCTGACCATCGGCCGCACCGCCGCCCTGCTGTCCGGCCTGCCGAAGTCGGTCCCCGGCTACTCGATCGACCGGATGTGCGCCGGCGCGCTCACCTCGGTCACCACCACCGCGGGCGGCATCGCCTTCGGCGCGTACGACATCGTCGTCGCCGGTGGCGTCGAGCACATGGGCCGCCACCCGATGGGCGAGGGCGTCGACCCGAACCCGCGCTTCGTCTCCGAGAAGCTGGTCGACGAGTCGGCCCTGTTCATGGGCATGACCGCGGAGAACCTGCACGACCGGTTCCCGCACCTGACCAAGGAGCGCTGCGACGCCTACGCCGTGCGCTCGCAGGAGAAGGCGGCCAAGGCCTACGCCAACGGCGACATCCAGCCCGACCTGGTGCCGATCTCGATCCGCAACACCAACCCCGAGGTCGGCGAGACCGGCTGGGGCCTGGCCACCGTGGACGAGCCGCTGCGCCCGGGCACCACGATGGAGAGCCTGGCCGGTCTGAAGACCCCGTTCCGCCCGCACGGCAACATCACCGCGGGCAACTCGGCCGGTCTGAACGACGGTGCCACCGCCTCGCTGCTGGCCGCCGAGGACGTCGCCGAGGAGCTCGGCCTCCCGATCAAGATGCGCCTGGTCTCCTTCGCCTTCGCCGGCGTCGAGCCCGAGGTCATGGGCATCGGCCCCGTCCCGGCCACCGAGAAGGCGCTGGCCAAGGCCGGTCTGACCATCGACGACATCGGTGCCTTCGAGGTCAACGAGGCCTTCGCCGTCCAGGTGCTGGCCTTCCTCGACCACTACGGCATCGCGGACGACGACGAGCGCGTCAACCCGTACGGCGGTGCGATCGCCTTCGGTCACCCGCTGGCCTCCTCCGGCGTGCGCCTGATGAACCAGCTGGCCCGCCGCTTCGAGCAGCGCCCGGACGTCCGCTACGGCCTCACCACGATGTGCATCGGCTTCGGCATGGGCGGCACCATCATCTGGGAGAACCCGCATTGGAGCGGAGCGGAAAAGTCGTCTCAGGTCGAGGGTGGTAAGTGAGCATGAGCAACACCACTGAGCTGCTCCAGCACGGCGCCGAGCTGTTCCCGGGCGAGGTCGTCACGACCGCCCACGTGCGCCACCTGGACCTGCCGCTGCAGGCCGGCAAGCTGGCCCTGATCACCCTGGACAACGGCTTCGACCACACCAAGCCGACCACCTTCGGCCCGGGCTCGCTGCTCAAGCTGTCCGAGGCGCTGGACCAGGTCGAGGCCGAGGCCGCCGAGGGCAAGATCGTCGGCGCCGCGATCACCGGCAAGCCGTTCATCTTCGCGGTCGGCGCCGACCTCAAGGGCGTCGAGCTGCTCAAGCAGCACGCGGACGCGCTGGCCATCGGCAAGGGCGGCCACGAGGTCTTCAAGCGGATCGCCGCGCTGCCCGTCCCCACCTTCGCCTTCTACAACGGCGCGGCGATGGGCGGCGGCGTCGAGGTCGGCCTGCACTGCGACTACCGCACGGTGTCGGCGGGCGTCCCGGCCTTCTCGCTGCCCGAGGTCTTCCTCGGCCTCGTCCCCGGCTGGGGCGGCTGCACCATCCTGCCGAACCTGATCGGTGCCGGTAAGGCCGTCAAGGTCATCATCGAGAACTCGATGAACCAGAACAAGCAGCTCAAGGGCAAGGACGTGTTCGAGCTGGGGATCGCCGACGCGATCTTCGAGCCGGCCGACTTCCTGGAGCAGTCGCTGCTGTGGGCCGCCAAGGTCCTCAAGGGCGACGTCGCCGTCGAGCGCGAGGCCATCGACCGCGGCAAGGCCTGGGACGACGCGGTCCTCTGGGGCCGCATGGTCGCCGACGCCAAGGTGCACGGCGCCGCGCCGGCCGCCTACAAGGCGCTGGACATCATCGCCGCCGTCAAGGACGCCGACCTCGCCGACAAGGGCAGCCTGCAGGCCGGCTTCGACGCCGAGGACGCGGCCCTGGCCGACCTCATCATGAGCGGCGAGCTGCGCAGCGGCATCTACGCCTTCAACCTGGTGCAGCGCCGGGCCAAGCGCCCGGTCGGTGCGCCGGACAAGTCGCTGGCCCGCCCGGTCTCCAAGGTCGGCGTCGTCGGCGCCGGTCTGATGGCCTCGCAGCTGGCGCTGCTGTTCGCCCGCCGTCTGGAGGTGCCGGTGGTCCTCACCGACATCGACCAGGAGCGCGTCGACAAGGGCGTCGGCTACGTCCACGCCGAGATCGACAAGCTGCTCTCCAAGGGCCGCATCGGCCAGGACAAGGCCAACCGCCTCAAGGGCCTGGTCTCCGGCTCGCTCGACAAGGCCGTCGCCTTCGGCGACGCGGACTTCGTCATCGAGGCCGTGTTCGAGGAGATGGGCGTCAAGCAGACCGTCTTCGCCGACCTGGAGAACGTGGTCTCGCCGACCTGTGTGCTGGCGACCAACACCTCCTCGCTGTCGGTCACCGAGATGGCCTCCAAGCTGAAGCACCCCGAGCGGGTCGTCGGCTTCCACTTCTTCAACCCGGTCGCGATCCTGCCGCTGCTGGAGATCGTCCGCGGCGACAAGACCGACGACGCGTCGCTGGCCACCGCCTTCGCCGTGTCGAAGAAGCTGAAGAAGACCTCGGTGCTCTGCAAGGACGCCCCGGCGTTCGTGGTGAACCGGATCCTGACCCGCTTCATGGGCGAGATCCAGGGCATCATCGACGAGGGCACCCCGATCGCCGACGTCGAGAAGGCCGTCGAGCCGCTCGGCCTGCCGATGTCCCCGATCGTGCTGCTGGAGCTGGTCGGTCCGGCCATCGCGCTGCACGTGTCGGAGACCCTGCACGGCGCCTTCCCGGAGCGGTTCACCGTCTCCGAGAACCTCGCCAAGGTGGTCAAGGCCGGCAAGCGCGGCTTCTACACCTGGGTGGACGGGCAGCAGGTCCTCGACCCCGAGGTGCTGGCGCTGCTGACCTTCGGCGACTCGGTGCTCACCGAGGAGCAGGTCCGCGCCCGTGCCCTGGACGCCGTCGCGCAGGAGATCGGCCTGATGCTGGAGGAGGGTGTCGTCGCCGAGGCGCAGGACATCGACCTCTGCATGATCACCGGTGCCGGCTGGCCCTTCCACCTGGGCGGGATCACCCCGTACCTGGACCGTGAGGGCGTCTCGGAGCGCGTGAACGGCAAGCCGTTCCTCGCCCCCGGCGTGGCCTCGGTGCCCGCGTAGGGCGAAGCCCCGTAGACGGAGGAGCCCCGGTGACCTGGTGGTCACCGGGGCTCTCTCGTGTGCTCGTGCGCCTCGTGTACTCGTCTGCTCCGCGCGCTTCGTGTACTCGTCCGCTTCGCGTGCTCCGTGTGTACGGGCGCCTCTGCGGGGGAGGCGTGTACGGCGGCCTCAGTGCTTGAGGCGGTAGACCACGGTGTCGGCGAAGACGCCGACCATCTCGTAGTGGGTGTCCAGCAGGTTCTCGATCCGGGGGACCATGACCGGCTGGTACGGGGCGATGCCGGAGTCGTCGACCACGACCTCGGGCAGGCCGTTGGCCAGCTCCTTGTCGAAGGTCTGCCAGGCGTTGGAGACGCTGAACTGCTCGCCCACGTTCTGGCTGCCGTCCTTGCCGCCGCTGTAGTTGGTCAGGAAGCCGGCGGTCAGGTAGCGGGTGGCGGGCTTGCGGCCGGCCAGCCAGTACAGCTCGGGGTGCATGCCCCAGACCAGCACGGTGTCCTTGGGGGTGGTCTGCGCGGCGACGGCGGTGGCGACCTCGGTGGTGCGGTTGAGCCGCTCCCCCGGCCAGGCCAGCGCCAGGCCCCAGAACACCGTGGCGGCGACCGTGGTGTACACCAGGACGGGCTTCCAGCGGATCGCCGAGGTGGCGACCGCCCCGGTGCCCAGCAGCACCAGCGGCGGGATCAGCTGCAGGTAGTAGTGGCCGAAGAAGTGGAAGCCGACGCTGACCGCGACGACCGAGGAGAGCAGCCAGACCCACAGGTCGGTGGTCGAGCCGTGCTCCTCGCCGGCCACCGGCAGCGGGCGGTGGCGGTGCTTGAGCCAGAGCCGGCGCCCGACCGGGAAGAGGAAGCCCAGGCCGGCCGCGACCAGGATGGCCGAGTTGCCCAGCGCACGGCCGAGCATCTGCAGCCAGGCGCCGCCGAAGGTGGCGTAGTCGCCGCTGCCGGTGACCACCCAGAAGAGGAAGCCCTTGGGCTTGGTGAGGATCACCGCGACCAGCGCTATCGGCAGGGTGAAGCCGAAGCCGATCTTGAACAGCGCGGGCGGCCAGCGCACCCCGCGCCGGCGGGCGTCCTGGAACAGCATCCAGAGCACCGGCAGCAGCACCGCGCCGCCGGTCTGCTTGGTCAGGGAGCAGAGCGCCACCGCGATGCCCGCCGCCAGCCAGCGGCGCCGCTCGGCGTACCGGAAGGCGGCCACCATGGCGGGCAGCATGAAGACCTCGAAGGTCGCCGCCTGGGTGTCCTCCGGGGAGAGCCCGATGGAGACCAGCAGGTAGAGCAGTCCGGCGCCGGCGCCGGCCCGGTTGCCCCAGCGGCCGCGGGCGATCGAGGCCAGCAGGATCGCGGTGACCAGGTGGGCCACCACGGCCAGGGTGCGCAGCGGCCAGAGCGAGGCGGAGCCGAAGACCGCGAAGCAGGCCTGGTAGAGCCAGGGCAGCAGCGGGGGCTTGCGGTCCACCACCGTGTCGTACAGCACCCCGCCGTCCGCCAGCATCCGGGCCTGGGTGGCCAGGAAGCCCTCGTCCGGGCTCCAGACGGGCCGGGCGAAGGAGGGGATGTGGGTGAGCAGCGCGACCAGCGCGAGCACCGGCACCAGCCTGGTCCAGTACCCGTTGCGGACTCGGGTACGGACGCGCTCGGGCAGGCGGTCGGCCAGTCCGGCGAGGCGGAGGCGGGTGGGGGTCGGCACGGTTGACAACCTACCGGGCGGGATCGGCGCGATTGGCGCCGGTCCCGCCTTTCAGTGCGATTGTCAGCTTGTTTCGTGACGAACTGTTACGGAGTTACGACGAACAGTCGTCGGCTGATCGGACCAGCGGCGAACTGCGTCGCCGCGGCCCTTCCTCAGGCCTCGACCCGCGCCGCCGCCAGGCCGGCGACCAGGGCCGTCACCTTCCGGGCGATGTCCGGGGCGTTCAGACCGATCTCGGCCAGGATCTCGTTCCGGCTCGCGTGGTCCAGGAACTCCTGCGGGATGCCGAAATCGCGCACCGGCAGATCCACGTCCGCGTCCCGCAGCGCCTGGGCCACGGCCGCGCCGACGCCGCCCACCCGGCCGTTGTCCTCGATCGTGACGACCACCCGGTGCTCGGCGGCCAGGCCTGGCAGGGCCGGGTCCACCGGCTTGACCCAGCGCGGGTCCACCACGGTGGCGGTGATGCCCTGGGCGGCCAGCAGGTCGGCGACCTCCAGGCTGGTGGGGGCCATCGCACCGACCGAGACGATCAGCACGTCGGCGCGGTGGGCGCCGGAGGGCTCCTCGGCGGCGCGCAGCACGTCCATGCCGCCGACCCGGCCGACCGCGGGGACGGCCGGGCCGACCGTGCCCTTGGAGTAGCGGACCACGGTCGGGGCGTCCTTGACCTGGACGGCCTCGCGCAGCTGGGCGCGCACCTGGTCGGCGTCGCGCGGGGCGGCCAGCCGCAGGCCCGGGATGACCTGGAGGATCGACATGTCCCACATGCCGTTGTGCGAGGCGCCGTCCGTCCCGGTGACGCCGGCCCGGTCGAGCACGAAGGTGACGCCCAGCTTGTGCAGGGCGACGTCCATCAGGACCTGGTCGAAGGCGCGGTTGAGGAAGGTCGCGTACACCGCGAACACCGGGTGCAGGCCGTTGGTGGCCAGGCCGGCGGCGCTGGTGACGGCGTGCTGCTCGGCGATGCCGACGTCGAAGATGCGGTCCGGGAAAGCCTCGGCGAACGGGGCCAGGCCGACCGGGTGGAGCATCGCGGCGGTGATGCCGACGATGTCCTCGCGCTCGTGGCCGAGCGCGACCATCTCCTCGCCGAAGACGGAGGTCCAGTCCTTGCCCGAGCTCTTGACCGGCAGGCCGGTGTCCGGGTGGATCACGCCGACCGCGTGGAAGCGGTCCTCGTCGTTGTTCTCGGCGGCGTGGTAGCCGCGGCCCTTCTCGGTGAGGCAGTGCACGATCACCGGGCCGCCGAAGCCGCGCGCCTTGGTCAGCGCGGACTCCAGGGCGGTCAGGTCGTGGCCGTCGATCGGGCCGATGTACTTGAGGCCGAGGTCCTCGAACATGCCCTGCGGGGCGATGAAGTCCTTGAGGCCCTTCTTGGCGCCGTGCAGCGTCTCGAACAGCTGCTGGCCGACCACCGGGGTGCGCTGCAGCGCGTCCTTGCCCCAGGACAGGAAGCGCTCGTAGCCCTGGGTGGTGCGCAGGGTGGCGAGGTGGTTGGCCAGGCCGCCGATGGTCGGCGAGTAGGAGCGCTCGTTGTCGTTGACGACGATGACGACCGGCAGGTCCTTGGCGTCGGCGATGTTGTTGAGCGCCTCCCAGGCCATGCCGCCGGTCAGCGCGCCGTCGCCGATCACGGCGACGACCGGGTCCGACTTGCCCTGGATCTTGTTGGCCTTGGCCAGGCCGTCCGCGTAAGAGAGCACCGTGGAGGCGTGCGAGTTCTCGATCACGTCGTGCTCGGACTCGGCGCGGGACGGGTAGCCGGACAGGCCGCCGCTCATCTTCAGGCGGGAGAAGTCCTGGCGGCCGGTGAGCAGCTTGTGGACGTAGCTCTGGTGGCCGGTGTCGAAGAGGATGCGGTCGCGCGGCGAGTCGAAGACCCGGTGCAGCGCGATGGTGAGCTCCACCACGCCGAGGTTCGGGCCGAGGTGGCCACCCGTCTTGGAGACCTCGGTCACCAGGAAGGTCCGGATCTCCTGGGCCAGTGCGGCCAGCTGTCCGGGCGTGAGCCGGTCGAGATCGCGCGGTCCCCGAATGCGGGTCAGCAGGGCCACCCGTTCCTCCTCGTTCAGTGTTCGCGGACCACGGACGGTCCGACGGGCGTCGCTGCCCGGTCCGGCGGCAGGCCGGTGGTCGCGGCCGGTACCGACCGGTCGAGTCTAATGTCCGCTTGCCGGACACCGAGCGGCGCGCCCGGTGCCGCCGTTCCGTCAGCGCCATTCCCGGAGGTCGGCCGGGGGATGCGGGTCACCTCAGGTTGACGTGCGGGCGTTCGACCGTCTTTACAACGTCCGGCCCGGCGTCCGGCGCGAGCCCTCACACCGGGCGCGGCGCTAGGCGCGGCCGAGGGCGCCGGACTCCCCCATCTCGCTCATCACCAGCGCCAGCGCGCCGAGCACCTCGGCCCGGCCGCCGAGGGTGCCGGGGACGACCGAGAGCTGGCGGGCGGCGCTGGGAATGGCGTAGCGGGCCACCGAGTCCCGGATCGGGGCGAGCACCAGCTCACCGGCCTCGGCGAGGTCGCCGCCGAGGATCACCCGGCGCGGGTTGAGCAGGTTGCACAGGGTCGCGACACCGGTGCCGATCTGCCGGCCGGCGTCGGCGATCACCCGGCGGCAGCCGAGGTCGCCGTGGTGGGCCAGCTCCACCACCCGGGGCAGCGTGAGGTCCGGGCCCAGGGTGGAGGTGAGCAGGGAGAGCAGGTAGCGGGAACCGACGAAGGTCTCCAGGCAGCCGCGGTTGCCGCAGCGGCAGACCGGCCCGGCCTCGTCCAGGGTGATGTGCCCGATCTCACCCGCCGTGCCGCCCGGGCCGCGGTAGATCTGGCCGTTGACCACCAGGCCGGCGCCGACACCGCTCGCCACCTTGATGTACGCGAGGTCGCTCAGACCGCGGCCGGCCCCCCAGACCAGCTCGCCGAGCGCGCCGAGGTTGGCGTCGTTGTCCACGTGCACCGGCATGCCCAGCCGCTCGCCCAGCTCCCGGCCCGGGGCGATGCCCGTCCAGCCGGGCAGGATCGCGGTGGAGCCCAGCGCGCCGGTCTCCACGTCGATCGGGCCGGGCACGCCGAGGCCGACGCCGATCACCTTCTCCGGGCGGAAGCCGGCCTGCGCCAGCAGGCGGTCGACCATCGCCTCGGCGCGGTCGAAGCCCTGCTGCGCGGAGACGTCCACGTCGATCGGGGCGCTCTCCTCGGCCAGCACCCGGTGGGCCAGGTTGCCGACCGCGACCCGGAGGTGGGTGTGGCCGAAGTCGATGCCGACCACGATGCCGGCGTCCCCGCTCAGCGAGACGCTGCGGGCGCGGCGGCCGCCGGAGGAGGTGTCGGCGACCACCACGGTGCCGCTCTCCTTCAGTTCCCGCACGATGTTGGACACGGTGGCCGCGGAGAGGCCGGTGCCCCGGGCGATCTCGGCCTGGGTCAGCGAACCGGCCATCCGCACCGCGCGCAGCACCCGCTCCAGGTTCGCCCGGTGCAGGGACGACTGTGAGCCCGGTGTGTCCGTCGACATGATCCACCCTCCCAGGGCGGGCAACCCTCCGCCGGGCTGCCCCTTCAATTCCTGAAGGGTACGGCCCGGGGGCGGGCGCGTGGGGGCGGGATGCCCGGGGCGCGGG
>NZ_JNWQ01000009.1 GCF_000716875.1 Streptomyces novaecaesareae | reverse complement strand
AAACGCTCCCTCAAGTCCGAAAGATCATCGCGTCCAACGGCCACGGTCCTCGCAACTCCCATAGATCGCGGGTGTTGCGAGGACCGTTAGAACCCAAGGTCCGCGGTGACGGACCCGGGGGCCTCCCGGTGGTTCAGCCCGACCAGGGCGTGCCGGGCACGCCTCGGGTTCAGCCGAGGTTGGCGAGCGCCTCGTTGAAGGTCTTGGACGGACGCATCACGGCGGCGGCCTTGGCCGGGTCCGGCTGGTAGTAGCCGCCGAGGTCGACCGGCGAGCCCTGGACGGCGATCAGCTCGTCCACGATGACCTGCTCCTGCTCGGTCAGCGCCGCGGCCAGGCCCGCGAAGGCCTGGGCCAGCTCGGCGTCGGCGGTCTGCTTGGCCAGCTCCTGGGCCCAGTAGGTGGCCAGGTAGAAGTGGCTGCCGCGGTTGTCGATGCCACCGAGGCGGCGGCTCGGCGACTTGTCCTCGTTGAGGAAGGTGCCGGTGGCGCGGTCCAGGGTGTCGGCCAGCACCTGGGCGCGGGCGTTGCCGGTGCTGGTGGCCAGGTGCTCGAAGCTGGCGGCCAGCGCGAAGAACTCGCCCAGGCTGTCCCAGCGCAGGTAGTTCTCCTTGACCAGCTGCTGGACGTGCTTCGGGGCGGAGCCGCCGGCGCCGGTCTCGAACAGGCCGCCGCCCGCCATCAGCGGGACGACCGACAGCATCTTGGCGCTGGTGCCCAGCTCCAGGATCGGGAACAGGTCGGTCAGGTAGTCACGCAGGACGTTACCGGTCACCGAGATGGTGTCCTCGCCGCGGCGGATGCGCTCCAGCGAGAACTCGGTGGCCTCGACCGGGGACTTGATCTCGATCTGCAGGCCGGTGGTGTCGTGGTCGGCCAGGTAGGTCTTGACCTTCTCGATCAGGACGGCGTCGTGGGCGCGAGCGGAGTCCAGCCAGAACACGGCCGGGGTGCCGGTGGCGCGGGCCCGGGTGACGGCCAGCTTGACCCAGTCGCGGATCGGCGCGTCCTTGGACTGGCAGGCGCGGAAGATGTCGCCCGGCTGGACGGCCTGCTCCAGCACGACGTTGCCCTCGGCGTCGACCAGGCGGACGGTGCCGGCGGCCGGGATCTCGAAGGTCTTGTCGTGGCTGCCGTACTCCTCGGCCGCCTGCGCCATCAGACCGACGTTGGCCACCGAGCCCATGGTGGCCGGGTCGAACGCGCCGTGGGCACGGCAGTCGTCGATGACGACCTGGTACACGCCGGCGTAGCTGTGGTCGGGCAGCACGGCGAGGGTGTCGGCCTCCTGGCCGTCCGGGCCCCACATGTGGCCGGAGGTGCGGATCATGGCCGGCATCGAGGCGTCGACGATGACGTCGCTCGGCACGTGCAGGTTGGTGATGCCCTTGTCGGAGTCGACCATGGCCAGGGCCGGGCCCTCGGCCAGCTCGGCCTCGAAGGAGGCCTTGATCTCGGCGCCCAGGTGCGGCACGCCGTCCAGGCCGGCCAGGATGCCGCCGAGGCCGTTGTTCGGGTTCAGCCCGGCGGCGACGAGGACCTCGCCGTACTTCGCGAAGGTCTTCGGGAAGAAGGCGCGCACGACGTGGCCGAAGATGATCGGGTCGGAGACCTTCATCATGGTGGCCTTGAGGTGCACCGAGAACAGCACGCCCTCGGCCTTGGCGCGGGCGACCTGGGCGGCCAGGAACTCGTTCAGGGCGGCGGCGCGCATCACGGAGGCGTCGACGACCTCGCCGGCCAGCACCGGCACCTTCTCGCGCAGGACGGTGGTGGTGCCGTCCTCGCCGAGCAGCTCGATGCGCAGGGCGCCGTCGGCGGCGATCACGGTCGACTTCTCGGTGCTCGCGAAGTCGTTCTCGCCCATGGTGGCGACGTTGGTCTTGGAGTCGGCCGTCCAGGCACCCATGCGGTGCGGGTGGGTCTTGGCGTAGTTCTTGACCGACAGCGGGGCGCGGCGGTCCGAGTTGCCCTCGCGCAGGACCGGGTTGACGGCGCTGCCCTTGACCTTGTCGTAGCGGGCGCGGACGTCCTTGTCCTCGTCGGTCTGCGGGTCGTCCGGGTAGTCCGGCAGGGCGTAGCCCTGGGCCTGCAGCTCGGCGATCGCGGCCTTCAGCTGCGGCACGGAGGCCGAGACGTTCGGCAGCTTGATGATGTTGGCGCCCGGGGTCTTGGCCAGGTCGCCCAGCTCGGCGAGGGCGTCGCCGATCCGCTGCGCCTCCGCGAGACGCTCCGGGAAGCTCGCGATGATCCGCCCGGCCAGGGAGATGTCGCGGGTCTCCACCCGTACACCCGCGGTCGAGGCGTAGGCCTGGACAACCGGCAGGAACGAGTAGGTCGCCAGGGCCGGAGCCTCGTCGGTGTGCGTATAGATGATGGTCGAGTCAGTCATCGGTACTCCGCTTCACGTCTCCAACGTCTTGACGTCAAGATATCTCGTCACGGGCCCCTCGCTCCACCTCCCCCCGCCCCGGAGCGTGCGACGGTCCCGCCGGGGGCGCTGCGGCGGCTGCGGCGCGGGGCCAACTCCACGGTCGTTCGAGGTGGAGCGCGGGGCAAACCGAGCGCCCCCGGGCAGTGGTGTAGTCCGGTCGGGTGAGCCGAACGTCAGGAGTGCGTCAACGCACCACCCCATTCGGTCAACGCTGCGTCAGGACCGGCGACGCCCGGGGCGAGCCGCCCTAGCGTCGAGACAGCAGTTCCGGCAGGCACCACCACCCCACCCGGGAGCATCCGCATGGCCCGCGTCGTCTGGCACGTTCCGGTCACCACCTCCGGTACCGGAAGCACCACCGCACTCCGCCTCTTCCGCCTGCGCGACGGCCGCCGCTGCGCCGTCGGATTCTCCAGCCCCGAAGCCCTCACCGCCCTGCTCGGGCCGGACCAGGCGTACACCGAGCTCGGCGAACCCGCCCTGCGCGAGCTCACCGCCCCGCTCGGGGTCGACGCCCTGGTCCTGGACCCGAGGCTGGTCGCCCCGCCCGCCACCTCGCCCGCCGCCCCGGCCGGTCCGGGCGCCCCAGCAGGCCCGGGCGCACTGCTCGCCCCGGCCCCGACCGCACAGCTCCAGCACCGGTGACCGCCCCGCTCCAACTCGTCCCGGGCGGTCTGGCCACCGAGGGCCGTCCCCGGCCGGCCCGGGACCTGCACGCGATCGCCCGGGTCAGCTACGGCCCGGTGCCGCTCGACTTCGACCGGCTGGCGGCCGAGTTCCCGGCCGTCCGGAGCGGACTCGCCCTGGCCGGCGAGGTCGACCTGGAACTCCGCCTCGCCTGCACCGACCTCGCGGAGTTACGGGCCGTCGCCGCCGCGCTGCACCGCGCCGGCGCCGCCAGGGTCCACATCGACCTGGTCCTGCGAGCCCTCATCCCGTCCCCGGTGACCCTGCGGCCGGTGCCGTGAGCCGTACGGGCCCTGGGCCCCGGGCCCCACGCTGTGGGATCGGGCTCACTCCTGCCCGGGGCGCGGGTCCGGGTTGATCGCCTGGCCGTCGATGGGCTGGCCCCAGGCGTCGTCGCCGAGCGCGTCGACGCAGTAGCCGCTGCCCTCGACGTGCCCGCCCGCACCCCGGCACTGCCCGGCGGTGACATCGCGGAGCCCGGTCGTCGCCGCCGGAACAGCGGCGGCGGCCGCGGCACCGGCGGCGACGGTGACGGTGAACAGGACGACGGACACGGTGGTGGCGGCCACCCGGGCCGGCAGTGAGCTGGTCATGCGGACCACGACAGCACGGCCACCGGCCACCGGCGACCACAGGGCGCCCGCCCGGGTGGCCTCCCGGCCGGGCACCCTGAGCGAGGTCCTCCTCGGGGCCTCGCCGGGGCCCTGGCACGGACCCTAGGCGCGGGTCAGCGCCGCGATCGCCGCGAGCAGCAGCGCCGAACCGGCCAGCAGGCCCGCCGTGACCGGCTCGCCGAGGAACAGCACTCCGATCACCGCCGCGGTCGCCGGCTCCAGCAGCACCAGCACCGCGGCCGTCGTGCCCGGGACGGCCGTCAGCCCGGTGAAGTACCAGCGGTAGGCGAGCAGTGTGGGCACCGTGCCGAGGAAGAGCAGCGCGACCCCGGTCACCACCGGCTCCCCGGCCGTCGGCAGGACGCCTTGGGCGGCCGCGAGCGGCAGCAGGCAGAGCAGGCCGGTGGTGAAGGCGCCGGTGCCGGCCCGGGCCGAGCCGCCGCCCCGGGCCCAGAGGGTGAGGCCGCTCTGGCCGGCGCCCGCGAGGACGGCCAGGGCCGCGCCGAGGACCGGGCGCGGGCCGGCCGCCGGGGCGGCGACCAGCAGGGCGAGGCCGCCCAGGGCCAGGGCCACGGCGACGAGCGCACGGCGGGTCAGCCGTTCGCCGAGCAACAGGTGGGCGCCGAGGCCGGTGAGCACGGGGCCGGCGCCGATGGTGATCAGGGTGCCCAGCCCCAGGCCCGCGTAGTGCACGGAGCCGAAGTAGGCGCACTGGCTGATCGCCAGGCCCAGCCCGGTCAGCACCGCGGATCCCCAACGAGCGGAGCCCCATCCGGCGAAGCCCCGCCGGACGGCGCCCCGTTCGGCCCGGGGCCCGCCGGCCGGCAGCAGGGCCAGGCAGAGCGCCGCGACGCCGAAGCGCCAGCAGGAGACGGCCACCGGGCCGAGGCCGCTGGTGCGCATCAGCAGCGCGGCCACGGCGCCGCCGACGCCCCAGGCGACGGCGGCGGCGGAAATGGACAACAGGCCGTGCCGGAAGGGCACGGCAGCGTACGAAGTCATGCGTCGGTACTCCACGATGAGTTGCCGGTCGGGTCCGCTGGGGTCCGCGGGCGGCAGTCATCGCCCCGGCTGTGGGCGGGGTCCGCCGGGCCGGGGTGGGTGGAGTGGGCCGCCCGCTAGCAGGCCGGCGGGGGGAGGATCACGAGACGCACGGGACCACCCTACGCGGGGCGATCGCGATCTTCCCCCCGCCCGACCGCACGACGTAGCGTCGGCCACGAACGAACGCACCCCGCGGCGAAGGAGCAGAACGTGACGGACCAGCTGACGTACGACCAGGTCGAGGCCGCCGGGCGGCGCATCGCCGGGCGGGTGCGCCCGGTCGCGGTGGCGCTGGGCGACGACGCCGAACGGACGTGGCTGGCACTGGAGTTCCTGCAGCACACCGGCAGCTTCAAGGCGCGCGGCGCGCAGAACTTCCTGCTCGCGCACGCCGAGGCGGGCACCCTCCCGGACGCCGGGGTGACCATCGCGTCGGGCGGCAACGCCGGCCTGGCCTGCGCCTGGGCGGCGCGTGAACTCGGCGTGCGGGCAACGGTGTTCCTGCCGGAGACGGCCTCCCCGGTGAAGCTGGCGCGGCTGCGCTCGTACGGTGCCGGGGTACGGCTGGTGGGCCGGGAGTACGCGGAGGCGCTGGCGGCGTGCGAGGAGTTCGCGGCGGGCAGCGGGGCGCTGGCCTCGCACGCCTACGACCACCCGCTGATCGCGGCCGGGGCGGGGACGGTCCTGGAGGAGATCCGCGCCCGGGTGCCCGGGCTGGACACGGTGGTGGTCTCGGTGGGCGGCGGCGGGCTGTTCGCCGGTGTGGCCGTGGCGGCCCGCGAGCACGGTGTCCGGGTGCTCGCGGTGGAGCCGGCCGGCAGCCGCGCCCTGAACGCGGCCCTGGCCGCCGGCCGCCCGGTGGACGTCCCGGTGGCCTCCGTCGCCCAGGACGCGCTCGGCGCGCGGCGCGCCACCGCGCTGGCCGTCGAGGCCGCCGCGCACGAGGGCGTCCGGTCCGTCCTGGTGGACGACGAGGCCATCATTGGTGCCCGCCGCCGGCTCTGGGAGGACCGCCGGATCGCCGTCGAGTACGCCGCGTCCACCGCGCTCGCCGCGCTCGACCAGGCCGAGGGCGAGCGCGTCGCCGTCCTGCTCTGCGGCGCCAACACCGACCCGTCCGACCTGGCGGTCTGACGCCCGTCGATCGATTGCCGTTTACACCCATCGGCATGACTATGCGAGCCCCGCCATTCCTATGACCGGGCTGGGTGGTCCATATTGCCCGACGGGATAGCGAAGCTCAATTCACGCTCAAATGGTGAACCTACTCGCCGGTCACGTAACAGACAACTGAACAGATAGCCGCCTACCTGCACGGTTATCAGGTAAAGAAAGTAAACATTCAGTAATGAAATCTGTGCAGAGGTCTATGAATAGCCCTACTGTGTGGCAACTCTCCGCGCTCCGCCCACCCCGGAGCCCCCACACATAGAGAGATCATCCATGGCTTCCCTCAACCAGATCTCGCCGCCCGGCCAGAGCTCCGGCACCGCCGGGACCGCCCACCGGTCGCTCAAGCGCCACGTCGGACTCGTCGGCCTCATGTGGGCCTCGGTCGGCTCGATCATCGGCTCCGGCTGGCTCTTCGGTGCGAAGAGCGCCGTCACCGCCGCCGGGCCGGCGGCCGTCATCTCCTGGGGCATCGGCGCCGTCGCGATCGTGCTGCTCGCGCTCGTACACGCCGAGCTCGGCGGACTCTTCCCGGTCTCGGGCGGCACCGCGCGCTACCCGCACTACGCCTTCGGCGGCCTGGCCGGCATGTCCTTCGGCTGGTTCTCCTGGCTCCAGGCGGCCACCGTGGCACCGATCGAGGTCGAGGCCATGATCAACTACGCCAAGGACTCGCCCTGGGCCGGCGGGCTGCTGAACGCCGACAAGACCCTGACCACCAGCGGGTTCCTCGTCGCGACCGTGCTGATGGCCGTGTTCGTCGCAGTCAACTTCCTCGGCGTGAAGGTCCTCGCCCGGACCAACAGCATCGCCACCTGGCTGAAGATCTTCGTTCCTCTGCTCACGATCTTCATGCTGGCGATCACCAGCTTCCACGGCTCCAACTTCACCTCGCACGGCTTCGCCCCGTTCGGCGCCAAGGGCGTGCTCGCCGCGATCAGCACCAGCGGCATCATCTTCGCGCTGCTCGGCTTCGAGCAGGCCATCCAGATCGCCGGTGAGAGCCGCAACCCCAAGCGCGACATCCCCCGCGCGGTGCTCGGCTCCGTCGCCATCGGCACCCTGATCTACACCCTGCTGCAGGTCGTCTTCATCGGCGCGCTGCCGGTCGGCGCCTTCGCCGACGGCTGGGCGAAGCTCGACTTCCCCGGCATCGACGGCCCCTTCGCCGGTCTGGCCACCCTGGTCGGCCTCGGCTGGCTGTCCTACGTGCTGAAGGTCGACGCCGTGATCTCCCCCGGCGGCACCGGCCTGATCTACACCACCTCCACCTCGCGCATCTCCTACGGCCTGAGCCGCAACGGCTACGCCCCGCAGAAGTTCGAGCAGCTGGACAAGAACGGCGTGCCGTGGTTCGGCCTGATCATCTCCTTCGTGACGGGCGTGATCTGCTTCCTGCCCTTCCCCAGCTGGCAGGAGCTGGTCGGCTTCATCACCTCCGCCAGCGTGCTGATGTACGCCGGCGCCCCGCTGGCCTTCGGCGCCCTGCGCCGCCGGCTGCCTGACCGCGAGCGCTCCTACCGGCTGCCGCTGGGCGGCGTGATCTCCCCCGCCGCCTTCGTGGTCTCCAGCCTGATCATCTACTGGTCCGGCTGGCAGACCCTGTCCCGTCTGGGCATCGCCATCGTGATCGGCTACGTCCTGCTCGGCAGCTACGCCGCGTACGCGATCAAGAAGGGCCTGCCGAACGCGCCGCGCCTGAACTGGAAGTCCGCCCAGTGGCTGCCGGTCTACCTGCTGGGCCTCGGCCTGATCTCCTGGCAGGGCGGCTTCGGCGACGGCACCGGCCGGATCCCGATGTGGTGGGACATGAGCCTGGTGGCGCTGTTCGCCGTCGGCATCTACTACTGGGCGATCCGGGTCGCCCTGCCGGCCGAGGCGATCGAGCAGGAAGTCGCCGACGTCGAGGTGGTCGACGCGGGCGGTCACTGACACCCCCGAAGCACCGAAGGGCCCGCCGTACGACGGCGGGCCCTTCCGCGTGCCTCGGGGCGTCAGGACCTCGGGGCCTAGGGCGTGTCTGACAATTCGCGTCGGGTCAGCGCGCGGCGTTGGGGTGCGTGCATCGCAAGGCGGAGGAGGGAGCCACTGCGGAGCATTGGCGACTGACGACAACGCGGCGAGGTGCGTGCCCCGGCGTCGTGCGCCCGGCGGGAATTGTCAGACACGCCCTAAGGGCGTCAGAGCCCGAGCACCGTCCGCAGCGCCGTGGCGATCTCCTGCTCCGGATCCGGCGTCGGGCCGGGCGAGCGCCAGGCGACGAAGCCGTCCGGGCGGACCAGGACCGCGCCGCCCGGGCCGACGCCGTGCAGGGCGGCGAAGTCCGCGCCCGGCTCCGGGGCCAGGTCGTCCTCGGCGCCGTCGCCGATCCGGTAGGCGTCCAGCGGGACGGCCAGCCGGTCGGCCGCCCGCCGGGCGCCCGCCTGCCAGACACCGCCCTCGGGGCCGGTGAGCAGCACCATCGCCTGCTCGTACAGGTCCAGCGTGGAGAGCCTCACCCCCGCCCGCAGCAGCCACTGGTGCGGGGCGCGGCTGCCCGGCTCGCCCGCCGACTCGAACCGCTCGGGGACGACGGCCCCCGCCCGGTCGGCCCCGACCACCGCGCCCACCGGGTAGCGGTAGCCGAGCGCCACCGCGAGCACCCCGGCCTGCCGGCCGACGCCCGGCACCACCGCGTAGCCCGGGTGGCTGTGCTCGGCGGAGCGGGCCGAGGCCCGCTCGCTGGTCACCTGGGCGACCGGGCGGCGCTCCTGCCCGTACGTCTCCAGCAGCCGCGGCCCGGCCCAGCCGCAGAGCACGGCGGCGAGCTTCCAGGCCAGGTTGTGGGCGTCCTGGATGCCGGTGTTGGACCCGAAGGCGCCGGTCGGGGACATCTCGTGGGCGGAGTCCCCGGCGAGGAAGACCCGCCCGGCGCCGTACCGCTCGGCCACCCGTTCGGCGGCGTGCCAGGGCGCCCGGCCGGTCACCTCGACGTCCAGCTCCGGCAGGCCGACCGCGGTGCGGATGTGCCGCTCGCAGCGCTCGTCGGTGAAGGCCTCCAGCGGCTCGCCGTGCTCGGGGTGCCAGGGCGCGTGGAAGACCCACTCCTCCTGGTTGTCCACCGGCAGCAGCGCGCCGTCGGCCTCCGGGTTGGTCAGGTAGCAGGCGATGAAGTGCCGGTCGCCGACCACGTCCGCCAGGCGCTTCGCCCGGAAGGTGATGCTGACGTTGTGGAACAGCTCGCCCTTGCCGCTCCGGCCGATGCCCAGGCGCTCGCGGACCGGGCTGCGCGGGCCGTCCGCCGCGATCAGGAACTCCGAGCGCACCACCCGCTCCTCGCCGCTCTCCCGGCTGCGCAGCACCGAGGTGACGCCCTCGTCGTCCTGCTCGAAGGAGACCAGCTCGGTGCTGAACCGCACGTCGCCGCCCAGGTCGCGGGCCGCGCGCAGCAGCACCGGCTCCACGTCGTTCTGGCTGCACAGGCACCAGGAGCTGGGGCTGAAGCGGGCCAGCCGGCCGCCCGGGTCGATCTCGCGGAACAGCCATTCCTGCTCGGTGCCGGTCAGCGAGGGCGCCTGCAGGATGCCGTGGTTGGGGGCGAGGACCGAGGCCGCCTCGCGGATCGCCGGCTCGATCCCGGCGACCCGGTACAGCTCCATCGTGCGGATGTTGTTGCCTCGGCCGCGTGGGTGATGCGAGGTGTCGGCGTGCTTCTCGACCAGCAGGTGTCTGACCCCGAGCCGACCGAGGAAGAGTGAGGCCGACAGCCCGACCAGCGAGCCGCCCACGATCAGGACCGGCACCCGGTCGTCAACCTTCGGATTCATCAATTGCTCCACCCTGTAAGGGGATTCCGCGGCCCGGCGACTGGACTCGGCGCCGCCCTCGACGGGCCCGCGCAGCCGGGGGCCCCGCTCTTCCATCCCCCGCCGGAGGGGGCCTGTGCCGCCCCGTCGCCCGGATGGCCCGCAAATCTCGCGCCGAACCCGCTGAGCCGCCCACGATCGACCTCAGGCCTGGCGCCGACTGCCCGGGCCGACCGCCGTCGCACCGCCTCCCAGGCCGGGGAGCACCCGCCGGGCACGGCCGACACGGCCCGCAGCGTGCGGCCCAGAGCAGAAAGTGGATCATGACAACTCTGTCCGAACCCCAGCCGAAGCAGCAGGCCGAGTCCGACACCCGATTGCGGGTGGTGCTGATGCTGGAGATCCAGGACGGTGCCCAGCAGCGCTTCCTCGACGTGTACGAGCAGCTGCGGCACCAGGTGGCCTCGGTCCCCGGTCACGTCAGCGACCAGCTGTGCCAGTCGATCAACGACCCGCGCCAGTGGCTGATCACCAGCGAGTGGGAGGACCAGGAGACCTTCCTGCAGTGGGTGGACAGCCCGGCGCACCGCGAGATGGTCAAGCCGATGCACGGCTGCGTCAGCGACAACTTCCGCTCGCTGCGCTACGCCGTCCTGCGCGAGACCTCGGCGGCCGGCTCCACCGGCACCCGCGCCCCGATGGAGGTGCCGCCCGGCCTGCCGCGCATCACGCCCGCCGGGCACGTCGGCCCGCCGAAGGCCGAGCCGGGCCCGGACGGCGTGGTCCGCCACGCGCTGACCTTCACCGTCAAGCCCGGCAGCGAGCCCGAGGTGGCCCGGATCCTCTCCGGCTACGCCTCTCCCAGGGCCGAGGTGGACGAGCACACCCGGCTGCAGCGCACCTCGCTGTTCATGCACGGCAACCGGGTGGTACGGGCCGTCGAGGTGATCGGCAACCTCGGCGACGCGCTGCGCCACGTGGCGATGCAGCCCGAGGTGCGGGCCGTCGAGGAGGCGATCAACCCGTACCTGGAGGAGACCCGCCAGCTGGGCGACCCGCAGGCCGCCCGCGCCTTCTTCGCCAGGGCGGCGCTGCCCGCCAAGCACCAGGCGATCGCCAGCTCCCCCGCCTCCGGCCGGCTGCACCGGCACGCGGTGCTCTACCCCGTCCGGCCGGGGCACGGCCAGGCCGTGGCCGAGCGGCTGGCCCAGCACGACAACCTGGCCACCGCCGACCCGACCGGTCCGGTCGCGGCGGGCACGGTCTTCCACCGCGAGGACGTGGTGGTGCGCCTGGTCGACCTGCGGGTGCCGGCCGAGGCCGACCCGGCGGCGGCCCTCGGCGTGGCGGACGACCGGGAGGCGGCCGCGCTCGCCGTCCTGCTCGACCTCGGCCCGCACGGCGACCTGCGCACCGTCGCCGGCCTCGGCGCTTTCCTCGCCGCCCGCGCCATGAACCCGGTCACCGACCGCAAGTCCGCCGACCCCCGCGCCAACTGACGCTCAGTCACCTTCCGGAAGAAGAGAGCACCATGAGCACGCAGTACCCACGGATCGTCAACGTCGACGAGGCTCCGGAGAACCGCCGGCACGGCGCCGAGCTCCGCACCATGCTCACCCCGACCAGCTGCGGGGCGACCAGCGGTTTCATGGGCCTGGCGATCGTCCGGCCCGGCGAGCGGATCCGCGAGCACTACCACCCGTACTCCGAGGAGTTCGTGTTCGTCGTCTGCGGCGACCTGGAAGTGGACCTGGACGGGAAGCCCCACCCGCTCAAGCCCGACCAGGGCCTGATGATCCCGATCAACATGCGCCACCGCTTCCGCAACGTCGGCGACACCGAGGCCCGGATGGTCTTCCACCTCGGCCCGCTCGCCCCGCGCCCCGACCTCGGCCACGTGAGCACCGAGGAGACGGCCGCCTCGGACCCTCCGGAACACGCCAAGGTGGGCTCGTGACCCGGCGCGTCGCCGTCACCGGGATCGGTGTGGTCGCACCCGGTGGGGTCGGCGTCCCGGCGTTCTGGGACCTCCTCACGGCCGGCCGCACCGCGACCCGGGGCATCACGCTCTTCGACCCCACCGGGTTCCGCTCCCGGATCGCCGCCGAGGTCGACTTCGATCCGGCGGCCCACGGGCTGGGCCCGGAGGACGTCCAACGGGCGGACCGCTACGTGCAGTTCGCGATGGTCGCGACCGACGAGGCGATCGCCGACGCCGGCCTGGACCTCGCCGCCGAGGACCCGTGGCGGATCGCCGTCTCGCTCGGCACCGCCGTCGGCGGCACCACCCGGCTGGAGCACGACTACGCCCTGGTCAGCTCCGCCGGCGCGCGCTGGGACGTGGACCACCGGCAGGCGAAGCCGCAGCTGCACCGGGCCTTCGCGCCCAGCACGCTGGCCTCCGCGGTCGCCGAACGGACCGGCGCCCACGGCCCGGTGCAAACCGTCTCCACCGGCTGCACCTCCGGCCTGGACGCGATCGGCTACGGCTTCCAGGCCGTCGAGGAGGGCCGCGCCGACATCTGCATCGCCGGCGCCTCCGACTCCCCGATCTCGCCGATCACCGTCGCCTGCTTCGACGCCATCAAGGCCACCAGCGAGCGCAACGACGACCCGCAGCACGCCTCCCGCCCCTTCGACGCCGGCCGCGACGGCTTCGTCCTCGGCGAGGGCGGCGCCGTCCTGGTGCTGGAGGAGCTGGAGCACGCCCGCCGCCGCGGCGCCCGGATCTACGGCGAGGTCGGCGGCTTCGCGACCTTCGGCAACGCGTACCACATGACCGGCCTCACCAAGGAGGGGCTGGAGATGTCCCGGGCGATCGACCACGCGCTCGCCCACGCCCGGGTCGACCGCGGCGACGTCGACTACGTCAACGCGCACGGCTCGGGCACCAAGCAGAACGACCGCCACGAGACCGCGGCGGTCAAGCGCTCGCTGGGCGGGCACGCCTTCGAGACCCCGATGAGCTCGATCAAGTCGATGGTCGGGCACTCGCTCGGCGCCATCGGCGCCATCGAGGTCGTCGCCTGCACGCTGGCGCTCGCCCACGGCGTCGTGCCGCCGACCGCCAACTACGAGACTCCGGACCCGGAGTGCGACCTCGACTACGTGCCGCGCACCGCGCGCGAGCTGCCGCTGAGCCACATCCTCTCGGTCGGCAGCGGATTCGGCGGATTCCAGTCCGCCGTCGTGCTCAACAGAACGGGGTGAGTTCCATGACGTCACGTCAGCAGGGCCGCCGGGCGGTGGTCACCGGCCTCGGCGTGGTGGCACCGAACGGTGTCGGGGCCGACGCCTTCTGGAAGGCCACCAGGCAGGGCGTGAGCGTCCTCGACCGGATTTCCCGCGAGGGCTGCACCGAGCTGCCGCTCAGGATCGCGGGCCAGGTGCAGGACTTCGAACCGCAGTCGGCGATCGACAACCGCTACCTGGTGCAGACCGACCGCTTCACGCACTACGCGATGGCCGCCGCCGACCTGGCGGTGGCGGACGCCGGCTTCCGGCCCGACGCCGAACAGCCCTTCGCGGTCGGCGTGGTGACCGCGGCCGGCTCCGGCGGCGGCGAGTTCGGCCAGCGCGAGCTCCAGCAACTCTGGGGCCAGGGCCCGAAGTTCGTCGGACCGTACCAGTCCATCGCCTGGTTCTACGCGGCCAGCACCGGCCAGATCTCGATCCGCGGCGGCTACAAGGGCCCGTGCGGGGTGGTCGCCAGCGACGAGGCGGGCGGCCTGGACGCCCTCGCGCACGCCGCCCGCGCGATCGGCCGCGGCACCGACGCGGTGGTGGCCGGCGCCGCCGAGGCCCCGCTGGCGCCGTACTCGATGGTCTGCCAGCTCGGCTACCCCGAAGTCAGCCTGGCCGAGCGGGCCGAGGAGGCCTACCTGCCGTTCACCGCGAAGGCCTGTGGCTTCGCCCCCGCCGAAGGCGGCGCGATGCTGCTGCTGGAGGACGAGCAGGCGGCCCTGCGGCGCGGCGCCAACGTCCGGGCGCACCTGGCCGGGCACGGCGCCACCTTCACCGGGGCCTCCCGCTGGGAGGAGTCCCGGGATGGGCTGGCCGCCGCGATCCGGATCGCGCTGGACGAGGCCCGGATCGCCCCGGAGGAGGTCGACGTCGTCTTCGCGGACGCGCTGGGCGTGCCGGCCGCCGACCGGGCGGAGGCGCTGGCGCTGGCCGACGCGTTCGGCCCGGCCGCCGAGCGCGTCCCGGTCACCGCGCCCAAGACCGGTACGGGGCGGGCCTACTGCGGCGCCCCGCTGCTGGACGTCACCGCCGCCGTCCTGGCCATGGAGGACGGCGTCCTACCGCCCACGCCCAACGTCACCGAGGTCTGCCACGACCTCGCCCTGGTGACCGGGCGCGCCCGCCCGGCCGAACTGCACACCGCCCTGGTGCTCAGCCGCGGGCTGATGGGCTCCAACTCCGCGCTGGTGCTCCGGCGCGGGGAGCGGCCCTGAACCACCCCTGCCACACCCCAGTCACACCTCCGTCACGCCTTTCGAAGGGAAACCCCGTGAGCAACACCCTCAGCTATCCGGAACTCGCCGCCCTGCTGCAGGCCCGGGCCGGCGTCAGCGTCGAGCCGAGCGCCCTGGAGCAGCCGGGCGCGCAGTTCGACGAGTTCGGCGTCGACTCGCTCGGACTGCTCGGCATCGTCGGCGAGTTGGAGAACCGGCACGGCCTCAAGGTCACCTCGGGCGCCGAGTCCGCCAAGTCCCCGGCCGAGTTCCTGGAGCTGGTCAACGCCTCCCTCTCCGCGAAGGCCGGTGCCTGAGATGACCGGACACACCGACAACGAGATCGTCATCGCCGCGCCGCTCGACCTGGTCTGGGAGATCACCAACGACCTGGAGAACTGGCCGGACCTCTTCAGCGAGTACGCCTCGGTCGAGGTCCTGGAGCGCGACGGAGACCGCGTGCAGTTCCGGCTCACCATGCACCCGGACGAGAACGGCCAGGTGTGGAGCTGGGTCTCCGAGCGCACCACCGACAAGGCCTCGCTGGCGGTGCGCGCCCGCCGGGTCGAGCCCGGCCCGTTCGAGTTCATGGACATCCGCTGGGAGTACGCGGAGGTCCCGGCCGGCACCCGGATGCGCTGGGTCCAGGACTTCGCCATGAAGCCCACCGCCCCGGTGGACGACGACGGCATGGTCAACCACATCAACAAGAACTCGCGGATCCAGATGCAGCTGATCCGCGAGAAGGTCGAGAAGCGGGCGGCGGAGCTGTGAGCGGGGTGCACCGGGCCCTGATCGTCGCCCGGATGAAGCCCGAGGCGGCCCCGGACATCGCCGAGGTGTTCGCCCAGTCCGACCAGGGCGAACTGCCGCACCTGATCGGCGTGACCGGCCGCAGCCTCTTCCAGTTCGGCGACGTCTACCTGCACCTGATCGAGGCCGACCGCCCGCCGGGCCCGGCCGTCGCCAAGGTCGTCGGGCACCCGGAGTTCCGGACCGTCAGCGACCGCCTGACCGCCTTCGTCCAGGCCTACGACCCGGCCACCTGGCGCGAGCCCAAGGACGCGATGGCGCGCGAGTTCTACCGCTGGGACCGCTGACCTCCCGCGAACCGAATGGGCCCGCCCCCGGCCGTGCGCCGGGGGCGGGCCCATGCGCGCACCACCGGCCCCGCGTCGGAATCACCCGGACCGCCTGGACCGTACGGATCACCCGGCGGGCCCGGACCGCAGCTATCACCTCGATCACCCGGATCGCCGGGGCACCCGGGTGAACACGCCCGGGACTCCACCCGAAGGGCGGACGCTCCGCACCGGCACCGCCACGCTCCGGTGGCAGGCGGCGGCACGGTGGTTGACGGTGGATCAGGCGCCACCCTCCCGCGAATTCCCTTGTCCGGCACCGTGCCGGCAGTCGCGGGTCCGCGCGCCGGAAGGATCATCCTCATGCGTTCTGCACGCACGCTGCTCGCCGGGGCGGCCGTCGCCGCCGTCCTGACCGTCGGTGCCCCCATGGCCTTCGCCGACGGTTCCGCCGACCAGGGCAAGAACCTCACCTGGCAGGAGAAGCAGGACAAGCCCGAGATGGGCGCCTCCGACAGCTCGAAGGGCTACGACGACAAGAAGGGCGGCAGCTCCGCCACCGAGGAGCACAAGGGCTCGGAAGAGCACAAGGGCTCCGGCGAGCACAAGGGCACCGAGTCCAAGGGCGAGGAGTCCAAGGGCAAGGAGTACGGCACCCCGCACGGTGGCGTGCACACCGGTGGCGGCGGGCTGGCCCTGTCCGGCGGCGGGCTCGCCTCCGGTGCGGTGCTGCTGCTCGGCGGCCTCGGCGCCGGCGCCTACGCCCTGCGCCGCGGCCGCCGCACCTCCGGCGCGGTCGCCTGACGCCTGAGGCCGTACTTCCGCCGCCTCCGGACGCCCCGCCCCCGGCCCGGGGGCGGGGCGCACCGGGGGCGGCGGGCCGTCGCGGAACCGGTTGGAACGGAGGACAGGAATGACGAGCGGTGCCGCTTCCGGAATGCCCCGGCTGCTGCGCGCGGGAATGGGCGCGGCGGCGGTCGGGCTGCTGCTGATCTACAACTCGGTGGACACCGAGCCGAGCACGGGCCCGGCAGCGACCCAGGCCGCTCCCCCGGCGGCCACCGCGTCGGCCGTCCCCGGGCCGGCGGCCGCCTCCCCGCCCGCCACGGCCGCGGCGGCGCCCGGGGCGCCGGCGCTCAAGCGCTCCAAGCCGACCCGGCTGCGGATCCCGCAGATCGCCGTGGACGCGCCGTTCACCGAACTGGCCCTCAACCCGGCCGGCCATCTCGAAGCCCCGCCGCCGGAGGACAAGAACCTGGTCGGCTGGTACCGGGACGGCGTGACTCCGGGCGAGCGGGGCAGCTCGGTCGTGGCCGGGCACGTGGACACCACCAAGGGCCCGGCGGTGTTCCTGCTGCTGAGCCTGCTGCTGCCGGGCAACAAGGTCGAGGTGAGCCGCGCGGACGGCACCGTCGCGGTGTTCTCGGTGGACTCGGTGGAGACCTTCGCCAAGGACGCCTTCCCCGACAAGAAGGTGTACGGCAAGACGCCCGACCCCCAACTGCGGCTGATCACCTGCGGCGGCACGTACGACAAGAAGCGGCGGGACTACCTGGACAACGTGGTGGTCTTCGCGCACCTGGAGTCCTCCCACAAGGCCTGACGCGCCGCCCGTACGACGACCGCCGGCCCCCGGGAATCGGGGGCCGGCGGTCGTGGTGCGCGGGGGTTCCGGTCAGCCGCGCACGGAGGCCTCGAAGGCGTGCAGGTACGGGTTGACCGGGCAGACCTCGGCGACCGTCAGGCCGGCCTCCTCCATCAGCCGGACCATGCTCTCCTCGGAGTGCTTGGCGCCGCCGACGTTGAGCATCAGCATCAGGTCCATCGCGGTGGTGAAGCGCATCGACGGGCTGTTGTCGACCAGGTTCTCCACCACCACGACGCGGGCGCCGGGGCGGGCCGCCTTCACCACGTTGGCGAGGGTGCGGCGGGTGCTGTCGTCGTCCCACTCCAGGATGTTCTTGATGATGTAGAGGTCGGCGCGGACCGGGATGTCCACCCGGCAGTCGCTCGGGACCAGGTGGGCGCGGGCGGAGAAGGCGCCGCCGTCCCGCAGCCGGGGGTCGGCGCCGGCGACGACCTTGGGCAGGTCGAGCAGGGTCCCGTGCAGTGCCGGGTGCTTCTCCAGCAGGCTGGCCAGCACGTGGCCCTGGCCACCGCCGATGTCGACCACCGAGTCGACGCCGGTGAGGTCCAGGTAGTCGGCGAAGTCGCGGGCGGACTGCCGGCTGGAGGTGGTCATCGCCTTGTCGAAGACCTTCGCCGAGTCGCCGCCCTCGCTGTGCAGGTAGTCGAAGAACTCCTTGCCGAACAGCTCCGGAAAGACGTTGCGGCCGGAGCGGACCGCCTCGTCCAGCCTCGGCCAGGCCTCCCAGGTCCACGGCTCGGTGCACCAGAGGGAGATGTAGCGCAGCGAGTTGGGGGCGTCCTCGCGCAGCAGGCGGGACATCTCGGTGTGCTCGAAGCGGTCGTCGCCGGTCTCGGCGAAGATGCCGTAGCAGGTGAGCGCGCGCATCAGGCGGCGCAGTTGGCGGGGCTCGGTGTCGAGGGCGGCGGCGAGGTCGGTGACGGTGGTCGGGGTGTCGCCGAGCGCGTCGGCGACACCGAGCCGGGCGGCCGCGCGGACGGCGGCGGCGCAGGCGGCGCCGAAGACGAGCTCGCGCAGGCGCATCGCGGCCTGCGGGCTGGTGTGGGCGGGTGCGGTGGTCATGGGCGCTTCCTTGGGTTCCGGGGGGCGGGGCGGCTGGGGTCCGGGGCGCTGCGGTGTGCTCGCGGAGCTGCGGTGTGCTTGCGGGGCTGCGTCCGGGGGTGCTCAGCAGTGGCCGGACGGCTCGGAGCTCCGGCAGGTGTTGCGGGCGTAGGTGGTGTCGGAGCCGGCGTCGCGGTCGGCGAGGTCGGCCGGGCCGTTGCCGCTCAGGTGGTTGTCGGTGACCGTGGCCCGGGTGTTGGTGACGCCGACGACGCTCTTGAAGAGGACGATGCCGCCGGAGAAGTCCGAGGTGCCCGTGTTGTCGCGGACCTCGTTGTCGGTGACCCGGGTGTCCTCGGTGCCGGTGAGCACGATGCCGGCGCCCTGGATGGCGCCCAGGCGCGGGTTGGCCGGGCAGAACTTGTTGTTGGCGACGACCCGGTTGCGCCGCACGTCCAGGTCGCCGGCGCGGGGCACGCCCTCGTCGCCGACCACGAAGACGCCGCCGCAGTTGCCCCTGATGTCGTTGTCCTGGACGGCCAGCCCGCGCAGGCGGCGGACGGTGACGCCGACCCGGTTCCCGGTCAGCTCGTTGCCCTCGACCACGGTGCCCCCGGTGTCGGGCGCGCCGCCCTCGCGGTAGGCGTAGTTGGCGAGGAAGACGCCGGACTGGCCGTTGTCGGTCGAGCGGTTGCCGAGGATGGCGGCCCGGGTGGACATCTCCTGGCTGATGCCCTGCTGGGCGTTGTCGTGGACGTACGTGCGGCGGACGGTCAGGCCGGTGGTGCCGCTGGCGTCGATGCCGTTCTTGCGGAAGCCGGTGACGGCGAGGGCCTCGATCGTGACGCCGGGCAGCGGGTTCTGCTCGGTGCCGACCACGCAGATGCCGTGCCCGGCGGTGGCGCAGGCGTTCTCGGTGCCGTCCCCGGCGGTGATCACGCTGGCCGGGCCGGTGCCGCGCAGGGTGAGGCCGGGGGTGGTGATGCGGACGCTGCCCCGGTGGGTGCCGGGGGCCAGCAGGACGGTGTCGCCGGGGCGGGCGGCGTCGACGGCCCGCTGAATCGATTCGCCCGCCTGGACGACGTGCAGTCGGCCGATGTCGACGGCGTGGGCCGCGGGCGCGGCGGCCAGGGTGGCGAAGGCGGTGGTCAGGGCGGTGGCGGCGGCGGTGGCCGCGGCGAGGTGGTGGACCCGTCGCGTGGGCATGAGTGGTGACCTGTCTTTCGGCGCGCGCGGTGTTCGTGGCGGTGTCGGGGGGTGTGTCAGGGGTGTCGGGGGCGGCGTTCGTGTCGGTGTTGGTGGCGTCCGGCACGGTCCGGCGGCGCGGACTGACGCGCTGTGTGCGGGAGGTGACGGCCGGTGGGTACGGCCGAGTCGACGGTATGGGCGCCGGGGTGGGGCCGCCACCAGGGCTGGGCCGCGGGACTGACGGGGCGTCGGCCGGCGGTGGGACGGCCCGGCGTGGCGCGCGGCGGCCGGACATGACGACGCGCCCGACCGCGGGTGCGGTCGGGCGCGGTGGCGGTGCGGTGGCGGTGCGGTCGGGTGCGTGTGCGGGGTGGTGGTTCCGGGTGCGGCTTCCGTACGGCCCCGGGCTCAGCCCGCGGCGGGGGCCTGCGGCCCGAGGCGGACGGGCACGGCGGCGAGGTGCCAGGCGGCCGGGTTCGGGCCGCGCTCGACGGCCTCCGGGCCGACCGCGAGCGCCAGCTGCGGGTACGTCCGCAGCAGTGCGCCGAAGGCGACCACCGCCTCCTCGTGCGCCAGCACCGCGCCGAGGCAGCGGTGGGCGCCGTGGCCGAAGCCGAGGTGCGCGTCGCGGTGCCCGGCGCGGTCCGGCGCGCTCGCGCGGCAGACGTCCAGGCGCTCCGGTTCGGCGTAGACCCGCGGGTCGTGGTTGGCCCCGGCGAGGATCGGCATCACCGCCTCGCCCTTGCGGATCAGGGTGCCGGCCAGGGTGAGGTCCTCCGTCGCGTAGCGCGGCACCCCGCCGATGGTCGGCCCGCACCACCGCATCAGCTCGTCGACGGCGGCGGGCAGCAGGCCCGGGTCGGCGCGGACCAGCGCCAGCTGCTCGGGGTGGGTGAGCAGCGCGGCCGTGCCGTTGCCGATCAGGGTGGCGGTGGTCTCGTGGCCGGCCACGACCAGGTTGAGGATCAGCGAGACGGTCTCGACCGGGTCGAGGGTGTCGCCGTCGGCCGCGGCGAGCTGGGAGAGCAGGCCCTCGGCCGGTTCGGCGCGGCGGCGCTCGATCAGCTCGCGGGCGGCGGCCACCATGGCGTGCAGCGCCTCGTCGAGGCCGGGCCCGGCGCCCCGGCCGAGGTAGGAGCTCCAGCGGCGCCACTGGGGGCGGTCGGTCTCGGGGATGCCGAGCAGTTCGCAGATCACCGTGACGGGCAGCGGGTAGGCGAAGTGCGCGACCAGGTCGACCACGCCGTCCGGGTCGGCGTGCTCGGGCAGGGCGCGGGCGTACTCCTCGGCGAGCCGTTCGAGCCGGGGGCGCAGACGCTCCACCGCGCCGGCCGTGAAGGCGGGGTGCACCAGGCCGCGCATCCGGCGGTGGCGGGCGCCGTCCGCGTCGAACACGCCGGCGCGCAGGTATTGCGCACACTCGGGCGGCATGCCGCGGGCGCGCCAGACCTGCTCGGTGCGGTGGGCTGGGGCGGGGGCCGGGGTGTCCGGGAGGTCGGCGAAGTCCTGGGTGTCGACGGTGTCCACGTTGTTGACGAAGCGCGGGTCGGACAGCACGGTGCGGACGTCCTGGTAGCGGACGGCGATCCAGAACGGGTCCACGCCGGGGATGGTGGCGCGGGCGAGCGGGGCGCGTTCGCGCAGCTCGGCGAAGGCGGCGAAGGGGTCGCGGATCAGGTCGTCAGCGCGCAGGTCGACCGTCTCGACGGGCGGGACGGTCCCGACGGGTTCGGCGGTGGTCACGGCTGCCTCCTCAGGGGTCGTGGAGTCCACGTGGTCACGGATCGTGACGGCGCCGGCAGTCACCGGGTGCCCTTTTCGCACCGAATTCACTCGATCGAGTACGGAGGATCGTTTCGCCACACCACCGGAACCCCTCTTCTCGGCCCCGCCACCGGCCACTGCGCCCGCCACCCGCAGACCACTGCACCCGCCACCCCATCGGCCCGCCCGACGGCGTCGGCCGCCCGCGTGACATCCTCGGGCCATGACCACCGCGCCCGTACCGCCCGTCGCCGCCGTCCGCAACCCGATCGGCGCGCACGTCCCGGTGGCCGCGCGGGGGCTGGCCGGGACGGGCCTGGCGTACGCACGGCGGGTCGGCGCCGAGACGGTGCAGGTGTTCGTGGCCAACCCGCGCGGCTGGGCCACTCCCCCGGGCAACCCGGCGCAGGACGAGGAGTTCCGCACCGTCTGCGCCGAGCAGGGCGTCCCCGCCTGGGTGCACGCGCCGTACCTGATCAACTTCGGCTCGGACAACCCCGCCACCCGCGAGCGCTCGGCCGAATCGCTGCGGCACTCGCTGCGCCGCGGCCACGCCATCGGTGCGCTCGGCGTCGTGCTGCACACCGGCTCGGCGGTCGGGACGGCGCCCGGCGGCGGCTCGCGCCGGGCCGAGGCGATGGCGCAGGTCCGCGCGGACGTCCGGCCGCTGCTGGACGAGCTCGACGCGCTCGGCGAGGACGCGCCCTGGCTGCTCCTGGAGCCGACCGCCGGCCAGGGCAACTCGCTCTGCTCGCGGCTGGAACAGCTGGCCGAGTACGTGGAGGCGCTGGACCGTCACCCGAAGGTGGGAGTCTGCCTGGACACCTGCCACGCCTTCGCCGCCGGGCACGACCTGGCCGAACCCGGCGGGGTGACGGCCGCGCTGGACGCCCTCGCCTCCGCCGCCGGCCCCGGCCGGCTGCGGCTGATCCACGCCAACGACTCGGAGGACGTCGTCGGCGCCCGCAAGGACCGGCACGCCAACATCGGCGCCGGGATGATCGGCGCCGAGCCGTTCCGCGAGCTGTTCGAACACCCGGAGACGGCCGGCGTACCACTGCTGGTGGAGACCCCGGACCGCAAGCACGGCGGGGACGGCACGGGGCACGCGATGGACATCACGGTGCTGAAGGAGCTGCGGGAGCGGGCGGCGGTCCGGGGTCCGGAGCGACAGCGACCGCGGCAACGGCAACGGCGCCAGCTCCAGCCCCAACACGCTGTCTGAAGCTGCCGGATCGCGGGGCGGGTGGGAGGCTGGAGCGACCTTACTGCCACCGGCCCTCCAGGGGGTTCCGTCATGTCTCCCACCCGGAACCTCGCCGCGCTGCCGTGCGGACGCCGCAGCAAGTGGGTGGTGCTCGCCGTGTGGCTGGTGCTGCTGCTGGCCGTCGGCCCGCTGGCCGGCAAGCTCATGGGCGCCGAGGACAACCAGGCGTCCAGCTGGCTGCCCGGCAACGCCGAGTCCACCCGGGTGCTGACCGCGCAGCGGGCCTTCCAGCCGGTGGACACCGCCCAGGCCGTCGTGGTGTACCAGCGCACAGGTGGCATCACCGCCGCCGACCGGGCCGAGGCCACCCGCGAGGCCGTCGGGTTCGCCGCCGTACCGCACGTCGTCGGGCCGGTGGTCGGCCCGGTGGTCTCCGCCGACGGCCAGGCGATGCAGACCGTCGTGCCGATCGACATCGGCACCAACGGCTGGAACGACCTCAAGCCCGCCGTCGAGCAGCTGCGCCGGACAGCGGCCGCCGGCAGCCACGGCATGACCACCCACGTCACCGGCCCCGCCGGGGTCGGCGCCGACCAGGCCGAGGCCTTCGCGGGCATCGACAGCTCGCTGCTCGCCGCCACCGTCAGCGTCGTGATCATCCTGCTGCTGCTCACCTACCGCAGCCCGGTGCTGTGGATCCTGCCGCTGGTCTCGGCGGCCGGTGCGCTGACCGTCTCCGAGGCGATCATCTACCTGCTCGCCAAGCACGCCGGACTGACCGTCAACGCCCAGAGCGCCGGCATCCTCGTCGTCCTGGTGCTCGGCGCCGGGACGGACTACGCGCTGCTGCTCACCGCCCGCTACCGCGAGGAGCTGCGCCGCCACCGGGACCGGCACGAGGCGATGGCCTTCGCCCTGCACCGGGCCGGGCCCGCCGTCCTCGCCTCCTCGGCGACCGTGGTCGCGTCCATGCTCTGCCTGCTGATCGCCGAGATGAACTCCACCCGCGGCCTGGGACCGGTCTGCGCGATCGGCATCCTGGTCGCCCTGCTGGCCATGCTCACCCTGCTGCCCGCGCTGCTGGTGATCGTCGGCCGCTGGGTGTTCTGGCCGGTCCGGCCCGGCTACGGCACCGCGGAGCCGACCAGGACCGGCCGCTGGGCCCACGTCGGGGCCTGGATCGGCCGGCGGCCGCGCAAGGTGTGGGTGGGGACGGCGCTGGCGCTCGCGGCCTGCTGCGTCGGGCTGGTCTCGCTCGACGCCAACGGGCTCTCCACGGCCGGGACCTTCACCGGCAAACCGGACTCGGTGGTCGGCCAGCAACTGCTGGAGCAGCACTTCCCGGGCGGCACCGGCGCGCCGCTCACGATCGTCTCCACCGGCGCCGGTGCCCCCGCCGTGCGCGCGGCCGCCGGGGCGACGGCCGGGGTGTCGGCCACCACGCCGCCGGTCCTCCACGACGGGCAGGCGCTGTTCCGGGCCACCCTCACCGACCCGCCGGACAGCCAGGCCGCCAAGGACACCGTCGACCGGGTGCGGGCCGCCGTGCACGCCGTGCCGGGCGCGGACGCCAAGGTCGGCGGCAGTACGGCCGTGGTGCTGGACGCCGGGCGCGCCGCCGGGAACGACAACCGGGCGATCATCCCGCTGGTGCTCGGCGTGGTGCTGCTGATCCTGGCCGTACTGCTGCGGGCCGTCACGGCGCCGCTGGTGCTGATCGCGACGGTGGTGCTGTCGTACGCGGCGGCGCTCGGCATCAGCGCGTTCTTCTTCGCGAACGTCTTCCACTTCCAGGGCCAGGACAGCGCGTTCCCGCTGTTCGTGTTCGTCTTCCTGGTCGCGCTCGGGATCGACTACAACATCTTCCTGATGACCCGGGTCCGCGAGGAGTCCGCCCAACACGGCACCCGCCAGGGGGCGTTGAACGGGCTGTCGGCCACCGGCGGGGTGATCACCTCGGCCGGGCTGATCCTGGCCGGCACCTTCGCCGTGCTCGGCACCCTGCCGGCCGTGGCCTTCGCCGAGATCGGCTTCGCGGTGGCCCTGGGCGTGCTGCTCGACACCCTGGTGGTGCGCTCGGTGCTGGTCACCGCGCTCACCATGGACCTCGACCGGCACATGTGGTGGCCGGGGCGGCTGTCCCGGATGGCGGCCCCCTCCTCACCGGGGTCGCTGCCGACGTCGCTGCCGACGTCACCACGGCAGCCGTGAGCCCGGGGGCCGACGGACGGCCTCCGGGCTCGGGGTGCGGGGGGATCAGCAGTCGCAGTCGCTCTCGCTGTGCTCGGCGAAGTTGAGCCAGGTGGCGTGCGGGCCGAACAGGCCGACACCCGCAGAGCCGGACTCCAGCTTCTGGCTGGACGACTCCTGCGGCGCGTGGCCCCCCGCCATCGCCGCGGTCGGGACCGACACGACGGCACCGGCCACGGCAACGATCACGGCGAGCTTGCGGATCTTCCCACGAAGCGACATCTGATGTCCTTTTGGTTCGTCTCTGGTTCTCAACCACCGCCCTCGAACGGCCTGTTCGGCCGCCCGGCAGGCTGGGCTGCGCCCCACCGGGGAGGCGCCGCGCCAAGGCTGGCACACGAACGCCCACATCCGGGCGCGCGCCGCAACCGGGCTGGGGCATTCGGGTGAGGCAACTCCCCCGACCGGACGAACGGGGCGATCCGGTCACGTATCCGGTCGAACGGCTCGGCGGCGCGCGCCGGACGAGTGCCCGTCCGGCCGCCGTGGCACCGCAAGTCTTGCGGTGCGGCACCGGGCGAACTGAACAAATCCCGTCGATTTGGTGCACGATGCCGCGTGGTCCGAGCATGAACGGTCGCTCCACCGAGCGCGAGCAGGACCACGAAAGGCGCACCACCCTCATGCAGACCAGTCCCGCCGCACCCCGGCAGGCGACGCGGCCGAGCGACCCGGCGAACCCGAGGCCGGTCGACCCGGAGAACCCGGCGAACCCGGGGCCGGTCGACCCGGCACCGTCCGGCCAGGCCGCAGGAAAGAACGGCCGGTTCGGGCTGGCGACCGCCACCGCCCTGGTGATGGGCAACATCATCGGCGGGGGCATCTTCATGCTCCCGGCCGCGGTGGCCCCGTACGGGACGGTCAGCCTGGTCTCCTTCGCGGTGCTCACTGTGGGCGCGATCGCGCTCGCGCTGGTCTTCGGGCAGCTGGCGCAGCGCAACCCGCGCACCGGCGGGCCGTACGTCTACGCCCGCGAGGCCTTCGGCGACTTCGCCGGGTTCCTGTCCGCCTGGTCGTACTGGATCACCACCTGGGTCAGCAACGCCGCGCTCGCCGTCGCCGCCGTCGGCTACCTCGACGTGCTGCTGCCCGTCGGCCACTCCACCGCGTTCAGCATCACCGCCGCGCTGGCCCTCCAGTGGCTGCCCGCGCTGGCGAACCTGGCCGGCACCCGCTACGTCGGGGCGATCCAACTCGTCTCCACCGTACTGAAGTTCATCCCGCTGCTGCTGGTCTCGGTGGGCGGCCTGTTCTTCTTCGACCCGAAGAACCTCGGGCCCTTCGACGCGAACGGCCAGGGCTGGGCGGGCGGCATGACGGCCGCCGCGGCGATCCTGCTGTTCAGCTACCTGGGCGTGGAGTCGGCCGCGATGAGCGCCGGCAAGGTCCGCGACCCGGAGCGCAACGTCGGCCGGGCCAGCGTGCTCGGCACCACCGGTGCCGCGGTGGTCTACCTGCTGGGCACGCTCGCGGTGTTCGGGACCGTCGCGCACGGGCAACTCGTCCACTCCGCCGCGCCGTTCTCGGACGCCGTGAACGCCATGTTCGGCGGCTCCTGGGGCGGCACCGCGATCGCCGTCGCCGCGCTGGTCTCGATGACCGGCGCCCTCAACGGCTGGACCCTGCTGGCCGCCCAAGCGCCGTACGCGGCCGCCAAGGACGGCCTCTTCCCGGCCGCCTTCGGGAAGGAACGGCGCGGTGTGCCGGCCTTCGGCGTGGTGGTGAGCGTCGCCCTGGCCTCGGTGCTGACCGTCCTCAACTTCGCCAGCGGCGCGAAGGGCGCGTTCGACGTCCTGGTGCTGGTCACCACCTTCACCGCGACCGTCCCGTACCTGCTCTCCACCGCGGCCCAGCTGTACTGGCTGGTGCGCGGGGCCACCGACAGGGTGGACCACGGCCGGCTCGTCCGGGACGCCGTCCTCGGGCTCGGCGCCTTCGCCTTCTCCCTCTGGCTCCTCGCCGGCGCCGGCTACAGCGCCGTCTACCAGGGCGTCCTGTTCCTCTTCGCGGGGATCCTGGTCTACGTCTGGATGGCGGGCCGACGCCGCGACTGACCTCCCGGTGACCCTCCGGCGCCCTGGACCACCACGGCCAGTCGAAGGGCGCGCCCACTCGAACGGCACGGCTGACGGGCGGCACGGCGGAGGCACGCCTACGGTGCGGTGCCAGGGGGTCATCCCAGCGGAAAGGCTGATACCGGCATGGCGGGCAGATTCGAGCTGTACATGGACGAGAGCGGGATGCACCGGTTCCGGCTCAAGGCGAGCAACGGGGCGGTCGTGGTGACCGGGGACCCGGAGGAGAGCAAGGACGACTGCCTGAAGAGCATCGAGTCGATCCGCAAGCTCGCGCCCTACGCGGAGCTCAAGGAGGCGGCCGGGTCGATGTGAGGCCAGGGCGGCACCAGGTACGGAGGAACGCGGGTCGGTGGAGCAAATCGCCGACCCGCGTTCGCTTGTTCGACAGATCCCTTTGGCCGGGTGCATGCCGGACCCGGACAGAACACTGGCATGCGCGTCGTCATCGTCACGGAATCCTTCCCACCCGAGGTCAACGGAGTCGCCCACAGCGTGCTGCGGACGGCCGAGCATCTGGCCCGCCGCGGCCATCAGCCCCTTGTCGTCACCCCCGCGCCGGCGCGGGGCGCGGAGTGCCCGCCGGAGACCTTCGGGAGTGCCGGGGCGGGCGAGATCCCCGTGGTGCGCATTCCGTCGATGCCGCTGCCCGGGTACCCGCAGGTGCGGATCGCGCTGCCGAGCCGACAGCTCGCGGCCGCCGTCGCCGGGCACCGGCCCGACATCGTGCACCTGGCCAGCCCGTTCGTCCTCGGTGCGCGCGGGATGCAGGTGGCGGCCCGGCTCAGGGTGCCCGCCGTCGCCGTGTACCAGACGGACCTCGCCGGCTACGCACACGCCTACCGGGCCGGGCGGGGCCTCGGCGAGGCCGCCGCGTGGCGGCGGATCCGGGCCGTGCACCGGGCGGCCGCCCGGACGCTGGCGCCGTCCACCCCGGCCGCCCAGGACCTGACGGCACACGGGGTGCCACGGGTGCAGCTGTGGCCGCGCGGGGTCGACTCGGCGCGGTTCCACCCCCGGCACCGGGACGAGGCGCTGCACCGGGCACTGGCACCCGGCGGGGAAGTACTGGTCGGGTACGTCGGGCGGCTGGCACCGGAGAAGCGCGTCGACCTGCTGGTGGCGGCCTCCGCACTGCCCGGCGTACGGGTGGTGGTCGTCGGGGACGGGCCCTCGGCACCCGGGCTGAAGGCCTCGATGCCCGGCGCGGTGTTCCTGGGCCGCCGGACCGGTGACGAACTGGCGCGCTGCTTCGCGACCCTGGATCTGTTCGTGCACACCGGCCCGCTGGAGACCTTCTGTCAGACCATCCAGGAGGCGATGGCCAGCGGCGTGCCGGTGATCGGCCCGGCGGCGGGCGGCCCGCTGGACCTGGTCGGACACCACCGCACCGGCCTGCTGGTGCCGCCCCGGGACGGCGCGGCGGTGGCCCGGGCCGTCGCCGAGCTGGCCGCCGATCCGGCGCGGCGGGCCGCGTACGGGCAGGCCGGGCGGGCGGAGGTCACCGCGCGCACCTGGGAGGCGGTCGGGGACCTGCTGCTGCGGCACTACGCCGAGGTGCTGGCGGAGCACCGGGGGGTGGCGGCGGTCGGGGCGGCGGGCCGTCCTGTGGCCGCGCCGGTCGGGGTGACAGCGCCGGTCGTGTCGGTGGCGCCGGTCGGGCCGGTGGCCGAAGGCCCGACGGCCGAGGGTGCGCTGCCGGAGGAGTTGCCGGAGGAGTTGCCGGCATGAACGCCGCCGCGAACCGCGAGGCCCTGACGATCGTCCGGCTCGCCAACTTCGTCACCCCCGTCTCCGGCGGCCTGCGCACCGCGCTGCGGCACCTGGGCGCCGGATACCGGGAGGCCGGGCACCGGCCGGTGCTGATCGTGCCCGGGGAACGGCGCTCGGAGGAGGAGGCCGAACAGGGCCTGGTGGTCACCCTGCCCGGCCCGGTCCTGCCGGCCAGCGGCGGCTACCGGCTGCTCACCGACCGGCGGGCGGTGGCCGCCGAGCTGACCCGGCTCTCCCCCGACAGGCTGGAGGTGTCCGACCGCACCACGCTGCGCTGGACCGGCGCCTGGGCACGGCGGCACGGCGTGCGCTCGGTCATGGTCTCGCACGAGAGCGCCACCGGGGTGCTCCGCACCCGGGGAGTGCCCGGGCCGCTGGCGAGCGCGGCCGCCGACCGGCTGAACGCGGCGACCGCCCGGGCGTACGACTCGGTGCTGTGCACCACCGACTGGGCGGCCGCCGAGTTCCGGCGGATCGGCACGCCGAACCTCACCCGGGCCCCGCTCGGAGTGGACCTGGACACGATGCGGCCACTGCCGCCCGCCGAACGGGCGGCGGAGCGGGCCCGGTACGCCGCGCCGGAGGAGGTGCTGCTGGTGCTCTGCTCGCGGCTCTCGGCGGAGAAGCGGCCCGAGCGGGCGATCGAGGCGCTGGCGGCACTGCGGGCACAGCGGCTGCCCGCCGTGCTGGCGGTGGCCGGAACCGGCCCGCTGCAGGGGCGGCTGGCAGCCCGGGCCGCCCGGCTGGGGCTCCCGGTGCGCTTCCTCGGGCACCTCGGCGGGCGCGAGGCGCTGGCCCGGCTGCTGGGCTGCGCGGACGTGGTGCTCGCGCCCGGCCCGGTGGAGACCTTCGGGCTGGCCGCGATGGAGGCGCTCGCCTGCGGGACGCCGGTCGTGGTCAGCCGCTCCTCCGCGCTGCCCGGGCTGGTCGGGCCCGCAGGACTGGCGGCGGCCGACACGGGCGCCGGATTCGCCGTCGCCGTCCGGGAGTTGCTGGAACGACCGGAGGGGAGCCGACGGGCCGCCGCACGGGCGCAGGCCGAGCGGTACGGGTGGCCCGCGGCGGTCGCGGCGTTCCTGGCGGCGCACGGACTGCGGAACGACGGTGCGGTGGAAGGGGGTTGGGATGGACGTGCTCGGCACCGGACGTGACCGGGCGACGCCGGAGCGGACTCCGGCGGGCGAGCTGGCACGGTTTGTCGCGCTCGGGGACTCGGTGACGGAGGGCATCGGAGACCCGGTCGACGAGGGGTGGCGCGGCTGGGCGACCCTCCTCGCGCACTCGTTGGCGCCCGAGGGACGGGCGGTGGAGTTCACCAATCTGGCGTACAGCGGGGCACTGACAGCAGATTTGACGAGTCGTCAGCTACCGCAGGCACTGGCCTTGCGGCCGCAGCTGGCGGCCGTGGTCGTCGGCGGAAACGACACCCTGCGGGCGGGCTTCGACATCCGGCGCAGCACCCTGGAGCTGGACGCCACGATGGGTGAACTCTCCGCCCACGGCGCCGTGTTGCTCACCGCCTGCCTCCCCGACCCGGGCACCCTGCTCCGCCTCCCGGCACCACTCGCCCGCCCGCTGGCACGACGGATGCGGGCCGTCAACACCGTGGTGCACGCCCTCACCGCGCGCCACCGGGCCGTACACCTGCACATCGCCGAACTGCCCTGGCTGGACGAACGACGGCTGCTGAGCGTGGACCGCCTGCACCCCAGCGCCGAAGGCCACCACCTGATCGCCCGCCGCTACCACGAGTTGCTCACCGGCGCCGGCCACCCGCTCGGCCCGCCCCCGGCCGCCGAACCGGCCGAGCCCCCGCCGGGCAAGGCAGCCGACCTGTGGTGGATGGCCACCCAGGGCACCCGCTGGGTCCTCGCACGCAGCACCGACCTGCTGCCCGGGCTCCTCGCCCTCGCGGCGGCCGAGGGCGCAGCCCGCCTGCGCGGCGCGAGCGGGCGGCACGACGAGCAGATGGCGCGGGCGGCGGCGCAGGCGCTGGCGTCGCTGGGGTGAGTGCGGCTGGGCCGTGGCGCGGCTGCTGTGCCGTCGCGTGGCTGCCGTGGCGCGGCCCGCGGATGCCTCCGGGTCACCCGGTGGTGGTGATCGGTGCGGGGGCCGGCTGGGAACCATGGGGGTGGCCCGGGTTGTCGTGGCCGGTGAGAGTACGACGGAGGGAGCCGGGGTGGAGAACGCGGGTGCGAGCGGCAGTCGGGGGATTCTGGCGGCGGCCGGGGTGCTGTTCCCCGACCGGGACGGGCGGGTGCTGGTGGTACGGCTGCCGTACGACCGGAAGCATCCGGTGGCGATTCCCGGGGGCGGGTGGGAGACCACCGACCGGTCCCCGCGGGAGACGGCCCTGCGGGAGATCGCCGAGGAACTCGGGTTCACGCCCCGGCTGGGGCCGCTGGCCTGTGTCGACTGGGCGCTCTCGCGCAGCCGACCGCCGATCGTCGCGTACCTGTACTGGGCCGAACCGTTGACGCCGGAGCAGGCGGCGGCGTTCCGGCCGGATGCGGCGGAGGTCGGCGGGTGGACGTGGCTGAGCACCGAGCAGGCGGGCCACGCGCTGCCGCCCCGGCTGTCGCGCCGGGTGACGGCCTGTCTGCGCGCGCCGCGTACGGCCGGGCCGTTGGAGCTGGAGGACAGCCGGCCGACCGGGCACACGCTGCGGGAGCTGCCCGCGGACGGGCCGGCGCCCGAGTACCTGGGATTGGCCGCCGCCCCGGGGCTGGCAGGCGTGCCGGCACCGGGACTGGCCCAGGGGGCCGGGCAGCGGCCGGCGGAGCCGCCTGAGGCCTCGGAGCCGCCGATGGACCGGGACACCTTCTACGCCACCCGGCCCCGGATCCGGGCGAAGGCCCGGGCGCTGTTCACGGACACCGGCGGGCGGGTGCTGCTGGTACGGCTGCGGCCGTGGGACGGGCCGCGCGGGCAGGTGCCGTACTGGACACTGCCGGGCGGCGGGGTCGAGGCGGACCGGGAGACGCCCCGGGCGGCGGCCCGGCGGGAGATCCGCGAGGAGCTGGGGTGGGAGGTCGAGCCCGGGCCGCTGCTGGCCCTGGACTGGCAGCCGGGGATGGCCGCCGATCCCGGGGCCAACCCGGCCACCGGCCGGGACACCGCCGTGCTGGTGTACGTGTACGACGGGGGCACGGTGACGGAGGGGATGCCCGGCTCGATCGTGCTGCAGGAGGAGGAACTGGTGGAGTGGCGGTTCTGCGATCCGGCCGAAGCACGAGCGCTGCTGACCGAGCCCTCCTGGAACCGTACGGCCGCCGCGCTGGCCGCCCGGGAGGGGGCGGGCGGGCCGGTCGAGCTGGTGGCCGGCCTGGCTGCCGGGTAGCCGACCGGGGCGGTTCGATGGCGGTCGGGTGACAGGTCCGATCGGGCGGATTGGGACAGACTGGGGGTATGCAGAACGCGATCACGGAGGTGCTGGCCGGCCGTCGGGTGGAGTCGGTCAGCGGGGGCGGACGGCTGGAGCTGCTGCTGGACGGCGAGCTGACCGTCCGGGTGGCGCACGAATTCCGCTTCGCGGCGCCGTCGTTCGCCGCGCCGGAAGAGGTCGAGCACTTCTTCCCGGCGCTGACCTTCCGGCCGAGCCCCAGCCTGCTGGCGCTGGTCGGGCGGAGTGTCGACGCCGCCCGGATCACCCTGGCCGGCGGCCTGGAGCTGGGCTTCGCCGGGGGCGGTGCGCTGTCCGTCCCGCCGCATGCGCTGCTGGCGCCGTGGAGCGTGCTGACCGCCGAGGGCGCGGTGTGCGCGGGGCTGCCGGGCGGCGAGGTCCGGTGGAAGGAGACGGCGACCGGGCCACGGAGGCCGCGGAGGGATCCCGGCGGGGCCTGAGCCGCCGCCGAGGACTCCTCCGGCTCGCGGACGGGCGTCAGACCTCCAAGTCCGCCTCGATCCTGGTGAGCTGGTGGCGGGCCATGGCGAGGTTGGCGCGCGACTTGTCCAGGGCGAGGTAGAGGAACAGGCCCTTGCCGGTGCGGCCGGTGAGCGGACGGATCAGGTGGTACTGGCTGGACAGGGTGATCAGGATGTCCTCGATCCCGTCCTGCAGGCCGAGCATGTCCATGGTGCGCATCTTGGCGCGGACCACGTCGGTGTTGCCGGCCGCGGCCACGTTGAGGTCAAGGCCGCCGGGGCCGTCGAGGGTGGCGAGTGCCATGCCGCTGTTGTAGTCCACCAGGGCCGCGCCGATGGCGCCCTCGATGCTGGTCATGGCCTGCTTGAGTGCGCCGGCTGCGTCGGTCATCTGAGTAACTCCCGTTCATTGGTTGGGTGGTTGGGTGGTGGGGTGACTGAGTGCTGGGGCTGGGTGGTGAGGTGGCTTGGGGGTGGGGTTGCGCGGGTCCTGGGTGCTCTGGTGGGCGGTCCCGGTCAGCCCGGGTCGCGCGGGTCCTTGGGCAGGAGGCTGTCGTTGAGCAGCCCCGCGATCCGCTGGGCGCTGCGCCGGGCCTCCAGGTGCAGCCGGCCGACGTTGACGTCCGGGTGCGCCAACAGGGTCAGCACGCAGCTGCCGCCGGCCGCGTAGGTGGCGACATAGCCGTGCTCGCCGCGCACCAGCGACTCCCGGAACTCGCCCTGGCCGGTGGTGTCGGCGAGCCGCTGGGCCAGGGAGAGCGAGGCCGCCGTCATCGCGGCCAGGCCCGAGGGTTCGGTGCCGTGGGTGTCGTGCGCGACCAGCAGGCCGTCCACGCTGGCCACCAACCCGCCCGCGAGGTGCGGGACGCGGTGCTTGACGGCGCGGAGTTCCGCGAGCAGCTCGGTCTCCAAGGCGATCAGTTGTCTCCTTCCGACACGCTGCTTGAGGGCCCGCCTCATGGCCGGGACGGCGGGGTCGCGGGCGGGGAGTGGGTCAAAGTCGGGCCTCCAGAAGGTCTCGGACCCGGGTCAGCAGCGCGATGTCCGGGTCGGGGACGGTCAGCGGGTGGGCCGCTGCCGGGGTGGGCTGGCGTTCGGGGCGGGGGCCAACGCCGGGACTGGGACCGGGACCGGGACCGGCGTCGGCCGGCGCCGTGCCCGGCCACGCGGCGTCGGCGGGTGCGGCGCCGCGCAGGGTGGCGCCGGGGATCCGGCGGTGCAGGCCGCCGGGCGGCCTGCCGTGGTCGGCGGCACCGGCGGCGACCCGTGGGGCTGAAGCGGACGGCTGCTCCGGCACCGGCTGGGCCGCGACGGGCTCGGCGATGGTCGGCGGGGCGGTGGCCGCCGGGGCGGTGGCCGACGGAGCGCTGGCCGCCGGGGCGTCGAGCAGCCCGGCGGCGGCCAGGCGGCGGACGTCCGCCGTGACACCGAAGCCGGAACGGCCCAGCAGGCGAGCCAGGTCCGCCGGGGTTCTTCGGCCGTCGGCGTGGTCGAGCAACTCGCGGCGTCGGCGGCCGGGCGGCCGGTGGGACGGCCGGCGGCTGCGCTCGACCGGGCGGACGGGCGCGGTGTCGAGCTGCGCCCAGGGCCAGATCCGGTCGAGGAGTCGGCGGCGACGGTCGACCTCGCGGCCGAGCCGGTCCGGGTCGACCGCCGCGACCGGTCCGAGCCAGTGCCGGACGTCCGGTTCGAACCGCCAGAGGCCGCCGCCGGGGTCGGCGAGGACGAAGAAGGCGGCATCGAACAGCGTTCCCAGGTGGCCGAGTTCGAGCTCTCCCCGGGTGAGCAGTCGCCGTTCGATCAGGACGTCGCCGACCCTCCCCTGCAGGCCGTGGACACGGACCAGCTCCGCCCAGCCCTCGGGGGTGATCCGGCCGGTGCCGACCAGCAGGTCGGCCAGGCCGGGTGCGCGGGGGGACTCGGCGCCGACCACTTCCCCGGCGAGGAGGTGGAGGCTACCGAGCGGGCCGTGCAGGGCGCCGGTCGCGCGGCGGTCGGCGAGCAGGGCGAGGGCTTCGCCCGGCGTCCTGGGCGCGGTGTGCTCCGCCGGGGGCGGGGCGGTGCTGGGGGCGACGGTCACGCGAACCACCGCCGGGCGGCGGCCCCCGGGACGGGGACGGGAGCAGGACCGGGGACGGTCTCGGGGTGGGCCGGCGGCTGGAATGCGACGGTCGGGATGAGCGGATCGGGCGTCACGGACATCGCGTTCACCCCAGCACCAGCTCCTCGGCCAGTGCCTGGAGGCGGAAGCGGGCGGCGGCGAGGTTGCCCTCCGAACGGTCCAGCCAGAGGTGCAGGACGAGCCGGTTGTCGAAGACGGTGTCGATGAAGCGGATCAGGTGGTAACTGCGGCCGGCGGTGACGATGATGTCCTCCAGCGGGGATCGCCGGTCCTCCGCGACCGTGAAGGTCTGGCTCTCAACAGCCGCGCGCACCAAGTCCGTTGCCTCGGCGGCGGAGGTCTCGTGCTCGCCGGTCGGACTGTCCCCGAGGCTGCCGAGGGCGAGTCCGCTGCTCCAGTCGACCAGGCTCGCGGAGCGGGCTCCGGCGATCGCCATCGCTCCGGAGAGGCATTCGTCGATACCCGGCACACCGGCTCCTTCGCGGGATCTGGGCGGCCGGGCGCTGCGCGGCACCGGCCGGGTTCGCCACCAGCAGTGGCAGGTTCGACACGGAAGGCTACTGCCGGATTCCGTATGACGAACATTCCAATGGCATATTCACATCAGTAGCGACCAGTTCCAGCCAAGGTATGACGATTCGTCAGACCTGCCTGACGGGCAAATCCGCAGGCCCGTCGATCGTTCGGGAACGGCGCTCATCGGCCACCTGGCCCGGGACCTTGGCCGATAGCGGGCCGCGCCGGAGGGTTTCGAGCCCGAACGTGCGATAAGGGGACAACCCTGCGAGCGGCGAACGCATGAGGCAAAACAAAGGGGCCCGTTCCGCTGGACGGAACGAGCCCCTTCTGGTGGAGCGCCAGGCCCGGGTTGCACGGACTCTTCCTACTGAAAGTAGGACGTGCTCTGGTAGCACCGCTGACGCCTGTTCGAGAGTTCCGAGATCCCCGCTTCGGAAGATCATTTCCTCTCGACGAGAAGAACAGTAGCAGGCCATCGCGCCTGGTCAGAAATCGCGCCCGGGCGGTCGGAGCAGGTCAGTCCAGCAGCGCCCGGTAGCCGGTGCGCGGCTCGGGACGACCGAGGTCGACGAAGGCTGAGCCGACGGCCTGAGGCGCGGCCTGGGCCGGGGCCGGCCGACCGCCCCGGCCCAGGCCTGGCTCAGGCCTGGCTCAGGCCTGGCCTACCGCCTCGGCGAGGAGGCGGTAGGAGTCCAGCAGCGCGGTGCGGTCGTAGGTGCTGGTGGTGACCAGGAACTCGTCCGCACCGCTGCGCTCCACCAGGGCGGCCAGTTCGGCGGCGGCCTGCTCGGGAGTGCCCGCGATGTGGCCCTTGAGCGACTGCTCGTAGGCGGACCGCTCCCGTTCCGACATCGCCAGGGCCCGGATCTCGGCGACCGGGGCCAGCGGCGGGAACTCGCCGTGGGTGCGGGAGTACGCACCGGCCCAGGCCTCCGGGACCAGCAGCTCACGGGCCCGCTCGGCGGTCTCGGCGACCGCGACCGTGCCCGAGACCACCACGTACGGCTCGGCTGCCTGGGCGGAGGGGCGGAACCGGGCGCGGTAGCGGTCGATGGCCTCCAGCATCCGGCCCTCCCCGCGTGCGGGGGCGATCACCAGCGGCAGCCCGGCCTCGGCGGCCAGGTCGGCGCCCGTGCCGGTGGCCAGGACGAAGGCCGGGACCTGCAGCCCCTCGGCCGGGCGGGCGTGAACGCCCCGGTGCACCTGCTGCGAGCCGTCGAAGTAGCCGAGCAGCTCGGACAGCTGGGCGCCGAAGTCGTCCGCCGCGCCCTTCTCCCGTCCCAGCGCCCGCCGGACACCGTCGGTGAACCCCACCGAACGCCCGAGCCCCATGTCGATCCGCCCCGGGAACAGTGCGGCGAGCACCCCGAACTGCTCGGCCACCACCATGGGTTGGTGGTTGGGCAGCATCACCCCGCCGGTGCCGACCCGGATCCGCGTGGTGGCTGCCGCCACCGCCGCGGCCAGCACGGTGGGTGCCGAACCGGCCACCCCCGGCACCCCGTGGTGCTCGGAGACCCAGAACCGGTGGTACCCGAGCCGCTCGGCCTCGCGGGCGAGGGCCACCGTGTCCCGCAGCGCCCGGGCCGGCTCCTCACCCTGCCGGGTGCGGGAGCGGTCGAGCACGGAGAGCCTGGTCACGGGCGTAGCGCTGGTCACGTCCGAGGACAACGCCCCTCCTGCGCGCGGGCATTCCCCCGGTCGGGGCGCGGGCGCATGATCGGGCGCGGGCGCATAACCGGGGCACGGGCGCATAACCGGGCGCGGGCGCGCGTGTGCGGCTCAGGAGCCCGCCCCCGGTATTCGGTGCGGGCGGGCAGTCCCCCAACGACGGCGGCCCCAGGGCTTGTACACCGACAAGATGACGTTGACCAGGTAGAGCGCCAGCGCGACCGCCGGGACGATCACCGTGTTGTAGCGGACGAAGCCGAGGTCCGCCGCCGTGATCGGGCCGGTCGGATGCGCGTCCGCCACGCGCACCGCGTCGTGCAGCCGGGCGGTGAGGGCGAACACCGAGGCCGCCATCGCCCCGAGCGTCAGCCAGAACTTGGTACTCACCCAGTAGTAGCGGAACAGGCCCCAGGAGGTGCCGAGCCCGAGGACGACCCCGCTCAGGAAGGTGAGCAGGCTCAGCGGCAGGACCAGCGCGTCGCCGAGCAGGCCCATCGCCCGGTAGGAGGTGCGCAGCCGGTCGGCGTCCCCGGTCGTGAGCGCCGTGACCGCCAGGGTGAGCAGGCAGAGCATCAGCGCCAGCCAGCTCACCGAGGCGACGAGGTGCAGCACGACCAGGGGCTTGCGCGCCCGGGGTGGCAAGCGACGATCCGCCGATCGTCGCTTGCCACCGGGGGCGATCCGAGGCGTCACGACGGCTCCGGTGGGCGAACGCACGGGGGTACCTCCTTCGAGCGGGGCCACGAGGACGGCCCCAGACTCTCCCGCTCGTCCCTCATCCGGCATCTGCCGGCGGAAGTAACCTCGGCTACTCCCAGGCGAGTACGCGGCTTCGCCCAACCGCGCCGACACGCCTCCCCCAGGAGGACCGGCAGGACCCCGAACGGACTCCAGGCGGAACCCGGGCGGACCCCGGGCGGAACCCCGGCAGGCCCCCGGGAGCGCCTCAGGACCGGCTCCCCCGCCTCAGTCGGTCACCGCGAACCCCCGCGCCGCGCCCAGCCGGTGGAGCGAGGCCTGCCCGGGGATCCCGTCCGCCGCCCCCGCCCCGTACCCGCAGCGCCGCTGCCAGGCCGCGTACGCGGTGACCGTCCGGCTGCCGAACGAGCCGTCCGCCCAGCGCTGTTCGAGCAGCCCCTCGTCCACCAGCGCCTGCTCGACGATCGCCACCTCGGCCCCGTACGTCCGGTGCCCCTGCTCGGCGCCCGGGTCGGTGCGGGCGGCCGCCACGACGTGGGCGACCGACACGGTCCGCTGCCCGGGCAGGTAGCCGAGCAGGCGGTTCAGCGAATCCTCGCCGGGGACGCCGTCCGCCGCCTGCCCGGAGTAGCCCAGACTCCCCTGGTAGTCCGCGTAGTTCTCGGTGTCCGCGTCCGTCCAGTCCGGGCCCGGGCCGGAGCGGTAGTGGGAGCCGAAGCCGCGGGAGACGAGCGCCCGTCCGACCGTCGTCACCTGGTAGCCCTGGGCGCCGTAGCCGTACGGCAGGCCGTTGATGGTGACCTGGTAGCGGGCCGGCGTCGGGTCCGCCGGGGGCGCCGGGTTCTGCTGCGAGGGCGGGTCGTCCGAGCTGCCGGAGCGTGCCGTGAAGTCGGGCCAGGAGCCGGGGTCGGTGTGGTCGTTGAACGGCACGTGGGCGTGCGCGTACCAGCCGCCGCGGGTCTCCCACCGCTGTTCGTCGCGGTGGCTGGAGAAGTCCGTCGGGCGGCCCATCGGCCAGACGTCGGGGACGCCCCAGGAGGCGATCCAGGCGTGGATCCGGTCCCAGCCCGCGCACGGGGTGTCGACCAGCCGGGGGTAGACCCGGCCCTGGTAGCGGCAGTAGGGGAAGAACACCGCCTCGATCTGGATCACCACCCGACCGGCCCGGTTGGTGCGGGTCGGGCTCTGGGCGGGGCTGAGCAGGCTCTTCGAGCGGGAGTCGGCGGGGAACAGCTGGGCCGTGCGGCCGCTGAACGGGTCCCAGACCAGGTGCGGCGCGTCTCCGGCGCCGGCGCCGGTGAAGTAGTTCACCAGGTCCTCGTAGGAGCACCAGTCCTGGGGCGCGGCGGCGGTGGCGTTGCGGTCCCAGGTGATGTGCGCGATGGCCTTCGGCGGGTACTGCTGGTCGGTCGGCGCGTGGTCGCCGAGGTCGTGGACGTCGGCACCGGGAAGCCACAGGTCGGGCATTGCGGTCTCCTCCGTACGGCATGAGGGCATCGTTTCCGGTATCGGCAGGTCCGTGTGCCGAGTTGACCCCGAGGGTGCGATGCGCAGCGGTGAACCGCCGCTGCTCGCCCGGCCGTTCGACCCTGCGAGGGGAATTCGCCCTCGCGTGCGAACCGGGCACCCGCGCCGGTCCGGCCGACCGCGCGAAAAGGGGGGCGTATTCCACCCCGTCGAGGGCTCGCTGTCAATCGTTGACATCAAAAGTGGTCTAGTCCACGGTGGTCCGGCAGGCCGGCCGAGGCCCGCACCCGGGGCTTCCGTGTGCGTTCAACTCGCCACTGTGGAACCGAATCTGACGATCCGACGGAGAAACCAGCGCCATGCAAAGAGTCTGTCTCGCCCTGCCCACCATGCGCCCCTGCCCCGGCACCATCGCGGAACTCGCCGAGGAAGCGGCCTACGCCGTCGCGAACTTCGGGGTCGAGGTGCACCTCCTCGTCGTCGACACCACCGACGCCGCCGGATTCGCGGAGAACGCGGGCGCCGTGGCCGCGCTGGAGCCCACCCCCGGCGTGGTCGTCCACCACCTCGGCGAGGCGCAGCAGCGGGAGTTCCTGCGCCGGGTGACCGAGCGTTCCGGCGCCGCCGACCCCGAACTGCTGCTCGACCTGATGCTCCCGCGGGGCGTCGCGTACGGTTCCTGCGTCAACCGGCTCTTCCTGGGCGCGGCCGCCCTGGGCTGCACCTCGGCGCACCTGCGCAACGACGACGCCGACTTCCAGGTCGTCGACGGTCGGAAGGTCTTCCCGATCCACCACGAGCTGCTCTCGATCGGCAGGCCGGCCGGCGAGGCGGTGGCCGGTGTGTCCCGCTCCGGGCTCGACCCGGCCGACGCGGACAAGCCGGTGATGCTGGTCAGCGGCTCCTTCATCGGCGAACTCAACGTGGACATCGGCGAGATCCACGAGCTGGACCCGGCCGTCTACCGCGACGTGGTGCGCCTGTGGACCCCGCCGGTGTGGTCGGAGGAGGAGAAGGACGCGATGGTGGACGTCTCCTTCAAGGGCGCCGGCTCCGAGCCGTTCAGCACCGACGACTCCGTCCTCGGCGTGCCCGACATCTGGGACGTCTACATGTGCAACATCGCCCTCGACCGCCGGGCCTACGAGGTGCTTCCGCTGCTGCCCTCGGTCGAGACCATCGGCAGCGACTACGCCCTGCTGCACGCCATGGTCCACGCCCGGCTGCCCGGGGTCACCCACAACCGCCACATCGTCAACTACTACACGCCCGAGCGCCGCACCGGCGCCGGCTTCGTCTCCTACCAGCTGCGGTTCGTCAAGTTCCTGCTCTCGATGCTGTACCTGTACCCGGTCTACGGCGGGATGATCGACCTCGGCCGCGGACTGCTGGACGAGCGGCACGGCCTGCGGGTCGAGCCGATCCTCGACCTGGTGCGCGGCAGCGCCGGCTGGGACCGGTCCGGGAACGAGCACTGCCTGGACGTCCTGGACCGCTCCTACCGCAAGCTGGGCGGCAAGTACGCCGAGCTCGCCGACGTGGTGGCCGGGCGGCGGCAGCAGCTCCTGGACGAGGCGCAGCAGGACACCGAGCGGTGGGCGGTGCTGGTGGGAGCCTGGGCGGCGCTGGTGGCCGCCGCCCGCGCGGAGGGGATCGGCCCCCGCGCGGAGGTGCCGGGCGCGTGAGCGAGGAGCTCAGGATCCGCCTGCTGAACGAGCAGGACTGGGACTCCGTGGTCGACCTGGAACACGCCGCCTACGCGGCCGACGGCCTCTCCGAGGGCCGGGAGGCGCTGCAGTCGCGCGCCCGCAGGTCGCCGGATACCTGTTTCGTGCTGGAGCGGCACGGCGCCGTCGTCGGCTACCTGCTGAGCCTGCCGTACCCGCCGCTGCGCTGCCCGGACCTCGGCCGGCCGGAGGAGGAGGCGGTGTACCGGTCGGCCAACCTGCACGTGCACGACCTGGTGATCGCCGAGGAGCTGCGCGGCCGGGAGGTCGCGCTCGGGTTCATCCGGCACGTCCGGGAGCAGGCGGGCGAGCAGGGCTTCGAGCGGATCTCGATGGTCGCGGTGCGCGGGGCGGACATCCTGCTGCGGCTGCTGGGCTACCGGGCGCACCGGGAGGTGGCGGTGCCGGCCTGCTACGGGCGGCGGGCGGTGTACATGTCGATGCCGGTGGACTGAACGGCACCGTACCGCCTCCCCGGCCGGCCCACGTGCTTGGATCCACCGCAAACGCCGCAGCCCCCGTGGCCGACGAGGAGTCGGCCCGCACGCCACACCCGCCCCACCCGTCCCTGCGGCCCCGGCCGCGTCCGGGAGTGGTTGCAGTTGCGTCTCCGTTCCGTGTCGGAGGGGGTGCGAAGTGGCCGTCGGTCCGGGATCGTGGAGGCAACGACTCGTGCGGCGGGGGGAGTTGCCATGGGGGACGGCCGCGAGATGGTGCCCGAGGTCGTGGCGGCCCTGCTGGGGGGCGGGCCGCACCGGGCGGTGGCGGACGTGGTGCGGGCGCGGCTGCGGATGGTGCCGGAGGGGGCGCGGGCGCTGACGCAGGCCGAGGCGGCCCCGAAGGACGTACCGGCACGGGCGCAGTTGACCGCCGCCGTCGCCCAGCTGCTGGCCTCCGACGAGGCGTTCGCGCAGTACCTGGCCACCACCGCGCTGGGACGGCCCGCCGATCCGCCGACGGTCCACCTGCGGACGGAGCCGCCCAGCACCGTCCAGCTGCGGACCGGGCCGCCGTCCGCGCCCTCGCCGTCCGCACCGCCGGCGGCGAGCCCGACGACCGTCCAGCTGCGGCTCGGCCCGGTGGACGCCAGGGCCCGGGCGCTGGCGGCCCGGAGGGGCAGCTTCGGGATCGTGGTGGCGCTCGCCCTGGTCCTGATCGCCGCACTGGTGGCCGTCGCCGTCCACCTGGGCTCGCGGCCGCTGATGAAGCCGGGCGGCCCCGGTCTGGCGCACGCCGCGCAGCCGCTGGGCGACCCCGCGGTGGCGCAGGGCGTGCTGCCCGACGCGCGGGCGATGCCGGGCGGCTGGCAGGTGCAGAGCGGGCCGGAGTCGGGGACGGGTACGTCCGGTTCGGTGCCGTGCCTGCTGCCGGACTCCTGCGATCGGCAACTCGCCTACGCCACGGTGACGTTCGGCGCCGCCCCGGTGCAGACCGTACGGTTCACCGCGGTGACCTTCGCCTCCCCCGAGGCGGCCCGCCAGGCCTTCGACACCACGCTCGACCGCACCGCCGGCGAGGATTCGGGGGCGGTGGACCTCCCCAGGATCGGCGACCAGAGCGCCGTCCGCACCCGCGGCTCCAGCTCGGCGGTGGCAATGGTCCGGGTCGACGCCGTACTGCTGCTGGTCCACGACGACGGGCTCGGCGCCGCCGCCACCGCGCCCGGGCTGACCGTGTTCGCCCGGCTGCTCGCCGAACGCGCCCGGCAGGCCCAGGACGGCCACACCCCCGACGCCACCGCCCCGGCCCCCGACACGGCCCCGGGCGCCGCCCCCGATAGCGCCGCAACGACCTGACGACCAGGTCTCAGGGCTTGTCGAGGTAGGCGAGGACCGCCGGCACCCGGCCCGCCGAAACCCCTGCTCGGCGCAGGCGTGCGCCCACGCCCCGTACCCCCGTGCGCCCACGCCCCGACCCCCCGTACGCCCACGCCCCGCGCCGCCGCGCGCCCACGCCGCGCCGCCGCCGGGGCCGGGCCGTCGCCCGAATGCGTGTATCGCTCTCTTGACTGGCGTCACCAACGCGCCATACTGGCCTCACTCCCCGCTCGCACGACGAGGTGCCCGCCCATGGAGCTCTCCCCCTCGGCGCACGTGGACACGTTCTGCCGAGACCACCTCCCGCCCTTCGAGCAGTGGCCAGAACTCCTCTTCGACATACCGGAGTTGGCCTACCCCGACCGACTGAACTGCGCCGCCGCCCTGCTCGACGACACCATCGCCCGGCTCGGGCCGGACCGCCGCTGCCTGCTCACCCCCACCGAACAGTGGTCGTACGGCCGACTGCGCGACCACGCCGACCGGATCGCCCGCCTGCTCACCGAGGACCTCGGCCTCGCCACCGGCAACCGGGTCCTGCTGCGCGGCCCCAACACCCCCTGGCTCGCGGCCTGTTGGCTCGGCGTGCTGAAGGCCGGCGGGGTGGTCGTCACCACCGTGCCGCTGCTGCGCGCTGCCGAGCTCACCGAGCTGCACGCCATCGCGCAGCCCGTCCTCGCCCTCTGCGACCACCGCTTCCTGGACGAGCTGCGCCGGGCCCGCACCCCGGGTCTGCGCATCCTCGCCTACGGCGGCAGCGGCCCCGAGGACCTCACCACCCGCTGCGCCGCCAAAGCGCCCGGCTTCACCGCCGTCCCCACCGCCGCCGACGACGTCGCCCTGATCGCCTTCACCTCCGGCACCACCGGCCGCCCCAAGGCCACCCTGCACTTCCACCGCGATGTCCTCGCCAACGCCGACACCTTCTCCCGCCACCTGCTCCGCCCCACCCCCGACGACCTCTTCGCCGGCACCCCGCCGCTCGGCTTCACCTTCGGCCTCGGCGGCCTGCTGGTCTTCCCGCTGCGGGCCGGTGCCGCCGGCCTCCTGCTGGAGCAGGCCACGCCCGAGCAGCTGGCCGAGCAGGTCCGGGAGCACCGGGTGAGCGTCCTGTTCACCGCGCCGACGGCCTACCGGGCGATCCTGGCCGCCGGGCTGGCCGACCGGCTGGCCGGCGTGCGGCGCTGCGTCTCGGCGGGCGAGCCGCTGCCCGCGGCCGTCTGGCAGGCCTTCCACGCGGCCACCGGGCAGCGGCTGATCGACGGCATCGGCGCCACCGAGCTGCTGCACGTGTTCATCTCGGCCGCCGACGAGGACATCCGCCCCGGCTCCACCGGCAAGCCCGTCCCCGGCTACCGCGCCGCCGTGCTGGACCGCCAGGGCCGCCCGGTGCCGGACGGCGAGCCCGGGCTGCTCGCCGTCAAGGGCCCGACCGGCTGCCGCTACCTGGACGACGAGCGCCAGCTCGACTACGTCCGGGACGGCTGGAACCTCACCGGCGACACCTACGTCCGCGACCGGGACGGCTACTTCTGGTACCAGGCGCGCAACGACGACATGATCGTCTCGGCCGGCTACAACATCGCCGGCCCCGAGGTGGAGCAGGCGCTCGCGGCCCACCCCGACGTGGCCGACTGTGCGGTGGTCGGCGCGCCGGACGAGCGGCGCGGCTCGGTGGTCAAGGCCTACGTGGTGCTGCGCCCGGGCGTGCCGGCCGGGCCGGGGACGGCCCGCGCCCTCCAGGACCACGTCAAGCGCACGATCGCGCCGTACAAGTACCCGCGGGCCGTCGAGTTCGTCGCCGAGCTGCCGCGCACCGCGACCGGCAAGCTGCACCGCGCCGAGCTGCGGCGACGGGCCGCGCCGACACCGGCCAGCGTCGCCATCGAGCGCCGGGTCGAGTGGTCGGACACCGACGCGGCCGGGCACTACCACTTCTCCGCCGTGCAGCGCTGGGCCGAGGCGGCGGAGGCCGCGCTGCTGCGCCGGCTCGGGCTGGCGGAGCTGTTCGGGCGGATCCCCCGGGTGCACTTCGAGGCCGACTACCGCGAGCGGCTCTGGTTCGGGGACGTGGTCCGCACCGAGCTGCGGGTGGTCCGGGTCGGCGGTTCCTCGCTGCACTACGCCTTCGAGGTGCACGGCCCGCAGGGGCTGGCCGCCAGCGGGCGGATGTCGGTGGTGCACGCCGCGCCGCACACCGAGGGCGCCGAGCCGTGGCCCGCGCAGGTGCGCCGTGCGCTGACCGAGGCCGGGCCGCAGCAGCCGGAGGTGGTGGGATGAGCACCGCGCCGAGCGACCGGGCGCGCCGCATCGCGGTGATCGGCGCCGGCCCCGGCGGGCTCTACTTCGCCGCCCTGGCCAAGCAGCTGGCGCCGGACCGGGAGATCACCGTCTTCGAACGGGACGGCCGGGAGGACGAGTTCGGCTTCGGCGTGGTCTTCTCCGACGAGACCCTGGACGGCATCGCGCAGGCCGATCCGCAGGTCTTCGCCGCGATCGGCGCCGAGTTCGCGCGCTGGAGCGACATCGACATCCGCTACGCGGGGCGGGTGCGCACCAGCGGCGGCCACGGCTTCGCCGCCCTGGACCGCAACCGGCTGCGCGCCATCCTGCGGCAGCGCTGCGCCGAGCTGGCGGTGGACATGCGCTACCGCACGCCCGCCCCGCCCGTCGGGCGACTGGCCGCCGAGTACGACCTGGTGGTGGCCGCCGACGGCATCCGCTCCGGCACCAGGGCGGCGTACCCGGAGGCCTTCCGCACCGAGACGGACGAACGGCACTGCCGCTACATCTGGCTCGCCACCGACAAGGTCTTCGAGGCCTTCACCTTCATCGTCGAGCAGTACGACTTCGGCGTGCTGCAGGTGCACGCCTACCCGTACAGTGCCACCCGCTCCACCTTCATCGTGGAGATCGCCGAGGACGCCTGGCGCCGGGCCGGCTTCGAGGCCTTCGCCGCACAGGAGTTCGCCCGCGGCGAGAGCGACGTGGCGAGCGTGCGGCGCTGCGCCGAACTGCTGGCCGGCCACCTGGAAGGCCACCGGCTGATCCCCAACGCCTCCCGCTGGATCCGCTTCACCACGGTGCGGAACGCGAGTTGGCGCCACCGCAACGTGGTGCTGCTCGGCGACGCGGCGCACTCCGCGCACTTCTCGATCGGCTCGGGCACCAAGCTGGCCCTGGAGGACGCCCTGGCTCTGGCCGCCTCGCTGAGCGAACAGCCGACCCTGGACGAGGCGTTGGCGGCCTACGAGGCCGAGCGGCGCCCCGTGGTGGAGTCCACCCAGCGCGCCGCACAGGCCAGCCTGGAGTGGTTCGAGACCATCGGGCGGCGCACCGGGCAGGGCGTCGACCAGTTCGCCTTCAACCTGCTCACCCGCAGCCGCCGCGTCACCTACGACAACCTCCGGGCCCGCGACCCCGCCTTCGTGGACGCCGCGGACACGGCCTTCGGCGGCTCGCCCGGCATCCCGCCGATGTTCCGGCCGCTCAAGCTGGGCGCGCTGGAGCTGCGCAACCGCGTCGTGGTACCGCCGCTCGCGACCTTCACCTCCCCCGACGCGCTGCCCAGCGCCTTCGACCGGGCCCAGCTGTCCGCGCACGTGCTCGGCGGCGCGGGGCTGGTCCTCGCCGGGATGGCGGCCGTCAGCCCCGAGGGCCGGGCCACCGACCACTGCCCCGGCCTGTGGACCGGCCACCAGGAGCAGGCCTGGCGCGAACTCCTCCGAGCTGTCCGGTCGGTGAGCGACACGCCGCTCGGCATCCAGCTGACCCACGCGGGCCGCCGGGGCGCGACCGCCGTCCCCGGGCCGGACGGCATCGGGCGCCCGCTCGCCGAGGGCTGGCCGCTGCTCGCCGCCTCGGCGCTGCCCTGGGACGCCGGCAGCCCGGTGCCGCACGAGGCCGGCGACGTCCAACTGGCCGCCGTCACCGCGGACTTCGCGGCGGCCGCCGAGCGCGCCGCGCGGGCCGGATTCGACGTGCTGGAGCTCCAGTTCGGCCACGGGCACCTCGTCTCCTCCTTCCTCTCCCCGCTCACCAACCGCCGCACCGACCACTACGGCGGCCCGCTCGCCCACCGGTTGCGGCTGCCGCTGGAGGTGCTGGCGGCGGTGCGCTCCGCCTGGCCGGCCGGGCAGCCGCTGCTGGTGCGGATCTCGGCGAGCGACTGGGCGCCCGGCGGCACCACCGAGGCCGAGGCCGTGGCGATCTGCCGCGCGCTGGCCGAGGCCGGAGCGGACGCGGTGGACGTCTCCACCGGCGAGGTCGTGGCGCACCAGCGGCCGCCGTACGGGCGCGGCTACCAGACGCCCTTCGCCGAGCTGGTCCGCACCGCCACCGGCCTGCCGACCATCGCGGTCGGCGCGATCTCCGGGCCGGACGACGCCAACTCCGTCCTGCTGGCCGGGCGGGCCGACCTGGTCGCGGTCGGCCGGGCCCAGCTGTACGACCCGCTGTGGACGCTGCACGCCGCCGCCGAGCAGGGCTACACCGGGCCGGGCGCCCGCTGGCCCGGGCCCTGGCGGGCGGGCAGCCGCAAGCCGCCCGGCCCGGGCGCCGACCGGGTCGCCCCGCGCCTGCACCTGCTGCGCGAACCACCCGCGCCCGTCCACCGCCGCTGGTCGCCGACCCGGCCCGAGGAGTGAGGAGGAACCATGCCCCACCTGCCACGATTCACCGCCGCCGCCGTGCAGGCCGCCCCCGTCTACCTGGATCCGGCCGCCACCGTCGACAAGGCCGTCGAGCTGATCCGGGAGGCGGCCGGCCACGGCGCCGAACTGGTCGTCTTCCCCGAGGTCTTCGTGCCCGGATACCCGTACTGGAACTGGACGATGAACCCGGTGCAGGGCTCGCCCTGGTACGAGCGCCTGTACCGCGCCGCCGTGGACGTGCCCGGCCCGTACGTCGACACCCTGCGCGCGGCCGCCCGCCAGGCCGGGGTGGTGCTGGTGATCGGCGTCAACGAGCGCGGCCGGCACAGCCTGGGCGTGCTGTACAACACCCTGCTGATCATCGACTCGGACGGCGAACTGCTCAGCGCCCACCGCAAGTTGGTGCCGACCTGGGCCGAGAAGCTGACCTGGACCCAGGGCGACGGCAGCACCCTGAAGGTGCACCGCACCTCCGTCGGCCCGCTCGGCGCGCTCGCCTGCGGCGAGAACACCAACCCCCTGGCCCGCTTCACCCTGCTGGCCCAGGGCGAACTCGTCCACGCCGCCTGCTACATCGCCCTACCGGTGGCCCCCGAGGACTACGACATGGCGGAGGCGATCGCGCTGCGCGCCGCCGCCCACTGCTTCGAGGGCAAGGTGTTCACGGTGGTCTCCTGCTCCACCCTCTCTCCCGAGATCGTGGACCTGATCGCCGGCGAGGACCAGCAGGTCCGCAAACAGCTCGCCCGCCCGCGCAGCGCCCTGTCCGGGATCTTCGGCCCGGACGGCCGCGCCGTCACCGAACCGCTGGTGGACGAGGAGGGCATCGTCTACGCCGAGATCGACCTCGGCCGCTGCATCCAGCCCAAGCAGATGCACGACATCGTCGGCCACTACAACCGCTTCGACGTCTTCCGGCTGCACGTGGACGACCGACCGCTGCGGCCCCTGGTCTTCCCCGAGGAGGAGGACGCATGACCGAGCAGAACGACGACCGCATCGGCCGGGCCCGCGTCACCGACAGCCCCGAACTGCTCGCCTACTACGATGAGTTGGCCAAGCACGAGGCCGGGGCCCTGTGGACGGTTGCGAACGAGATCGAGCCCTGGTACCCGCAGCCGAAGTCCGTCCCCGTGCTCTGGCGCTACGCGGACCTGCGCCCGCTGGTGCGCAAGGCGCTGCCCCTGGTGAAGGCCGACGACGCCGGCCGCCGGGTGGTGATGCTGGTGAACCCCGGGCGCCGCGAACTGAGCGCCGCCGTCGGCCTGTTGTACACCGGCCTGCAGATCATGGGCCCCGGCGAGGCGATGACCGCCCACCGCCACCAGGCCTCCGCCCTGCGCTTCGTCCACGAGGGCACCGGCGCCTGGACCATCGTGGACGGCCAGAAGCTCAAGGTCGGCCCGCGCGACTTCGCCATCACCCCCAACAACACCTGGCACGAGCACGGCAACGAGGCCGACGACGCCCCGGTGATCTGGCAGGACGGCCTGGACATCCCGCTGGTCAACACCCTGGACGCCAACTTCTACGAGGTCCACCCGGAGCTGTACCAGCGCCCCGGCCCGGTGGTGAACTCCTCGCTGCTCAGCTACGGCGGCAACCTGCTGCCGTACGGCTCCGAGAAGTGGAGCAGGCCGTACTCGCCGCTGTTCGGCTGGCCCTGGGAGCCCAGCTACGACGCACTGCGCCGACTCGCCCGCGCCACCGAGGGATCGCCCTACGACGGCGTCATCATGGAGTACACCAACCCCGTCACCGGCGGCCCGGTGATGCCGACCATGGCCGCCCATCTCCAGCTGCTGCGCCCGGGCCAGGCCACCCGCGCCCACCGGCACACCGGCTCGGTGGTCTACACGGCGGCCAAGGGGCGCGGCGTCTCGATCGTCGCCGGGCAGCGCTTCGCGTGGCAGCAGGGGGACATCTTCGTCGTCCCGTCCTGGGCCTGGCACGAGCACGCGAACCTCGACGAGGGCGAGGACGCCTGCCTGTTCTCCTTCAACGACTTCCCGGTGACGCACTCGCTCGGCCTGTACCGCGAGGAGGCCTACCCGGACCACGACGGGCACCAGCCCACCACGACCGCCGCCTGACCAGATCCGACCGTCCGACCGGGAGACCCACCACCATGCACCTGTTGACCTACTGCTCGGACGGCGACGACACCCCGCGCCTCGGCGCGCTCCTCGCCGGGGACCGGGTCGCCGACCTCACCGCCCTCGCCACCGCCGCCGGATCCCAACTGCCGGACAGCCTGCTCGGGTTGATCCGGTCCGGGGCCCCGGCCCTGGCCACCGCGCGCGAGCTGCTCGCCGGAACGCCGGCCACCCGGCCGCTCGCCGGCGTCCGGCTGCGGGCGCCGCTGCGCCCCGGCAAGATCGTCGGCGTCGGCCTCAACTACGTGGAGCACGTGGCCGAGTCGCACCGCACCCTGGACACCGAACGCGAACTTCCCGACCGCCCTGTGCTGTTCAGCAAACCGTCCACCGCCGTCACCGGCCCGGGCCAGCCGATCCGGCACAACGCCGACCTCACCAAACAGCTCGACTGGGAGTGCGAACTCGCCGTGGTGATCGGCGAACCGGCCTTCCAGGTCGCCGAACCGGACGCCCTGCGGCACGTTTTCGGCTACAGCATCGTCAACGACATCAGCGCCCGTGACCAGCGCCGCTCCGGCCAGTGGTTCTTCTCCAAGGGCCAGGACAGCTACGCGCCCTTCGGCCCGGTCGTGGTGACCGCCGACGAGATCCCCGATCCGCAGCGGCTCGACCTCTCGCTGAAGGTCAACGGCGAACTGCGGCAGGACTCCAACACCCGCCACATGCTGTTCGGCATCGCCCGGCTGATCGCGGACATCTCCTCCGGCGTCACTCTGGAGCCGGGCGACGTGATCGCCACCGGCTCCCCCTCGGGCGTCGGCGCGGGCATGGTGCCGCCGCAGTTCCTGCAGCCCGGCGACCTGGTCGAGGCCACCATCGAGCGGATCGGCACGCTCGCCAACCCCGTGATCGACGCCCGCTGAAGCTCGCCAACCGTGATCGACGCCCGCTGAAGGGAGCGCCACCGATGCCGACCTACCGGATCGGCCAGATCGTCCCGAGCTCCAACGTCACCATGGAGACCGAGGTCCCCGCGCTGCTGCGGGCCCGCGAGGCGGTCGCCCCCGAACGGTTCACCTTCCACTCCAGCCGGATGCGGATGACCAAGGTCACCCCCGAGCAACTGCGCGCCATGGACGGCGAGTCCGACCGCTGCGCCACCGAGCTCTCGGACGCCCGGGTGGACGTGATCGGCTACGCCTGCCTGGTCGCGGTGATGGCCACCGGCCCCGGCTACCACCGCGAGGCCGAGCAGCGGCTGCACCGGCGCACCGTCGAGAACGGCGCGCCCGCACCCGTGGTCACCAGCGCCGGCGCGCTGGTCGCCGGGCTGCGGACGCTCGGTGCCGAGAAGGTCGCGATGGTCACCCCGTACCTGCGGCCGCTGGCCCGGACGGTGGTCGACTACCTCGCGGCGGAGGGCATCGAGGTGCTCGACCACGCCGCCCTGGAGATCGCCGACAACCTCGACGTGGCCGCCCACGACCCGGCCCGGCTGCCCGCGATCGCCCGCGGCCTCGCGCACGCCGACGCGGACGCCGTGGTGCTCTCCGCCTGCGTGCAGATGCCCTCGCTGTCCGCCGTCGAGGAGGCCGAGCAGCAACTGGGCAAGCCGGTGGTCTCCGCCGCCGTCTGCACCGCCCACCAGCTGCTCCGCGCCCTCGGCCTGCCGGCCTTCGCGCCCGGCGCGGGGCACCTGCTCTCCGGCGCCTACGCGGAGGCCTGAACGTCCGGGAGCACCGCTATGATCGCGACCGGTCACGGGTCACCCGGCCAGCCGGGCACAAAGCCGCAGGACCACCGGACCACCTGGCCATCGGGGAGGAGCGCCCACGCATGTCGGAGAGCACGCCCCGGCCGAGTTCCCTGATCCACACCGTCTACGGCGAGTTCGTCCGCCGCCTCGGCGGCTGGATATCCATCGCCGACCTGATCGCGCTGATGGCCGAACTCGACGTCGACGGCCCGGCCGTCCGCTCGGCGACGTCCCGGCTGAAGAAGGCCGGCACCCTGCTGCAGGAGCGCCGCACGGGTACCGGCTACCGGCTCGCCCCCGCGATGGAGCCGGTCTTCGAGGAGGGCGACCGCCGGATCTTCCACAGCCTGGAGCCCGCCGAGCTCTCCGACGGCTGGGTGGTGGCGGTCTTCTCGGTGCCCGAGTCCGAGCGCGCCCACCGCCACCAGCTGCGCTCCCGGCTGAGCTGGCTGGGCTTCGGCAACGCCGCCCCCGGCGTCTGGCTGGCGCCCGCCCGGTTGCTGCCGGACGCCCGCCGGCTGCTGGAGCGGCTCGGGCTGAGCGCCTACGTCCACCTCTTCCTCTCCGCCGAGTACGCCGGCTTCGCCGATCTCCGTACGGCGGTGGCGAGTTGGTGGGACCTCCCGGCGATCGAGGCGCAGTACGCGGCCTTCGCCGACGCCTGGCGCCCGGTCGCCGAGGAGCTGCGCGGGCGGCCCCGGACGGACCCGGCCGAGGCGTTCCGCAGCTACGTCCCGATGCTCACCCAGTGGCGCCGTCTGCCCTACCTGGACCCGGGTTTGCCCGCACAACTGCTGCCCGCCGACTGGAACGCCGTCCCCGCCCGCGCGGTCTTCACCGAGGTGCACGGGCTGCTCGCCGAGCCCAGCCTGCGGTACGTCGAGAAGGTCACCGGTCTGTCCCACCCCCAGGAGCCGTCATGACCGCCCAACCCCCGGCGGACCTGCTGATCCGCGCCGCCGCCGTGCACACCCTCGTCCCCGGCGAGCCCGCGCAGCGCGCGATCGCCGTCACCGGCGGCCGGATCACCGCCCTGTCCCCGGCCCCCGACGGCCTGGACGCCCTGATCGGGCCGGCCACCGAGGTCGTGGACGCCCCGGGCTCGACCGTGCTGCCCGCCTTCGACGACACCCACACCCATCTGGTCCTGGCCGCGCAGAGCGTCCACGGCGTGCCCGTCCACCGGGCCCGCGACCTCGCCGGGTTCCTCGCCCTGATCCGCGAGCGCGCCGCCCGCACCCCCGCCGGGGAGTGGATCCACACCACGGTCAACTGGCAGGAGGTGCTGCTGGCCGAGCAACGGATGCCCACCACCGCGGAGTTGGACGGCGCCACCGCCGACCACCCGGTGCTGGTGCGCCGCGGCGCGTACAACATGGTGCTCAACTCGGCCGCGCTCCGGCTGGCCGGGATCACCGAGGCCACCGAGGCCCCGCCCGGCGGCGTGATCGAGCGCGACGAGCACGGGCGGCTCACCGGCCGGCTGGTCAACCGGGCGGTGGAGCTGGTCGAGCGGGTGCTGCCGCGCCCCACCCCGGCCGAGCGGATCGAGGGCCTGCGCGCCGCCTCCGCGGACTTCGCCGCCACCGGGATCGGCACCGTCCGGGACTGCCTCGTCCCGGTCGAGGACCTCGATGTGCTGGACGCGGCCCGGGCCGAGGGCGCGCTCGCCGTCCGGGTCCGGGCGCTGGTCTCCGGCTTCACCGCCCGGACGCCCGAGCAGGTGGACGCGCTGCTGGACCGGATGGACGCCTGGCGCGCGGACGGCCGCGACGACGACCGGCTCCGGCTGTGGGGCGTCAAGTTCGGCATCGACGGCGGCTTCGAGGCGGGCGCGCTGGAGGAGCCGTACCAGGGGCAGCCGTGCTACCACGGGCGGCTGCTCTGGGAGCCGGCCGAGCTGCTCGCGGCGGTGGAGCGGGTGGTCGGGCGCGGCTGGCGGGTCGGCGTGCACGCCTGGGGCGACCGCGGTCTGCGGGTCCTGCTCGACGTCTTCGAGCAGGTGATCAAGGGCCGCCCCGGTCTGCCGCCCGGCACGCTGGTGGTCGAGCACGGCGGCCTGGCCCGGCCCGACCAGCGGGCCCGGGCGATCGCCCTCGGCATCCCGGTGACCGTCCAGCACCCGCTGCTGCACGACGGCGCGCTCACCCAGCAGCGAGCCTGGGGCGAGGAGCGCACGGCCGCGATCTTCCCGCTGCGCGAGTGGCTGGACGAGGGCGCGCTGCTCACCGGCGGCTCGGACTTCCCGGTCGGCCCGTACGGCGCCATGGTCTCGGTGTGGGGCATGACGACCCGGGGCACCACGGCCGGGGTGGTCGGCCCGGAGCACGCGATCGACCGGGCCGAGGCGGTCGCCCTGCACACCGTCAACGCGGCCCGGCTGACCGGCGAGAGCGAGCTGCGCGGCCACCTGCGGCCGGGGGCGTTCGCCGATCTCACGGTGTGGCCGCTCGACCCGTTGGACTGCCCGGCGGACGCGCTGCGCGAGCTGCTGCCGACCCGTACGGTGGTCAACGGCAGCACAGTGCGCCGATCCTGACGAGTAGTCAGGCGGTTTCGCCGTACGTCTGGCCGGGCGGTCAGGCGGCGACCAGCTCCCGCAGGTCGATCCCGCGGTGCAGCGCGCGCAGGTCCTCGTGCAGGGTGGACGGCGGCACGACGAGCACGCCGCAGCGCGCCCGGTCGAGGCAGTGGCGGGTGACCGATCGACGCAGCAGCCGCTGCGCCCGGGCGCGTAGGCCGCCCTGCTCCCCGGTGCTGACCACCAGCAGGTCGCCCGGGCGGTCGGCCAGCTCGGTCAGCACCGCGCCGGCCTCGCCGCGCACGACCAGCGGCCGCACCGGCACCCCGACCGGAAGTCCGCCGAAGGCCTGCTCCAGCGCGCTGTCCATCCGCGCGTCGGCGAGGTCCTGCCAGGCGCGGAGCAGCGGCGGGCACGGCCGCGCCCGGTAGTTGCGCTCGCCGCCGACCGGCGTCCAGGCGAGCACCGGGACCAGGACGGCCTGCCGGATCCGGGCCTCCTCCGCCGCCCGATGCAGGGCGGTGAGGCTGTGCAGTGAGCCGCTGACTCCGACGATGACGCGAGCGCCGTCCGACATGATCCTTCGCTTTCCGATGCCGAGCTTCTTGAGTGACTGGGATTATGCTGCCATGCTCGCCGCACAGCCTGCAAATCGAAGGCATTCACTGAATATCACCTTGCATCGCCCCTGCCCCCGGGTTGTGCCTCCGGGCCCCGGCCGACGGCCGGCCGGACCTCCTGGAGCAGCCCCCAGGTGAAGTCGGCCGTCCAGGGGCGCACCCGCCCGTCGCTGTCCGGAGCATCGAAGTCCAGCTGGAAGCGGGTCGGCGCGCTCCCCTCGCGCGGCACGGCGGGCGGGAAGGCGGCCCCGACGTCGCCCACCACGCAGCTCCACGGCGCGAGGTCGGCGGCCGTCCGCAGCTCCGGCCCCGGGCGGCCCTCCGCCCGCACCAGCCACTCGTTCAGCACCGGCGCACCGATCTCCACCGGGCCCAGCAGAATTTCGAAGCGCAGCTCGGGCCAGAGCGGTAGCTCCCACTGCCGCGCGGTGCACGCGAGGTCCCCGATCCGGCGCGGCACACTCGCCTCCGCCGGACCGAGCACCGCGGTGTACCGGGCGCCGCCACGCGGGAACCGGGGCGACCGGACCATCGCCTGCCAGCGCTTGTTCGCCTCCCGCATCGAGGCCCGGTCCGCACCCAGCCTCCGCACCGCGTCCTCGACCAGCACGGGCCGGAAGTCGGCCATCCGACGCAGCAGCACCAGCTGGAACTCGCCGACCCCGAAGCCATTGATCGCCATATCCGCAGGTTAGGACGTGACCGGCGGAAAGAGGGGGATATTCGAGCAGGCGTTCGAATAGAAGCGTACGCTGGCCCCATGCACGGCACCCTCCCCCTCTGTCCCGTCTCAGCGAAGGCTGCGCGTTCTCACTGGATCTTGGTTACCGGTAGGTTCGTCTCACCGAAGATTGAGCGGTTGGCTGCCGAGGGGCGAGGGTGGCGGTGGGGAAGCTCGCGGGAGCGCATGGGGATCCGGCGCTCACCGCGTTTGAGCTGGGGTTTTACGAGGACGAACTGCTCGTCCGGCGGTCGTTGGGCGCCGGGTGGAACTGCGCGTTGGAGCGAGTGGCGCCGGTGCGCCCGTTCCGCTGGTCGAAGGGCGGGGAGAGCTTCGCGGGCTGGTACTACGCCGCGACGACCCGGGACCACGTCGGCTACGAGTCGTGGCTCGAACGTGACCGGCTGATCCTCCTCGATGCGGATCCCGAGGTGGTCGGCATCGCATCGCAGCCGTTCTGGCTGCACTGGCACGACGGCCGGCGCAAACGGCGTCACGCTCCGGACTACTTCGTGCGGCTCGCGGACGGCCGTGGCCGGGTCGTCGATGTTCGGGCGGGTGACCGGATCGATGAGGCGGCTGCGGAGTCCTTCGAGGCGACGGCGCGGGCCTGCCGGGCGGTGGGCTGGGAGTTCGTGCGCGCGGGTGTTCCGGATCCGGTGCTGATGGCGAACATGCGGTGGCTGTCGCGCTATCGGCGGCAGCGGTGCGGGCGGCGCGAGGACGTCGTGGTGCGACTACTGGAGGTCTTCGACGAGCCGACCGCGTTACGGGCGGGGGCCATGCGGGTCGGTGATCCACTGCTGGTGCTGCCCGTGCTGTTCCATCTGCTGTGGTCGGGGGTTCTGGTGACGGATCTGGGCTCGCGGCTGCTGGGTTCGGACAGTTCGGTGCGAACGGCAAGGGGGCGGTGATGGGCAGATTGGCGCGACCTGACGGCCTGGCGGTTGGTCAGCGTGTCCGGTTCGACGGTCAGATCCGGCTGGTACTGGAAGTCACGGGTCGTTCGGTCGTGCTCTCCGAACTCGGCGGCGAGCCGCGGTCTGTGCCGCCGGCGGTGCTGTTCGCGGACGGTGACTTCGAGCTCGTGGACACCGTGGGTCGGATGCCGCTGCCCCCGACCTCGATGCTGGAGACGCTGCCACGGCCGGTGTTGGAGAAGGCATTGTGGTGGGAGGAGCACATCCTGGAGGTCCTGCACGGGCTGCCGCCGAACGCCGCGCCGGGCACGCAGCCGCGGCCGGAGTACGCCGCCGGCCGGTCGCTGACCTCGCGGGAGAAGACGAAGGCCGCCGAGTTGAGCGCGGCCGGGCACAAGGTCAGCGCGAGTACGGTCGGCAACTACCGCCGCCGCTACGAAAATGGCGGTGTCCTGGGGCTGGCGGATCGCCGTCCGGTGCGCAAGACGCCCCGGTACGGTTTGGTGGACGAGGCCGTCGTCGCCGCGATGCGGCAGGCGATCAGCGAGGCGGTGGACGCCTCCACCCGCACAGGCACGTTCCTGTTGTGGCGAACCAGCGAGATCCTCAGGGGCGAAGCTCAGGGCATTGAGGTCCAACTGCCCTGCCGGGCAACGCTCTACCGGCTGCTGGACAAGCTGACCTCGGGCACACACACCACCGGTTCGGCGGTGACCCGCAGGTCGCGGGCTCATGGGGCGAGTGCCCCGTTCGGTGAGCTATCGGTCTTCGCGCCCGGTGAGGTGATGCAGATCGACTCCACTCCGCTGGACGTGCTGGTCCGTCTCGACGACGGTGTTCCTGGCAAAGTCGAGCTGACCGGGATGATCGATGTCGCGACCCGCACGGTGACCGCGGCGGTGCTGCGGCCGACCACGAAAGCAGTCGACGCGAGCGTGCTGCTGGCCCGCACGGTCACTCCGGAGCTGATGCGTCCGGGCTGGGTCGATGCTCTGCGGATGTCGCGGTCGGTGCTGCCGCACCGGCGACTGCTGAGCCTGGACGAACGGCTGGAGCATGCTGCCGCGCGGCCGGTGATCGTGCCGGAGATGATCGTCTGCGATCACGGGAAGGCGTTCATCTCCCGCAACTTTCTTGCCTCGTGCCGGTTCCTGGAGATCGACTTCCAGCCCTCGCACAAGGGATCGCCCTTCGAGAAGGGCCACATCGAGAAGATGCTGAGCTCGGTGGGGACGCTGTTCACGCAGTTCCTGCCCGGCTACACCGGCCGCAGCACCGACCACCGGGGCCGCCATCTGGACAAGCAGCCTTTGTGGTCGCTGCTGGAACTGCAGGAGCTTCTGGACGAGTGGATGGTCGCGAAGTGGCAGAACCGACCGCACGATGGTCTGCGTGATCCTGCCCTTCCAGGGCGGCTGTTCACGCCGAACGAGAAGTACGCCGCGCTGGTCGAGGCCTGCGGCTACGTTCCGGTCGCGCTCAGCGGCGACGACTACGTCGAGTTGCTCCCGGCGGTCTGGCGGACCGTCAACGACTACGGCATCAGGATCAAGTACCGCACCTACGACAGTCCGGAGCTCACGCGGATGCGCCGCCAGCACTCGGGCGTCGCGGCGAAGAAGGGCCTGTGGGAGGTCCACCACGACCCCTACGACGTCTCGCGGATCTGGGTACGCGACCACCACGCTGGCACCGGCTGGGTCGAGGCCACGTGGAAGCACCTGAACCGGGTCCCGGTCCCGTTCGGGGAGCTGGCCTGGGACCACGCCCGCCAGGGCCTGCCCGAGGCCACCGAGACCGAGATCGCGGATGCGGTCGCCGCTCTGCTTGCCCGGGCCCATGCCGGGCCCGGCCAGCCGGCCCCACCGAAGCGCACGGCCCGTGACCGTCGGGTTGCCGCACGCACCCGTGCCACTGGCCCCAGCACCCCGCGTCCTCGGCCCGACCCCACACTCCCCGCAGACCCCGAGCCCGAACAGCGCGAACCGCAGGACGAGCCGCTGGCCGAGGTGATCCCTCTGGGCCTGTTCGACCCGTTCGAGAATCCCTGGAGAAACGCATGACCAGCGTCGGCCCCATACCGGGCGGCTTCCTCGAAGACGCCGAAGAGGAAGCCGGCCAGCACCTCACCACCCTGGACGGCTGGCGGCAGTTTCTCACCGAGGCACCATCGGCACCACGGCTGCGATCCGAAGGAGAGTTCGCCGCGCTGCCGGTGGCCGAGCAGGAGCTGGACGACGAAGCCCGCCTCGACCATCACGCGAGGCTGCTGGTCGTGGCCACCTCCACCGTCCGCCACACTGTCACATCCGGACGGCGCCTGGTCCTGCTCAATCGCCATGCAGTCAGCGCACGCCGCGGCCTGATCGTCTCCGGACCAGCCGGCACCGGCAAGACCATCGCCATCACCCAACTCGGACGCTCGCACGAACTACTGGACCGGGCCCGTCAGCCCCACGCGACGGGCCGGATCCCCGTTCTCTATGTCACCGTCCCGCCGGCCGCGACCGCGCGCATGATCGCAGCCGAGTTCGCCCGCTTCCTCGGCATCCCCGTCCGCCGCCCCTGGAACATCACCGACATCATCGAGGCGGTCGTGGGGATCTGCACCGACGCTCGCACCGGCCTGGTCCTAGTCGACGAGCTGCACAACATCTCGCTCACAACCCGGCATGGCAGCGAAGTCGCCGACACGCTCAAGTACTTCTCCGAACGCATCCCCGCCACGTTTGTCTACGCGGGCATCAACATCGAGCGCACCACCCTGCTCTCCGGAACCCGCGGAGCCCAGATCGCCGGCCGCTTCACTCTCATCCCCACCCACCCTTTCCCCTACGGGCCCGAATGGAAGAGCCTGGTGGCCACCTTGGAGAGCACCCTGATGCTCCGCCGCCAAATTCCCGGCACTCTCACTGGCCTGGACCGCTACCTCCACGAACGCACCGGCGGCATGATCGGCGCGTTGTCCCACCAGATCCGCGGTGCCGCCATCGACGCCATTCTTTCTGGCAACGAGCAGATCACCCGCGAAAGTCTTGCGGCCGTTCCTCTGGACTACACCGCCGAGAAAACAGCTGCGGCCAGCCAGTGAGCGGCTATCCCTCAGACATCCTCAAGCCCCTGCCGATCCGGGTCCGTCCTAAACCTGCAGAGACCATCGACTCCTTCATCCGTCGGCTCGCGCAGGCCAATCACATCAAGCCCAGCCGTCTCTACAATCTCCTCACCTGGGAGTCGATCTCAACCAGCAGGCCTGAAATCGACCAGCTCGCAACACTATCCCGTGTCGATCCTGAGATACTCGGACGGACCCTGGTCAATGCCCTGTCGCTCCTGACATACGTCAAACCATCTCCGAAACTTAGCGACACCGAGAATACCGAGAGGCAGAAGTTCTTCGAGATCCAGCGCGATGCCCAAAACCGAGGGCTCACTGTCCGCGCACTGGCCACACGACACGACGTCTCCCGCCGGACCGTCCGCCGGGCACTCGGATCCCCGCGACCCCAGCCTCATGAACTGGCTCGGCGACAGGTGCGGGTCATCGAGCCCATAAGGCACCTAATCGTCCCACTGCTTGAACAGAACATCAATATTTCAGATATCTGGACCCGCCTGGTCGATGAACACGGAATCGCACTGCGATGGATGGCCCTCTACCGCTTTGCCCAGACCTGGCGACTCGACCAGAACCGCGACTCACCCAACCCCGGGACCTATCCCCACCGACCGCCTCACCGAGCGAACGAAATCATGAATCAAGATGCGGCGGTTCCGGCAATTCAATTAACTCACCGGAACCGCCCATGATCCGCCTTTACCTAATGACTCAAATAGCCACCCAGACAGTCACCTGCGGCTACTTTCGACCGCGGACCGCCCTGACAAGGTCAGCGAGAGCCCGGAGAATCTCAGGCCGCTGATCACCGGAAGTCCCATCCAGGGCCCTCGACCCGATTCCGATGGCAATAATGGCGATTGCGACAACCACCACGACGGGCACAATAACGAACTGCCACAGCTCCATAAATAGGAGGCCTTTCCAGTTTTCGCCGGAAAGTGTGTGCGCAAGCCCCTTCGGAGTCCCATATGGCAGCACCTGGGGAACCAGAAGAGTGCAGCACACAGTTCCGGAACCCAAAGTTCCATTGCTGTGCGCACCCTAAATTGGTTCCCCGGCTCCGATCCACCAGCTCCGATCGGGGCGATCGAAGCGGCTTCTCAGATTCGGTAGCGGTCGCTAGCGCGACGCACTGTCAGGAAGGCACCTGCCGGGTTAGCTGACGGGTTTCGGGCGAACATCGCCCTACGCTTCGAGCGAGGCTAGTCATCAGCCATGCCGTCGGCAAGTGCTCAGTTCAGCGGCCTGCCCGCCGACCCTTTCTCGGCCTCCCGGTCGCGAGCCCACCTCCGACGGGAGGGGCGATCAGCCTTCGGTGAGATCACTCAAACTTCGCTGAGACAGGACACCCTCCAGCCCTCGCTGTTCGACGACGCCGACCGCGACGGCCCCCGCCTCGGCCTGCTCGCCGGCCTGCGACGACAGGTGCTCGGCGACGGCGCCTGGCTGGACCTGCTGCCGGGGTGGCTGCACGGCGCGGACGAGCTGTTCGAACAGCTGGCCGGGGCCGTCCCCTGGCGGGCGGAACGCCGGGAGATGTACGAGCGGATGGTGGACGTCCCCCGTCTGCTCGCCTCGTACCCTGCCGACGCCGAACCGCCGCACCCGGTGCTCGGACAGGCCCGGACGGCGCTGAGCCGGCACTACGCGGACGAGCTCGGCGAGCCGTTCCGCACCCTCGGCCTCTGCTACTACCGGGACGGCCGGGACAGCGTGGCCTGGCACGGCGACCGGATCGGGCGCGGCGCCCACGAGGACACCATGGTGGCGATCCTGTCCGTCGGCGAGCCGCGCACCCTGGCCCTGCGGCCGCGGTACGGCGGCGGAGCGGTCGTCCGCCACCCGCTCGGCCACGGGGACCTGGTGGTGATGGGCGGCTCCTGCCAGCGCACCTGGGAGCACGCGATCCCCAAGACCGCCCGCCCGGTCGGCCCCCGGATCAGCATCCAGTTCCGGCCGCACGGCGTCGCCTGACGCCCCCGCTTGCCACCCGCCGACCGGACGCGGAGGCTGGCCGAAGGGGGCCGGCGCCACCAGCGGGCCCGGCGCCACCAGCGGGGTCGATGCCCCTGACAGGCCCGGTGCCCCAGGAGCGCCGGCGCCACCAGGAGGGCGGCATGCCGAAGGCGGGCAGGTACCACGAGGGCGTCCCGTGCTGGGTCGTCCTGACGACCCCGGACGCCCCGCGCGCGCAGCGCTTCTACGGCGCGCTGTTCGACTGGGAGTTCGTCCCGACCGGCCCCGCCGAGGCGGTCGCCACCCGGTACGGCGCCCAGGTCGCGGCCGTCGGACAGCACCCGGACACCGCCCGGGCCGCCGCCTGGACCACCCACCTCGCCTGCACCGACCTGCGCCGCACCGCCGCACTCGTCCGCGCCGCCGACGGCCGGATCACCCGCGAGCCGTACGAGGTGCCCGACCAGGGCAGGGCCGCACTCGCCGTCGACCCGCTCGGCGCGCCCTTCGGCCTCTGGCAGGCGGGCACCATCGACGGCGCCGGCCTGGTCGACGAGCCCGGCGCCCTCGCCTGGAACGAGCACCTCTCCCCCGACCCGGACACCGCGCGCACCTTCTACCGCCGCCTCTTCGGCTACACCTACGACCGGCCGAAGGCGGGCCACACCCTCGCCCGGGTCGCCGGCCTGCCCGCCTGCAGCATCGGCCCGGGCGCCACGGCCGCGCACTGGCTGGCCCACTTCGGGACCGCCGACACCGACCGGGCGGCCGAGCGGCTGCGCGCCCTCGGCGGCACCGTCCTCTCCGGGCCGGAGCCGACACCGTACGGCCGTGCCGCGCTCGTCCGGGACGACGCCGGGGCGCGGTTCGTCCTGGTCGCCGTCCCGCCCCGGGAGTCCGCCCAGGCGGCCTGAGCCGCGACCCGACGTACCGGGTCACCGGTGGGCGCCACGCCCTCGGGCCGGTGGTGGCCCAGGTCGGGCTGCGGATCTCGCGCGAACTGGGCTCCGACCGACAGCCGTCCTGAACCTGCTCCCCCGCGTCCTCGGCTCCGTCAGTCCGAGGGCAGCAGCACCCGCTGCTCCACCGGTGAGGAGAGGATCACCGAGGTCGTCGTGCGGCCGAGCACCGCGATCGCCTCGATCAGCTCCTCCAGGTGCGTGGTGTCCCGTGCGGCGACCTTGAACACCCAGCAGTCCTCGCCGATCACGTGGTGCACCTCCAGCACCTCCGGCCGGTGCAGGAGCTCCTGGCTGCGCAGGTACTTCACCGTCATCCGGGCGTGCGGCGAGACCCGGACGAAGGCCCGGATGCCGTACCCCAGCCGCCCGGGCGCGACCTGCGCCGCGTAGCCGGTGATCGTGCCGCCCGCCTCCAGCCGGCGCACCCGCTCACCGACCGCGGCCGGGCTGAGGTTCACCCGCCGGCCCAGCTCGCTGAGCGTGATCCGCCCCTCGGACTGGAGCAGTTCCAGCAGCCGCAGATCGACCGCGTCCAGACCGCCACCGGCACCGCTGCGGGCGCCCGCTGAGGAATCCTCGGCCGAACCGCCCGACTGCCGTTGGTCTTTCGGTCGTAGCGCCTGAACTCCCATGATCACCCCTTCATCGAACCGCGCCGCACCATAACACTTGTGGTCATGGAAAACGTGCTCGTCATCGGGGGAAACCGGTACTTCGGACGGCAGTTGGTCACCCGGCTGCGCGACTCCGGCGTACGGGTCAGCGTGCTCAACCGGGGCTCGGCACCACCGCCGCCGGGCGTCACCCCGCTCCTCGCCGACCGCTCGGACGAGGCCGCGCTGACCGCCGCACTGGCCGGACGCGACTTCGACGCGGTGATCGACCAGGTCTGCTACACCCCGCGGCAGGCCGAGGCCGCCGTCCGCGCCTTCGCCGGACGGACCGGCCGCTATCTGATGACCTCCACCATCGAGGTCTACGACACCGCTGCCCAGCACCCGCCGGTCCGCCCGCTCCGTCCGCTGGCCGAGTCCGTCGTCGATCCGGGCCGGTGGCCGATTCAGATCGAACTCCCTTGGGACGACGCCGAGTTCGCCGAAGGCTCGTACGGCGGGGGCAAGCGCCAGGCGGAGGCGGTGTTCACCCGCGCCGGGGCGTTCCCGTTCGTGTCCGTGCGGCTCGGCCACGTGCTGGGCGCCGCCGACTTCACCGGGCGGCTGGCCCACTACACCGACCGCATCGAGGCCGGCCTGCCCGTCCTCGTCCACCCGGAGGACCTGCCCTCCTCCTACACCCACGACACCGAGGCCGCCGCCTTCCTCGCCTGGGCGGCGGGCGAGGAGTTCACCGGCCCGGTCAACGTCGCCTCGCACGGCGAACTCACCGCCACCGCCCTCTGCGAGCTGATCGCGGCCGGCCGCCCGTACCGCACCACACCGCCACGGCCCGGACAGCAGGCCTCGCCGTTCTCCTTCGACCGCTACTACGGCATGGACAACTCCCGGGCACAGCAGCTCGGTCACCCCCTCACCCACACCCGCGACTGGCTGCCCGGCCTGCTCGCCGCCACCCGTGGACAGGAGCTCCCCGCATGACCACCGGAACCACCGCCCCGACCACCCGTCTCCTCGGCACCGTCCGGACCAGCGCCATCGGCCTCGGCGCGATGCCGCTCTCCGTCGAGGGCCGCCCGGACGAGGCCCGCGCCGTCGCCACCGTCCACGCCGCCCTGGACGCGGGCATCACCCTGATCGACACCGCCGACTCCTACCACTGGCACGCCGACGAGTACGGCCACAACGAGGAGTTGATCGCCCGGGCCCTCGCTTCCTACGGCTCCGACGCCGACCGCGTCCTGGTCGCCACCAAGGGCGGCCGCGGGCGCCCCGGCGACGGCTCCTGGACCATCGACGGCGACCCGGCCCACCTCAAGCGCGCCTGCGAGGGCTCACTGCGCCGCCTCGGCGTCGAGGCGATCGGCCTCTATCAGCAGCACCACCCGGACCGGAACGTCCCGTACGCCGACTCGCTCGGCGCGATCCGGGAGCTCTACGAGGAGGGCAAGATCCGCGCCGCCGGCATCTCCAACGTGGACGTGGCGCAGGTCCGTCTCGCCCGGGAGATCCTCGGCGACGCCCTGGTCTCGGTGCAGAACGAGTACTCCCCCGCCGTCCGCACGCACCAGCCCGTCCTGGACCTGTGCACCGAACTGGGCCTGGCCTTCCTGCCCTGGAGCCCCCTCGGCGGAATCGGCCGCTCCGCCGAACTCGGCGGCGCCGGCGAGGAGTTCGCCGCGATCGCGGCCGAACGCGGAGTCAGCCCGCAGCGCGTCGCCCTCGCCTGGCTGCTGGCCACCTCCCCGGTGACCATCCCGATCCCGGGCGCCAGCCGCCCCGAGACCATCCAGGACTCCGCCGCCGCAGGAGAGTTGGTGCTCAGCAGGGAGGAACTGACCCGCCTCGCGAACGCGGACGGGGCCCGGCACCTGTGAAAGGCACCGGACCCCGTCCGACAGTGGAGCGCCAGGCCCGGGTTGCACGGACTCTCCCTACTGAAAGTAGGACGTGCTCTGGTAGCACCGCTGACGCCTGACGAGGAATCATCTCCCTCGCGACAAGAGAAATACTAGCAGCTCAACGGCCATGCGCCGAACCACGAACCAACCACCCGCAGACGCAGAAGCAGACGTACCCGCAGACGCGTCCACGAACGCGAACGGGGCCCGGCACCTGTGAAAGGCACCGGACCCCGCCCGACTGTGGAGCGCCAGGCCCGGGTTGCACGGACTCTCCCTACTGAAAGTAGGACGTGCTCTGGTAGCACCGCTGACGCCTGACGAGAGATCGTCTCCCTCGCGACAGGAAGTACGGTACCAGCTGAGTGATCAACCACCGAATCGGAGGCGAACCCCGCATGACCACCGCTCCACCCGAGGCCGTTCCGTACGCCGACGGACGGCTGATGGACGTCCACCGCCCGGCCTCCGGCGCCGCCGGGCCGGCCCCCATGGTCCTGCTCTGGCACGGCCGGGGCCCGAACGAGCGCGACGTGCTGCGGCCGTTGGCCCGGGAGGCCGCCGGCCATGGCCTGCTGGTGCTCGTCCCGGACTGGAGCGCCGACCGGGCCGACGGCGGCCGAGCCGAACTGCTCGCCTCCCTCGCCCAGGCCCGCCGCATCGCCACCGGGTTCGGCGGGGATCCGGCGCGCTTCGTGCTGGCCGGTTGGTCGATGGGCGGCCGGGAGGCCGTCGCCGTGGCCACCCACCCGGACACCCCCGCCGAACTCCGGCCCACCGCCGCCGTCGGCATCGCCTCGCACTACTCCGACCCGGCCGTCACCACCGGGGACGCCCCGCTCGACCACCTGGCCGCCGGCCCGTCGCCCGTCCCGCTCTGGCTGGTCCACGGCACGGCGGACGAGATCGTGGACATCGGGCACACCCGGCAGCTCAACGCTGCCCTGACACAGCAGATGTCGACCGTACGGAACCTCGAACTCCCCACCGACCACGCCGGCGTGGTGATGACCGCCTACAGCCCCGAGGCCCGGCGCTGCCTGCCCGCCACGGCCGCCGACACCCTGGAGGCGGGCCGCCGCACCGCCGCCGTCCTCGCCGAGGCGGCCGGACGGTCGTGAGCCACCGGCCTTGAACCGGTGGTCAGTTCCGGGCGAGCGGCGTGCGCGGCCCGTACGCGCGCATCCCGCGCCCGCGCGTCCCGTGCCCGCGCTCCAGTGCTTCGAGGTCGCGCTGCAGCGGCGGGTGCGGCACGGTCAATACCGGGCAGGTCGCGTGCCGCACGCAGTAGGCGGTGACGGACGGGTGGACCAGCCGGGCGAGGCGGCCGCGGTCGCGCCCGGCACCGAGGACGAGCAGGTCGCCGGGGCGGTCGGCGCACCGCACCAGGGTGTGGGCGGTGTCGCCGCGGACGGCCTGGCAGCGCAGCCGAACGCCCGCGTAGCGCCCGGCGAAGGCCTCGTCGAGGGCCTGCCGCAGCCGGGCCACGGCAGCGTCGCGGCCGGCGTTGACCACCGGCGGGCAGGGGCTGCGACGGTAGCCGAGTTCATCGCCCGGCGGGGTCCAGCACAGGACGGCGAGCACGTCGGCGTCCGTCCGGCGGGCCTCGGCGACGGCGCGGTGGAGGGCGGCGAGGCTGCCGAGCGAGCCGCTGACGCCGACCACGATCCGGCCCTCGTCCACACCACTGTCCGCGCTGTCCACCATGACCTCTCCTCACCGCACGCCGTCCCGCCTCAGCAAACCGCCCAGCGACCGAACAGCCGAAGCTCGTTGACGGTGCTCTGACGCGGTGCCCGGTGTTCCGTACGCGTCCCTGATGCCGTGGCGTCGGGCGCTCAGAACTCGGGTGCCTCGGGGACCTCGGGGGCCTCGGGGGCCTCGGGGGCCTCGGACGCCTGCGCCTCCCAGAGGTCCGCGAACATCCGGTCCAGGTGCTCCTCCCCGATCGGCGGGACGGGCAGCGGATGGGTGGCCTGCGCGCGGAAGCCGTCCAGGAGCAGGGCGAGGTAGCGGCGCCAGAGGTCAGGGCGCAGTTCGCCGGCGGCGGGCAGGGCGCGGCAGAGCGGGCCGAGCAGGAACAGCAGGTCCATGGTCACCACGTCGCGGCGCATGGTGCCCTGTTCCTGGGCGCGGGCGATGAGGGCGCCGACGGTGGTGGCGTGCTGCCGGCTGATCTCGATCATTCCGGGGATGGTCGGGATGGCCTGGGTGACGAGGTCGTTGATGCCCCGGTCGGCGGCGACGAGTTCGAAGATCCGCCCGAAGTACCCTTCGAGGCCGGTCCAGGCGTCCTCGGCGTCGAGCGCCTCCTGCCCGGCCGTGGCCAGTCCGGCGCCGGCGTCCGCGAACACCTCGCCGATCAGCGCCTCGCGGGTCGGGAAGTGCCGGTAGAGGGTGGCGTTGCCTACGCCGGCCTCCTTGGCGATCTGGTCCAGCGGCACGTCCAGGCCGTGCCGGGAGAACATGTCACGGGCGGCGGCGAGCAGCAGGTCGCGGTTGCGCTGCGCGTCTCGCCGGAGCCGTCCCGGGGGGTTCGCGCTGCTCGGTGCCATGCCCCCGACCCTAGCAAGCGGGCGGGCCGGCGGCGCCGCACGACCCGACGGCCGGGCCGTCCCCCACCGCATGACTCAACTACCGTTCGGTCCGGTCGAGTCGAGGGAGGACGGGAAGGTCATGGCCAGGGCGACGAGGGTACGACGGTGGCCCCGGCGGGGAAGTGTGCCGGGGCCACTGTCACGCGGGGTCGGTCAGCAGCTCTGGTCGACCAGGGAGAACGTGGCGTAGTGGTCGCCGGTGTAGTAGTCCTCCTGGTCGGCCTGGCCGGTCACGATCCGGCGGGCGCCGCGGGTCGGGGAGCCGGGGGTGATGACGGTGTACTCGTGGTAGTACCCGCTGAACTCGCGGGGCAGGACACCCTCTCTGTTCTGGAAGACCACGCCGTCCTGGGAGTAGGGGAACGGCCCGTCGGAGGCGATCAGGTTGAGGGTGTCGGTGGCCTCCGGCGGGAGGGCGGAGAGGCACACCGTGCCGCTCACGGCGGCGTGCGCCTCGGTGGCGACGGCGAGCGGCGCGAGGGTCATCAGGGCGACGGCGGTAACGGCGGCAGCGCGGGACTTCCACGCGCGTAGAGTGCGAGTCATGTCCCCCAGTGTGGCGAGACACCGTCAACTCCGGAAGCCCTCCACCGAAGTATTAACCGGCGAGTAACTCCCCTTTACCTGGGCCGACTTGGCCCGTACCCCCGCCTCCGGCGGCAGTCCGCGCCGCCGTCCACGAACCGTCCTGACGGTACAAGGGTCGACCGCCGTCGAACTACCATCGGAGCCCGTTCGCCCCGCTCTGCGGCCTCTCGCCGCTCCCGGCCACCGCCGCATAGAGTGACGGATCACGGCGGGCCGGAACGATCTCTGACGGGGTGGACGACGGGGTGGACATGGCAGCGAACGAGAACACCGCGCGGACGACGCCGAGCACGCCGACGACGCCGAGCGCGGAGACCACGCCCACCGCGCGGACGACGCCGAGCGCACTGACGGCACCCACCGCACTGACGGCCCACCAGCTGGTCGGACTGCTGGTCGACCCCGGCAGCTTCCGCAGCTGGGACGAGCCGCCGCCCGGCCCGCCCGCCGACCCCGAGTACCGCGCCTCGCTCGACCGGGCCCGCGAGCGCACCGGCCTGGACGAGGCCGTCCTCACCGGCCTCGGCCTGGTCGACGGCCGGCCCGTCGCCCTGGTCGCCTCCGAGTTCGGCTTCCTCGGCGGCTCGATCGGCGTCGCGACCGCCGAGCGGATCACCCGGGCCGTCGAGCGGGCCACCGCCGAACGGCTGCCACTGCTCGCCCTGCCGGTCTCCGGCGGCACGCGGATGCAGGAGGGTTCGGCGGCCTTCCTCTGCATGCTGCGCATCACCGCCGCCGTCCAGACCCACCGCGCGGCCGGGCTCCCCTACCTCACCTATCTGCGCAACCCCACCATGGGCGGGGTCTTCGCCTCCTGGGGCACGCTCGGCCAGCTGGTCCTCGCCGAGCCCGGCGCCCGGCTCGGCTTCCTCGGCCCGCGCGTGTACGAGGAGCTGCGCGGGGTGGAGCTGCCGGCCGACGTCCAGCGGGCCGAGACGCTGGCCGAGCACGGCCTGGTGGATGCCGTCGTACCGCCGCAGGAGCTGCGCGAGCTGCTCCGCCGCACGCTCGCCGTCCTCGGTGCGGCGCGCTCCAGCGCGCACACCCCTCCCACCAGGGCAGCGGACACCGCCGAGCCCCCTCCCACCGGGTCCCGCACCTCCGGGTCCGCTACCGAGGGGACGGACGCCGCCGCGCCCGAGCACCCCGACGCCTGGGACTCCGTCCTCCGCACCCGCCGCCCCGACCGCCCGGGCACCCGCGAGCTGCTGCGGCACACCGCCGAGGAGCTGGTGCTGCTGGACGCGCCCGGCGGCCGTGGCGGTGCGCTGGTCCGCGCACTGGCCGTCCTCGGCGGCCGGCCCGTCGTGGTCGTCGGCCAGCAGCGGCAGACCCCGGAGCACGAGCGCCCCTTCACCGCTGCCGACCTGCGGGCCGTCCGACGCACCGCACTGCTGGCCGAACAGCTCGGGCTGCCGCTGGTCACCGTCGTGGACACGGCCGGGGCCGAGCTGTCCGCCCAGGCCGAGCGGGAGGGCATCGCGGTGGAGATCGCGCACTGCCTGACCACCCTGCTCGCGCTGCGCACCCCCGTCCTCGCCGTGCTGCTCGGCCAGGGCTCGGGGGGCGGCGCGCTAGCCCTGCTCCCGGCCGACCGGGTGATCGCCGCCGGCCACGCCTGGCTGGCGCCGCTGCCCCCGGAGGGCGCCTCGGCGATCGTCCACCGGGACGGTGCGCACGCCGCCGAACTGGCCCGGACGCAGGGGATCGGCGCCCAGCACCTGGCGGAGGTCGGCCTGGTCGACGAGGTGGTCCCGGAGCTGCCGGACGCCGCCGAGGAGCCGGAGGCCTTCTGCGCACGGCTCGGACGGGCCCTCGGTACGGCGCTCGGCGCCCTGGCGGCGGCCCCCGACACGGACCGGCTCGCGGCCCGGGCCGCCCGCCACCGCCGGCTGGGCGATCCGCGCTGACGATCCGAGCCGACGGACCGCGCCGACGACCCGCGCCGACAGTCCGCGTTGACGGTCCAAGCTGAGGGCGGCGCCGTCACCGTGTGGCGCGGGTCTCAGTGCCGGGTTGATCGTCTGTACCCAAAGTGCTTGCCCCGGATCCCCGGGTGACGGCTCCGGCGGCTCAAACGGTGAGTGCGCTCACACGGAATCAACGCCCACGACGGACCGTAGTAGGCATCGCCGCACCTCCCGCCCCACCCCCGTCACCCTTCGTTCGCGCACGTCAGGAGGGGTCTGCACATTCTCGGCAAATCGGCCCTTCGAATCCACGGCGGCCGCTCGCGTACGACCGTCGGTCGTAACGAGGGGGTCTTGGCGGCGACCGATCCGGTCTGCCAACAATGGCTCTCGTCGCCAGCCACACCGGCTCCTGTCCCGCCGGTGAACGGCTTACTGCCGAGTCACCCCCCGCGACCGCTTCGGCCCCTGTCCGGCCAGACGGTCCCGGGCGGGGAGTGACCCGGCCCAACCTGATTGAGGTCCTGTTCTACATGCCCGCTTTCAAGCTCCGTATGCGTACTTCGGCCGCGATTCTCGCCGGCGCCGCTGGTCTGACCGCCCTGGGCGCCGGTGTGCTGCCCGCCACCGCGAACGCCGCCACCGCCTCCCCGCAGGCCATCGCCGCCCAGATCGTCCCGGCGAACCAGCTGGCCTCGTTCAACCAGATCATCTCCCACGAGTCCGGCTGGAACGTGAGCGCGACCAACCCGAGCTCGGGCGCCTACGGCCTGGGCCAGGCGCTGCCGGGCTCCAAGATGGCCTCGGCCGGCGCGGACTGGAAGACCAACCCCTCCACCCAGATCAAGTGGGCGCTGGACTACATGAACTCCCGCTACGGCAGCCCGAACGCCGCGTGGAACTTCTGGCAGGCCCACCACTGGTACTAAGCCGACCTCATCGGCTCACCGACTTCCTCCCGTCTCCTGACCACTCCCCCTCACCCCGGGGGTCGGACAGGGACCACCGGGGTGCCCGAGAGGGCCCGGACCCGCGCGATCCGCGGGGCCCGGGCCCTCTCGTGGTTTCTCCCGCCGGCTCCTCACGGGCTCTCCCCGTGGCGATGCCACTCGCGATACCCCTCTTAGCGCCCGCTCGCGGCGCCCCTCGCGGGCTCCGCCCCCGGGGGTCCGTCACAGCTCGCCCGTGAGCCCCAGCAGCTCGCGCATCCGCGCGTACTTCGCGGCCAAGCGCTCCGCGGTCGCCCGGTCCAGCGAGGCCAGCCGGCCCGGGTCGGAGTTGTGCGCCAGGTCGGCCCGCTTGACGAGCAGCGCACCGGGCGTCGCCAGGACGCGGGCGGTGTACTCCTCGACCGGCTCGTCCGGGCGCCGGGTGAGCGCGTCCACGATCGCCTTGGTCTCCGGCGGCAGTGCGGCCGCCGCCAGCCACTCCCAGCTCAGCCGGTCGTCCTCGACGGTGTCGTGCAGCCAGCCCGCCGCGATCTGCGCCTCGCTGCCGCCGCGTGCGGCCGTCCCGTGGGCGACCGCCGCGATGTGCTCGCCGTACGGGTGGCCGTTCTTGTCCACCTGGCCCTGGTGGGCACGGCGCGCGATCGCCTCCACCTCGGCCAGGCTCAGGTACTCGTGCTCCGGCTGCTCGTCCGTCGGCTGGTCCATCGACTGGCCCGTCGGCTCGTCCATCGGCTCGTCCATCGGCTCATGGTAGGCCCGTGATCGACACCTCGACGGCCGCTGGTTTACTGCCCCGGGGGTTCACGGCTTCGGGGGTTCACCAGCTCGCGGGTCGACGCCTCCGGCGGGAGACCCCCGCCGCACCCGGCAGGCACGTCCGAGCGATCCGAGGAACCATGCCATCCCTGCACCCGCTGCTGTCCGGCTTCGCCCCGATCTGGGCGCTCACCGGAGTCGGCTACGTCGTCGGCCGCACCAGGCTGCTCGGGCCGCACGCGGAGGCGGTGCTCAACCGGTTCGTCTTCCACGTGGCGATGCCGGCCGCGCTCTTCCTGATGATCGCCCGCACCCCACTGGACCGTTTCGCCAACCCGTCGATGCTCGCCTTCGCCGCCGGCACCGTCGTCGCGATCGGTCTCGGGCTGCTCGCCGGGCGCCTGGTCTTCCGGCGCAAGCCCGGCGAACTTGCCATCGGCGCGATGGCCTCGGGGTACGTCAACTCCGCCAACCTCGGCATCCCGGTCACCATGCAGGTCGTCGGCGACGCCTCCTTCGTGGCCCCGGTGGTGCTGTTCCAGATCCTGCTGGTCACCCCCGCCGTCCTCGCCGTCCTGGACGGCGGCGCGGCCGGGCGCCGCGCACTGCTCACCCTCCCCGTGCGCAACCCGATCCTGCTCGCCACCGCGCTGGGCGCCGTCGTCTCCGCGGCCGGGGTGCACCTGCCCGCCGAACTGAACCGCTCCTGCGAACTGCTCGGCGGCGCCGGCGTGCCGACCGCCCTGATCGCCCTCGGCATATCGCTGCACAACCGCCCGCCGGCGGACGGCCGTTCGCGCCGCGCCGAGGTCGGGCTGACCGTCGCGATCAAGACCCTGCTCCAGCCGCTCGTCGCCCTCGCCGTGGCCGGTCCGCTGCTCCACCTGCCCGCGCACCAACTCCTCACCGTGGTGCTGTTCTCCGCGCTGCCCACCGCGCAGAACGTCTACACCTACGCCCGCGAGTACGGGCAGGGCACGGTCCTCGCCCGGGACGCGGTGCTCTGGTCGACGCTGGTGTCGATGGCGACGCTCTCGGTGATCAGCTGGACCCTCGGGCCGGCGTAGCTCCCCCGCCCCGCTGCTCCCGCGTGCCCTGCCTGGCGGCGGCCACCACGGTGGTCATGGCCTCCAGGAAGCGCCCGGCCGTCTCCAGTTCCCCCGGACCGAACCGCCGCATCGCCGCCAGCAGATCACCGATCAGGCCGCCGAAGAACCCCTGCCCCAGCTCCATCGCCCGGTCCTCCACCAGCAGCCGCACCCGCCGACGGTCCTGCGGGTCTCGCTCGCGCCGGATCAGCCCGAGCCGCTCCAGCCGGTCCACCAGGCCGGTGGTCCCGGCCGAGTTCAGCCGCAGCGCCTCGCCGAGCCGGCCCGGGGTGACCACCTCCCCGGCCCTGGCGGCGTCCAGCAGATGGATCAGCGCCCGCAGATCGGTCGGGTGCAGACCGTTGCCGGCCGCGAACTCGGCCCCGAACAGGTCCAGTTCGACCGTCAGCCCGCGCAGCAGGTGGACCAGCCGCATCGGCTCCTCAACCTCGGACACCCGTCGTCCTTCCTCGATCACGGCCATGCGATTATTCTCTCGCTCAGCGAGACACTTGCCGAACAAGATACTTGTCGGGCGAGTGTTCCCGCGCGCCATCACACCACACCCGCGGAGGCCCGTCATGTCCGCCCGCACCGCCCCCTTCCTCGCCGCGTACGACGCCCTGCTGGCCCGCTGGCCCGTCCCGGTCGAGGCCCTCACCGTCCGCACCGCCCACGGCACCACCCGGATCAACGCCTGCGGCCCCCGCGACGGACGCCCCCTCGTCCTCCTCCACGGCGGCGGCGCCACCTCCACCATGTGGTTCGCCAACGCCGCCGCCCTGGCCGACGCCGGACACCGCGTCCTCGCCGTCGACCTCATCGGCGACCCCGGGCGCAGCGTCCACGACGGCACCCCACTCGACGGCGTCCCCGGACTGCTCGGCTGGCTGGACGCCGTCCTCGACGGCCTCGGCGTGCCCGAGGCCGACTTCTGCGGCCACTCCTACGGCGGCTGGATCGCCCTGGAGTACGCCCTGCACGCCCCCGCCCGGGTCGGCCGCCTCGCCCTGCTCGACCCCACCCAGTGCTTCGCCGGCTTCCGCCCCGGCTACCTGCTGCGCGTCCTGCCGCTCTTCCTCCCCCGCCGCACCCCGGCCCGCGCCCGCTCCTACCTCGACTGGGAAACGGGCGGCGCCCCCCACCTCGACCCCGACTGGCGCGAGCTGTACGCCCTCGGCCACGCCGACTTCCCGGCCTCCCGCGTCGTCACCGGCCCCCGCCCGTCCGCCGCCCGCCTCCGCACCCTCACCACCCCGACCCTCGCCCTGTTCGCCGCCCGCAGCCGTCCCCACCACGCCCACCAGGCCGCCGAAACCGCCCGCCGCACCCTCCCCGCACCGGAAGTGGCCGTCCTCCCCGACCTCTCCCACCACACCCTGCCCACCGCAGGCGCACCCGAAGTCAACCGACGCCTCACCGACTTCCTCACCACCGCCCACACCTGACCGCCCTCCCCACCTCACCACCCCTCGACGGCACCCCCGCCGCGACTGCCTCCCACGGCACCACGCACGTCGTCGCCGAACTCACAGGAGTGGCCGAGTAATCACGGCCCATCGCCCCGGCGAGCGGGAATCCGGCCTCCCGCTCTCCGTGCGGGGGAGGCCGGCTCCGTCGGGCGCGAGGGCGCCGTCGGCGCCTACGGCAGCAGCGAGTTGGAGGACTTGCCCGGCTGGTCGGCGCGGTGCGCCCAGTGGCGGCCGACGATGTCGAGGTTGCTGAGGAACGTCGCGCGTCTTCGGGGCGCTTCTGCAGCATGAACACCGAGCGGTCGATGACTAGCAGGCCGTGGTCGGCTGCGGCGGTCGCCTCCCACGTCAGCTACGCCGCCCGGGCAGCCCACGGTGGGGCCGCCCGGCACCGCGGGCGGGCACTGGCCGAGACGGCGGCCCGGGCCGCGATCGTGCCGGGGGCGCTCGGGGTGGCCGTCGGGGCCTTCAACGGAGTGTGGTGGGGCCTGGCCGCGGGCGCCCTGGGCTACCTGCTGCGGCTCGGAGTGATCGCCGAGTACCGTGCAGGCGGTCGCTCCGCCGCGACCGGCCACCCCCACAGGCCGGTCGCCCGGGGAGGACGGCGGGCGGGCTGCTCGGGCAGGCCCGCGCACGCATGCGCGGGCGCGGGCGCGGCATCGGACCTGCTCGTCCGGCGCCCGCCGACGAGTTACCGAACCGGGCCCGGGCAGGGGCGGCCGTGACCGTACGGCCGCGCCGCCCGGGCCCTTGACCCGTCACCGCCGTCAGTAGATCAGGTACCCGGGGCGGTGCCCTTCGTCGTCGATCTCCCCGGTGGCCTGGGCCCGCAGCTTGCGGGACAGTTCCTCCAGGGCGCGGGAGGCCGCGACCTCCTCGCCGATCCTGGCGAGCGGACGGTCGTCGGCGCTCTTCACGGACTCGCCGTGCGCGCTCAGGCCCGGCGCCCTCGCGCCCGTCAACCTGGCGTCGCACGCCGTGTGCACGCCGTCCTCCTCGAAGCTCAGCTCCACGTCCCACTGGTTGTGCATGCCACACCTCCTGGCGCCGGCCCCCGTCGCGCCTGTCCTGACCGGCACGGACGGTGACCCGTGGCGGCCGCTCACACCAGCGTGCGCCTGCCCCTCCGGTGGCGGCAAGCGCGGCCGACGACGGACCGTCGCAGGGCAGTGCGCCGCGCGCCGCGGGCGGCCCCCGCCACAGTGCCGGTACGGTGCCGGGAGCGCCGGGGCGTCGTCCGATCGGCCCGGCCGCCGCCCCGGCGGTACGCTGACGGAAGCGGCCGCGACCGCCGCCCCACCCCGGATCCGTCGGCGCGGCGCGGGCAGCGACAACCTGGTGGTCCCTCCGTGGCGGTCTTCCTCCTCGCCCTCAGCGCAGCCTGCTGTCTGGGGCTCGGCTTCGTCCTCCAGCAGCACGCGGCGCAGCGGGCCCCCCGTGCCGACCTCCTGCACTGGCGGCTGCTGCTGGACCTGATGCGGATGCCCCAGTGGCTGCTCGGCACCGGCTTCATGGTCAGCGGCCTGATCCTCTCCGCGCTCGCGCTCAACCAGGGCGAAGTGTCCCTGGTCGAGCCGCTACTGGCCACCAATCTGCTGTTCGCCATGGCGCTGTCCCGGGTGCTGACCCGTCAGACGCTGGGCCGCTCCGGCTGGATCGGGGTACTGCTGCTCGGGCTCGGGGTGACGGCCTTCATCGTCGCCGGGCGGCCGACGGGCGGCGGGGCGCCGGCCGGGGAGCTGCGGCACTGGCTGGTGGTCGGCACGGTGGTCGGCCTGGTCCTGCTGCTGGTCTCGCTGGCCCGGCGGCTGCCGCTGTTCGAGGAGGCGACGCTGCTGGCGCTCGCCGCCGGGCTGCTCTACGGCCTCCAGGACGCGCTCACCAGGACCACCTCCCAGCGCCTCGACCACCAGGGGCTGACGGCCGTGCTGCAGAGCTGGCAGCCGTACGCGGTGGTCGTGGCGGGCGTGGTCGGGCTGCTGCTGGTGCAGAGTGCCTTCGAGGCCGCGCCGCTGCGGATGTCCCTGCCCGCGCTGACCGCCGCCCAGCCGCTGGCCGGGATCGCCTGCGCGGTCGGCTTCCTCGGCGACCGGCTGCGGGTGACCCCGGGGGCGTTGGCCTGGCAGTCCGCCGGGCTGGTGGCCATCGTGATCGGGGTGATCGTGATCGGGCGCCACCCGGCGATGCCCGGCACTGTCCGCGACACCCTGGAGAGCATCGGGGCGGCACCGGAGGACGTGTCCGAGGACGGCACCGAGGACCAGCCCGAGGACGGACCCGACGGCGGCCCGGGGAATCCCCGGTAGGGCCCCGATGTGCTGGAGCGCGCAGGCGGACGCCGCGGCCGGTGGGGTGGTCGTGGTTGTCGGGGTGGCGTGCCTGGTCCGTGCCCACCGGGCCGGGCGGCCCGAGCGGTTACTCCTTGCCACCGTCCCGCTGGTGCTGGGCGTGCACCAGCTGATCGAGGCGCTGGTCTGGCTCGGTACGGACGGCGGGCTGTCCGCCGCCCCGGCTGCGGCGGCCCGCACCGCCTGGGCGGTGATCGCGCTCCCGCTGCTGCCCGTCCTGGTCCCGGCCGGGGTGTGGTCCGCGACCACGGGACCGAGCCGTCGTCTGCTCGCGGGGCTCACCCTGCTCGGCGCGGCCGTCGCCGTTCCGCTCGCCGTGGCCGTCGCCGCCCACCCGGTGACGGCCACCGTGCACGGCCACACCCTCGGCTACGCCTTCGGCGTCCCGCACCCGGCCGCCGTTCTGCTGGCCGGCTACCTCCTCGCCACCGTCGGCTCCCTCCTCGCGAGCGGCGACCGCCTGCTCCGGCGCCTCGGCCTGGTCACGGGCGTGGGAGCCGTCGTCTGCGCACTGCTCTGGCGTCTCGCCTTCGCCTCCACCTGGTGTGCCCTCGCCGCGCTGGCCGGCCTCCTGCTCCTCCAGTGGGCGGGCCACTCCCCCGGCACCGAGGCCGGCCGGATCACCCGCTCTGCCTCATGACCCACACTCATGACCTTCCTTTCCTCATGAGCAACACTCATACCCGCGCCGGGGCCTGCTCCGGCTTGGCCTCCGCAGCCTCCGCTGCATCCGCCACGTCCGGCTCGACGGCCCCACCGCCGACGTCACCCGCACCGCCCGCATGGCCCCGGAGGCGGTCCATCTCGCGCCATTCGGGCCGGAATCCCGCCAGGGTCGTGGTGGCGAAGTACACGGCTCCGGCCGCGAGCAGGCTGGGCGCCAGGCCGACCAGGGCGACCGCCCCGCCGGCGGCCAGGCCGCCGAGCGGGATGCCGGCCCAGGCGAGGGAGTCGCCGAGGGCGTGGACGCGGCCGAGCAGGTGGCGGGGCACGCGCTCGAAGAGCACCGCGCCGAGGATCGGGTTGAGGAAGCCGGAGCCGAAGCCGCCGATCGCGAAGACCGTGAGCACGACCCACATCGGCGCGCCGAGGGCGAGCACCAGGAAGCGGGGCGCACCGCAGAGCAGGAAGCCCGCGAAGAAGACCGTGCGCCGGGGCAGCCAGGACGCGACGGCCGCCGCTATCAGGCTGCCGACCACGGCGGTGGCGCCCATGACGCCGGCCGTCAGGCCGATGGCGGCCGGGCCGTTGCCGGACTCCCGTGCCCAGACCGGGACCAGGACGGTGATGAAACCGGCGTCGATCAGGTTGGTGATGCCGACCATCACGATGACGGTGAGCAGCAGCGGCTCGGACCGCAGGAAGGCGAAGCCCTCGCGGAACATCCGCCAGTAGCCGACGGGCTGGTCCCCGTCCTCCGCCCGTCCGGTCGTCGTGGCGGCCGCGGCGGGCACCGCCGGGCGCCCCATGCCGCGTGGGAGGGCGAGGGCGATGATCAGTGAGCCGAGCGCGAAGGTGCCCGCGTTGACCGCCAGACCGGCCAGCGGGCCCATCAACGCGACCAGCCCACCGCCCGCCGCCGGGCCGATCGTGGAGGCCAGCCGCTCGGTGACGCCCGACAGCCCGGTGGCGCGCTCCATCGGCACCCGGGCGTGGTCGGCCGCCTCCGGGACCATGACCGACTTGGCCAGATCGCCGGGGCCGCGCATCGCGCCGATCACCGCAACCATCACCAGCAGCACCCAGAACGGCAGCAGCCCCTGCGCGTGCAGCAGCGGGACCAGCCCGGCCGCGACGGCGCTGACCGCGTCCGTCGTCCACGACACCACGCGCGGCCCGAGCCGGTCGACCACCGGCCCGGTGAGCGCCTTGACCAGCACGTACGGCGCCATTTCGGCGAAGGCGACCAGGCCCGTCATGGTGGCGCTGCCGGTGGTGGCCAGGACGAACCAGGGCAGGGCGATGGCCGAGACGCGTGTCCCGGTGACGGAGACGGCCGTGGCCGTCAGCACCCCGGCCAGTGGCCGGAAGCTGCGCACGGTCGGGGCCGCGGCGGTGCCGGTCATACGGCTCCCCCTTCGGTTTCGCTGCCGGTTTCGCTGCTGGTTTCGCTGCTGGTTTCACTCTCGGATTCGCTGCCGGATTCGCTGTCGGATTCGCTGTCGGATTCGCTGCTCCGCGCGTCCGGCAGCACGTGGAGGACCACGGCCACCTGTTCGGTGCCCTCGGGGGCCGGCGCGTCCGGGGCCACCCGGCGGTAGCGCCCGACCACGTCCGCCAGCTCCCCGGCCAGCCGTTCGGCCTCGGCGGGCGTGAGCTGCAGCACCGTGTCGCTGAGGTCCGTCGCCTTGCGCCACTCGCGTGGCATGGTCTCGAAGGCGTCCAGCGTGCGCTGCGCCGTCAGGGTGTGGGCGGCCAGGACGGAGCGCAGGAAGCCGACGGCCGTTTCGGGCTCCTCGTCCGCCATGTCGTCGCCCGTCCAGACGGTGACCTGATGGGCCGAGCGCCACCAGCGTTCGCGGGCGTTGCCGCGCTCCTCGTCCTCCTCGACGAAGCCGGCGGCGGCGAGCTGGCGCAGGTGGTAGCTGGTGGCTCCGGAGTTGAGCCCCAGCTGCTCGGCGAGCCTCGTCGCCGTGGACGGGCCGTGCTTGCGCAGCAGCCCGACCAGCTGCATCCGCACGGGGTGCGCCATCGCCCGCATGCCCTTGGCGGTGAGGGCGATGTGCGGGTCGTCGCTGTGCTTCCAGCCGCGGTCTTCATCGGTCATGGCAAGGAGCATAGAACCGCAAAGAACTCTTCGCAAAGGGTTTTTTGCAAAGCGTTCTTTGCGGTTCGGGTGAGCCCTTCGCGGCCCGAACGGGGCCTCCCGCGGTCCGACGGAGCGCCCGGCCCCGCCGGTCGGGGGGTGTCCGACCGGCCGCTCGGCGGGGGCCCGGGCCCGGTTCGCGCCCCGGGGCCGGATTGTCACCCGGGCGGGTGAGGCGCAGGCTGTGAGGAGGGTCCGGGAAACGGCCCGCCCCGGTCCGGCCGCGGAACCGATGACGGCCGCCGGTGAGGCACGAGGGGCAGGACGATGGCACGCGGGAGGCTCTGGGGCTACGTCGCGTCGGGGGCCCGGGCGATCGGCGCGATCGGCGCGATCGGCGCCGCGGGCAGCCCCGGCCGCCGGGGCGGGTCGGGTCGCGCGGGCGGGTCGGCCACCGCCGAGGTCGAGGACGGCCCCGGCCCGTTCCAGTCGGGCGGGATGGCCGCGCCGAGGGCGCTCACGCGCACGGAGCTGGAGCGGCTGCGCTGGACCGGTCGGCAGGCCGGGTGCGAGCCGACGGCCCGGCACGTCCAGGTGGCCGACGTGGTCCGCCGGGTGGTGCGCGGCGGCGGCCGTTCGGCGGCCGTCACGGTCCGGGTGGCGCCCGGTCTGCCGGTGGTGTCCGGGGACGCCCGACGGCTGGAGGCGGCCGTCGCCGGCCTGGTCGACCACGCGATCCGGCGCAGCCCGCTGGGCGGCCGGGTGCTGGTCCGCGCCGACGTCGCGGGTGGCCGCTCCACCCGGAGGGCCTCCGCCCCCGGGGGCCGGGACTTCGGGCGGGACGTCTCCCTGAGCGGCGGACGGGACGGCGGACGGGACGGCGGACGGCGCGACGGCCGAGGCAGCGGACGGGACGGCGCCCGGAACCGCGGCCGGGTCGAGATCCGGATATCCGACCGGGGCGGCTACGAGCTGCCCGAGGCCCGCGAGTGGCTGCTCGCGGGCGTGCGGGCCGACGGCCCGGTGGGACCGGCCCTGCACAGCCTGGTCCTGGCGGCCGGCGGCCGGCTCGCGGTCGAGTCCACCCCGGGCGGCGGGCTGACCGTGGTCCTGCTGCTGACCGTCGCCCACGACTGACGCCGCACACCCGGAGCCGACGAGCCCGCCCGCACCCGAGCCCGACGACGGGCCGACCGGGGCTCGACGAGGGCCCGACGCCGGCCCGACGAGACCGACGAGAGCCCGATGAGGACGCCGCAGCGGCGTCGGCCGCCCCGCGCACACCCGGCGAACCCGCCCCGCCGAACCTAGACTTGCCCCATGCCCCGGCTCAACGACCAGGTCAGGGACCTGCTCCAGGAGTACGCCGACCTGATCAACATCACCGGCGGGGACGCCTTCCGGGCCCGCGCCTACGAGAAGGCCGCCCGCGCGGTCGGCGGCCACCCGGAGGACCTGGTCGGCCTGGACGTCAAGGGTCTGCAGCGGATCCCCGGCGTCGGCAAGTCCACCGCCGAGAAGGTCGCCGAATACCTCTCCACCGGGAGGATCGCCGCCCTGGAGGCCCTGCGTGCCGAGATCCCGGCGGGTGTCCGGGACATCATGGCCGTCCCCAGCGTCGGCCCCAAGCGCGCCCTCGCCCTCTACCGCGACCTCGGCATCGCCTCCGTGGACGAGCTCGCCGAGGCGGTGCGCGCCGAGAAGCTGTCCGGCCTGGCCGGCTTCGGCGAGCGCAGCGGCGAGAAGATCCTGCACGGCATCGAGCTGATGCGGCAGTCCGGCGGCCGGACGCTGCTGGACACCGCCACCGAACTCGCCGAGCAGCTGGTCGCCGCGCTCTCCGCCGTCCCCGGCTGCACCCGCTGCGCGTTCGCGGGTTCGCTGCGCCGGATGCGCGAGACGGTGGGCGACATCGACGTGCTCGCGACCGCCGAGGACTCCGCGCCGCTGATGGCCGCGCTCACCGAACTCCCGTACGTGGCCGAGGTGATCGCGAGCGGACCGACCAAGACCTCGGTGCGCACGACCGGGGGTGTCCAGGTGGACCTGCGGGTCGTCCCGGAGGAGGACTGGGGCGCGGCGCTGGTGTACTTCACCGGGTCGAAGGCGCACAACATCAGGCTGCGCACGATGGCCGTCCGGGCCGGGCTGAAGCTCTCCGAGTACGGGCTGTTCGAGGTCGACGGCGGGGCCAAGGTGGTCTCGGAGAGCGAGGACGAGGTGTACGCGGCGCTCGGCCTGCCGTGGATCCCGCCGCCGCTGCGCGAGGACCGGGGCGAGATCGAGGTCGCGCTGAACGGTGAACTCCCGGACCTGGTCGAGGAGTCCGACCTGCGCGGGGACCTGCACACGCACACCGACCTGACCGACGGGCTGGCCACGCTGGAGGAGATGATCGACACCGCGGCCGCCCGCGGCTACTCCTACCTCGCCGTCACCGACCACGCGCCGAACCTGGTGATGCAGCGGATGACCGACGAGAAGATCCTCGCCCAGCGCGAGCAGCTGCGGCAACTCGCCGACCGCCACCGGAAGTTGCGGCTGCTGCACGGCACCGAGCTGAACATCGACCCGGACGGCGGCGTGGACTGGCCGCCCGAGTTCCTGGCCGGCTTCGACGTCTGCGTGGCCTCCGTGCACTCGCACTTCGCCCTCGACCGCGCCGCCCAGACCCGTCGGCTGATCCGCGCCTGCGAGAACCCGTACGTGCACGTCATCGGCCACCTCACCACCCGGCGGATCGGCAGCCGCGGCCCGATCGACGTCGACCTGGCCGCGGTGTTCGAGGCCGCCGCGCGCACCGGCACCGCGATCGAGGTCAACAGTTCCCCGCAGCGGCTCGACCTGCGCGACGAGGACATCCTGCGGGCCAGGCGACACGGCGTCCGGTTCAGCATCGACAGCGACGCCCACGCCACCCCGCACCTCGCGTACCCGCGGTTCGGCATCGGCACGGCGCAGCGCGGCTGGCTCACCGCCGAGGACGTGGTCAACACCTGGACGTGGCAACGGCTGAAGCGCTTCCTGCGCAAGGACGCGCTGCGCTGACGCCCCGCGCGAGTACGCACCGCCGTCACCACCCCGGCCGTCACCACCCCGGTCGGGCCGTCAACCAGGCCGGGCCGTCACCCCAGGCCGGGCCGTCACCCCTCGTCGCAGGAGGCCCCCGGCGAGCCCAGTACCCGGGCCGCGCAGCGGTGCCCGAGCCCGGCCGCCAGCCGCAGGTCCCCGGTCACCAGGCCCCCACCACTCAGGAAGGCGGCCAGGAACCCCGCCGCGAAGGCGTCCCCGGCCCCGGTGAGGTCGCGCACCTGCGCCACCGGCGGCACCGGCACCGTGAACAGCCCCTCGCCGGGCACGTCGACGGTGGTGGCCTCGGCGCCCGACTTGGTGACCACCGTGGTGGCCGCCAGCCGGGCGCGCTCCGGCCCGGGCAGGCCGTCCACCAGCAGCCCGAGGAAGGCGGACTCGGAGCGGTTGGCGAAGACGAAGGTCGGCGCCAACTCGGTGAGCAGGGCGAGGAAGCGCTCCCGTCCGAACTGCTCCAGCATGCCGGTCGAGGAGGCGTCCACCGAGGTGGTGCCGCCCGCCTGCCGGACCCGGCCGAGGGCGTCCACCGCCGCGGCGCCGACCGGCTCGCCGTCGAAGGAGTAAGCCGGCACGTGCAGGTGGGTCAGGCCCGCCAGCCACTCGTCCGGGACGTGCTCCAGCAGCGTGGCGGCGCCCCGGTCGGGCAGCATGGTCCGCTCGCCGTCCTGGTCGATCAGCACCACGACGCTGCCGGTCCGGCCGTGCCGGGAGACCCGTACGTCCACGCCGTGGCCGACCAGTTCGGCGACCACGCCGTCCCCGGCGGTGTCCTCGCCGACGCAGCCGAGGAAGCGCGCCGGGTACTGCCCGGCGGCGAAGCAGGCGACGTTGGCCGCGCTGCCGCCGCGCCGCCGGAAGACCTGGGCGGCCGAGTCGGTGCCGTGCCGCAGCGGGCCGTCGACCCAGACCACGATGTCCTCGACGAGGTCGCCGAGCACCCCCAGCACGGCTCAGGCCCCGCTCGTGACGTCGGTCGTGACGTCGGCCGTGGCCCCGCCCGTGACGTCGGCCGCGGCAGCCGCCGAGGCGGCCAGGGCGGTCGCGATCTCGCCGCCGAGACGGACGTTGCCCCGGTAGACCTCGACGTTGACCTCCAGGCTGCGGCCGCCGGTGTCGCGCTGGATGTGGTCGAGCAGGAACGGGGTCGAGGCGTTGCCGGTGATGCCCTGCCGTTCGGCCTCCGCCCAGGCGCGGGCCAGGATGCCGTCCAGCTCCTCCGGCGGCAGCTGCTTGGCCGGGTCGACCGGGTTGGCGATCAGGACGGCCTGCGGCAGGTCGAGCCGGTCGCGGGCGTCGATGACCTTGGCGGCCTCCTCGGGCGTCTCCACGCTGAAGTTGATCTCGTGGCCGGAGTCGGTGACGTAGAAGCCGGGGTACTTGCGGGTGCGGTAGCCGATGACCGGGATGTTGAGGGTCTCGAAGCGCTCCAGGGTGGCCCGGATGTCGAGGATCGACTTCACGCCGGCGCTGATCACGGTGACGGGGGTGGCGGCCAGGGTGGTCATGTCGGCCGACTCGTCGAAGCTCTCGGAGGCGCCGAAGTGCACGCCGCCGAGGCCGCCGGTGGAGAAGACCCGGATCCCCGCGCGGTGGGCGAGGAAGGCGGTGGCGGCGACGGTGGTGCCGCCGTGGCGGCCGAGCGCCGCGACCACCGGCAGGTCGCGCAGGCTGACCTTGTCCAGGCCGTCGGTGGCGGAGAGTTCGGTGATCTGCTCGGTGCTCAGACCGACCGTGGGCACCCCGGCGTGCACGCCGATGGTCGCCGGGACGACGCCCGCGGCCCGCAGCTGCTGCTCCGCCTCCAGCGCGACGGCCAGGTTGCGGGGCCGCGGCAGACCGTGGGTGAAGATGGTCGACTCCAGCGCGACCACGGGCCGGCCGTCGGCGAGGGCCTGCACGACCTCCTCGGCGACGCGGATGGCGGGAGCGCCGGAGGTGCCGGCGGTGCTGCGGGCGCCGGCGGTACTGCGGGTGCTGGAGGCGCTGGGGGGAAGTCCGGTCATGATGCGAACTCTCTGTGAGATGCCACTGCGGTGGGGCAACGCGGTGATCAGCGTAGGGACGGCTCGCATCGGAAACCAGAATGCGTCCTAGGCCTTCCGATAGCCTGTCACCTATTGGTTCGTCCACTCCTCGTCTACCCTGGCTGGCATGGGTTTCACCTTGCGTCAGCTGGAGGTCTTCCTGACCGTCGCCAGGACGCTGCACTTCGGACGGGCCGCCGAGCGGCTGCACATCTCGCAGCCGACGGTCAGCCAGGAGGTCGCCCGGTTGGAGCGGACCGTCGGCGTCGAGCTGTTCGACCGCAGCCGCCGCTCCGTCGCGCTCACCGAGGCCGGCGAGGTGATGGCCGCCGAGAGCGCGCGGCTGCTCGGCCAGGCCGAGGCGCTGCTGGCCCGGGTCCGGCTGCACGAGGAGTCCCGGCTGGGCACGGCCCGGATCGTCGCCTCGCCGAGCGTGGTCAACCGGCTGCTGCCCGCCGTGGTCAGCCGGGCCGAGCAGGAACTGCCCGCGCTCGACACCGTCGAACTCGCCGTGGACACCGGGCAGGTCTCCGCCACCCTGGCCGCCGAGCTCGCCGACATCGGCCTCGGCCGCTTCCTGGACGAGGTGGACGGCTACCGGCTGGAGCGGATCGCCGACGAGCCGGTACTGGTCGCGCTCGGCCGGGACCACCCGCTGTCCGGCCGCTCCGGCCTGCGCCTGGCCGAACTGCGCGACCTGCCCCTGCTGTTGTGGCCGCGCGAGCAGCACCCCCGCTACTACGACCACGTGCTCGGCCTCTGCGCGGACCACGGCGTCGACCCGCCGGTGCTGGTCAGCCCGCCGCGGATCGTCGGCTCCCGGCTCTACCTGCTCGCCCGCAACCGCGCCTTCTCGCTGGTGCCCGGCTCGATGACCGGCCACCTCACCGAGGACGTGGCCACCGTACGGCTGGAGGGGCGGGCCACCCTGCCGCTGGAGATGCAGTGGCGACTGGACGACCGCCGGCCCCGGCTGGCCACCCTGCGCGACCTCATCCGGCAGGAGGCGGCGGCGCTCGAAGAGCAGTAGTGGCGCCCGCCGTGACGCCCGCAGTGGTACCCACCGTGGCGCCCCGACGGCCACCCTTGACGCTGGCATGCCACCGCCGGAAGGATGCCCGGATCACCCACCCGGCCCGTCGCGCGCCGACGGACCGCCCGACCCGGGGAACCGCCTTGGCCCTGCGCCCGCTGCTCCGCCGCGCCGCCGCCTTGCTCGGCACCGCCGTCCTCTCCCTCGCCGGCACCCTCACCGCCGCCGGCCCCGCCCACGCCGACTTCGGCACCGACTACCACGACCCGGTCACCGCCACCAGGCCGCTCACGCGGCCCGACACCCGCTCCTGCACCGTCGACGTGATGCACGAGCGAGAGTTCCGCAACGGGTACGGCAGCCCTCCCGACACCCCGTACACCGCCACCCTCACCCCGCCCGCCGACTGCGCGGGCCCCTGGTCCGCGGTCGTCCTGGACCTCCACGGGCAGGTCGCCGGGCGGCAGTTCGACCGGATCTTCAGCGTCCGCGTCGGCGGCGTCCAGGTGCTGCTGTCCTCCACCCCGGAGCCGTCCAAGGACGGCATCGCATGGAACGTCGAGCACGACGTCACCCGCTACGCCCCGCTGTTCACGGCCGGCCCGCAGGAGTTCTCCTTCGACCTCGCCAACGTCACCGACGCCACCTACACCGGCGTCTTCACGATCAGCGCGAGCCTGACCTTCTACACCGCGAACGACCGCTGGCCCGCCGCCCGGAGCGCCGACCGGCTGCTCACCACCGGCCCGTTCGCGCTCACCCAGGCCGCCCCCGCCGCCGGGCGCGACCTCACCTTCCCGCAGAACCTCGAACGCCTCACCGCCGAGGTGTACGCCCGGGGCGGCGGCGCCTGCGAGGAGTTCGCGTACGCCTCCGCGCCGGACGCCTTCGTCGCCGCCAACCCCGGCCTCGGTGCCTGCGGCAAGGGCCCGTTCCGCGAACTGCGGCTCACCGTGGACGGCCGAGTGGCCGGGGCGGTCTGGCCGTACCCGGTGATCTACACCGGCGGCTGGGACCCCCTGCTGTGGCGGCCCGTCCCCGGCGTCTTCGCCTTCGACCTGCCCGCCTACCGGCTCGACCTCACCCCGTACGTCGGCCTGCTGCTCGACGGCCGCCCGCACACCGTCGGCGTGACGGTCAACGCGGCCGAGGCGCAGAGCAACGACGTCTGGACCGGCCAGCTCAACCTCTTCGCCGAGACCGACCACGGCGCCGCCCGCACCACCGGGCAGCTCACCGACCACCGGGTCGCCCCCGAGGCCGCCGTGACCACGCAACTCGCCGACCACGGCGGCGGCAGCGGGGACTGGACGGTCACCGCCGCCCGGCACGACCTCGCCCGCGGCTGGGTACAGACCTCGCACGGCCGGATCACCACCGAGGTCCGCGACGACCTCGCCTTCGACTCCGCCCAGCAACTGCGCGACAGCGGCAACGACGTGACGCTGCACAACGGCACCGACCTCACCCGCACCACCTCGACCTGGGGCGGCGGGCCGCACCGCACCACCACCGTCCACGAGGGCGAACCGCTGGACGTCACCTACAAGGTGAGCCACGACGCGGCCGGCAACACCGACCAGCACACCGCCATGGACCTCGGCTACCACCGCGTCTCCACCACGGCCACCGGCGGGCACGTCACCGAGCGCTCGACCGTCGACCACGCCCTGCGCCCCACCGCCCAACGCCACGACGGCGACCGCACCGTGCGGACCGGCAGCAGCACCGAGGACTACTGCAGCACCGGGCCCGAGGGGCCGTACCACCGGACGCTGAGCTTCGTCGACGGATGGTAGCGCCCGGCCAAGACCCCACAACTTGCGAAATTTGCCCGAATTCGGGCCGTTCACCCCTGGTGCAGGCGGCGTAGGAGGCGCATCATGGGAGGTGGACCTGCGAGGTAGCTGAAGGAGTTCGACCGCAGGAGGCAGTGGCGACAGATCGAGACGGATCAGGGTCTGCCGCTGGGACTACCTCGGTCGACGATCGAACTACCGGCCGGAGGACATCAGCGGTACGTCCGGAGGCCGCCCCCACCTCGTAGGTTCCGCGCGTCCACGGAGCATCCCCTCGGCTCCGTGGACGCGCTGCTCCGTAAACACGCTGCTCCGTAAACACGCTGCTCTGCGGACGCGCCGCTCTGCGGACGCGCCGTCCAAGTACGCCGCTAGTTCGGTACGGCGTAGCCCATCTCCCAGGCGTGCACGGCGATCCCGACCCGATTCGCCACCCCGAGCTTGCGCTGGATGCTGGCGACGTGGGTCTTCACCGTCCCCGGCGAGATGAACAGTTCCGCGGCGATGTCCGCGTTGGTGCGGCCCGCCGCGACCTGCCCGGCGATCTCCACCTCCCGCTCGGTCAACGGCACCGCCGCCGCGGGGCCGCGGCGCTCCGGGCGACGCGGCGACGTCACGTGCCGCAGCAGCCGGACCGTGACCGACGGGCTGATCAGGCTCTCCCCGTCCGCCGCCGCCCGCACCGCCTCGGCCAGCAGGGACGGGCCGGAACGCTTCAGCAGGAACCCCGAAGCCCCGTGCCGCAGCGCCGGATACACGTACTCGTCCAGGTCGAAGGTGGTCAGCACCACCACCCGCACCGGCTCCGCCACCCCCGGCCCGGCCAGCCGCCGGGTCAGCTCCAGACCGTCCATCCGCGGCATCCGGATGTCCACCAGCGCGACGTCCGGCCGCAGTTCGGCCGCCAGCTCCAGCGCGGCCAGCCCGTCGGAGGCCTCGCCCACCACCTCGATGTCCGGCTGGGCCCGGAGGATCCGCCGCACGCCGCGCCGTACGGCCTCCTGGTCGTCCGCGATCAGGGTGCGGATCACCCGCGGGGACTCGCCGTTCGCACTCGTCACGCCCAGCAGTCTGCCACGCGCTGCCCAGCGGGAAAGTTCACGCCGAAGCCCCGGCACGGTTCACCTCCGTACGGTGAGCTGGCCCCCATGAACGCTTCCAGTGGACGTCCCCCCGTCAGCCGGCGCGGGCTCCTGGCCGGCGCCTCCGGCCTCGGCCTCGGCGGCGCCGTGTCCCTCTCCGGACTCGCGGCCGCCCCCGCCGCCGCTGCCCCCGCGGACCCCGCCGCCTCCCCGCTGCTGTGGCAGCGGCCCGGGCGCTCCGGCGCCCCACGGGTGGCCGGCCTGCACCTCCAGTTCGGTTCGGACGCCTCGCGCGAGGTGGTGGTCTCCTGGCACACCACCCGGTCCGTCTCCAACCCCCGGGTGATGTACGGGACTTCGCACGGCGGCTTCGGGCGGACCAGCCAGGCCGCGACCCGCACCTACCGGGACGCCGCCTCCGGCACCGAGGTCCAGGTGCACCACGCCCGGCTGACCGGCCTGCACCCCGACACGGACTACGTCTACGCCGCCGTCCACGACGGCACCACCCCCGAGTTGGGCACCGTCCGCACCGCCCCGCGCGGCCGGTCCGCCTTCACCTTCACCAGCTTCGGCGACCAGGGCACCCCCACCCTCGGCCGGAAGACCGCCAACGGCTACGTCAACGACAACCTCGGCAGCCCCGCCGCCGGCGACACCACCGCCGGGGTCGAGCGGATCGCCCCGCTGTTCCACCTGCTCAACGGCGACCTCTGCTACGCCAACATCGCCACCGACCGGGTCCGCACCTGGTCCGACTGGTTCGAGAACAACAGCCGCTCGGCCCGCCACCGCCCCTGGATGCCCGCGGCCGGCAACCACGAGAACGAGAAGGGCAACGGCCCGATCGGCTACGGCGCCTACCAGACCTACTTCGACCTGCCGAACGCCGGCTCGGACGAGGAACTGCGCGGCCTCTGGTACTCGTTCACCGCCGGCTCGGTACGCGTCATCAGCCTCAACAACGACGACGTGGCCCTGCAGGACGCCGGCAACTCCTACGTCCACGGCTACTCCGGCGGCGCCCAGCAGCGCTGGCTGGAGCGGGAGTTGGCGGCCGCCGACGCGGACCCGGGGATCGACTGGATCGTGGTCTGCATGCACCAGGTGGTCATCTCCACCGCCGACAAGTTCAACGGCGCCGACCTCGGCGTGCGCGAGGCCTGGGTGCCGCTGTTCGACAAGTACGGCGTGGACCTGGTGGTCTGCGGCCACGAGCACCACTACGAGCGCTCGCACCCCATCCGCGGCCAGCAGCCGACCGACACCCGCACCCCGATCCCGGTCGCCACCGGCACCCGGACCATCGACACTACCAAGGGCACCGTCCACATGGTGATCGGCGGCGGCGGCACCTCCGCCCCGTCCAACCAGCTCTTCTTCGACCCCCCGAAGGCCCGCGTCATCACCGGCGTCGGCGCCGTCGACCCGGCCACCGGCAAGCGCCCCCCGGTGTACGTGATCGAGGACGCCCCCTGGTCCGCCTTCCGGGACGCCGACAACCCGTACGGCTTCGCGTCCTTCGACGTCAACCCGGGCGAACGCAACGGGCAGACCACCATCGACGTCACGTACTACGCCGTCAGCGGCCCGTACGGCGACCTCGTCCCCGTCGACCGCTTCACCCTCTCCCGCCCGCGCGGCGCCCGCGGCGGCGGCCGGGGCCGTTGAGCCGCCGAGCTGCTGAGCTGCTGAGCTGCTGAGCTGCCCGATGACGGTCGCTCGTCCACTCGTCGAGCGTCCACCGCCGGTCGTCAGCGCCGGCCCCGCTACCGCCCCGGCAGCACGCAGCTGACCTGCCAGCCCGCGGGCTCGACCGGCCCCGCGGTCAGCGAGCCGCCGTGGGCGGTGGTGCGGGCGGTGAGACCGGCCAGTCCGGTGCCGCCGGAGCCCGGGCGGCGCAGCAGCGGCTTGCGGGCGGGGCCGCCGTTGTCGGTGACGGTCACCCGGACCGCGCCGTCCCCGTCGAGGGCCGCCCGGACGCTGACCTCGGTGGCCTGCGGGGCGTGGCGGCGGATGTTGGTGAGGGCCTCCAGGACGACGGCGTAGGCGGTCCCCTGGGTCTCGGCGGGGAGCAGGTCCGCGGTGCCGGGGGCCAGGTCGGCGGTGGCGCGCAGGCCGCTGCCGCCCGTCGCCCCGAAGCGGGCGACCAGCTCGGGCAGGTCGACCAGGCCCAGGCGGCGCGTGGTCGCGGCGGTGGCCCGGTCGTCCTGGCCGCTCTCCTCGCTCTGCGGGTAAGAGCCGCCCTGCCGGTAAGAGCTGCTCTGCCGGTAGGAGCTGCCCTGCCGGTAAGAGCTGGTCTGCGGGTCGCGCAGGGCGCCGACCATCTCGTCCATCGAGTCCAGCGCCCGTAGCCCCGCCTCCTCCAGGCGGCGCAGCAGCGCGGCGGTCTCCTCCGGCTCCTGGCCCGGGAGTTGGCCGGCCTGGGCCTCCAGCACGATGCCGGTGATCTCGTGGGCGACGAAGTCGTGCAGCCCCCGGGCCACGTCGAGCCGCTGCTCGCGCCGGGCCCGGGCGACGGCCCGCTCCCGGCGGGCTTCCAGGACGCGCAGGTAGAGCGCCGCCCCCGCGACCCCAAGTACCGGCAGCAGGGAGAGCAGCACACCGATCACCGGACCGGCCGCACCGCCCTGGGGCGTCCGGAGGGCGAAGCGCAGCGGCAGCAGGACGGCCGCGAGCCCGACCAGCCCGCCGACCGGCCCCGCCCACCGGTCGGACAGCCGGCGGACGGCCCGGAACAGCACCCCGAGCAGGGCGAGCCACTCGAAGGGCAGCCAGAACGCGGGCAGCCGGTACGGGCCCTGGTAGAGCAGGTCGAGCAGCAGCGAGGCACCGGCCACCGCCCCTGCCGCCGCCCCCGGCGTGATCCGCCGGGTGGGCCACGGCAGGAGCGCCACCACCGAGGCCAGGGCGGCCGACAGGGCGAGCAGCACCGCCGGGCCGTGATCGCCCGGGTGGGCGAGCGCGACGGGCGCCGACAGCAGCAGCACGGCGAGGACGGCGAGCGGCCGCCGGAACCGTACGGAACGCCGCCGGACGGGGTGGGTCGGGGATTCGGTGCGCACCCGGCCGAGCCTACGGGCAGCTCTCCCGGGGGAGGCGGGCTCCTCCCCGCGAGGGAGCCGGTCGCGGGCAACTCCCCTCCGCAGCGGGAGGTTTGCCCGGACGACCCGGAGCAGACTCGTAGCCGTCGGAACAACCGCCCCGAAGGAGCACGAACCGCCATGAACCGTCGCCTCGCCACCGCCGCAGCCTCGCTCCTCCTCCTGGCCGCGACGGTCGCCACCGTGGGACCGGCCTCCGCCGCGCCCGTCTCCGCCGGGGAACTCGCCGCCGCCGTGGACGGCTTCGGGCCGGTGAACGTGCACGGCACCGGCAGCACCGTGCTCACCGCCGCGTTCCACGGCTTCGAGGGTGATCCGGTGCAGATCTCGGTGGACGCCCGCACCGCCACCAACACCGATCCGCGCAGCACCACGGGCCACTTCCACGTCCGTCACGTGCACACCGACGGCCGCCTGGTCGCCGACTTCGAGGGGGACATCACCTGCCTGGCCGGCGGCGGCCGCGAGGCGATCGCCACCGGGGTGATCACCAAGGGCGAGGCGCCGTGGTTCCCGGGCCTGGAGCTGGCCGGCAAGAAGGTCGCGCTCTCGGTGGAGGACAACGGCCGGCACGGCGACCGGATGGGCTGGGTCTGGGGCATGTTCGGCCAGTCGATCTCGGACTGCCAGGGCACGGTACCGTTCATCCGCACGACCGGTGGTGACTTCTCCGTGCGCGGCTGACACCCGGCCGACCGGGTCCGCCAGGGCCTTTCGGGTCCGGCCGGGGCTGCGCACCGCCGCCCGACCGAGCGCCCGCAGACCTGGAGGCCCCGTTGTCCCTCGACCGTCAGACCGCCCCGCCGCGCGTCGGCGCGGGGTTCAACGACCGCACAGGGGACGGCCGTTGAACCCCGCGCCCGACCGGCTGCCGCCCGACTACGGCCGACTCGCCGCCGTCGGCCCGTACTTCGCCCTGGACACCTCCCCGACCGGCCTTCCCCCCGAGGGCTTCCGCCCGCTGTCCGAGCTGTACGGCACCGGGCCGGACGCGCCGCTGGCCGCGCGGCTCCGGGTGGTGGCGCAGCGGCTCGGCACCGCCGAACCCCGGGTCGCCGCCTCGATCCTGCACCTCGGACTGGCCGCCCGCTTCTGGTCGGTGGGCCTCGGCTCGGCCGTCCTGCTGGGTGCCGTCCCGACGTTGGAGCACGCCTGGGTGCGCATCCCGGATCAGGGCCCGCTCGACCTCTGGACGCCGCCGGAGCCCGCCCGTCCGGCCGCGGGCCCGCTCGCCGACCAGCTCCACCAGGCCGTCCTGCTCGGTCAGTTGGCGCCGCTGGCGGCGGCCGTCCGGGCCGTCGTCCCGCTCTCCCCGCGCCTGCTGCTCGGCAACGCCGCCTCCGCACTGGCCGGCACGCTGCGGGTGCTGGACGCCCATGCGCCGGGCGCCGCACGGGCGTTGGTCGCGGAGCTGCTGGAGCGCCCGCCGCTGGCCGGGTCCGGCACACTGCACACCGGCCCGCGCGGCACGGCGTTCCGGCGGACCAGCTGCTGCCTCTACTACCGGGTCGGGCCGGGTGCCGGGCTCTGCGGGGACTGCTGCTTCACCGAACCGCCGGCCCCGGGGAAGCGGGCTCGCCAGTAAAGCCGGAGCCGCCGCGCCCCGCGCGGCTCGCGCGCCCCGGTACCGCCACTGCGGCCCGCGTCCGGCTTGTCCAGGGCCGGGCGCGGGCCGCCGATCCTCACCCGGTGCCGATGCCCGTGGCACCGGGTGAAGCCTTCCGGGGGTGCGGTCAGACCGCGACCGCCTCCTCCATCTCCTCCTCGGCCTCCGCCGGCGTCTCCACCGGACGGCGCCCGCGGCCCTCGTACGCGGCCGCGGCGGCCACGGCCGCCCCGCCCAGCAGCAGCCAGACCAGCAGGGTCACCACATGGCCGCCGAGGCCCGCGCCGCCGTCGAAGTACAGGACGTTGCGCGCGCCCTCCAGGAAGCCGGCGCCGGTCCAGAAGCCGTGCAGGGCACCGAAGAAGCCGTTCTGCAGCTCGGGCCGGTAGATGCCGCCTGAGGAGGTGAAGTTGAGCATCACGAACAGGACCATCATCGTCAGCGTGGTCCACTTCTTCAGGAAGCTGTGCAGGCCGATGCCGACCAGCACGATGCCCGCCGAGTAGAGCCAGCCGAGCGCCCAGACCGCGGCGTACGCGTGGTCGACGACGTGGAAGACGGGCCCGGCGGTGACGATCCCGATCACGCTGACCGCCAGCGAGACCGCCACCCCGACCAGCGTCCGGACCTTCGTGCCCAGCGCGGCCCCGGCGGCGCCGATCACCGCCACGCTCGCGTACGAGCCGATGCTCAGCGCGACCAGCAGGAAGAACAGGCCCTGGCCGGTCGGGTCGCCCTCGGCGGGGGTGGTGAGGTCGGTGACGTGCAGCGGGACGCCCTGCCTGTCGGTGACGTTGGTGAACACCGCCGTGGCGGCCACCACCGAGGTGTCCGAGTTCCCCTTGGCGACGATCAGCTCGGGGCTCCTGGCGTCCGGCACGAAGGCGCCGACCAGGTCGCGGTCGTGCAGCTGCTGCTCGGCGGCGGCGCGGTCGTCCACGGTATGGACGTCGAGCGCGGCCCCGGCCTTCTCCTGGATCGCCTGCGCCAGGCCGTGCGCCTGGGGCGTGGTGCCGACGACGGCGACCTTGAGGTGGTGCGGCTCGGGCTGGTGGAAGGCGCCCTGGTAGGCGAGCGCCATGCCGAGGCACATCAGCAGCGGGGTGATCAGGTGGACGGCGAGGTGCTTGAGCGAGTGCCCCAGGGTGGGCGCTGCGGCGGGGTTCTGGGGTGTGCTCATGGCGTTCGTACCGTCCTCCGGTGGTGGCTGAATATGGGTGGTAAATGCAACCATCTATGGATGGAGTTTACAACTATCTCGCCGCGCTGGAAAGCCACCCGCGCCACCCGAGCTCAGCCCAGCTCGAACACCCCGTACGAGAACCCCTCCGCCCGCAGCTCCCCGTCCGCCGCCCGCACGCCCTGCGCCTCCAGCGGCCGGACACCCGCCGGAAGGCCCGACAGCCGTACGGCCGCCGGCTCCCGGCGCGGGTTGACCGCCACCAGGTACCGCTCCGCCCGGGTGTACACCAGCGGGTACCCGGCGTGCCGGACCTCCACCCCGCCGGCGGAGCCCAGCCCCGGGTGCGCCCTGCGCAGGGCGATCAACCGCCGGACGGTGTGCAGCAGCGAGGTCGGGTCGGCGCGCTGGGAGAGCACGTCCGGGCGGCGCGGGTCCGGGTCCACCGGCAGGTACAGCCGCTCGGGCGGCGCGCTGGAGAATCCGGCCGCCTGGCCCGGCGCCCACTGCATCGGCGTGCGCGAACCGGCCCGGTTGAAGCGCGGCCCGAGCACGCTGCCCTCGGTGTCCGGCAGACCGGGCAGGTAGCGCATGCCGATCTCGTCGCCGTAGTAGACCGCCGGGAGGGTGGGCCAGGTGAGCAGGAAGGCGAAGGCCGGGGCGAGTTGCTCGGCGGTGCGCGGGCCGGTGGCCAGGCGGGAGAAGTCGTGGTTGGCGGTGGGCAGCACGATGTGCCCGCTGCCCTCGGCGAGTTCGGCGGCGGAGCGCCACGCGTCCAGGAAGGGCTGCGGGGTGCCCCGCCCCTCGGCCTCGAAGTAGCAGGCGTCCTGCTGCCAGAACTCCTCCACCGTCCCGCCGTTGTTGTTCCAGAGGGAGCGCAGCGGAAGGCCGTGGTCCTCGCCGCCGAAGTGCAGGAAGAAGTCCGCGTGGAAGCCGGCCGCGACGGCGGCGGCCGGGTCGCCCCACTCGGCGAACAGCGCGGCGTCGGGGTGGGTGCGGTCCAGCCAGTCGCGCAGCCCGGTCCAGAGCTTGGCGGTCTCGGCCTTGCCCGGGTCGTCCTTGACCAGCGAGTACGCCATGTCCACCCGGAAGCCGGCCACGCCGAGGCCGAGCCAGTGCGCCACGATGTCGCGCAGCGCCGCCCGGTTGGCGCGCGGCCCCTCGGCGTCCACCGGCTGGCGCCACGGCTCTTCCGGACTGCTGCGCGCGTAGCCGAAGTTGAGCGCCGGCTGGCAGTCGAAGAAGTTCGGCCGGTACCAGCCGGGGCGGCGGCCGGGCGAGGCGACGAAGCCGTCCACCGGGCGGTCCGACCAGATGTAGCGGTGGTCGGACGGGTCCTCGGCCGCGGCCAGGAACCAGGGGTGGCGGTCGGAGGTGTGCCCGGCGACCAGGTCCAGCAGGATCCGGATCCCCTTGCGGCGGGCGGCCTCGACCAGCGCGACCAGGTCCTCGGTGCGGCCGTAGCGCGGGGCGGGCGTGAGGTAGTCGGCGACGTCGTACCCGGCGTCGCGGAACGGCGAGGCGAAGCAGGGGTTGAGCCAGATCGTGTCGACGCCCAGCCAGGCCAGGTGGTCGAGGTGCGCCGCGATGCCGGCGAAGTCGCCGATGCCGTCGCCGTCGGAGTCCGCGAAGCTCTGCGGATAGATCTGGTACAGGACGGCGTCGGCGAGCCAGTCGGGGCCGGGGCGGGTCGAGGTCATGGGCGGGTCCTCCTACCGGGTCCGGGGCCCGGGGTGCACCGGGCGGGGCTGAGCCGGGCCGGGCTCGGCCGGGGCCGAGCCGGGTGCCCCCGATTCTCGTCCGATCCCGGCCGCTCCGACAGCCCGCGTCCGCCCCTTCACCGGTCCGCTACCGGTTCACCGATCCGCTACCGGGCCCGCGCCTCGACCCCGCAGGCCTGCGTGAACGCCCGGGCCCGCCGGGTGATCTCCGCCCACTCCCCCGCCGCGACCGCGTCCGGCGGCACCACGTCCGTCCCCGCGCAGACCGCGAGCGCGCCCTGCGCCAGGAACTCCGCGGCGTTGCCCGCGTTCACCCCGCCGGAGGCCACGAGTGGGACGCCGGGGTAGGGGCCGCGCAGGCCCTTGAGGTAGCCGGGGCCGAACGGTCCCGGACGTCGTCCTGCCGTACGAGCAGGTGCTGGACCTCCTGCCCCAACTGCTCGCCACCACCCGCATGGTCTCGGCCGACTTCGGCCACCCCGAGCGCAACTGACGATCCGTCACCGACTGTAAGGAATCCTGCACCCCATGGCCTTCGAACACCCCCAGACCGTCGAGAAGGTCGAGATCCGCACCGACGGCGCCCCCGCCCCCGCCTGGATGTTCTCCCAGGGCGTGCGCAAGGGCCCGATCCTGCAGGTCTCCGGCCAGGGCCCGCAGGACCCGGCGACCGGCGAGTACCCCTCCACCACGGCGACGTGAAGGCGCAGACCCGGCGCACCACAGCCCCCCGAAGGGCCCGGACGCCTCCGCGCGTCCAGGCCCTTCGGCACCTCCGGACGCCTGCTTGCCACACCCCTGAGCGGACATTAGGTTAGGCTCACCTAACCAACTGGAGGTCCGTCCATGAGCCAGCCCACCGGCGACACCGAGGCACCCGAGCCCACCACCGCCGAACGGATCCACAGCCTGCTCGGCACGACCTCCTCGCTCACCGTCCGCGCCCTGGGCGAGCACCACGACCTGGACACCCCGGTCTCCGTCCACGGCTCCCACCTGCGGATGCGCGCCCCACTGGACGCCCCGCTCACCGCGGCCGCCGCCCACGCCACCGACGGCCTCGCCGTCGTCCTCGACGTCACCGACGTCGCCCCCGTCGCCGTCCGCGACCGCATCCGCGCCCGCCTCACCCTGGCCGGCCGGCTGCACCTGGCCCACCTCGCCGACGACGGCCTCAGCGTCCACCTGCGCGTGGACGTCGCCCACGCCGTCCTCGCCACCCCGTACGGCACCGGCGCGATCACCGCCACCGACCTCGCCCGCGCCACCGCCGACCCGCTGGCCCGGCACGAGGCCGCGCTGCTCACCCACCTCGCCGACGACCACGCCGACGCCCTCGACGTGCTCACCCGCCTGCTCGACCCGGCGCTGCTCGCCCGCACCCCGGACGTCCGCCCGCTCGCCCTGGACCGCCACGGCCTGCTGCTGCGCCTGGACCACCCGGACGGCCACCGCGACGTCCGCCTGGTCTTCCCCGAACCGGCCCGCGACACCGAGGACTTCGGCCACCGGATGCACGACCTGCTGTCCGCCGCCCAGTACGGCCAGCCCGCCCACCGCACCTGACCGAGCGCCACCGGACCGACACCACCTGCCCGACGCCACCGGACCGGAAAACGGCAGCGGCCGGCCCGGCCCGCGAGAGGGGGTTGAATCTCGCGAGCCGGGCCGGCCTTGGGCGTGTCCCGCGCCCATGTCCGCCGTGCGGCGATCACCCGGTCGAGCGGTCACCCGACATGACCATCCCGGAGGATCGATTCGCTCCGCAGCAGCGGTGGTTCCTGAGACCCCGACAGGGTCAGAGCGCGACGCCGTGCGCGCGCAGGTAGGCGACCGGGTCGATGTCCGAGCCGTACTCCGGACCGGTGCGGATCTCGAAGTGCAGGTGCGGGCCGGTCACGTTACCGGTGGCACCGGAGAGGCCGATCTGCTGGCCGACGGTGACGCTCTGACCGATCGTCACGCCGATCGAGGAGAGGTGCGCGTACTGGGCGTACTTGCCGTCGGCGAGCTTGATCTCGACCTCGTTGCCGTAGGCGCCGCCGTTGCCGGCCTTGACCACGACACCGTTGGCGACGGCGCGCAGCGGGGTGCCGGTGGAGGCGACGAAGTCCTGGCCGGTGTGGTGGCCGGAGGCCCACATCGAGCCGGCCACGCCGTAGGCCTCACCGAGGACCGGGTGGGCCAGCGGCGCGACGTAGCCGGAGGTGGCGGCGACCGGAGCGGCCGTCACGGCCGGGGCCGGGGCGGCGGTCTGCACCTGGGTCTGCACCGGGGCGGACGGCTTGGCGACCTCGGTCGTGACCTGGAGCTGGGCCTTCGGCTTGGCGGCCGAGGCGGCCTGGGTGACCGGCGCGGCGGGCTTGGCCGGAGCGGCGTCGGCGGACGGCGCGGCGGCGTGGCCGGCGATCGCGAGCTGCTGGCCCGGGAAGATCAGGTTCGGGTTGGCGCCGACGACCGAGCGGTTCTGCTCGTACAGCGCCTGCCAGCCGCCGTCGACGCGCTTGGCCTCGGCGATCTTGGACAGGGAGTCGCCGCTGACGACGCGGTAGCTCTCGTGGGCGGCGGGCGCGGCGGCGGGCGCGGCGGCCGGGGCGGCGGGCTTGGCCTCGGCGCCGGGGGTGGCCTGGGCGACCGGGGCGGTGTGGGCCTGGGCGACCGGGGCGACCGGGGCGACCGGGGCGGTGTGGGCCTGGGCGTTCATCGCGGTCACGAGCGGAAGGGCGAAGGAGACACCGGTGACGGCGATGCCGATGCCGATGCGGGCGGCGCGGGGCAGGGCGATACGACGAGCCTGAGCAGGCATGGAAGTTTCCTCTCCGACGCCTGCGAGGTGAGCTGTCGGGTTCGGGCTGGAGTTGCCCGGCCGCATGCGCGGCTTCACCCCAAGCCGGCCCTGGACGCCCGCGCCCTGAGGCGCGAACTCCGGTCCGGCGACTTACCTGTGGGTCCCCCGCTCCTGCCGTACAGAGTTCAGTTCGAACCACCGGGCAGCGGCAGGACTCGGCGTTCCACCCGGCGGATCCGTCCGGGCTGGCCGGGCGGTCGCTGAACTAAAACCCATCCGTTCGGGTGAAGCAATGTCGATCTCTTGAATCGGCAACCATCCCCCGCACCCCGGTCACCCTCCGCACGTCCGACCATACGGTCCGTACACAATCCATTCACCCCGCGCCACTGATCCACGACCCTGCGCCGAACTCGACGACGCTCCGCAACGATCCGCCCACACGCCGTCAATCACCGACACACCCTCCGGTGAGCCTTGTCACGTACGCCCCGGGGGCGCAGGATCGGGCCGTGGCCACCTCCGAAGCCGGCACCCTGCGCCTGAGCACCGCGCAGGGTCGCTGGGTACTCCTGGCAACCGTGCTCGGCTCCAGCATGGCGATGCTCGACGGCACCGTGGTGAACGTCGCCCTGCCCCGCATCGGCGTCGACCTCGGCGCCTCCCTCGCGTCCCTGCAATGGACCCTGAACGCCTATCTGCTCACCCTGGCGGGCCTGATCCTGCTCGGCGGCGCACTCGGCGACCGGTACGGCCGGCGCCGGGTCTTCCTGATCGGCGTGGTCTGGTTCGCCGCCGCCTCCGCGGCCTGCGCCGCCGCACCGAACATCCAGGTGCTGGTCGCCGCCCGCGCCGTCCAGGGCATCGGCGGGGCGCTGCTCACCCCCGGCTCGCTCGCCATGCTCCAGGCCGTCTTCCACCCTGACGACCGCTCGGCCGCCGTCGGCCTCTGGTCCGGCCTGGGCGGGGTGTCGGCCGCGGTCGGCCCCTTCCTCGGCGGCTGGCTGGTGGACGGCCCCGGCTGGCGCTGGATCTTCCTGCTGAACCTGCCGCTCGCCGCCGCCGTGATCGCCGTCACCACCCGGTACGTCCCGGAGAGCCGGGACGAGAGCGCCTCCGGCCGCTTCGACGCGCTCGGCGCGGTGCTCGCCGCGCTCGCCCTCGGCGCGATCACCTACGCGCTGACCGCGGCCGGGGAGGGCGTGTCCCCCACGGTCTGGGTCACCGGGGCGATCGGCGTGGCGCTCGGCGCCGCCTTCGTCGCCGTCGAACAGCGGGCGGCCGAGCCGATGCTGCCCCTCGGGCTGTTCTCCTCCCGGCTGTTCACCGCCGTGAACCTGGTCACCCTGTGCGTGTACGCGGCGTTCAGCGGCGTCTTCTTCCTGCTGGTGGTGCAGCTGCAGATCGTCTCCGGGTTCTCGCCGCTGGTCTCGGGCTTCGCGCTGGTGCCGATCACCGTGCTGATGCTGGCGCTGTCGGCCCGCGCCGGGCGCCTGGGCAAGCGGATCGGCCCGCGGATCCCGCTCACCGTCGGCCCGCTGCTGTGCGCCGCCGGGGTGCTGCTGATGCTGCGCACCGGCCCGGGCTCCTCCTACTGGGCGGACGTGCTGCCCGCCGTCACGGTGATGGGCTGCGGAATGACCCTGCTGGTCGCACCGCTGACGGCCACCGTGCTGGCCGCCGTCGAGGTCCGGCACGCGGGCATCGCCAGCGGGGTCAACAACGCCGCCGCCCGCGCGGCCGGCCTGCTCGCGGTGGCCGCCCTCCCGGCGCTGGCCGGGCTGAGCGGCGACGCCTACCGGGTGCCGTCGGCGGTCGACTCCGCCTTCCACACCGCGATGCTGATCTGCGCGGGCCTGCTGGCCGCCGGCGGGCTGGTCGCCTTCGTCACCGTCCGGGGCAACGTCCTCGCCCCCGAGGCGCACCCGGTGGCCGAGCCGAACTGCGACTGGCCCTGCGGCACCACCACCCCGCCGTTCGACCCGGGCCACGTCCACACGCACGAGAGCCCCGCCACCGGTCCGGCAGCGGGGCCCTCGCCCGAGAACTGACCGATCGTCAGAGAATGTCGGCGGGCGCGTACTTGGCGGCCTCCGGGTAGGCGGCCGCGACGGCCTCCACCTGGCGGACCACCTCGGCGACCTGGGCGCCGGCCGCGCCGGTGAAGGAGAGCCGGTCGGCCAGCAGCGCGTCCAGCGCGGCCCGGTCCAGCGGGATCCGCTCGTCCGCGGCCAGGCGGTCCAGCAGCTCGTTCTCCCGGGCGCCCGCACGCATCGCCAGCGCGGAGGCGACGGCGTGCTCCTTGATGACCTCGTGTCCGGTCTCCCGGCCGACGCCCGCGCGCACCGCACCCATCAGCACCTTGGTGGTGGCCAGGAACGGCAGGTAGCGGTCCAGCTCGGCCTCGATCACGGCAGGGAAGGCGCCGAACTCGTCGAGGACGGTCAGGAAGGTCTCCAGCAGGCCGTCGAAGGCGAAGAAGGCGTCCGGCAGCGCGACCCGGCGCACCACCGAGCAGGAGACGTCGCCCTCGTTCCACTGGTCGCCGGCCAGCTCGCCGGTCATCGACGCGTAGCCGCGCAGGATGACGGCCAGGCCGTTGACGCGCTCGCAGGAGCGGGTGTTCATCTTGTGCGGCATCGCGGAGGAGCCGACCTGACCCTCCTTGAAGCCCTCCGTGACCAGCTCGTGGCCGGCCATCAGACGGATGGTCTTGGCCAGGCTGGACGGCGCGGCGGCCAGCTGGACGAGGGCGGTGAGCACCTCGAAGTCCAGCGAGCGCGGGTAGACCTGGCCGACGCTGGTGAGGACGTTCTCGAAGCCGAGGTGCCCGGCGACCCGGCGCTCCAGCTCGGCGAGCTTCTCGGTGTCGCCACCGAGGAGGTCCAGCATGTCCTGGGCGGTGCCGACCGGGCCCTTGATCCCGCGCAGCGGGTAGCGGGCGATCAGCTCCTCCAGGCGGCGGAAGGCGACCAGCAGCTCGTCGGTGATCGACGCGAAGCGCTTGCCCAGGGTGGTGGCCTGCGCGGCCACGTTGTGCGAGCGGCCGGCCATGACCAGCTCGGAGTGCTGGGCGGCCAGCTTGGCCAGGCGCACCAGCACGGCCACCGTACGGTCCCGCACGTGCTCCAGCGACTGGCGGACCTGCAACTGCTCGACGTTCTCGGTCAGGTCCCGGGAGGTCATCCCCTTGTGGATCTGCTCGTGGCCGGCGAGTTCGCTGAACTCCTCGATGCGGGCCTTCACGTCGTGGCGGGTGACCCGCTCACGGGCGGCGATCGAGCCGAGGTCGACCTGGTCGATCACCCGCTCGTAGTCGGCGACGGCGGTCGCCGGAACCTCGACGCCGAGGTCCTGCTGGGCCTTCAGGACGGCGAGCCACAGGTGGCGCTCAAGGACCACCTTGTGCTCGGGGGACCACAGCTGGGCCAGGGTCGCCGAGGCGTACCGGGAGGCCAGGACATTGGGGATCTGGGGCTTCGCGCTCACGCTTCGCAAGAGTAACAGCCGAGGTCACGCCGGACGGCGGCGGATGGGGTGGGCCGGGCGGGCGCAGGTCCTACTGCGCTCCGCCCGTCCGGCCGGCCAGCACCGGCAGGACCTGCCCGCAGATCGAGTGCAGGGCGATCCGCTGCTCGTCGGTCATCGCCTCGAAGGCCTGGTGGGTGCGGGCCATCTCGCTCCGGATGCGGTTCAGGATCTCCCGGCCCTCGGCCGTGATCACCACGATCTTCACCCGGCGGTCGCCGGCCGCCGCCGCCCGGTTGGCCAGGCCCAGCGACTCCAGCCGGTCCACGATCCCGGTGACGTTCGACGCGTCACAGCCCAGTCGCCCGGCCAGTGCGCGCATCGGCACCGGCTCCTGCACCGCGCCCAGCGCCTTGGCCTGCGAGGAGGAGAGGCCGTGTCGGGCCGCGGCCGCCGCGAAGTCCTGGAAGTACGCGGCGCCGACGGCGGCCAACGCCTCCATCAGCTCGGCGTTGGTCGGTACGGTCGTCGTCGCTGTCGAACCCATGGGGTCAGGGTACGACCAGGTGCTTCAGCAACTCAAGCTTTGACCAGGGCAACCGTCGGCGAGCCGCCTCACACTCCCGCCCACCGCCGCGCTCACGGCCCCGGCCGCAGCCGCGGTCAGAGCACCAACTGGTCGAACAGCCGCCGCAGCTCCGCATCCGGGTCCGCGGTCAGCCCGGTGTGCACCGGCCCCGGCTGGACGATCGCGCTGCGCGGCGCGGTCAGCCAGCGGAACCGCTGCCCGGGGCTGTCCCCGGCCGCCGGCCCGGCCTGCGGGCCGCCCTGGCACACCGCCTCGATCCCGTGCAGCGCCCGCCGCACCCCCTGCACGTCCGCCACCGGGTCCAGCGCCAACAACCGGGCCTGGTCCAGGTGGGTCCGCGCCGCCAGGTGCGAACTCTGCCGGCAGTACAGCAGCACCCCCACGTTGACGCACTCACCGCGCTCGACCCTCGGCACCGCACGGATCACGGCGTACTCGTAGTCGTGCAGTTCGACGATGGCCGGCAGCGCGGGCGTCGACGACTCGGTCATGCGGGCACCTCCGGCAGCCAGTCACGCGGACCGGCCAGTCGCCCGGTCAGCTGGGCACGGTACGCGGCGCGCACCTCGTCGGGCGAGTCGAAGCCGAACTCGTCCATCAGCCACACCTCCGGGATCTGCGCCACCGCGCCCTCGATCGCCGCCTCCGCGAGCGGCGCCAGCGCCTTGTCCGCCGCCTCCAGATCCGGCCCGGCGCTCAGCAGCGCGTGGTCGGAGGCGTCGTACGGACGGCGGGTCCAGGCGGCGGCACCCGGCCAGTTGTGGTGGAAGATCAGGCTCGCCCCGTGGTCGATCAGCCGCAGCCCGCCGGTGGCCACCAGCAGGTTGGGGTTGCGCCAGGACCGGTCGACGTTGCCGATCAGCGCGTCGAACCAGAGCACCCGGCCCGCGAGTTCGGGATCCACCTCGAAGCAGAGCGGGTCGAAGTTGAGCGCGCCGCTGACGAAGGCCATGCCGAGGTTGGTCCCGCCACTGGCCCGCATCTGGTCCTGGATCTGGTGGTCCGGCTCGCTGCGCGCGAGCACCGGGTCCAGGTCCACGGTCACCAGCTCCGGCACCGGCAGCCCGAGCCGCCGCCCCAGTTCCCCGGCCAGCACCTCCGCCACCAACGCCTTGCGCCCCTGCGCCGCACCGACCCATTTCAGCGCGTAGAGCCGCCGATCGTCGGCCTCGACCAGGCCCGGCATCGAGCCGCCTTCTCGCAGTGGCGTCACGTACCGGATCGCCGTCACCTCGGGTAGCACGACCGACAGCCTATCGGTGCCACCGCCCCCGCTCTGCCCGCACCCTCACCACCCCCACCTTCACCCCCCACCCAGCCCCCGTTCCTCCCTCCCTCATCCGCCCCACCCCAGTGGCAGCCCCCGCTGCTCCGTGCGAGTGTGGCGGACAGTAATGGGGACCTTCACGGCAAAGGGATGAGCGATGGAACGACCTCGGATCCTGATCGTGGGCGGTGGCTTCGCCGGTCTGGAGTGCGCCCGCCGCCTCGAACACAAGCTCTCGCCCGCGGAGGCCGAGATCACGCTGGTCACACCGTTCAGCTACCAGCTCTACCTCCCCCTCCTCCCCCACGTCGCCGCCGGCGTCCTCACCCCGCAGTCCGTGGCCGTCTCCCTGCGCCGCTCGCTGCGCCGCACCCACATCGTTCCCGGCGGCGCCATCGGCGTGGACCCGGCCTCCAAGGTCTGCGTCGTCCGCAAGATCACCGACGAGGTGGTCGCGCAGAAGTACGACATCCTGGTGCTCGCCCCCGGCAGCGTCACCCGCACCTTCGACATCCCCGGTCTCACCGACTACGCCCGGGGCATGAAGACGCTCGCCGAGGCGGCCTACGTCCGCGACCACGTGATCGCCCAACTCGACCTCGCCTCGGCCACCTTGGACCAGAAGGAGCGCGAGTCCCGGCTCCAGTTCGTGGTGGTCGGCGGCGGCTACGCGGGCACCGAGACGGCCGCCTGCCTGCAGCGGTTGACCACCGCCGCCGCGCACCGCTACCCGCGCCTGGACGCCCAGCAGATCAAGTGGCACCTGATCGACATCGCCCCGAAGCTGATGCCGGAGCTCGGCGACCCGCTCGGCGAGGCCGCCCTGGAGGTGCTGCGCGGCCGCGGCATCGAGGTGTCGCTGGGCGTGTCGGTGGCCGAAGTCGGCGCCGAGTCCGTCAAGTTCACCGACGGCCGGGTGCTGCCCTGCCGCACGCTGATCTGGACCGCCGGTGTGGCCGCGAGCCCGCTGATCGGCACCCTGGACGCCGAGACGGTCCGCGGCCGGCTCGCCGTGACGGCGGAGATGCGGGTGCCGCAGTTCGAGGGGGTGTTCGCGCTCGGTGACGCCGCCGCCGTGCCCGACCTCGCCAAGGGCGACGGCGCGGTCTGCCCGCCGACCGCCCAGCACTCCGCCCGGCAGGGCCGCGCGGCGGCGAACAACGTGATCTCCTCGCTCCGCAACAAGCCTCTGGAGCCGTACTACCACAAGGACTTGGGCCTGGTGGTCGACCTCGGCGGCAAGGACGCGGTCTCCAAGCCGCTGGGCATCGAGCTGCGCGGGGTGCCCGCCCAGCTGGTGGCGCGCGGCTACCACCTGATGGCGATGCGCACCAACGCGGCCAAGTTCCGGGTGGGCGCCAACTGGCTGCTCAACGCGACGGCCGGGGACGACTTCGTCCGCACCGGCTTCCTCGCCCGCCAGCCCGCCCGGCTGCAGGACTTCGAGTACACCGACGCCTATCTGACGAAGGATCAGGTCCGGGCGCACGCCCAGTCCCTGCTCGCCAAGGGCTGACCCCGGCACACCGCTCCGGCGCCCCCGCGGCCGAGGCTGCGGGGGCGCCGGAGCGCACGGTCACCGCGCGGTCAGGTACATCCCGGCGGCGTCCTGCCCGGCCGTGTTGCGGCAGGCGTAGTCACCGCTCGGGCGGCCCCACAGCAATGTCAGGCAGCGCCCGACCGCCTGCTGGCCGTAGTAGTTGGGGTGCATCGACTCCTGCAGCGCGCCCTGGGTGGAGTTGAGCCCGCCGTCGAGGAAACGCGCCCACTCGCTGGTGGTCGCGGACGGACCGGAGCTGCTGGTCGGCTGCCTGGTGGCCGTCGAGCAGACCTCGCGGCCCTGCAGCATGTCCGACAGGTCCAGGAACTGCGCGCCCTTTGAGGAGGCAACGCCCGCCAGCGCCTGGGTGATCTGCGGCACCATCGAGTCGCGGGCCCAGTCGGCGTCCCCGTCCCAGAACGGGCAGCCGCCGGTGTTCGACCGAGTCCAGCCGCTCTCCGGGTAGCGCATCTCGGCGCTGCGCGGGATCGGTGACGGGTAGGACTGGAGCACCAGCCGGTAGTCCGTCTGCGCGTAGCCCGCGTCGGCCATCACCGCGCGGATCTCGTCGATCGCCTTGCCGACGCCGGCCATCGCCGTGGGCATCTTGGCGTCGATCGAGGACTGCGCGGAGTCGTGGCAGTAGGAGTACCAGATCAGGTAGTCCTGTACGCAGGTGGAGATGACGTCCGCGAAGCCCAGGTCGTTGCCGCCGATCGACAGGGTGATCAGCTTGACGTTGTTCTGCCGTGCCACGGCGGCGAGTTGGTCGGCCTGTGGGGCTTCGCCCTTGTACGACTGGCCGCCGTTGGAGGCGCGGAAGACGTTCGCGGTGACGGCGCCCGAGCAGGCCAGGTCGATCTCGTTCTGGGCGCCGGTCGAGGCGCTGAGCACCTCGGCGACGTCCGAGCGGTCGCAGCCGCTCGCGGCGGTCGTGCCGTAGACCAGCGAGGGGTCGTACGAACTGCCGGTCCAGGCCCGGTCGGTGCCGTTGCGGCTGCCGCTGGTGCCGGCCGCGTTGCCCTTCCAGCGCCCGGCTTCACCGGAGATGTAACTGTCGCCGAGCGAGACGCTGGCGGTGGGCCCGGAGGGGATCGCGGAGGGCGCGGACGGCGCGGCGTGGGCCGGTGCGGCGACGGCCAGGCCCGCGACGGCGAGCGGGAGGGCGAAGGCTGCGGTGAGCAGCCGTCGGCCGAGTCGAGGTGCGCTGCGGGTGATGCTTGAACAGTTTTCGGGCACGCGGAACTCCTGCGGCTCGGTCTTCCCGTGGTGTGGGGCACGGAAAGACGCGTAGGTGAGGGTGGACCGCCGGCCGGTGGCGCGATGAAGATGGCATGGCCGCGCCTGTTACCGCTAGGTATCTGCGGGAGGTTTCCGCTTTGTTACCGACGGGTTCAGACCAACCGCGACCCGCCCGAGCCCGCCCCCAGCACCGCCGCCAGGTCCTCCGCCAACTCCCGCGCCTGCGCCGCCTCCAGCCGCGCGGTGGTGACCCGCAGCCCGGGCGGCGACTGGATCCGGTACCGGGCGCCGGGCGCCGCGACCCAGCCGCGCTGCACCAGCGCCGCCAGCGCCGAGGTCTCGTCCGGCACCGGCACCCAGACGTTCAGCCCGCTCTCCCCGTGCGCCTCGATCCCGCGCGCCGCCAGCTCGCCCAACAGCGCGTCCCGCCGGGCCCGGTAGACGGCCGCCACCTGCGCGACCGGCGCGGCGTCGCTGCGCCACAGCTCGGCGACGGTGCGCTGCAGCAGGTGGCTGACCCAGCCTGCACCCAGCCGCAGCCGCCCGGCGACCCGTCCGATCGTCTCCTCGTCTCCGACGGCCACCGAGAGCCGCAGGTCCGGCCCGTACGCCTTGGCCGCCGAGCGCACCACCGCCCAGTGCCGCGAGCCGGCCCCGACCAGCGGGTGGTAGGGCTGGTCGACCATGCCGTGCCCGTGGTCGTCCTCGATCAGCAGCACCCCGGGGTGCCCGGCCAGGACGGACTTCAGCGCCTCGGCCCGGCGGGCGGTGAGCGCCGCGCCGGTCGGGTTCTGCGCCCGGCTGGTGACCACCACCGCCCGGACGCCCTCGGCCAGGGCCGCCGCGAGCGCGTCCGGCAGCGGGCCCTCGTCGTCCAGCCGGACGGGCACCTGCCGCAGCCCCATCGCGGGCAGCAGGTCGAGCAGGCTGCCCCAGCCCGGGTCCTCGACGGCCACCGCGTCGCCGGGGCGCAGCCGGGCGACGAGGATGCGCTCGATGGTGTCGAGCGAGCCGGAGGCGACGACGATCGGGCCGCCGGGCAGGCCGTCGGCCTCGAAGGAGGCGCGGGCGAGCGCGAGCAGGGCGGGGTCGACGGCCGGGTGCCCGTACAGGACGGGTTCGGTGCGGGCGGCCTCGGCGGCGGCCGCGAGGGCCGGGGCGAGGTCGGGCAGCAGTGCCGGGTCGGGGTTGCCGCCGGAGAGGTCCCGGGCGTTCGGCGGGACGGGGATGCGGATCTGGTCGCGCGGGGTGAGCGCGGGCCTGGGGAGGATCCGGCTGCCCTTGCGGCCGGCGGTCTCGATCACACCGCGGTCGCGCAGCAGGCGGTAGGCCGCGGCGACGGTGTTGGGGTTGACGCCGAGTTCGGCGGCGAGGTCGCGCAGCGGGGGCAGCGCGGTTCCGGGGGCGAGCAATCCGCTGCTCACGCCCTGTTCGATGTGCGCCGCGATTTCGCTGGCGCGTCGCCCTTTCAGCGGATAGTCTCCTAGCACAAAGCAAATTATGCACTAGTACATAGAGGATGTCATGTCAGACACCACGGAAGGCTCGCCCACCTACTCCCGCACCCCCAGGACGACCCCGACCCGCTACAAGGACCGGGCCACCTGGGAGCAGGAGGCGATCCACGCCATCCTCGACAGCGCCTACATCTGCCACCTCGGCTTCGTCGTCGACGGCGCCCCCGTCGTCCTGCCGACCATCTACGCCCGGGTCGGCAGCCGGCTCTACGTCCACGGCTCCACCGGCAGCCGCCCGCTGCGCGGCGCCTCCGGCGAGCAGGGCATGCCGGTCTGCGTCACCGTCACCCAGGTCGACGCGCTGGTGCTGACCAAGTCCGCGTTCAACCACTCGGTGAACTTCCGCTCCGTCGTCGCCCACGGCACCGCGTACCAGGTCACCGACCCGCAGGAGCTGGACGTCGCACTGGACGCCCTGGTCGACCACGCGATACCCGGCCGCTCCGCCGAGGTCCGCCCGGCCAACGCCAAGGAGCTCGCCGCCACCGCCGTCCTCCGGCTGGAGCTGGACGAGGTCTCGGCCAAGACCCGCGACGACGGCGCCGACGACGACCCGGAGGACACCGACCTCCCGTACTGGTCCGGCCTGATCCCGGTCACCACCGTGCACGGCGCCCCCGTACCGCACCCCGGCACCACCCTCCCGCTCCCCGCGCACCTGCGCGGCTACCCCCGCTGACGAGGAGCGACCCATGCTGATCAGGTCCTGGGACCGCGGCGACGAGGACGAATGGCGCGCCTGGCTGGCCGAGGGCCGCGACTTCGGCCTGCTCGCCGCGAACGGCGGCCCCGGCGAGGGTCCGGTGCTCGTCCCCACGCACTTCCTGCTCGACGCCGGGCGCGGCGAGATCCTGCTCCACCTCGCCGCGCCCAACCCGCTGCTGGCCGCCGTACGCGCCGACCCGCAGGTCACCCTCGCGGTCACGGACGGCTACGCCTTCGCCCCCGGCCACTGGCGCGGCGCCCCGGGCACGCCCACCAGCTACTACGCCTCGGTGCACTTCCACTGCACCGCCGAGGTCGTGGAGTCCGCCGCCGGCAAGGCGGAGATCCTCAACCGCCAGCTGGCGCACTTCCAGCCCGAGACGCCGGAGGTCCGGGTGGTGCCCGGCGGCGGCGAGCTGGCCCGGCAACTGCCCGGCCTGCGCGGGCTCCGGCTGACGGTGAACGAGGTGCGGGCCAAGTTCAAGTACGACGACAAGAAGCCCGCCGAGGCGCAGTTCGGGATCGCCGCCCGCCTCGCCGAGCGCGCGGACGGCCGCGGGCGCGGGCGCGGCCGCGACCAGTACGCCGCCGCCCGTACCCAGCTGCTCCGCCGCCACCAGCGGCGCACCGACGCACCCCACACCACCGCGCCGCGCGGCACCGCACCGCGCACCACCGCACCGCGCACCACCGCACCGCCCGCCGCCGGCTGACCCCGCGTCGCCCGATCGGCCCCGATGTCGGGCAGGCCGCCCCCGGCGCTGCTCGAATGTGAGACGAGCCCTGCCCACTCGGCGTCAGGGCGGGCCCGTCCACCCCCGGGAGCGTGTGTGTCCTCAGTCAGCAGCCGACAGGCGTCCGGCGAGGCCCACCTCGGGCACGTGGTGTTCATCTCGGCGGCCGCCGCCATGGGCGGCTTCCTGTTCGGCTACGACAGCGCCGTGATCAACGGCGCGGTGACGGGCATCCAGAAGCACTTCGCGGTGGGCCACGGCACCACCGCCTTCGTGGTGGCCATCGCACTGCTCGGCTCGGCGGCCGGCGCGGTGATCGCCGGCCGGCTCGCCGACCACCTCGGCCGGGTGCGCACGATGCTGCTGGCCGCCGCACTCTTCGCGGCCAGCGGCATCGGCTCGATGTTCCCGCCGAACATCGAGACCCTCGCCACCTGGCGCGTGGTCGGCGGCGTCGCGATCGGCATCGCCTCGGTGATCGCGCCGACCTACATCGCCGAGGTCGCGCCGACCGCCTACCGCGGCCGGCTCGCCTCCTTCCAGCAGATGGCGATCGTGCTCGGCATCACCATCTCCCAACTCGCCAACTACGCGCTCAACCAGGGCGCCGGCGGCGAGTCCACCAACCACCTCGGCGGCATCCAGGCCTGGCAGTGGATGCTCGGCGTCGAGGCCATCCCGGCGCTGGTGTACGGGCTGATGGCGCTCTCCATCCCCGAGTCGCCGCGTTTCCTGATCGCCGACCACCGCGAGGCGCAGGCCCGCAAGGTGCTGGCCGAGGTGGAGGGCGAGGGCGTGGACCTGGACGCCCGGGTGGCGGAGATCCGCGCGGTGCTGCAGTCCGCCCACAAGCCCCGGCCGGGGGACCTGCTCGGCGGCCGCTTCGGCCTGCTGCCGATCGTCTGGGTCGGCATCGGCGCCTCGGTGTTCCAGCAGTTCGTCGGCATCAACGTGATCTTCTACTACTCGTCCCTCCTCTGGCAGTCGGTCGGCATCAACGAGTCCGACTCGCTGCTGATCAGCCTCTCCACCTCGATCGTCAACGTGATCGGCACGGTGATCGCGATGGTCCTGGTGGACCGGATCGGCCGCAAGCCGCTGGCCCTGGCCGGCTCGATCGGCATGGCGGCCGCGCTGGGCACCGCTGCCTGGGCGTTCTCCTACCGGCACGGCACCGGCGACACCGCCACCCTCGACAACACCCACGCCACCGTCGCCCTGGTCGCCGCGCACGTCTTCGTGCTCTGCTTCGCCTTCTCCTGGGGCGTCGTGGTCTGGGTCCTGCTCGGCGAGATGTTCCCCAACCGGATCCGCGCGCTGGCCCTGTCGGTCGCCGCCTCGGCCCAGTGGATCGCCAACTGGGCGATCACCGTCAGCTTCCCGGACCTCGCCGACTGGAACCTCTCGGCGACGTACGTGATCTACGCGGCTTTCGCGCTGCTCTCCATCCCGTTCGTGGCCTTCTGCATCAAGGAGACCAAGGGCCGCGCGCTGGAGGAGATGGGCTGACCCCGCCCTGTCTCTTATACACATCTCCGAGCCCACGAGACAGGCAGAAATCTCGTATGCCGTCTTC